>CABURU010000004.1 GCA_902494085.1 uncultured Collinsella sp.
GGCCCCGCCGACCGATTGCAAGCGGTCGGCGGGGCCATTGTGGCTCTTGACAGCGGATTGGGTCATATGAGCGAAAACCAAGATGGCGAGACGAGGCGCGAACCCCAAGGCGAGAACATCGGCATCATCGCCCAGACCAGCGAGGGCGTCACACCCGCAGTCATCTCGATCATCCGCAGCAAGGTAACGGCCGAAGGAGATACAGCGGCAATCTTTGCCCGCGCCATGAGCGCTGACGGCAAGACAATCGGCACCATCAAGATTGAGAACGCCGCCATCCAGACGCCCGAAGGCGGCAAGGTCATTGACTATCGCAAGCTCCGTGACGGCATCTACGAGGCAGGCCAAGCCATCGGCACGGGCGACGCCACGGTCGACTCCCTCTATATCAAAGCAGTCGCCAAAAGTACGACCATCGCACCTCCCGAGGTAGCCAAGCCGGAAGACCCCAAGCCCGACGAGACCAAGCCCGCAGAAAGCAAGCCCGCGGAGTCCAAGCAGAACCCCAAGCCTGAGGGCTCAAAGCCGACCAAGGCCGTTGCGGCTTCAACCACGAAAGCCAAGACTACCGGCGTGCTCGCGGCAACCGGCGACACCTCGGGTGCGGCCATCGTGGCAACCGTCCTTGCGGGAACAGCCGCTATCGCCGCAGGCACCATGGCGAGCCGTAAGCGTTCTTAGACGCCTCTGCGCACATGGCAGCTCCCGCGAAGGCCCCGAGCCCCAGCACCGTTTAACAACGCCACCGCCGAGCTCCCCTCCGGCGGTGGCGTTTTCCATATGCGTCCGCAGGGGATGCACGAGATTGTCTTTGGTCTAGCCCAACCGGCATACGCTGGCGTGCGACAATTGGGGCTGCCGATATCACAACACTGAGAGAAGCCCGTCATGGAAGCGCATCAAAAGCAGATAACCGTTTATTCGAATCATACGGAAAGCGCACCTGTCATTTACCTCCCCGTGGTCATGGGCGACGGTAGCGATGTTTATGACCGCTGCCGAGAGCTCGGCTGTCCGCCGTTCACCCTTGTCGCCATTGGCGGGCTCGATTGGAATCGCGAGCTGAGCCCCTGGGCATGCGACGGGACCGTACGCGATGCCGAGCCTTTCGGCGGCCAAGCTGCCGGTTTTCTTGATGAGCTGCTGGATCAGATAATCCCCCAGGTCGAGTCGTCGCTTCCTCAGCCGCCCACCCGGCGCGGCATTGCCGGTTATTCGCTAGCGGGCCTCTTTTCGCTTTGGGCCCCCTGGCAGACCGATGCCTTTGACCGCGTCGCAAGCGCATCGGGATCCCTGTGGTTTCCTGGCTTTATCGACTATGCGCACGAGTACGCGATGGCAGTTACGCCCGACGCCGTCTACCTGTCACTCGGCAAAAAGGAAGCCAAGACGCCCAACCGCATGATGCGGCATGTACTCGACGACACACGCGCGATGGAAGCGTTGCTCGTCGAGCGCGGCATTCCAACAACGCTGGAACTCAACCCCGGCAATCACTTTGCCCAGACCGACCTGCGCATGGCACATGGCATCCACTGGATATTGACGCATTAAAAATGGCGCTCGCGCGTACGCATGGGCGCCATTTTTTTGTTTTAGCTGAACGCAGCTGCTACTCAGCAGCCTCCTCAAGCTCGGAGACATCAAACTCAAAGTCGTTACCCGGCAGAATCGCGTTGAGCACGATACCCACCAGCGAGCCCACGGCGAGGCCCGAGAGCGAAATGGTCACGTCGCCCAGCTCCAGCACGATGGCGCCGGCGGTGCTGTACGCAATGCCGAGCGAAAGCACAAGCACCAGAGCGGCCACCAGAACGTTGCGGTTGTTCTGGAAATCGACCTGGTTCTCGATGAGGTTGCGAACGCCCACCGCACTGATCATGCCATAGAGCACGAGCGATACGCCGCCGATTACACACGCCGGCATGGCCGCAATGACCGCGGCAAACTTAGGGCAGAACGAAAGCACGATGGCGCAGCACGCGGCAATGCGAATCACGCGCGGGTCGAACACACGCGTCAGAGCAAGGACACCGGTGTTCTCGCCATACGTAGTGTTGGCCGGAGCGCCAAAGAGCGAAGCCAGAATCGTGGCAAGACCATCGCCGAGCAGCGTGCGATGCAGGCCGGGGTCGGCAATGTAGTTGCGCTCGCAGGTGGAGCCAATAGCGGAGATATCACCGATATGCTCGATCATGGTCGCGAAGGCCAGCGGCATGATGGTGATGATGGCGGTCGTGGCAAGGCCGCTATCGAACTGCGGCCCAAAGAGTGCAAACACGGTGTTGCCCCACACAACGGGCAGACCGACCCACGGAGCGGTGGCAACGCCCGAAAAATCAACCTCACCCAACGCGGCCGCAACGGCATAGCTCACTACGACGCCCAGCAGAATTGGCACGATCTTGACCATGCCGCGGCCCCAGATGTTGCAGATGACGATCACTGCCACGGCGATAACGGCGACGAACCAATTGGTCTGGCAGTTGGCAATGGCGGAGCTTGCCAGAATCAAGCCGATGGAAATGACGATGGGGCCCGTCACTACCGGCGGAAAGAAGCGCATGACGCGCTTGGCGCCAAACGCGCGGAAGAGCGCCGCAAGTACCGGATAGAGTAGACCGGCGCAGGCAACGCCCAGGCAAGCGTAAGGCAATAGTTCGGCCTCGCCGTTCGGCGCAACGGCAGCATAACCTGCGATAAAGGCAAACGATGAACCCAAGAATGCGGGGACCTTACCGCGCGACAGGAAGTGGAACAGCAGCGTGCCCAAGCCGGCAAACAAAAGCGTCGTCGAAACGGAAAGGCCGGTGAGCACGGGCACGAGCACCGTGGCTCCGAACATCGCAAACATGTGTTGCAAACCCAACACAAACATGCGCGGGCGGCCGAGCGACGATGCATCGTAGATGGCATCGGTGACGGCGGGCGTCGAAGACTGGGACATGGATGTCCTTTCGAATGGAAGGGCGCTCGGGCATAGCGGATAACCTGCCCGAACGATACGATCCGAACCATTGTACGCGATACGCCACGTCTCGCACGCGCCGCCACCTGCAAACGCTAGCGCTATTTCCAAACGCGCTCGGCAATGCGCTTGACCAGCGCGATCTTTGCCCATTGCTCGTCCTCGGTCAGCTTGTTGCCAATCTCGCAGCTGGCAAAGCCGCACTGGGGCGACAGGTACAGGTTCTCGAGCGGCACGCACTTTGCGGCTTCGCGGATGCGCTCGACGATAACATCCTCGTTCTCGAGCTCTGCCGCCTTAGTGGTTACCAAGCCCAGCACGACCTTCTTGCCCGGGGCAACGTACTTGAGCGGCTCAAAACCGCCGGCGCGCGGCGTATCGAACTCCAGGTAAAATGCGTCGACATCCTCGTTTGCGAACAGGTACGGCGCAATGGGGTCGTAGCCGCCCTCGAAGGCATAGGTAGAATGGTAGTTACCACGGCACACGTGCGTGTTAATGACCAGGTCGTCGGGCTTGCCCTCGATGGCGGCGTTGTTGAGCGCCACGCCCAGCTCGCTTACCTTTTGCAGGTCGACCGGGCTCATGCCGGTTTTGGCGACAAAATCGGTATCGCAGTAGATGCCCCAGGTGCAGTCGTCAAACTGGATGTTGCGGCAGCCTGCTGCGTACAGGTCGGCAATCACCGTGCGATAAGCGGCTGCGATGGCGTCGGCAAGTTCCTCATCGGTCTTATAGACAGCGCGCAGGCTCTCCTGTTGGCCGTCGCAGCGGTCGAGCGTGACTTCGGAGAACGTCTGGATCGGCGCCGGAATGGTTTGCCGCGCGACCTGGCCCTCCCCCTCGAGCGCCTTGACAAATTTAAAGTGCTCGACGAACGGATGGTTCTCGCCGCTAATGGGGCCGGTTACCACGGCGGTGTCGGCTGTGGTCTCCTCGTCGTGGAACATATAACCCGTACGCGAGGTACGGCGTTCAATGCCGTTAAGGCCCCACATAAAATCGAGGTGCCAGTAGCTGCGGCGAAACTCACCATCGGTGATGACCTGCAGGCCGGCGGCCTTCTGCTTTGCCACCAAATCGCGAATGGCATCGTCCTCGACGGCCTTAAGGCCGGAAGCGTCGAGTTTACCCGCGACATAGGCGGCACGGGCGTCCTTTACAGCCTGCGGACGAAGAAAGCTGCCGACAATATCGGCGCGAAACGGCGCGTTCGGTTGAATCGAAGTGCTCATAGATATCTCCCTTTGCATTGGTTGCTTTACTGGGACAGAGTATGAGCGCTCATATGACCATCGTAAAATATACGTTTATAACAGTTTGATATAGATGCTTCCTATATCAGTCTGGACTGTCATAAAGAGACTTGAACCGTGCGGAGCACAGCAGCCTAGATATGCTGACGAATCGCGTCGATATAGGCCCGACCGTAGCGCGTGAGCGTCGTGTTCTTGCGCGTGATGATGCCAATCTCCATGTACTCGTCCACGTCGAGCGGAATCGAGATAATGCCGGGGCCGTTGAGCTCGTGGCTGATCACGCCCGAGCATACCGTGTAGCCGTTGAGTCCCATGGCCAAATTGAACAACGTCGCACGGTCACGCACGCGGATATTCTTGCGACGCTCAAAGGTCGAGGTCAGCTCCTCGGAATAATAAAACGAGTTGTAGCTGCCCTGCTCGTAGGACAGGAACGGGTAGTCTTCCAAGTCCTCGAGCGTCACACTCGAGCGACCCGCCAGCGGATGGTCGGCGCACACGAAGACATGCGGCGCGGCGCAGAAGAGCCCTTCGAACACGAGCTCGTTGGCCACCAGCATGCGCTCGATGACCTCGCGGTTATGCTCGGATAAGTACAGGATGCCCAGTTCGCTTTTCATATGCGCGACATCCTCGATAATCTCGTGAGTCTGCTCCTCGCGCAGGGTAAAGTCGTAACGCGCGGCATCGAACTCGCGGATCACGTCGACAAACGCGTTGACGGCAAAGGAATAATGCTGGCAGCTCACACTAAAGTGCGGCACCTGCTCGGATGCGCCCTTGTACTTGCCCTCGAGCAGGTCGGCCTGGTCGAGTACCTGGCGCGCATAGCCCAAGAAGGTCTCGCCTTCCTCGGACACAATGACGCCCTTGTTGGTGCGCTCAAAGATGTGCACGCCCATCTCGTTTTCGAGATCGCGAATCGACGCGGTAATCGAAGGCTGCGACACAAAGAGACGGCGCGAGGCCTCGGTAATGCTGCCGCATTCGGCAACTTTGACGACATATCTGAGCTGCTGGAGCTTCATGGCTGTCTCCTTAGCTGTTCGCGAAATTCGCGTCGGCTGCACCCTCCTGACGCATAAACGGCGGCATCTCCCCCGTCGCGGCGCAGGCGGCAATCTGATGCAGAGCCCCGGCGACCGCATCATCTGCCGCGGCGCCGATATGCCAGCGCGCGGCAGCCGTGACGGCCTCATTGGCATTGGCGACTGCAACGGAGTTGGGAACGGCATCGATCATGGGCAGATCGTTATCGGAATCGCCGAATACGGCCACCTCGTCGGGCGTCAGGCCCAAGGCGCGCGCCAGCTCCAGCGCAGCGCAGCCCTTGTCCCAACCATCCGGAAGGATGTCGAACAGGCGCACTCGGTTGTTGGGAAACACGAGCGAGAGTTCCGGCACCTCAGCGGCAACGCGCTCGCGTAGCTCCGCGAGCTCCTCACGCGAACGGGCACTCCAGATATTCGCCTTAAACACCGACGCGTCATCGACGACGGGACGGCACGGGGCCTCTTCGCCTTTGAGCCACGCATTGCCGCCCGACTCCATAGCGCGACGCACACGCTCGGGATTGCTCGTCACGCAATAGGCATCGTTGCCCCAAAAGTCATCGCCCAGGCTGTAGACTTTTAGAAATGTATCGTCGGTCTCTTGCTCCAGATAGTCGGCCAAACGCATCAGAGCATCGTTGTCGATTGCGCGCGAGGCGACTACTTCGCCGTCGACAAACATCACCTGGCCGTTACAGAACGCACCGGTCGAAAAACACTCGGAACGGTTTTTGAACATCCAGCCCATCGCGGACGGCTGACGACCCGAAACCGGCCCAAAGTGCAGACCCGCCGCCTGCATGGCATGAATACCCTCAATGGCGTAGTCGCTGGCGCCGTCATGCCCGGCTGGAATCAGTGTATCGTCCATATCGGTCAGCACAAGTTTAATCATAAGGCCCCCATTCGTATCGGTCCTACCTATTGTAACGACCTGCCAAAATAAACCTGTCCCTTTTTGGCAGGTGCGCTAGTATAGGGAACAACAGATTCGATGCGGGAGTGCCGGCGGTGCAAACCACAAGGCTGAGAGGGCATGGGGCCCAATCCTTTGAACCTGTCAGTTAATGCTGGCGTAGGGAGCATGCCGCCTTTACAGGGGCGCTGTCTATGCACAGCGCCCCTTTTCTATGCCAAGGAGGCATGTGCAGTGATTGATTCGGAACAGCTTAAGCAACATATGGTCAAGGCCGTGGAGGAGATTCGCGCTACCAATCCGATGGCCGGCTCCATCACCAACACGGTGACGATCGACTTTGTCGCCAATGCGCAGCTCGCCGTGGGCGGTTCGGCCGCCATGGTCTATCTGCCCGACGAGGGCGAGGCGCTCGTTGCCGGCGGCGGCGCCATCTATCTCAACATGGGCACGCTCTTCCCCATCTACGAGCAGACGATTCCCCGCGCGGCCAAGGCGGCACATGACGCCGGCAAGCCCTGGGTGCTCGATCCGGTGGGTCTGGGCATCGGTAGCCTGCGCACCCAGCTGGTAAACGAGCTCAAGCAGTACAAGCCCGCCATCGTACGCGGCAACGCCTCCGAGATCATCGCACTCGCCGGCCTGTGGGGTCTTGAGGGCGAGGCGGCCGATCTGAGCCGCGTGCGCGGTGTCGATACCACCGACACGGTAGACGCTGCCCGCGACGCCGCCGTGGCGCTCGCCCGCTACACCGGCGGCGCCGTAGTGGTCTCGGGCGAAGTCGACCTGATTACCGACGGCACGACGGTGGCCAAGTCCCACGGCGGCAGCCCGCTCATGTCCAAGATCACCGGTTGCGGCTGCTCGCAGGGCGGCGTGCTGGCTGTGTATGCCTGCGCCGCCGATCCGTTTACGGCAGCCGTCTGCGGCACCGCCGTCTACAACGTGGCCGGCACGCGTGCCGCCGCTGTCGCCGACGCCCCGGCAAGCTTTAAGGTCGCCTTTATCGACGAACTCTACCGCGCGAGCGCCCAGGACATCGCCGATAACCGACTCGAGCTCGAGGAGGCATAAGCCATGTCCGAGCCCGCAACCAATGCCGGCATGAACACGCTCGTCGCTGTGGCCATCGCCCCATGCGGCACCGGCGATGAGCTATCCGCCGAGGTCGCCGAGGTCGTGCGCGTCATTCGCGAGAGCGGCCTTCCCAACCGCACCACCTCGATGTTCACCGAAATCGAGGGCGACTGGGACGAGGTCATGCAGGTCGTGCGCGACGCAACCTTTGTGTTGGCGAGCAAGGGCATCCGCACCGAAGTCGTGCTCAAAGCCGATATTCGACCCGGATTTACCGACACCATGACCGGCAAGCTCGAGCGCATGGAAGCACAGATCAAGAAGCAGGAGGAAGCACGATGAGCATCCGCGACAACCTTGATATCTCGGCCTATCTGGTACTCGGCCCCGAAAACACGCTCGGGCGCCCCGTGGGCGATGTGGTGGCCCAGGCGCTCGACGCCGGCTTTACCTGCATCCAGGTGCGCTCCAAGGTGGCAAGCGCCCGCGAGATCATTGCGCTGACCGGCGACGCCGCGCAGGCAATCGCTCAGGCCGGCAAGACCGGTCAGGTCGCCTTGCTGATCGACGACCGTCTGGACTGTGTGCTTGCCGCACGCGAGCAGGGTATTGCTGTCGACGGCGTGCACGTGGGCCAAAGCGATATTCCCGTCGAGGTCTGTCGCAAGTTGCTGGGCCCCGACGCCATCGTGGGCCTTTCGGCCCGTTGCGAGGAGATGCTCGAGTACGTCAAGACCGCCGACATGAGCCTAGTCGACTACCTGGGCATCGGTCCACTCCACGAGACCGAGACCAAGCGCGACTGCGGACGCGCGGCCGACGGCTCTATCATCACCAAGAGCTTTGAGGACCTGGCCGCACTCCACGCGGCAAGCCCCGTGCCCATCGTGGTGGGCGGCGGCGTCAAGACGGCCGACCTGCCGCAGCTCAAAGCCACCGGCGTCGATGGCTTCTTTGTGGTGAGCGCCGTCTGCAGTGCCGACGACCCCTACGCCGCGGCCAAGGAGCTTGTCGACACCTGGCAGCAGGCATAGGCATAAGCCGAGCAGCTGATTCGCAGTCTCATATCTTCAGCAATGGAAAGCGCATCCCAGTTTGGATCTCCATTCCGGGATGCGCTTTCCGCATGCGACCCTTACCCCGCCAGATACGCTTCCAACGCCGGCAAGGTCGCCTCCGCATCGCGGCGACCAATCTGGTAGATGCGCTCAAGTTCATCGGGCTCGCGACACAGCGACGGCACCTTCACCGATTCGCTCGGACGCACCACAAAGATTTCGCCGGCAGCCTCGCGACGTGCCAGGTCATCGAGCGTGGCATTGTAGACCTCATGCCGATGCTCAAGCGCTGCGACAAACTCCGGATAGTGACGGAACACGCGCCGCAGCATGGGCATCACGCTGTTGGGCTGCTTCACAAAGCCCGCCGGCTGCGTGAGTACCACGATATTGCGGTCATACCCCTGCGCAAATAGCCATGCGCTGGGAATAGAATCAGCCACGCCACCATCCAGATACTTATGCCCGTCAATAGCAACGGGACGCGTCGCCACGGGAATTGCCGACGACGCCCGGATCCACTCGATATCGCGCTCATCGCCATAGGGCAGGTCGTGATAGACGGCCTTGCCCGTCTCGATATCGGTACACACGCACGTAAATCGCATGGGGCAGACGCGATATGTCTCCAGGTCGATGGGATCGCGCTCGATAGGCACCTCGTAATAGGCAAAATCGGCATTGAACATGTCGCCGGTTCGCAACCAACTTGCCACGCCCGCATAGCGCTTGTCGGCACAATAGGCCTTGTTGTAGCGAATGGCGCGGCCGATCTGGCGCGATTTAAAGTTGTAGCCAAACGCCGCGCCCGCCGAGACACCCACCATATGGTCGCAGGTCAAACCGTGCTCCATCCAAACGTCGAGCACGCCCGCCGTATACATACCGCGGTAGCCGCCTCCCTCGAGCGCAAGCCCCACCGTGCGCGTCATATTTGGCTGTGCCATGCGACCATCTCCGTCCCCGCAAATTTAAACGGAACAAGTATACCCGTCAACATATATCGTCTCAGTCGCATTTTCATCGAACATCGCGTCGTCGCGCTACCGCCTGTCGAATAATAGCCGCCCACAGCATGTGCACCCATATATAATTCTGCACTGTTGTTTATACTACTCAGCAGTTATCAACAGCGAACATTAGCCGGTAAATTAATCCAACAACGCAGCAAGGCGGGGGCCTGGATACACGCAAAGCGCCAAACAACAACGCGTGTGCACAACGAGCTCGCCCGACGCAATCCGCCCGACCTCAGAAAGCCGCTTACGACATGGATACTGTCAGCAATTACACCGAAACGCTCGAAAAGACCGTCCGTGACCTTCTCGAGCGTCAGGATGATCTGATTAGGACCGCCTTTACCGACCAGCTTACCGGGCTTGGCAACCGTGGCGGCTTTGCCCGTTCCCTCGAGGAGCTCTGGGAGCAGGACACCCCCGTTACCATGGCGTTCATCGATATCGACAATCTCAAGCACTGCAACGACGTCTTTGGGCATGACGAGGGCAACCGCTATATCTTGCAGGTAAGCCTCTATCTCAAGCTGTATATGAAAGTGGACGAGGCGGCGTTTCGCATAGGCGGCGACGAGTTTGCCATCCTGTCTACGATTGCAACCGAGGACGACCTCGCCGAACGTCTGGAACACTGCCGAACGATCCTGCTCAAAAACAACGATTCCGAGATGCCCCACTCGTTTAGCTATGGAGTGTCGCATGCCGACCCCGCCCTGGGCGAAGCCACCAACCGTATGACACTCGATGCCGACCATCGCATGTACGACTACAAGCTACGTCATGCCGTGCACCTCGATCGACGTAATATCACGCAAGTCCACGCCGACGACTTCGAAATAAGCGATCGTATTTTCGACGCCTTTTCGATGCTCAACGAAGGTCGTTATTTCTTTATCGAGAACTTGTACAAACATCGCACCCTTTGGTCACAAGGTGCCTTGCGCGATCTTGGCCTTACCTCAGAGCACATAGACAACTGTCGCGATTACTGGAAAACGCGCGTCCATCCCGACGACCTTGAGGCCTTCGTCAACGACATCGACCAAGTCTACAACGGTACCAAGCACCGTCGCGTCATGCAGTATCGTGTGCGCAACGCCGTCGGCGACTACGTCCTTTGCCGTGCTCGCGGGTTTCGTATCGACGGCGACGGAAATGTCCCCTCGCTCTATGTCGGCGAGCTCGTCAACCACTCACTTGCCGAAACCGTCGACGCCGCCACAGGCCTCGGAACGCAGCGCATGCTGGTCAATGCCATCGATACCTGCCGCCTCGACCGTTGCAAGACAGGGCTTATAGCGGTGCGCGTTCGTGGCACGACAAAGCTCAACGAGCTCTACGGGGCCGAGGCTGTCGACAACATGCTTGCCGAATACGCGGGCCGCATGCTGTCGATCACCCGCGGCAGGAGCCGGGTCTACCGTTCACGAAGCGTCCAGTTTGTCGTGCTCAGCAACGATTTGGACCACGAGGCATTCGAGCAACTGACCCGCCACCTTAAAGAGGCCGTTTTCGCTCCTGTGCAAATCGCAGGCGACACCATTGCTCCCGTCTGTCTTGTCGTCCCAACCTTTTACGAACGCCTGGACTCCCAAGCATCGACTGTTTTGGGCGAACTCGATCGTCGCCTTCGCACAGCTGGCGGGCTTGTCCCCAACGACAGCCTCCCTATACCCGAGGTCGAACGCAAAAGCGCAATCGCCGAACGCATCGATATGCTCACGGGCCTCTATCGACCCAGCGAGTTTATGCGGCGCGCCAACGCATTTCTCGAGGCAAGGCGCGACGGCACCTGGTGCATCGCCACGGTCGACATGGGCCACATGCGCCTGTTTAATGAATGGCACGGCCAGGCCGAGGGCGACCGCGTACTCGCCGATGTGGGCACGGTCCTCAAGGACATCGAGAATGCCGATATGGGCGTCGCAGGGTACTGGGGCCAAGATGACTTTTGCGTACTCATCCCTTTTAAGCACATCACCGTCCATCAAATCTACAACCGCGTTCGCGAGGCCGTAGCCAGACATGATGATGGCGTAGGCTTCTGGCCGTCCATGGGCGTTTACCCCATCGACTCCAATGAGGAAATCACCATCGATGCGCAGGCCAAGGCCATGTTTACCAATCGACGCGCCAAAAACGACTTTAAGGAGCGCATTGCCGTTTTCCGCCCCGAGGAATATGAGCATGAGGTTGCGTTCCACCACACGCTAACCGAGTTCCAGTATGCGCTCTCAAACGGCCGCATCACGTACTACCTGCAGCCCCAGGTCGACATGGAAACCGGCGAGATCATTGGCGCCGAGGCACTCACGCGCTGGATTGACAAGGACGGTTCTCTCATTTCGCCCGCAACGTTTATCCCCGCACTCGAGGAAAGCGGCTTTGTGGTGACGCTCGACAAGTACATTTGGCAGGGTGTCGCCTCGTGGCTGCGCGAACGCATCAATCGAGGACTTCGTGTGGTTCCGGTTTCGCTTAATGTGTCGCGCGTGGATATCCTTGCCTGCGATGTGGCCGAGCATATGGGGGCGCTTGCCGCCCAATACAACCTACCGCCCGAGCTCATGCGTATCGAGATCACTGAGACGGCTTATACGGGAGAGTCCGAGGCCGTGGACAAACTGACGGCCGACCTGCACACCCGCGGCTTCTCGACCTATATGGACGATTTTGGCACCGGCCAGTCCACGCTCGCGATGCTCAAGAACGTCAACGTCGACGTCATCAAGCTCGACCGCACCTTTGTGCCCACCGACCGTGATCAAGGCCGCAGCACGCAAATCATTTCATCGATGCTCGAAATGGCGCAGTCGCTCCATCTGCCCGTCGTGGTCGAAGGCGTCGAGACAGATGAGCAGGCGAACATGCTACGACAAATGGGCGCCCGCTACGCTCAGGGCTTCCTCTACTACCGCCCCATGCCGGCGAAGGATTTTGAGGCATTGCTCGATGGCGGCGATAACAACTGATTCGCTCGCGCGCAAAACGCCACCGTCGAAGGGGCATTTGTCTCCATTAGCTAACTTATATCCCCAATTCAAACCGAATTGGGGATATGATACAAACCATTGTTCCGCCCAAGGAGGTTATCCATCATGAACGAGTCGTACCGCATGGGCGAGCAATCGATTATTGTCTATCTTCAGCGACTTGCGAATGGCGTCTCGACCGCCGAGCTTGACGTTGCCGCCCTGCCCGTAGAGTTGCGCGGCATTGGCGAGCAGTTGAAAAAGACGCATGCCATCCTGCAACAAGAGCGCCGGCTGCTTGAGAGCAACGCCTATATCGACCCGCTCACCAACTTGGGCAACCGCAGCGGACTCGACCGTCACGTCGAGCAACTCTGGCACAAAGGCGACCCCTTCACCTGCGCCTATATTGACATCGACCATCTCAAGCATTGCAATGATAGGTTTGGCCACGCCGAAGGCAATCGCTATATTCTGAGCATCTGCCGCACGCTCTCCGAAACCATGGAGCACGATGAGATGCTGTTCCGTATCGGTGGAGACGAGTTTGTGCTCATCTCGCTCTCCGCAAACGAGACCGAACTCGAGCAGCGCTTGGAGCAGATACGCGCCGGGCTGGTCGAGGCGAGCTCAGGTGGCAAGGCGCCCATGGTCGGCAGCTTTAGCTTTGGCTGCTCGCGCGTCGATCCACTTGCCGGCGACACACGTCGCCAGATGACGATGGATGCCGATCGCAAGATGTATCGCTATAAGCTTATGCATCGTGTGCAGCAACCGAAAGACAATGATGTGCCGCAACGTCCAATCGTCGATCAGCTTCTCTGCAACGACCGGGTGTTCCAAGCGATCTCCATGAGCTCCGAGACGCGCTATCCGTTCATCCTCAACCTCGATACTGGAGAATCGCAATGGTCGGTCAACGCCGTGCGCGATTTTGACCTGCCCTCCCAGCACCCTTTTAACTCGGTCGATATGTGGCTTGCCCGCGTTCATCCCGAGGACCGCGACAACGTACGCGCCGAGCTCGACATGGTGACAAACGGCACGTGGCACTTCCACTACATGCAGTACCGCGTGATGGATGCCACCGGAGCGTACGCGCTTTGCGACTGCACGGGCTACCGCTTGGACGGCACCGATACCGAGCCCAACATGTATGTGGGCATTATCATCAACCGAAGCCTAGCGGATACGACCGATTCCGTGACCGGCCTGGGCGATGTCCACGCGCTGGTCAATGCTATTGGAGAGATGCGCCGCGTGGCGCGCGAGGCAGGCTTTATTGCCATTAAGGTCGACGATATCGCCGAAGTCAATGCCCGCTTTGGATTCGATGCAGGCGACCGCGTGCTCGCCGAAAGCGCCGCCTGCCTCATGGATTGCTCGCGCGGCAAGGGTCGCCTGTTCCGCTCGACGGGGCCGACATTCGTGGCGCTTTTCGACGACTTTGATCCCGAAGAGACCGACTCGATCGCAAACGAAATCGAACGATTCCTGGGTTCTCCCGTGCTCATCGGCTCGCTTGAATATCAGCCGCCCATTCGCGTGGCCACGCTCCATCTGAACAGCGTTGACCGACAGCCCGTTTCCATTTTGAACGAGCTCAAAGCGTTGCTCGGGAAAGCCGTGCAGGTGCCAGGTACCAAACTGGATTAGCACCGCGCCCGCGCCGCCTCCCCCATCGTGCGATAATCCTCTGCAGAAGTCACCAAAAGCAGAGGGAGTTTGTGATGAAGGTTCTTTTGGTCAATGGCAGCCCCAAGGCAAACGGCAACACCGCCCGCGCACTCGCCGAGGTCGCCGAGCAGCTCAATGCCGAAGGCATTGATACCGAGGTGTTTCAGCTGGGCGCCAAGCCCATTCGCGATTGCATCGGTTGCGGCCAGTGCGGCAAGCTTGGCGGTCGCTGCACCTTTGACGATGACGTAGTGAACGAGCTCATCGCTGCCGCCGAGCAGGCAGATGGCTTTGTTTTTGGCTCACCTGTCTACTATGCGCACCCCAGCGGCCGCATCCTTTCGGCCCTCGATCGCGCCTTCTATGCCGGCAGCAAGGCCTTTGCGCACAAGCCGGGCGCTGCCATCGCCGTCGCCCGTCGCGGCGGCACGTCGACGACCTTCGACGTACTCAACAAGTACTTCACCATCAACCAGATGCCCGTGGTTGCCTCCACGTACTGGAACAACGTGTTTGGTCGCGTGCCCGGCGACGCCAATGGGGACGCCGAGGGCCTTGCCACCATGCGCAACATCGGCAAAAACATGGCCTGGCTCCTTCGCTGTATCGAGGCAGGACAGGCCGCCGGCATCAACGCACCCGAGGCAGATCGAGCAACGACCAACTTCATCAGGTAGAACGGCGGAACATACTATGAATGTGCAAATCTTCGGCACCAAGAAGTCCTTCGATACCAAGAAGGCCCAGCGCTATTTTAAGGAGCGCCGCATTAAGGTGCAGTTTATTGACCTTAAGGAAAAGGAAATGAGCAAGGGCGAGCTCACGAGCGTGATGCAGGCGGTCGGCGGCATCGATAAGCTGCTCAACCCCAAAGCCAAGGACGAGGAGACGCTCGCGCTCATCCAGCACCTTACCCCCAGTCAGCGCTTCGACAAGCTGCTCGAGAACCAGCAGGTTCTAGCCGAGCCCATCGTGCGCAACGGCAAAAAGGCCACCGTCGGTTATTGCCCCGATGTATGGGGAGCCTGGGAGTAGCTTGTGTTATTTGCCGGCGCGTGGGTATAAGAGCAGGCGTTTGGCATAAGATTCAACTGTAAGCCATGTCTAACAAAGGAGGGCACATGCCCAACAAACCCGTGAAGATCATCATGCTTACCGGATACCTCGGTGCCGGCAAGACCACGCTGCTCAACCACATCCTCGCTAACGACGGCGGCATCCGCGCCGCCGTGATCGTCAACGACATCGGCGAGATCAACGTCGACGCCAGCCTTATCGCCGACGGTGGCCTTTCCGAGACCGACGACCTCATCCCGCTCACCAACGGCTGCATCTGCTGCACGCTTTCGGACGACCTTGCCAACCAGCTGCAGGGCATCGCCGATTCGGGCAACTTCGACTACATCATCATCGAGGCATCGGGTATTTGCGAGCCTATCCCCATCGCCTACACCATCTCGAGCTTCTGCGACGAGGCCAAGGTGGGCGGCGAGCCCAAGCTCGCGCTCGACAACATCGTGGCCGTGGTCGACTGCGCCCGCATGTACGACGAGTTCAACGGCGGTCGCGACCTGCTGGCAGAGGATATCGACGAGGACGACATCGAGAGCCTGCTCATCCAGCAGATCGAGTTCTGCTCCACGCTGATTCTCAACAAGACCGATACCGTGAGCCCTGAGCAGATCGCCGAGCTCAAGGCCATCGTGCGCAGCCTGCAGAAAGATGCCGTGATCGTCGAGGCCCAAAACGGCGAGGTCCCCATGGAGGAGCTGCTCGACACCGACCGCTTCGACTTTATGCGCGCCTACAATTCCGCCGCCTGGATCGATGCCATGGAGCATCCCGAGGAGCACGATGACCCTGAGGTGCTCGAGTACGACATCGAGACCTTTGTTTACTCGCGCCGCAAGCCGTTTGACCTGCAGAAGTTCACCGATTTTGTTGAGCAGGAGTGGCCCGACGAGGTCATTCGCGTCAAGGGTCCGTTGTGGCAGACCGGCGATCCGGACATGTGCTACATGTTTGAGCAGGCTGGCCACCAGATGCGCCTGATGGAGAACGGCCTGTTTGTCGACTCGGCGCCCGAGGGCGAGAAGCAGAAGATCATCGACGAGAACCCCGAGATCATGCAGATTTGGGACGACGAGACGGGCGACCGCATGACGAGCCTGTGCATCATCGGCCGTCACATGGACAAGGATGCGCTCATCGCCTCCCTCGATGCCTGCCTGACCGACTGGCACCGCGCCTAGGTTTATCCAAGCGGGTTTTTCCGCTACGTAACCGCCAAACCACCACGAAGGTGCCTGTCCCCTTCGTGGTGGTTTTTCGTTCTGAGCCAAGGAGATTCATGTTCAACATTGTGCTGTATGCGCCCGAAATCCCGGCCAATACGGGCAATATCGGCCGTACCTGCGTGGTCACCGGCGCCCGTCTACATCTGGTGGAGCCGCTGGGGTTTTCGCTCGATGACAAGACGGTACGTCGCGCCGGCCTGGGCTACTGGCAAAACTTGGACGTGACGACCTATGCCGGCTGGGAGGATTTCCTTGCGCGCAACGGTCTCTCCCCCGCCGACGGTCGCCTGCATCTGCTGACCAAAAAGGCACGCCGCACCTATGCGCAGAGCACCTACCGAGATGGCGACTACTTGGTCTTTGGCAGCGAGAGCTCAGGCATTCCCGAGCCACTGCTTGCCGCGGCGTCCGAGCGCTGCGAGCGCATCCCGATGCTGCGCGATTGTGACTCACTCGATAACGCCGAGGCCTGGGAAGCCCACGAGGAATCGCTGGGACATACCGAGGACAGCCACGAAGCCATCCTTCAACAGGACATCTGCGGCAACTTCGTCAACCCGGACGACTACCGCATCAGCGCGCTCAACCTCTCCAACAGCGCCGCCATCGTCCTCTACGAAGCCCTGCGCCAGGCAGGCTTTCCGGGAATGTGACAAAGGGACCGTCTCGTTGTCATATCGGACAATTGTCACATTGACACCCTTCAAACGAGATCAGAGATGCCCGCTATTGCAACGTAAGGCATCGCGATAGCGGGCATTCTGCTGAATCAGTAATTTGATTTCAAAGGTAGATATTAATCTTCGAATTCGACATTGACCCTTACGTCTGGACCACAGAACGTCGACACCTGCTTTTTCACCAGTTTTACTGCACGTTCATCAGATTTTTCCAGCATGCCACTTTCTTGAACCTTTTGCCTCTGGTCCTTATCAGCCTGCTGAAGCAATTTATTTAAATCGTCCGTACTGACCTGATTCCAATTAAGAAAACCATTGTCCTCAACGTATTTTTTAAGCGAGTTCGGATCCGTTGACAACGTCACGATCTCGGAATGCGGAAGCGTAACATTAACAGATTTTATTACCGACTCGTTGTTTTTCGAACGATGGACTTTGACCTTCAGGTTCTCATCGTCTACGTTCAAGCCGATATCCGCCTTACCATCGATGGTCGCTACATATCGCTTAGTAGTAAATGGGTTGTTAAAACCAAACGGATTCCCCGCATCGTCAATATATAGAACCTGAGTAAAATCGTATTCGTAGGTAAGCAACTTCGTTACCGGCTTAATTTCTTCCCGAATCGAATCATCGCTTATAACGGTCTGATCGCGCGTCAACCACAGGTACACGCAGCCGCCGCAAGCTGCAATCAAGCCTAACGCCAATAGGGCGACAATTATCTTCTGGCCAATTGTTTTAAACGGATTGGAAACGCTCATTTAACCCTTGTCCTCCAGTTGTCCTCAGGGTAATTACGGACTCAATTCATTTATATTGGGTTTTGATGTCAACCAATTCAGAAAGGAAGGACTTAAATCCAACATAATATAAATACATATTCATACGTTAATTTAATACCTATTCTGCTGCACGTATCTTTAGAAAGATTGGGGCACAGACCATAGGCCGGCACCCCAATCCATACATAGGCATCATAACGCGTTGATCATTCGATCATATGCCCACGTTAATCAACTGAAACGCTGACGTCCATCCGCTGATCTCGGTCGCTATATCCGATCATCAGTTCCCGTCCCTTTTTATCCTTTGCGCAAAAACTGCTGTCATACGAATACTCGATGTCCTTGTATCCCTTTTTCTTGCAAGCTTTGATGTATTTGTCGTACCCATCATGATCGATGCCAAATGCGACAAACGAAAGGCAGTCTTTTTCGTCTAACGACGTATAAACGATAGGGCAGTCAGGCTTCGGCAAGGATTTTGCAAGGGCTTTTGTTGGCCAGTCATACGCCTTGACACCGCCCTTTGATGAAGTCGTATAGGTTTTCGACTTGAAACTATAGTACTCGAGATATATCTTTCCATCGCCGCCTAGATAGGCAATAGTCGCCACTGAAGGCTCCATCAGGTCATATTGATTCTGCTGGGCATTGGCGACATAGTCACCATGGATAATGCACGGAACGCTATCAACCGATTCTCGCTTCTCGACGATTCGCTGGCTATCCGCCGTTATTTTCAGCGTTGAATAATCGTGCGCAGCCTCTTCCTCATCAAAAACGTCAGTAAACAGAAGTTTCTGTTCGTCGGTCAACTCCCCTTTCGGCTCAAACTGAATAGTGAACTGAGCAATATCGAAGCTCGATTTATTGTCATATTCAAATGTCATCATCTCGACGCCATCAACAACGCCTTCTGAGACACTCCAGTTTAGTTGATCGATTTTTACTGAATCCTTCTTACCTGGCTTTGGCTTCTTTCCACTTTTCTTAGTCGCTGCGAATGCGTATGTCGGGCTCCAGCCGCGACCCGTAATTCCGAGTGGTAGAGAAATGCCGATTAGCGCGGCCGCGCTAAAAGCCAGAACTGCCGTAAATAACTTTTTCTTCATTACATATCCCTTGGTAGTCGTTTAACCTCCCCCTCGTCAAATAGCAGACGAATTGGCGACGCGGTGGCACTATTTGATTCAAGGGCGTGAACTGGATAAACATCGAGGGAAGGAGTGGGCCCTGTGCAATAAACTCCCCTCGTCAAAATGTCTAGCTAAAGAGGACGGGCAGACGGCGAACGGTCATATCCGTTCGCGTCCGCCCGTCTCCAACGATCAAACGTCGATGCGCTGACGTTCAAAAGCATTGCGGCCTCTTGCCTCGTAACCTCACCTCCTTCGAATGATTTGATGACATCGCGGTAGCTATCCGGACGTTCGAGCGTCGGTCTCCCAAATCTCACACCCCGCAGACGCGCCGACGCGATACCCTCCGCCTGGCGCTGCTTTATGTTTTCGCGCTCCACCTGAGCCACATAGCTCAAAACCTGAAGCACTAGGTCGGCAATAAAAGTCCCCGTAATTCCATTGGGTTGTTCGCGTGTGTCAAGCAATGGCATATCGAGCACCACGATGGCAACGCGTTTGTCCGTCGTTAGGCGACGCCATTCATCGAGAACTTCACGGTAGTCGCGACCCAATCGGTCGATACTCTTAATCACCAGAACGTCCCCTTCACGCAGACGACGAAGAAGACGCTGGTACTGAGGACGCCTGAAGTCCTTTCCACTCGCTTTGTCAGCATAGATCAAATTCGTTTGGACCGGAAACCGCTTCAGCGCATCCAGTTGGCGATCCAGGTTCTGGTCTGCTGACGAAACTCGAGCATACCCATAGATTCTGTTTTTCATGATTGCCCCTATCAGCCGCACGATGGCAGCTTCAGCTCATCTGAGAGCCCACTCACAATAGGGCGTGCAAATTTCGCGAATGGGTTGAACCCATTTTCGGGCTCCAACGTAAGCTATTCAAGCACCGCTTCGATAACGCACGACGCCAAGCTTATACTTTGAAATGAAATTAATCGTTTTTAATTGAGATTAACTAGAATAAAATGAAATTAACCTGAGACGCTAAAGGAGGGCATTGTGGAATACCTCGAAAACCCGTTTACCCCTAGCTTTGGCGAGGTTCCTGCCCATCTCGCTGGCAGACAACAGATTATTCGGGATTTGGACCGTGCCTTCTTGAGCCAGCGAAGGCGCCCAGAATTGACCTCGATCTTCTCAGGCGCGCGTGGAACCGGTAAAACCGCTCTCATGTCGTCGCTTGCGACAAGGGCGGAATCCCACGGCTGGATTGCCGTAAAGACGACCGCGCTCCCGGGAATGCTTGAGGAAATCGAGTTCGGGGCGAAACGTGCTGCCGGCCATCTTATCGACCCGTCTAACAACTTCGAAGTCACCGGTCTCGGAATTGCACCGCTCGGCAGCATCGAGGTCAATCACGTTCACGATGCCTCAACATGGCGTTATCGCATGAGCGACATCATCGACCAGCTCAACGAGGCGGGCACCGGTCTGCTCGTCACGGTTGACGAGGTGGATCCGACACTCGACGAGATGATTCAGCTCGCAGCGACGTATCAGCACTTTGTGACCGATGGGAAACGCGTCGCCCTGCTCATGGCGGGACTTCCCAACAACGTCTCGACGTTGCTGAACCACAAGACGGTCTCGTTCCTTCGCCGCGCCCAACAATATCATCTGGGTCGCATTGCCGACTATGACGTGCGCGAGGCCTTGATTCGCACAATCCAGGAAAACGATCGCCTGGCAGATGCCGAGGGAATCGATAGAGCCGTTCGCTCGATCTCTGGTTTTCCCTTCCTATTGCAACTCGTAGGCTACCGTGCCTGGGATCTCACAAGCGATTCGAAGGAAATCTCGTCACGCGACTTTGACCTGGGAATCAAAATCGCGCGCGACGAGATGGACGACCGAATCCTCGCGGCAACCTATCGGGAACTCACTGCAGAGGACAAGCGATTCCTCATCGCCATGCTCGATGACGAAGAAGAGTCCACCACCGCCGACCTTATCGAGCGCCTTAAGCGTTCGCCGCAGCAGGTCTCCCGCTACCGACGCCGCATGATAGATGCCGGCATCATCGGAGAACGAGGACGAGGGCTCGTCGCATTTGAATTGCCATTCTTCCGCGACTATCTCGCGGCTCAATGCGTGAAATAGAAATCAATGTGACAAAGAGGCAGTCCCTTTGTCACATTGCCTATAGGTAGCGACCGGTAATGCTCTTGGAGCAGGCCGCGATGTCGCCCGGCGTGCCGGCGCAGACGATTTGCCCGCCGGCGTCGCCACCGCCTGGGCCCATGTCGATTACGTAATCGGCGTTACGGATAAGGTCGAGATCGTGTTCGATCACGATAACCGTGGCGCCCTTGGCAACGAGGCCGTCGAACACACTCAGCAACACCTGAACATCGAGCGGATGCAGGCCGATCGTGGGTTCGTCGAACACGAATACAGCATCATCCTGCACGCGGCCCATCTCGCTCGCAAGCTTTAGACGCTGTGCCTCACCGCCCGAAAGCGCCGGTGTGGGCTCGCCAAGCGTGAGATAACCCAGGCCCAGATCGTGCAAGGTCTGCAAACGCGTCTGAACTTTCTTGAGCCCCACCGTGGCGTCGATAGCCTCGTCCACACTCATATCCATGAGCTGCGGCAACGTAAGCAGGCTCCCGTCCTTGCCCTCACGATGGATATGCGAAGCCGCGTCTGCATAACGTGAGCCGCGGCATGCCGGGCAGACGATCTCGACATCGGGCAAAAACTGCACGTCGAGCGATATCGAGCCCGTGCCGTCACACGTAGGGCAGCGCAAGGCGCCGGTGTTGTAGCTAAAGGCGCCCGCCTTGTAGCCGGCTGCCTTGGCCTCGGGCGTACGGGCGAAGGCGCGGCGCAGCTCATCATGGATGTCGGCATAAGTCGCTACCGTCGAGCGCACGTTGGCGCCGATGGGCGTAGCGTCAATCAGGTTTGCGCGGGCAATACCCTCGGCATCGACCCAACGCACGTGCCCCGGCAGGCGCTCGCCAGCTGCCTGCGCCTTGAGTGCCGGGATGAGCGTCTCGAGCACCAGTGTCGTCTTGCCCGAACCCGAAACGCCCGTTACCGCGACAAGGCGGCCGCGCGGGATATCGACTTCGAGCGGTTTGACGGTATGGATGGCCTCGGTTGCCATGCGGATATGTCCCTGCTCGAACATTTCGTCGTCAGTCACCTGCGGACGCATGCGCTTGGACTCTGTGCACAAAAACGGGGCGATGCGGCTGCCCTGCGATTGTTCGACCTCGTCCACCGTGCCAACGGCAATCACATTACCGCCGCCTGCTCCGGCAACGGGGCCCATCTCGACCAGATAGTCGGCTTCCGCCAGTACGCGCGTGTCGTGGTCGACAACAACCACGGTGTTGCCGTCGCCCACCAGATCGCGCATCACGCCCACCAAGCCGTCGACATTGGCAGGGTGCAAGCCGATCGAAGGCTCGTCCAGTACATAGAGCACGCCCGTCGATCGGTTGCGCACCACACGGGCGAGCTGGACGCGCTGGCGCTCACCCGTGGAGAGTGTGGCACCGGCGCGGTCGAGTGAAAGGTAATCGAGACCCAGGTCGACCAGGCGACGGGCCGCACTCAAAAACGAATCGCAGATATCCGCTGCCATGGGCTGCATCTCAGTCGGCAAGGATGCAGGCACCCCGCGCACCCACTCAATCGCCTCGCCTAGCGTCATGGCCGCGGCTTGCGCCAGATTGATACCGCGCACCTGGGGCTGGCGCGCAGCCTCGGAGAGACGCGTGCCACCACAGTCGCGGCATGGCCTCTCGCACAAAAAGCGAGCTACACGCTTAAGCCCCTTATCGTCCTTAACCTTGGCGAGCGCATTCTCGACGGTATAGACGGCGTTGTAGTAGGTAAAGTCGAGTGGCGTGGCGCCCTCACCGTTTTTGGGGACGTAGAGAATGTGCTTCTTAACCGCCGGACCATGAAACACGATGTCGCGCTCTTGAGGCGTGAGCTGGTTAAACGGCACGTCGGTGCGCACGCCCATCTCGCCTGCCACCTGCTTCATCAGATCCCACATGAGCGTACCCCAGGGAAGCACCGCGCCTTCGTTGATAGTCTTTGACTCGTCGGGCACCAGGCTCGCCTCGTCCACCTCGCGCATGACACCGGTACCGCCGCAGGTAGAGCACGCGCCGCCGCTGTTAAAGGCAAGGTCCTCGGCACCCGGCGCGTAGAACTCGCGGCCGCATGCGGGGCACGTGAGCGACAGGCCCGCAGCCACGTTAAGGCTCGGCTCCACACGCGCCCCGCAATGCGGGCACACGTGATGGGCGCAGCGGCTAAAGAGTAGACGCAGGCTATTGTTGAGCTCGGTCATGGTGCCAAAGGTGGAACGCACGCCCGGCACGCTGGGGCGCTGATGCAATGCGAGCGCCGCCGGCACGTGCAGCACCTCGTCCACCTGGGCGTGCTCGGCCTGCGTCAGACGACGGCGGGTATAGGTGCTGAGCGCCTCCAGATAGCGACGCGAGCCCTCGGCATAAAGAACCCCCAGCGCCAGCGAACTCTTGCCCGAGCCCGACACGCCGGCAATGCCCACGAGTTTTCCCAGCGGAATGTCGATATCGATGTCCTTGAGGTTATGGACGCGCGCGCCGCGTACCTCGATAGCCTGCGGGCTCATCTTCTGTTCCGTCACCTTTATCACCCTACTCATGCCATAAAACTCGATCGCGAATGTACGCGCCCAGCATGGGCACGGTAAACCGGACGAGGCCGTATCCGGCAGCCTCGATGACGCGCTCGCGAATCAGGCTTGCGCGATATTTACTCGCCCAACTCTGAGTACGGTCACAGCGCTCAATGATATCCGCCATGCGCGTCGGCTCACCCTCGTCAGCAGCCATGGCCTCGATAAAGAGGCGCTGTGGACTGCGCAGCCCGTAATACAGAGGCGCGTCAACCGCTTCGTAGAACTCGGAGACGGCATCCGCATGGCCATCCTCGACATCGCGCCTTTCGATGACCTGCGAGCCACGCCGGACGGCAGAGCGCCACATGTAATATCCCACCAGCTGAACCATGTAGGGATGCCCCATGCTCTTGCGCGCCGCAAGGTCCGCCGTCTCCGCGTCAACGTAAAGACCAGCGTCTTTGACCGTCTGGATATACGAATCGCGCACCTCGGGCAAAGATATCGCCCCCAACGTACGCTGCTGGGCACGCCGCAAAAACGTCACGCTCGGCTCTTCGAGCAGATCGTCAACCATACTGGGCAAGCCGGCGAACGCCAGCGCAAGACCGCGCTGGTCGCTATCGGGCAAGCCCGTGGCATCCTGGTCTCCGAGCACCTGCTGATAGAGAACGGCAAGAGCCGCCAGTTCCTCGATAGACGCCGATTGCGCCTCGTCAATCGCAAACAGTATGCCCTTGCCTGGACCGAGCCTCTTGAGGCGCTCGTTGACCAGCCCTCGCAACGTCTCGCCCTTTGCCCGCGCCGCCTCGACCGACATCCGGCCAAACGACGGACCGAACTCCATTGACGTCACAACGGGTTTATTCGAGCGAAGCGCGTCGGCCAAGCGGTCGCATAAGCCAAGCGAAGCGGAATCGGAGACAACCGCCCATCCGCGCTCATTGGCTAGACGTTGCAGTTCCCGTAGGAGAACCGTCTTGCCACAGCCGCGGTTTCCCGTAATGAGCATGAGTCTACCCGGCGCTCCGGCGCCGTTATCGAGCCCTTCCTCGAAATCTTCGATGACCGACTCGCGGCCGATGAGTATCGGAGGCCGCTTGCCAGCCGTGGGCTTAAAGGGATTTGGATTCATGTCGGCCTCCTCGGATTGGCAAACCCTGGTAATAGTTATACCAACTTATACCGAGTTATACCAATAGCATATGACAAAGGAGCTGTCCCTTTGTCACATGTGGCCGAAAAACTCGGCGCCTGCTGCTCGCCAGGGGCGGAAGGTGGCGGGATCGACCTTTACGTGCGCCGCGGCGGGTACGTCGTACCATTTGACCGTGTAACCGGCGCCGTGAGAGCAAAAGACCGAATCGGGCGTGTTGGGCAGATCGGCCTCGGGCCCATAGGCGGCCGTCTCGATGACGCGCTCGGCATCATGGCAAGCCGCATAGCCGGCGAACTCCAGGTATAGATGACCGCGACCGCTCGTGTAGGCAGCCACCTCCAGCGCGTAATCCTGCACCTCGGATGCTGGCACGCGACCCACAAGCTTCGCCCGGTCTCCTGCCATCGTCGGCGGCTCGTACTCGGCACCCATGCGCGTGGCATCCGAGAGCGCCCGACCCACGCACTCCCCCGGTACCTCGAGCTCAAAGCGATACCACGGCTCCAACAGCACCGCCGCGCCGGCCTCACGCGCCTGCATCAAGCCCTGGCGAATCGCGCGGTACGTTGCCTGACGAAAATCGCCGCCCTCGGTGTGCTTGGCATGCGCACGACCGCCCGTGAGCGTAATGCGAATATCGGTGATGGGAGAGCCGGTCAGCACGCCCAGGCGATCGCGCTCCATGGCGTTGGTGAGCGCCAAACGCTGCCAGTTAAGATCGAGCTCGTCGGTCGAGGCCACGGTGCCAAACTGCACGCCCGAACCCGCTGGCAACGGCTCCAGGCTCAGATGCACCTCGGCATAGTGGCGCAGTGGCTCAAAGTGACCCACGCCCTCGACCGACTGCGAAATAGTCTCCTTATAGAGGATGCCGCCAGACTCAAACGAAACCGAAAGGCCAAAGCGATCGGCCAACACCCGCTGCACGACCTCGAGCTGCACCGCACCCATCAACTGCAGATGAATCTGCTCAAGATGCGTGTTCCAGCTTACGCCGAGCATGGGGTCCTCATCGGCAAGCTCGGTCAGCGCTTGGAACACCGTATGGACATCGTGCTCGCCCGGCAGTACCGTATAGGTGAGGACCGGCGCAATGACGGGCGCATCGCCCGCGGGCTCCGCGCCCAGGGCGTCCCCCGGGCGAACGTGCGCAAGACCCGTCACGGCACAAATACCGCCAGCAGCAACTTCTTGGGCAAGCTCATACTTATCGCCGTTATAGATGCGTACCTGATCGACCTTCTGCTCCCATGTCTCGGCACCGGAACGTCCGCCAATCACCTGCTTGGCATGCAGCGTGCCGCCGGTCACTTTAACCCAAGCCAAGCGCTCGCCGCGGTCCCCGCGGCTGACGCGATAGACGCGGGCGGCAAACTCCGGGAGCCACGCCTGTTCGCGCATCAGCGCGCATATACCATCCAACAGCTCGTCCACACCTTGGTCCTTGAGCGCCGAGCCGGCAAAGCAGGGAAAGAGCTTGCGCTCAGCAACCATGCGCGACAGCGTCGCGGAGGAAAGCTCACCCGCCTCAAGAAACTCCTCGAGCGCCGCCTCGTCTAACGCAGCAGCATCCTCCTGAACGGTGCCGCCCGCCAGCAGTTCGTTGGCATCCAGGCAGCCCTCGGAAAGACGCTGCCCAAGCTGTGCCAGCAAAACATCGCGGCCGGGATTCTCCAAATCGATCTTGTTGATAAAGATGAACGTCGGGATGTCATAGCGTGCAAGCAGGCGCCACAGGGTTTCGGTGTGCCCCTGTACGCCATCGTTGGCGCCTACCACCAGAATCGCGTAGTCCAGGGCACGCAGCGTGCGCTCCGCCTCGGCAGAAAAATCGACATGTCCCGGCGCATCCACGAGCATGACGTGGGTATCGCCATGGTCGAGCACGGCCTGCGACGAGAAGATCGTAATGCCACGCTCACGCTCGATCGCATTCGTGTCCAGATGCGAATCGCCATCGTCCACGCGGCCGCGCTTGCGAATGCGACCCGCGTTGAACAACATGGCCTCGGCCAGCGTGGTCTTGCCGGCATCGACATGCGCCAAGATTCCAACGACCGCTTGCTTCGACATGGCTCTCCTCTTATTACAAGCCCATCGCACGCGGCAACGGGCACCCTCGCTCCACACTGGATGATACAATTTACGGGCCGGCGGGCGAAGCGGGCCCTATCCCCCGACCGAGCTCATCGCCCCGCGTTGCCGCGCGGCGATTTTCGTAGGTTCGCGCCTTGCGAAAGCCGGCACCTCCCCTTTTGTCTGCCTTGGCTCATCTGAGGCGGTAACAGCGCGAACCCCACAACAACGCGTTTTACCAAAAATGGCCCCACTCGGGGCCATTTTCATTTCGATGAAACGCTGGTATGTGACTCGGCCTTTATGCCTCGCGCAGCCAATCAAACGCGACGCGCGGCGTACCGTCCGACACATATACGATACCGGCGCGCTTAAACCCGGCCTTGGCGATGGCGCCCTGCATGGGCAGGTTGTCTTGGTGTGTGTCGATACGCAGATGGTCGATGCGTTCCTCGGCAAAGGCAAACATCGCAGCCGCGACGCCATGCGTGGTGCCGTCGGATGCCACGCGGTGCAGCACAGCATACGGGGCGTCGCTGCGCCACTGGCCGCCCTCGATCACATCGTAGGAACTGTCCGGCCCCGGCAGAAAGGCAAACGTCGCCACCACGCGTCCGTCTTCCTCGCACACATAGCTGCCACCGGCGGCGATATCGGCAGCCAGCTGCTCGCCCGAAGGCGTGCCCTCGGGCCACTGCGTCGTGTTGCCATGTGCGCGCATAAAGGCGCGGGCCGCGTCATAGATGGCCATGACGGCGGGAATGTCGGTATCGAGGGTTTTTCTGATCATCACGCGGCGACCTCACGTTTATTGGTATCACTTTGATTGAGCAATGATACCAACGTTTGGAGAAGGGCGCGAAGCAGATGGGAAGCAAAAAGCGAGCCGCCTGGTCAAAGGCCAAAAGCGAGTTTTTGAGCGCTGCTACCGGCGGCGATATGAGCGACCTGTTTGCACGCGAGGACGAGCGCCGCGACGCCCTGGACTCCGAGCGCGATGAAGCCTGGCGCTACAAATCGTGCGAGCGCAAAAACCGTTACGACACGCGCGCCGAGGCCGAGGCAGTTATGGCCGACTGCGAAAACCGCGGACGCCGCGGGCTGGCCTGCTACAAATGCGAATACTGCGGCGGCTGGCACTTGACGTCGCACCCTTGGAAATAGGCGCCGCATCGGCACGGCATTGACGGAGCGCCAGCCATCGCACGCAAGCTACGGGCGCGGCGGCACCAACACATCGTAGCGAACGGCCTTGCCCGCAAGTTGATAGCTCGGCTTAACGCCGGCAAGCAGCGGCCCCTTCACCGGCCGCTTGATAACGACCTTGCGCGGGCGCGCCGCAAGCGCAGCTTCGACCAGCGTCTCCTCATCGGCGCACGGCTGCTCCAGATGGTGTAAGAGTTGGAACTTCTTTTTCACCGCCGCGCTCTTGGTGCGTTCGGGAAACATGGGATCCAGATATACCACGTCGGGGGCGGCAAGCTCGCCCCGCCCGATCAGCTCAGCCGTATGGCGAAGGCCGGCAATGCTGTCCTCGCCCGCATGTAAGCGCATGCGCGACACGGCAGCCGCAAGCGCCGGATCATCTGCCGCGCGATCCAGGGCATCCTTGAGGAGCGCCGCGATCACGCAATCCTGCTCATACAGATCGACGGTAAAGCCCGCGGCCGCCAACAGCAGCGAATCCTCGCCAAAGCCTGCCGTAGCGTCAATCGCCCATGGTCGCTCGATGCCCTTTGTGCGCGCAGCCTTCACCAACAGCTCTTGCTGCAGACGGCCCTGCTTGAGTCGCGGCAGCATGCGGCCAAAATCGGCACGCAGCTCCATCGTGCCGTCGGTGAGCGTGAGGCCCTCGGACTTCCCGGTCAGCTCAAGCCCCGCGGCCCGAGCAACAGAAAAGGGATCGACGACGCCCATGGGTACTCCTTAACAATCAAAACGAATACGTGAGCGCCGTTTATGTCGGCACCCAACCGTCCGCTATTGTCCCACATGCGACATGGCCCACAGCATCGCAATGCAAAGTACCGCCATCAATCCCGTGCACACGGCAGCGATCACGGAATCGCCCATGCGCCTTCCCAACGACCGCGGCTCACGCACTTGCCCTGCTCCGTACATCATGACTCCTCCTTGAGACCAGCTCCTTGTTACGGCCTCATCATCGCAGCGCCGCACATGGGCTGCCATCGATTTGCCTTACAGCTGGCTTTCCTTTTTGAAAGGTTGGACCGTGCAGGCAAGAGACGCTTTCAAACGCATGCATCGCCCCGTTGAACTACAATGTGCTTCACCATATGTGCAGCACTTGGGGTGCGCCAGGTTGGCGTACTCGTATCGAAAGGACCAGCCATGAGCTCTGCTCGTAAGACTCTCAAAATCCTTGCCCTCGTCTACTTTGTTTTGGGCATCGCCAGCCTCGTCATCGCCGGCGTCGGCATCGCGACCGGCAACCTCGATTCCACGTACGGGTCGAACGCCATGCTCGCCGCGGTCGTGCTGGTCGCCAAGGGCCTCATCGATCTCGCCGCGGGCGTTGCGGGCATCAAGGGCGCCAACAAGCCTTCGCAGGTGGATGGTGCGTTTAAGCTCGGCATCGTTGCCGCAATCGCCACGATTGCGCAGGCCGCGCTCACGCTTCCCGCGCTCGGCGGCAGCTCCGTCAATATCGTCGCCTTTGTCATCGTGGTCTACGACCTGTTCTTTGTTCAGCAGGCACACGCCGTTAAGGCCGAGAACAAGGACCGCCTGTAAGCGCTCGCTTCTCATAACCTCTGCAGCCAAGCAACTAAAAAGGGCCGATCGCGCATCTCCGCGGTCGGCCCTTTACGTTTGCCCAGACAAAACCTACCAAAACAAACCTGTCCCTTTTTGGCAGGTTGTTAGCTGTGGCGGTACTCGGCGATGATGAAGTCGATGTCGGTTTGAAGGGTGTCCAAGTTTGCCAGGCGCTCTTTATCGGCAGGGCGCGTGCGGTAGTAGTACGGCGTCATCTGGAACACCGCCTCGATGTCGGCCTGGGTTTGGAGCGTAATGTTCGCAGACACCCGCCGCGTTCCGACCAACTCGAGCTCGGTGGTCTTCGGCAGCTTCTCATCGTTAAGGTACGGCGTGTCGTAGAGTACCTCCTTGAGCCCAAACAGATGACGGGCACCCGGCACCACGGTGTAGAGCGAGCCCTCTGGCGCCAGCACGCGAGAAAACTCACGCTCGTTAAAGGGAGCAAAGAGCTCGGTCACCATATCGAAGGTGCCATCGGCCACGGGGATGTCCTTCATGTTGGCCACGAAGTAGGTCGCATCGCCGCGCTTGGCGGCAAGGCGCACCATCTCTTTGCCCAGGTCAAAGCCGTAAGCATTCACGCCCGGCACCGCACCCATGGCGCTGGTGTAATAGCCCTCGCCACAGCAAATATCGAGCAACGTCATGGGGCAGTTCGTAGACGCGGCACGTCCAGACACCCGCTCGCGCACCAGCTCGACCATCGCATCGCGCAACGGCGCATAGTAACCGCGGTTCAGAAAGTCGCGACGGCTGCGTGCCTGCGACTTGGGATCGCCCATGGAGTCGCCGCTCTTGGACGAGCGCAGGAGATATAGATAGCCCTCGCGCGCACGGTCAAACCGGTGCCCACCCGCGCATGCAGCACCGCGTTCGTCATCCACCAGCAGCTCATGGCAAACGGGACACAACAACATGGCAACTCCTTAGCGCGAACAACACAACGCCCACCATTGTCGCACGCCTTCCCCGCCTAGTCATTGGGGACGTTCTTGAATGAGTAATCGTTTTAGAACGTCCCCAATGACTAGTCGATTAGGAGTATCATCGTCTGCGCAAATAAGCACAAAAGAGCATATTAGAGATTGAGAGCATATGGCTGACACCGTATCTAAGCACATTGACATGACCACCGGCTCGCTGTGGCGCAATATTCCCCTGTTCGCCTTCCCCGTGGCCGCCACGAGCATCTTGGAGCAGCTGTCGAACCTCATCGCCACGGTCATCATCGGTAATTTCTCGGGCGACCAGGGAACCCTCGCCATGGCGGCGGTCGGCTCCAATGTTCCGCTTACCAGTCTTATGCTCAACCTGTTTATTGGCATGTCGCTTGGCTCCAACGTGGTCATCGCCAACGCTATCGGCCGCAACGATCAGAACATGGTCAAACGCGCCGTCCATACTTCGATTTTAATGGCGCTCGTGGGCTTTGTCGTCATTGCGCTGGGCGAGATCTTTGCCGAGCCCATGCTCGCCGCGCTCAATGTTCCCGCCGAAACCATGCCGCTCGCTTCGCTCTACCTGCGCGTCTTTTTGCTCAGCATGCCCTCGATCTTGCTCTACAACTTTGAGGCCGCGATCTTCCGCTCCGTCGGCATCACCCGCATGCCGCTGCAGGCACTTGCCGTGTCCACCGTCCTCAACATTGGCCTGGATCTCATCTTTGTCCCCATACTCCACTGGGGCGTCGCGGGCGTCGCCATCTCCACCGCTATCGCCTACACTGTCAGCGCCGCCACGCTCTTTATCCGCCTGCTCAAGACCGACTCCGTCGTCCGCGTCACCCCGCGCGACCTGGCTATCGACCCCGTCGCCCTCAAGCGCATCGTCAAGATCGGCCTGCCCGCCGGCATCCAAAGCGCCGTGTTTGCCGTCGCCAACATCATCATCCAGTCTGCTATCAACAGCCTGGGCACCGAGGTCATGGCGGCATCGAGCGCCGCTATGAGCTTGGAGTACGTATGCTACAACCTGCTCAACAGCTTTAGCCAGGCTTGCACCACCTTTGTAGGACAAAACCACGGTGCCCGCCAGATCGACCGCTGCACCAAAACGCTCAAGGTCTGCCTGGTCGAAGGCGGTATCGTTGCACTCACCACGATCATCGTTATTGTCGGCCTGGGACGCGAGATCTTGTCGCTGTTCAACAGCGATCCCAACATCGTCTCGATCGGCTATATCCGCGTGTGTTCGATCTTCCCGGCGTACGCCTTTAGCATGTTCTACGAAAACATGTCCGGCTACCTGCGCGGCTTTGGTATCTCGCTCACGCCCGCCCTCATCACCATGATCTGCGTCTGCGGCATCCGCTTCTATTGGGTGTTCTGTGTGTTCCCGCACTTCCGCACCTTTGCTAACATCATGATGGTCTACCCCATCAGCCTGGGCACCACGGCGTTCTTTATGGTCGTGGCGGTACTACTTTGCCACCCGGCACGCACCTATCGCGCCACCCAAGCCAAAGCGACAGCCCGCTAAACACCGCACTCAAAGCCACGCCAGTCATTAATTGACAATATGCGAGCTCATATAGTCGATAAAGCGCCTCGTGGCGATGGGCATGGTATCCCAGCTGCGCCAGGCTGCCACTACGTCACGCGAGGGAGCGTGCACGATGGGCCGCACGCGAATATCGGCTCGCATGCCCTCCACAGTACGACGGTAGAGCATGCTCACGCCTAGACCCTCCTCCACCATCGCCATGATGGTGTAGTCGTCGGTGACCTCGCTCGTCACGTGCGGCGACAAGCCATGCGCCGCAAATGCATCGAGCACCAGGCTCTGTTCGCCTTCATCCAGCAGCACAAACGGCTCGGACGCTAGGTCGGCAAGCGTCACCTTTTCCTTTGCTGTCAGCGGGTGCGCAGTCGGTAACAGCGCCACCAGTTCGTCCTGATAGACCACGCGCTTCTCGAGCCCTGCGGTAAACCCACGCGCCGTAAAGCAAAAGTCAACCACGCCATCGTGCACCCACTGGGCGTTGCGCGTGTAATCGCCCTGCTTGAGGGTAAAGCGTACGCCCGGGTGCAGCTCCCCAAAGTCGCGGATCACGCGCGGCAACACGGTTCGACTCACGTTGGTAAACGTTGCAATGCGAATATCGGTCGACGAAAGCCCCAGCAGTTCCTGGCGCTTGCCCTCGAGCTCGGCCTCGGCGGTCACGATCTGGCGCAGGTACGGCAGATATTGCTTACCGTCGCGCGTAAGCGAAACGCCCTGCTTTCCGCGCTCGATAATCGTGGTGCCCAGCTCGCGCTCGAGTGCCTTGACGGCCTGGCTCACCGCACTTTGCATATAGCCCAGCTCGTCCGCTGCACGTTTCAGACTGCCGCAATCGACCACCATACATACAATCTGATACCGCGGTGCCATCGTGCCTCCACATCGATGTAGCTGTAAAACGTTTTGCCAGGACTTTTCCCGCCAACATTAGCATTTCTTAATCATACTGAAGATACATTCGCTTTACTACATCCACATCTGGGAGCAGAATCCTTTTTGCGAAACCGTTCTGTAACAAAAGGAGTCCCATGGATCGCAAAAAAGCAATCGCGCTCTCATTTTCCGTTCCCGTCGCATGGGGCTTTTCGTACCCCCTCATGAAGATCGGCATGGACAGCATGAACGCCACGAGCATCGTTGCGCTGCGCTGCATCATCGCCTTTGCGGCCTGTCTGCTGCTCTTCCACAAGCACGCGTTTCGCATCAACCGCGACCTTATGGTTCGCGCCGCCATCATCGGTGCCATCATGGCAACCGAGCTCACGTGCATGTGCCTGGGCTCCAGCCTCACCTCCGCCTCCACCGCCGGCTTTTTGCAGAGCCTGACAGTCGTAATCGTGCCGTTTGCCAACGCAGCCCTGCTGCGTCGCGCCCCCGAGCGCAAGGTGCTCGTCGGCACCGCCATCGTCACCTGCGGCATGCTGCTGCTCTCGGGCGCCGACTTTACCAGCCTGAATCCCGGCGCAATCATCATGCTGCTCTCCGCTTTTGTCTATGCCGGCCACATCATTGTGGCGAAGCGCTTTGTCGAAGATGTCGACCCGCTGGCTCTGGGCGTTTGGCAGCTGGGCTTCGGCGGCCTGTTCTCGGGCATTGCCGCATGCGTCTTTGGCGGCTTCACGCTTCCCAGCACGCCGAGCGAGATCGTCGTTGTCGTCGCGCTCGCACTCATCTGCTCTGCCTACGGCTTTATCACCCAGACGCTCGTGCAGCCCCACGTGCCCGCCGAGACCACCGGCTTCGCCTTCTCGCTCGAGCCGGTATGCTCCGCCGTCTTCTCGTTCTTCCTGGTCGGCGAGGTCCTGAGCCCCATCGCCTTCTTTGGCGCAGCCCTCATCCTCACCGGCGTCATGGTGGCAACCGTCGAGCTTCCGCGCCTCCGCGCACATGGACAGGCTCGCATGGCAGGAGCGCCCGAGCACGTCTCGTAGGCCCCACTCCTCATACAGCCGTGGCATAAAGGCAACCGGTGCGCCTTTACAATAGATGTCAACAGAGCATCTGCCATAAAGGAGCCCCATGGACGCCGCGACCCGCGACCGCAACATAGCAACTTGGTTGGGCGATGCGCCGCAGCCGGTACGTGACACTACGAACCAGCTGCTCGAGCGCATCGCCCTTTTGCGTGCCGAGCAAACCATCTACCCGGCACAAGACGACATCCTCAATGCCCTCGCCTACACGCCGGCCGACCAGGTCAAGGTTGTCATCTTGGGTCAAGACCCCTATCACGGACCCAACCAGGCCATGGGACTGTCGTTCTCGGTCCCAGCGACGCAAACCAAGTTGCCGCCGAGCCTGCGCAACATCTATAAGGAGCTCAAAGCCGATCTGGGCTGCCCCATCCCCGCCACGGGAGACCTAACCCCATGGGCACTGCAGGGCGTCCTGCTCCTCAACACTACGCTCACCGTGCGCGAGCATGCCGCGAACTCGCACGCCAAGCTGGGCTGGAGCGCGCTCACCGACTACGTTATCGAACGCTGCTGCCAGCTGCCCCAGCCGGTCGTCTTTTTGGCATGGGGCCGCTTTGCCCAGCAGATGGTCGAAGGCAAGCTCGCCGCGACCGGCGCGGGCAAGGCAACCGGCAAGTTCTGCCTGGCCTCCACGCACCCCTCGCCGCTTTCGGCCAACCGTGCCACGGCAGAACTCCCCGCTTTTATGGGATCGCGCCCCTTCTCGGCAGCCAATCGGCTACTCGAGCAGCACGGCTCGACCCCCGTCAACTGGACTTGCCTCGGCTAAAAATCGATACATCAAAAACGCGCCCGACGGCTTTCCATCGGGCGCGTTTCCTATTCGGGCCAAATAAATTGTGTGCGGCCGGCCTCGCCCCCATCGATCAGCAGGCTCTGCCCGGTCATAAACCGGTTGGTCACGCCCACAAAGTAGATCCACTCGGCGATCTCTTGGGCAGTGGCCCAGCGCTTAAGCGGCGTGAGCTCCATAATCTGGTTCCACAGGTGCTCGTCTTCCATCACACAACGGTTGAGCGGCGTGATAACGCCACCCGGGTCCACACTGTTGGCGATGGCCTGCGGCGCCAGACGGTTTGCAAGGTTCTTGGTGTAGGCGATAACGCCACCCTTGCTGGCGGCATAGGCGGGAAACTCCGATCCCGTATGCCCGCTCGCCGACCCCACATTGACCACGGATTTGATAGCCGGCGCAGGCTTGGCGGCAAGCCCCTCCCCCACAAAGGCGTAGTGCTCGGTCACGTTGATGGTGCCACGCAGGTTGGCAGCAATATCGTCGGCCGAATCCTGCGTACCGGCAACGTTCACGATTACCTGGGGTTCAAGATCGCCTGGAAACGAGTCCGGCTCGCGTACATCAACGATCAGATGGCGGTAGCGCTCGTGTTCGATCGCCGTCGGCAGCAGATCAAAGCCCACGACCTCGTGGCCCTCGTCCAAAAAGCGCTGCACGCACGCGGCTCCGATACCGCCCGAAGCGCCCGTGATCAAAACCCGCATACTTGCTCCTTAGGCGGTTGCGTGGCGCTCGAGGTACTCGGAACCCACATTCTCGCGCTCCCAGCCGCGCACGACCTTGTAGCCCACGGGGCTCAGGAAGACCTCGCACAGCAGCTCGGCGACAGCGCCGGTCAGCGAGCACATAAGGACCTGCACCCAGGTCCAACCAAAGAACGTGTGGCTCACCACAATGGCAAAGACCAGGTTGTCGATAAACTGGCCAACACCCGTAGACACATAGGAACGGAAGGCGAAGCTCGCAAAATTATTCTTTTTGAGCATGCGGCCGAGCGACTGGTTGAGCGTGGAGTTAACCACGGCAGAGACGAGCATTGCCAGCGAAGAGCCCAGCACCACGTACCAGGTGCCACCGATGGTAGCGTTAAGGGCAGTGTTAACCTCGATCATGCCCGTGTCGTAGTAGGCGCCCCACATACCGGGCGTGAGCGAGCATGCCCAAAAGCACAGGCTCACGGCCAGGTTGACCAGCAGCGCGAGGATAGAGATTTTGATGGATGCCTTGGCGCCAAAGCGTTTGCAGATCATGTCCTGGCATAAAAACGAAACCCAGCTCACCACAAAGCCGCAATCGAGTGCCAGATACGGCAAGCTGATGAGCTCTTTGTTGGCCAGCAGGTTCATCATGATGACGCTCACGAAAAACAGCGAAACCGTTGCCGCGGGAATGCTCCGCAACAGGACCTTGTAGTCCTCCATGACCTTCTTGATCATTATGTACTCCTTTGGTTTTAGGTTTAACGAGCAGGATATCGGACCCGAACTGCTCGGACGCCCCGGTCTTGAGACGACGGTGGGTATGATAGCCGCTCACACGGCATCAGGCAAGCAAACGGCGCGGCAGCCCCGCAGGACCACCGCGCCGATGCGTTAAAAGGCTACGTTGCCAAACTCCGACAGGATAAGGTCGGGGTTGTGGTCGGTTGCCCAATCCACGTTCCACGGGCTCGTGAACAGCAGCAGCTTACCGCCGCGCATGTCCTCGACGCGCAGCGTGTCGCGCGTGAGCGAAAGAGCCGGGATATCGATGGTGTCGGGGTCGTTCTGGATCCAGCGGATGTCCGTATAGGGCAGCGGCTGGCGACGAACCTCAACACGGTATTCGGCCTTAAGGCGGCGCTCGAGCACCTCAAACTGCAGCACGCCGACCACGCCCACGATGACGCTCTCCATGCCGGCACCCAGCTCGCGGAAGATCTGGATGGCGCCCTCCTGGGCAAGCTCCTCCATGCCCTTGACGAACTGCTTGCGCTTGAGCGTGTCGACCTGCGTAATGCGGGCGAACATCTCGGGGGCAAACGTCGGGATTTGCGGATACTGCACGTGGCGCTTGCCGGAGCACACGGTGTCACCGATGCTAAAGATACCCGGGTCGAACAGGCCTACGATATCGCCCGCGTACGCCTCGTCAACAATCGCGCGGTCATCGGCCATCATCGACGTACCGGTGGCAAGCTTGAGCTTGCGGTTGCCCTGCACGTGGAAGGCATCCATGCCGCGCTCGAACTTGCCCGAGCAAATGCGCACAAAGGCGATGCGGTCGCGGTGATTCTTGTCCATGTTGGCCTGGATCTTAAACACGAAGCCGCTAAAGTCGTCGCGGCAGGGATCGACCGGTTCGCTGGTGAGCGTATCGGTATAGGCGCGCGGCGTCGGGGCCAGACGCAGGAACTCCTTGAGGAAGGGCTCCACGCCAAAGTTGGTGAGCGCCGAGCCAAAGAACGCCGGGCTCAGCTTGCCGCAGGCCACGGCATCCAAGTCGAGCTCGTCGCCGGCACCATCGAGCAGCTCGATGTCGTCCATCAGGTTCTTATGGTTCTCCTCGCCGATGAGCTCGTCCATAGCGGGGTCGCCCAGCTCGGCCTCGACCTCGGCGACCTTCTTGGTGGCGTTGGCGTGGCCGTCGCCCTCAAAGGCGATAACGCGACGGGTCTGGCGATCGAACACACCGCGGAAGTTGCGGCCGCTGCCGATCGGCCAGTTCATGGGATACGTATTGATGCCCAGGACATTCTCGATCTCTTCCATGAGCTCAAACGGATCGCGGGCCTCGTGGTCGAGCTTGTTCACAAAGGTGAAGATGGGAATGTGGCGCAGCGTGCAGACCTTAAAGAGCTTTTTGGTCTGGGCCTCGACGCCCTTGGCGCCGTCGATGACCATGACCGCGGCGTCGGCGGCCATAAGGGTACGGTAGGTATCCTCCGAGAAGTCCTGGTGGCCGGGGGTATCGAGGATGTTGACGCAGGCGCCGTTGTAGGTGAACTGCAGCACCGAGGAGGTAACGGAAATGCCGCGCTCCTTCTCGATGTCCATCCAGTCCGAAACGGCATGCTTGGCCGAGCTCTTGCCCTTGACCGAGCCGGCGGTCTGGATGCTGCCGGTATAGAGCAGCAGCTTCTCGGTAAGCGTGGTCTTACCGGCGTCCGGGTGGCTGATGATCGCGAACGTGCGGCGCGACGAGATTTCATCCGACAGGCTTGCCATGCGGATCCTTTCTTGCATTGAGTGCATTACGTCGATGTAACCGTACTATTGTAGCCGCGAAATCTCGCTCTAGGGCGCCTATCAGGACAAATTCATCAGTCAGAACGTGAGCGGCTAGTTATCGAAAGTATTCTGCAGCAGACTGTCTCAATCTGTAACAGCAGGCGACCCAAAACGGACCCAGATGTTACAGATTGAGATTGTTTTGGAGCAAGCGCGGTGCCGATGGGCTATTCCACATTTAGCTCTTGCATAACTGTGCATAGTGTATATATACTGTGCTTACCGGTTATATACACGTGTAGCCCAACAGCTAAGGAGCCGCTGTGGACATCATCCTATCCAATTCGAGCGATAAGCCCATCTACGAACAGATATCCTCGCAGGTCAAAGCTCAAATCCTTTCGGGCACGCTCACTGCGGGAGCCAAACTCCCCAGCATCCGTGCGCTCGCGAGCGATCTTGGCGTGAGCGTCATCACCACCAAGCGCGCCTACGCCGACCTAGAGCAACTCGGGTTTATCTGCACCGTGCAGGGCAAGGGCTGCTTTGTCGCCGAGGGCAACCAGGAACTCTTGCGCGAAAACCAGCTCTGCCATATCGAAGAGCTACTTGCGAAAGCGGCGAGCCAAGCCGAAACCCTGGGCGTCACGCGCGACAAACTGCACGAGATGCTCGACCTGGTAGCCCCCGAAACCATGCAGTAGCCATCTGAAAGAAAGGCTATACCATGCAAAACCTTTTAGAACTCAAAGGCATCTCACGCCGTGTGAGCGACCGCTTTTCACTACGCGACGTCACGCTCGCTGTGGAGCCCGGCCAGATCGTTGGCTTTGTAGGCGCAAACGGCGCCGGCAAGACAACGACCATTCGCGCCGCGCTCGGGCTTATAAAGCTCGATGCCGGCGAGGTGCACCTGTTTGGGCAGCGCTGTGGCGCCGACGCGCCCGATGAATCGCAACGCCATCTACGCTCCCGCGTCGGTCTTGTCCTGGACACGTGCCCCTTCCCCTCCACGCTCAGGGTGGGCCAGATCGAGTCGCTCGTAGGCCCGGCGTACCCCACATGGGACCGCGAAACGTTCGCCGGATTCATCAACCGATTTGGCCTCGATCCCAAGACAAAGGTCAAGGACCTCTCCCGCGGCATGGGCATGAAACTGCAGCTTGCCTGTGCACTCAGCCACAATGCCAAGCTGCTCGTTTTGGACGAAGCCACCGCGGGCCTCGATCCCATGGCGCGCGAGGAACTGCTCGATGAGCTGCTTGCCTTTGTCGCCGACGGCCAGCACAGCGTGCTGCTCTCGAGCCACATTACGTCCGACCTCGATCGCGCCGCCGACCGCGTCATCTGCATCGATAACGGCTCGATTGTGTTTGACCTGCCGCGCGAGGACATTACCGACCGAGCCGGCATCGCCCACTGCACCCAAGCGCAGGCCGCCGAGCTTATGGCTTGCGTCGAAGGTGCCCATGCCGCCCGCCACGCCTACAGCGTGGACGTGCTCGTGCCCAACCGTCGCGAAACGCTCGAGGTCTTTCCCGAGATTCCCTGCGATCGGGCAACCATTGACGACTATCTTCGCCTCACGCTGAAAGGGGCTTCGAAATGAAACGCGCCTTTATGTCCGAGCTCGCCATCGCTCGCACGCTCATCCCGAGCATTGCGGGCGTCGGCCTGTTCATCTTCGTCGTGCTAACCCTTGCCAACGCATCGGACGGCGATTCCGGTATGAGCGCCGGCGCCTGCGCGGTCAGTGCCATGTCGCCCATCATAATCATGAACTCACTGGCTGGCTACGATAACCAAAACGGCTGGGAGCGCTATCGGGCAACGCTGCCGTCCTCGCGCAAAGACACCATCTGCGCACGCTACCTGTGCATTATTGCTTTCTCGGCCGTCATGGCATGCGCCGCCGCGCTTCTGAGCATCGTCTCTATCCCGCTCTTCAACAGCGCGGGTATCCCCTCGACGGGACAGATCGTCTTTGAAACCACAATAGCCTCCGCCGCATCGATGCTCATCTCCCTCATGATGGTGTTTCTGGCACAGCCGCTGTTCTTTCGATTTGGACACATGGAGGCGCTGCGCCTTTCCGTCGGCCTGTTTGCCCTGCTCGGATGCCTTGCCATGGCCACGCTGAGCTCCTCCAACCCCATCAGCAACTGGCTCATGTCGATTGCCGGAGCGAATCCCGATCCTGCCGTTCTGGGCTGTTTGTGCGCAGGAATTGCCGTACTGACCCTCGTGCTATGCGCAATCAGCTGCGCCGTCAGCACCAAGGTCTATCGAGCGCGCGACCTGTAGGCACGCGAGTCTCAATCCACGAAGAACGCGATCGCCGCTCCTCCCCGCAAATCCGTGGCAAACGGCATGTCCCCGGCGTGTGCCACCGTGCTACTTGCGCAGCGGCTTGGGCAGCGGAATGCCGGCGTCGATAGCTGCGGCGATGATCATGCAGACAATGCCCTTGAGCGGGAAGCACATAAGCAGCAGGCCCACGACCATGACGGGCTGACGCATAACGGCGCCCATCGTCGAGGCCGTGCAGACGGCGACGCAAAAGACCGGATCGGCGCCGGTGAGGATGGCAAGGCCATAGCCCAGGCTTACGCCCGAGAAGATAACCGGGAAGAAGTGGCCGCCGCGCCAACCAAGGTTGATGAGGGCGGGCGTCAGCATGGCCTTAACAAGACCGGTCGCGATAAGCACGCCAGCGGGAATGGTCAGGTAGGTTTCCATGAGCACGTCGGCCTGAGTCTCGCCGGCAAACATGGTGTAGGGCAGGACCGTGCCGCAGATGGCGAGCGCCAGACCGGCTAGTATGGCCTTGACGACAGGACGCTCCCCTATGGCATGGGCAAGCGCTTCGCTCGCGTGCTCAGAGACAAAGTACAGCCAGCCGCAAACGGTGCCAACCAACGCCAGCGGAATGAGCCAGGTAAGCTCCAGGTTGCCCACCTCGGCGGACTCGAACCTGGGCATGCCCATGCCGCCGCCCATGAGCTGGCCGAGCAGCAGATAGGTGCCCAGGCCGCCGGCAATCGCAATGCCGTAGACCACGGTCTTCTGTGCTTTGGGCAGCTTGATCGTGATCTCGTCGGACGCAGAGCCCTCGTCGCCGTCGGCGCTACCGGCAAGTGGCGCCACAAAGCCAAAGACGGGCGCGGTAAAGAGCGCCGTCAGGGCAGCCTGGGTACCCAGCAGCGTGAGCTCCCTAAACTCGGCGCCAAAGCGACGCATGCGGTCGCCGACCCAGCTGCACAGACCGGCGATAACGCCGGTCAGGCCGGCCTCCGGTCCAATACTTCCGCCAAACAGCAGCGGCAGCAATGCCGCGAGCGAAAGCTTGCCCAGGTTGTCGTACGGGTAGCACCCGTCTTGCTTAACCTTAGCCATCACCTGGTTGAGGTCATCGGTTTTGGTGCCTGTCATCTTTTCGTACAGACCGATTAACAGGCCGCCCAGCAGGCAGACAAAAAACGGGTACGGCAAAAAGCCAAACGGGCCGCTGGCAAGCTCGGGCGAAGCGACGCCCAGCGCGTACGGAATCTCGGTCCATAGATAGTCGATACCGTGCTCCATCGCAAAAAAGAACAGCCAGACCGCGGCACCTGCGAACGCACCGGTCACGGCAACGCTAACTAAAAACAGCGCGCGGTTTGTGGGTTTGGCAAGGTTGTCCATCGGGTCCTCCCGCGGTCAAAGTCGACATAGTTACGTTTTATTGTAGAGCGAGCGTTGCCCGAACGAGCCAACCGTCTGCGCTGCAAACGGCGCCATTGGGAGCCATTGTGGGGCAGGCTCAAGACTTATCCGTTGATAATCGAGGCAATCTCGCGCAAATCGTCGGCAAAGTAAATACCTTGCTGGCGTTGCGGGCTCGATAAACCCTTATCGATCATGTGCCCGAGCAGCGCCTTGAGGTCGTTGTAGTAACCGTCCAGGTTATACAGGATGCACGGAGCACTCAGGTGCCCCAACGACACCGCGGACATGACCTCGGCAATCTCCTCGAGCGTGCCCGTCCCACCGGGAAAGGCGATGAACGCATCACCGAGCTCGATCATCTTGGCTTTGCGCTCGGCCATGTCGCTCGTCACGATAAGGTCGTCGATTCCGTCGTGTTGAAACTCTGCCTCGATAAAAAAGCTCGGCTCCACACCCGTCACATGTCCGCCTGCCTCGAGTACGCTATCGGCGAGCGCGCCCATCAGTCCCGATTTGGACCCGCCGTATACGAGCGCGTGTCCGTTGGCGCCAATCCAATTGCCCAGCTCCTGCACCGCGGGTAGAAACGCCGGGTCGTTGCCGACGCTCGCGCCCAGGTACACCGTGATGTTCATATGCAATCCCCCTCGTCGTGACGCGCGGCACCCGTTCTATCGTTGCCGGCGACGGTATTCGCGCACGCGGCGCGACAAATCGGCGAGCCCATCGCGGTCGAGTTCTTCCAAATGCTCAAGATCGTCCATAAAGCGCGCCATGGTGTCCTTTTGGCGCAGTTTAATGAGCGTATTGCAGTAGTTCACCGCCACGCCCGTAAGCATGGCGATATAGAAGATACTGATGACGCTTAGGATAACGGTAATGCCGCGGGCAACCGGCGTTTCAGCAGGGATATCGCCAAAGCCGATCGTCGAGACCGTCTCAAAGCTAAACCAGAGACCATCGCCAAACGTGAGGGTCGTGGGCTCGGACAGCCAGACAGCCGTCGAGCAAAGCAGATAGAAAATAAGAAACAGGCCCGTGATGCGTGCAAAGCCAGCCTGTCGCAGCACATCGGCAAGCGTCCTGAGCTTTTTCATCGCGACCCCTTCCACGGACAACCAATCACGTTCGCTCGGTATTGTCCCACGCCTCCCCAGCAAACGGAACTAGTCATTGGGGACGTTCTTAAATGACTAGTCAAACAAGAACGTCCCCAATGACTAGTCGTTTAAGAACGTCCCCGATGACTGCCGGGCGGGAGCGTTTAGCGGTACAGCTGCCGACTGGGCAAGCTGAGCTGGTATCCTTATGCGGTATTGTCTCGATTCGTTAGGATTGCATGTGAGAGCTGCCACTGTCCTTCGTTCAGTTATATGTCGCGCCCTGGCCATTGTGCTTGCCGCGCTTGCCGCACTGAGTTCCATCGCGCCTGTCCAGGCTTTTGCCGATGACTCTAGTCAGCCAGTCAAGACGGTCCGCGTCGGCTGGCTCGTCAACAACGAGGGCTTCCAGAACGGCACCCCCGGCGAGCGTCTCTCGGGATGGGGTTACGAGTACCTCCAGACCCTGTCGTACTACACGCCCGGCTGGCGGTACGAATACGTCTCCGGCACCTTCACCGAGCTTATGGACATGCTCGAGGCAGGCGAGATCGACCTCATGCCCAACATCTCCTACTCCGAGGAACGCGCCCAAAAGCTGCTCTTTTCCTCGAACCCTGAGGGCACCGAGCGCTACTACATCTACGCCAGGCCCGACCGTGACGACCTGGCCAAGGGTGACCCTCAAGCACTCCAGGGTCTCACCATCGGTTACAACTCCGGTGTTATGCAAACCATCGTCGGCCAGCAGTGGCTCGCCAACGAGGGAATCGCCTGCACATACAGGGAGTATGACGGAGGCTCCGTTCTCTTTGACGCGCTCGCAAACGGCGAGGTCGACGCCATCATCATGAACGACACCATTTCGTCGCCCGAGGCGTCGCCCATGTTCTACGTCGGTTCGAGCGACTACTACTTTGCCGTTCCCAAAAGCCGCCCCGACCTGATGGACAACATCAACTCCGCAATGGCGGCAATCAACCGCGTCAACCCCCGCTATAACGACGAGGTCAAATCGAACTATTCAGCGCAAAACAGCGGATCATCCTCGCTCACCGGCGATGAGCGCGCCTGGCTCAAGGCGAACAACAGCACCATCACGCTCGGCTACATTACGGGCAAACTCCCCTACTGCAACGAAGACGAAGACGGCAAAATGGAAGGCTCGCTCGCATCGCTTGCGACGACGTTGCACGATAAATTTGGCATTACGGTCAAAACCGTCGCCTTTGATAGCTACAAGATGATGTCAAAGGCCCTGTCAAAGGGAAGCATAGACGTCGCGCTGCCGGTATACCGAGATTACTGGTTTGCCGAGCAATCAGGCGTTGTGCAGTCGGTATCGTTGGGGACCATATCCCTCACCGCCATCCACAGCGGAAGCAACCTGAACAAAGACCTTCAGAACATCGCCTGCACCAAATCATCGTTTATCAACCGAAACGTACTTGAAAGTCTGTTCCCCACAGCGACCGTGACCGAATACCGATCCGACGATGAAGCGTTCGACGCCCTCAGGAGGGGAACGGCGCGCTGCGTCGTCGCTCCCAGTTCACGCGTAAAAACCCTCGGCGATCGTTATGATCTCGAGGACTGCGAGACGGTCGAGCTCCCTGACACCTGCGAGCTCTCGTGCTGGATTTCGCGCGGAAAGCCTGAGCTGCTGGGAATCATCAACAAGGGCATCATCAATGCCGGAGAATCGCTCTCCGCAAGCAATTACTCCTCTACGTCGTACACGGCCCAGGAATCCAACACGCTTCAATTCCTTTATCGCAACCGTGCCGCCGTTGCAGCTGCCCTCATCGGTATGTTGTCGGTCGGTATCGTCCTGCTCATCTGGGCGCTCGTGCGCGCTCGAACCGAGCGCAAAAAAGCCGACGCTGCCAACGCCGCTAAGACGGCATTCCTCACGCGCATGAGCCACGACATCCGAACGCCGCTCAACGGTATCCTGGGCCTTATCGAGATCGAGGAATTGAAGGAAGGCGATATCCAGGTCGCCCGCGAGAGCCGTGCCAAGGCGCGCGTTGCCGCCAATCACCTGCTCTCGCTGATCAACGACATCCTCGAGATGGGCAAAATCGAAGACCGCAAGCTAACACTGGAGCATGCGCCTTTTAACCTCAAAGAGCTCTGTGACGATACACTGGTGCTGTGCAAGCTCCGCGCGTCCAGTAACGCCATCACAATGCAGGACAATAGTCTGCCGTACGCCACGGGGCCATACATGATCGGCAGTCCCACCCATATCCGACAGATCATGATCAACCTGTTAGACAACAGCATTAAGTACAACAAGCACGGCGGCTCCGTCACCTTTAGCTCAAATACCAAGCCACTCGATAACGGGCGCGTGCTCTTTTGCTTTAGCGTTTCGGATACCGGCATTGGTATGACTCCCAAGTTTTTAAAGCATATCTATGAGCCGTTTGCCCAAGAAGGTGACGATGCGCGCAGCAAGTTCCAAGGAACCGGCATGGGCATGCCAATCGTCAAGTCGCTTATTGAACTGATGGGCGGCACCATCGAAGTCACCAGTGAGCTCCATGTGGGCACCTCGTTCTACGTGGAGATTCCGCTCGATATCGACGAGAATCCCCAGGCGCGGGCGAATACGGTTGAGAGTGCGCCCGACTGCTCGCTCGCCGACATGAACGTGCTGCTCGCCGAAGACAACGAATTGAATGCCGAGATTGCCCAGGCGCTGCTAGAATCCGAGGGCATCGTGGTCACCCGCGCCGCCAACGGCAACGAAGTCGTCGATCTGTACCTGTCGCATCCCGCCGGCAGCTTCGATGCCATTTTGATGGACATCATGATGCCGGACATGGACGGCTACGAGGCAACCCGCGTGATTCGTCTGAGCGAGAAGGTCGATGCAGCCGATATCCCCATCATCGCGCTCACCGCCAACGCCTTTGCCGAAGACGCCAAGGCGGCACACGACGCCGGCATGAACGCCCATCTGTCCAAACCGCTCGACTTTAACAAGCTCAAAAACATACTCGCCCGCATCAAGAAAAACGGATCCGTTTCGCTATAGTTTGTGCTCAACCACCACGCACGACCAGAAAGGAAGCCAACGATGTTTAGGCCCTTACGTCGAAAGAAACGCGCCATCACCGACGAGGAAGCGCGCGAGCTGCTCGCTACCTGCAAGCGCGGCGTCTTTGCCGTCAACGGCGACGATGGCTACCCGTACGCCATTCCCGTCAACTACTTCTTTGACGCCGAGCACGACAAGATCTATTTCCATGGCGCCAAAGCCGGCCACAAGGTCGACGCACTCAAGCGCGATGACAAGGTCTGCTTTACCGTATACGGCAACGAGTGGTACCAGGACGGTGACTGGGCTCCCTACGTTATGAGCACCGTCGTCTTTGGCCGTTGTCGCCTGGCGAATGACACCCCCGCGTTTATCGAGGACAAAGTCCGCCAGCTCGCCCTTAAGTACTACCCTTCTGCCGAAGAAGTCGAAGAGGAAATCGCCAAGGACATCAAGGGCGTCCAGCTCTACGAGATTTCGATTGAGCATCTTTGCGGCAAGCAGATTCAAGAAAAGTAAGCCCCTCAGCAGGCCTCATCAATAACAATATGGCCCAGTTCCAACCCACCTTGGAACCGGGCCATATTGTTATGAAGCGTCGGCGGCGATGTGCGCTAGCGCCTCGACGAGCTCTTGCGAGCTCACGGGTTTACTTAGGTGCGCGTTCATGCCCGCCTCACGCGAAAGCCTACGGTCGTCGGCAAAGGCGTTGGCGCTCACGGCGATAATCGGCGTGGTCGCGGCATCCTCGCGATCGAGTGCTCGAATCTGACGCGTGGCCTCAAGGCCATCGATGCCAGGCATCATGATGTCCATCAACACCACGTCGTACTCGTGCGGTGCGCTCGCGGTAAACATCTCGACGGCAGACTCACCATCCTTAGCATGCGTCACGATGGCACCGGCACGGCTGAGCGTAAACTGCGCGATCTCGGCATTCAGATCGTTATCCTCTACGAGCAAAACGCGCAAGCCCTGGAGCGCATCGCCGTCTCCCGCATCCGCGGGAACTGCCTGAGGAATCTCGGAGCGGTCGCACTTCTCGAACGGCAGGCGAATGGTAAACGTCGTCCCCTGCCCCAAGACACTCGTAAAGCTCATGGTTCCGCCCATAAGCTCGACCAGCTGTTTTGCGATAGGCGCGCCCAGGCCAGTTCCCGACGAAGCGCCTTCCACCTGCTGCTCCTCGCGGCAAAACGGCTCGTAGAGGTGCTTTTGGAACTCCTCGCTCATGCCAATACCGTTGTCGGCGATCGTGTATTCATAGACGGGGACGCCATCCGCTGGCTCCACCTCGCGGCACACCAGGCGGACATAGCCGCCCTGGCGGTTGTACTTGACGGCATTGCCGGCAATATTGAGCAACAAACGCTTGAGGTGCGTCACGCTCACCCGCGCATAGGGATGATTAAGCGTCTGCTGGTCGGAGATAATTGTCACCAGACGCTCCTCGGCCTGGCGCTCCAGAATATCGCGCACTTCACAGTTGAGGGCCACCAAATTTATGGGCACGAGGTTCAGGTCGACCTGCCCGCTCTCCAGGCGACTCATATCGAGCGCCTCGTTGGCAAGGTCGAGCAGCAGTCCCGATGCCGTCCAGATTTTTGAGCGGCACTCAGTCTGCTTTTGCAGATCGTCCGCATTGGCATCGCCGACCTCGACCATGCCGCGAATGCCGTTGATGGGCGTGCGCAGATCGTGGCTCATGCGACGTAGAAACTCCGTCTTTGCCGAGTTGGCAGACGAGGCCTCACGCGCTGCCTTAGCCAGCCTGTCACCATAGTCGCGCTCCTGCTGCAGCAAGTCCGTCAAACGTCGACGATCAGCGCGGCGACGCGCCATCACAACAACGGCTATAACACCGCCGTAGAGCACCAGCACGCCGGCAGCAACAGCCGCGACGACCTCAAAGTAGCGCCGCGCCGAGGCATAGGTGTACACGTAGAACCCGCGCGCTTTTCCAAATGTGCCCAAATACCACTCGCCGCTGGCGTTGACCAGTCGGACTTTGCCGGGCAGGCATCGATCCTTAATACCGTCGACAATAAAGACATCCGTTGCAGGCAGATCGAATACGCCCAATATGGTGGGTTCAACGGCATTGGTCGCAACGACCTTGCCATCGCTTTCGATCACGATATTGCCACTGTCGATGGTCTCATAACCACCGAGCAGGCTCTGCAGTTTGAGCGTATTGCTCGCGACCGCCTTGGCGCTCTGGCGTCTCACTGCGACAACGATGCCCTCGCCATCCTGCCGGGTCACGCAGCCAATGTCTGCGACCGAATCATCCGCAAGCGTGATACGGGCGGTATAGAACTTAAGCGGATGGGCTGCCACCTCCAGCACGGGTGATTCTTTGAGATACGTAGCGAGCGACCCGTAGTCCACATCGCCCGTCGAGGACTCGGACACCAAATTGCCCGATGCGTCCGTCACGATCAGCGCGCTCACGTTGAACTGGTCGGCGTATTGCTCCAGCATGGCGTTATCCACCGAACCGTCGCGCTCCATATCGCGGGCAGCCTCTCCGGCGATCTCCATAACGCGAATCAGGTTTTTGGTCGTATAGGCGCTGTTGAATGCATCGTAGGAAAGGCTCTGCGTCGCCACGTAATCGACAACGTCGGCAAAGCGCTGCTCGGCTTGGGTCGTCGTGTAACCGTAGCTCATCATGCCGGCAGCAACCGAGAGCGCTATCCCCAGCAGGGCGACAAGGAGCCATGCCCCTGCCGAACGATTGCCCCGCTTCTCTACGGCGTGGTCGGGCGCATCGATCATGACAGGCCCTCCATATTCAAAAATGGCGAAGGGTCATCGAAGTACTTTGACACCAGGCGTTCCATGGTGCCATCGGCAAGCATTTCTTGGTAGGCATGAGTGAGCTTGACGTCGATGCCACGCGTATCGTTGATATCGAAAGCGGTGCCCAAACCGACCTCTAGCAGCGGCTCATCCAAAATGCGATATGTCACACCATAGTCTTTTTCGTAGGTGAGGAACGAGGACTCATGCGCGGCGATAGCGTCGACCAGGCCCTCGACGAGCGCCGGGTTCAGGTATGAACCGTCCGAAAAGCTGTAGAGTTCCTTGATCTGCGGAACGTTTTCATTTGTGCGATTGAGCAAAATGTCCTCGGGCTTGGTGGTGGACTGGACCGCCACGACCTTATCCTCAAGATCGGCAAGCGTGTAGATATCGCTCTGGGGATCGACCGCGACCACCTGGCGGCTCGCAAGGTACGGGCCGGCCCAACGATACTCGTTTTCGCGACCTGTCATGCTAAAGCTGCCCATGACGCAATCGAGCTCGCCGCTCGCCAGCAGCTCTTCCTTCTTTTCCCAATCGATCAGCTGGTACTTTGGCTTGTAACCAATGCGGGCCAAAGCCTCGGTCAATATCTCGACATCCAGACCAACGATATCGCCGTACTCGTCGGTATACACAAACGGTGGATAGAGGTCGCTTCCGACGTTGAGCGTTTTAAGGTCGTCGTCTTTGACTTGCGAGGCGTCCAGACCTTCTAATGCAGACGTCGAGGCTCCGTCATTCGACCCGGAGCAGCCAGCTATCGCTACGATAAAGACGCTCGCCACTGCAAGCGCAACAAACAACGAAATGGCAACCGAGCGACGGGATCTTTTCATCGAGCTCCATACGATCCTGTTTACAGACTTAAATGGTTAAAGATAATAGCAAACAAAACCACACGAGTGCCCAATTGTTACAGGCGCTTTACCGTGTGGGGCCTTCCAGCCGACTTGGCAGAAGGCCCCGCATGCAGTGCTCACTTACCGTGCATTAAAAACGTAGCGGTCCAGGCGGTCGCACGCCTCCCTTACGCGCGAAAGCGGCAGCGCCAGATTCACGCGAATGTGGCAGGGTCCGTGGAACGGGCGGCCGTCCTGATACCCCACGCCCACGCGTGCCCCCTCATCGAGCAACCACTGAATATCGCGGCCATGCTCTCGGCACCACTCGGTGCAGTCCAGAAACACCATGTACGTGCCCTGCGGACGTGAATAGGACACGCCCTCAAAATGCTCGTCCACGTAATTGCAGAAGTACTCGATATTGCCGGCAAGCACCTGATTGAGCTCGTCCACCCACTCATAGCCCTGCGGCTGGTAGGCACCGATAAGCGCATGCATGGAGAGGACATTCATCTCGTTGTAGTGGGTCTTGTTGGACACGGCGCACACGCGGTCGCGCAGCGTCTCGTTATAGATGATGTGGTAGCTGCCGACCAGGCCCGCCAGGTTGAACGTCTTGCTGGGCGCGTAGAGGGCAACCGTGCGCATGCGGGCATCCTCGCTCACCGACTGCGTCGGGATGTGCTTGTGCCCCGGCAGGATGATATCGGACCAAATCTCGTCCGAGATCACTACGCAATCGTGCTGGCGATAGATGTCCATGGCGCGCTCGATCTCGTCGCGTTCCCATACGCGGCCGCAGGGATTGTGCGGCGAGCAGAACACCGCGGCATGGATGTGGTTTTGGGCGAGCTTGTGCTCCATGTCCTCAAAGTCCATACGCCACACGCCCTGGTCGTCGAGCTTAAGCGGGCTGTGGACAATGTGATAGCCCGCGGCCTCAATGGACTTGGTAAAGCCGATGTAGGTAGGGCTGTGGACCAGCACCGCATCGCCCGGCTGGACATACGCGCGCAGCGTCGACACGACGCCGCCCAGCACGCCGTTTTCGTAGCCGATATGTTCAGGGCTCAAACCTTCGACGCCATTGCGGCGGTTCTGCCATTCGATGATGCGATCGAAGTACTCAGCGCGCGGGTTAAAGTAGCCAAACATGGGGTGCTGGGCGCGCTGAATGATGTGTTCCTGGACCGTGGGCACCGTGGCAAAGTTCATGTCGGCCACCCACATGGGAATGCGGTCGAAGCCCTCGTCGGGTGCGTTCGGAGCCATACCGGGGATCTCACCCCAAGAGTCAACGGCGATGGAGTCCATGCCGTGGCGGTCGATGATTGAAGTGAAGTCGTATTTCATGCTGGACTCCCGTGCAAAGTTGATTGTTTTGGTAGGCGTTATTGTCCACCAGCGTGGGCGGTTTTGGCGCGGGGTTTGGCGCTTAATTTGACGGGTACGGACGAATGGCTGGTTAGTCTTGCGCGTCGTTGATGGCAACTACGGTTAGCTGGGTTTCATCGACCGCAAACGATATGTCGAGCCCGGCGTAAGCCAAGTGATAAACGCGGTTTGGCTCGTGCTTGCTGCCTGCGCGGCGTGGATCTTGGCGAAGGACCTCGACCAAGCCGGGGAGCTTTGCGGGCGGGACCATATCCTGCAGCGCTTGCGGGAACTCAACATCGAGCTCTTGCCACGGAGCATCCTCAATCCAGCCGCCCGTCGCATCCGGGTGACAGTCGGCAAATGGAATGTAAGGCTTGATATCGTAGATGGGCGTGCCATCGCGCAGGTCGGCCCCCAGCACATGGATGATGGGGCCATCGTCGGTGAGCTCGACACGATTAAGCTTGACGCAGGTGAGCCCGATGGGATTAGGGCGAAACGGACTGCGCGTGGCAAAGACGCCCACACGCTCGGCCCCGCCTAGACGCGGCGGGCGCACGGTCTTCGACCACTTGGCATTGGCGCCGGACCTGTCCTGCGTTTTGGCATCGGCGGCTATGTCCTTAGCCGTGCCGCCGGGCGTACCGTTTTCGAAGCGCCACAGCAGCCATAGGTGAGAGAAGGAGTCCAGACCCTCAACCGCTGCATTGGAGGCAAATTCCGGCTCAAAAACGATGCGTCCCTGCAGATGAGGCGCCAAAAAGCTGTTGCGCGGAATGCCGAACTTCTGCGGCAGGTCGGTATGTATGTGTGCAATAGGTTCCATGCCGGTCATTGTACGGCATGGAGGCGTGGGGCGTTGCGCGCAATTCTTCGCCGTGGACTCCTGTCGTGCAACCAACGGTTGCTTGGAAGGGCGCCTGCCGCCGCGTATGCTTAAGCCATCAACCAGCAGAAAGGAGCCGCTATGGCCTTTGCAGAAAAGCTCATTGCCGTTCGTCGCGCCCATCACCTTACCCAGGAGCAGCTCGCCGCCAAGCTCTTCGTCACACGCCAAGCCGTCAGCCGTTGGGAGCGCGACGAGGTCACCCCGGGCATCGACATGATGAAGCTCATTGCCGCCGTAACCGGCGAGCCACTGTCCCACCTGCTCGAAATGCCCGAGCATTATTGCCAGAGCTGCGGCATGATACTCACGCCCGACGACTGCGGCACCGATGCAACGGGCGCCACGACCGACCATTACTGCAAGTGGTGCTACGACCACGGCAAGTACACCTACGACACCACCATGGAGGCGATGATCGAGGATTGCGCTCCGCGGCTGGCGCAAAACACCGGCATGTCGCTCGACGAAGCCGTCTCGCTCATGGGCGCCGTCCTGCCGCAACTGGAGCGCTGGCGCGCCGTGCAAGAAAACGAGGAGCGCTACGGTGCCGAGGCGCGGGCGCGCTATGGCGATGAGGCTTTCGATGCAGCAAACGAAGCGCTGCTGGACATGGACCCCGAGACATGGAACGACATGAAGGAACTTGAACACGCTATTCTGGGCCAGCTCTCGATTGCCATAGGCATTGGCGACCCAGAGAGCAACGAGGCTCGTAAGCTTGTCGCGATGCATCGTCGATGGATTGGCCTTAATTGGGGACACGAGCCCCAGAACGAAGCGTATCTGGGCCTCGCCCACGGCTATCTTGCCGACCAGCGCTTTGTTGACTACTACGACAAGCCCTGCGGCACCGGAGCCACGGCGTTTTTGGTCCAGGCCATCGAGTCGTCGTTGACGCGCGCATAGACCGCGGCGGCTTTGGGTATTTCAATCAAAACCTCAACCGATTGGAGACCTATGGCTACTGATCACGAGCTCGTGCTCTACGTTATGACCGGCTGCCCGTACTGCATAAAGGTCAAGCGCTTTTTGGCCGATAACGGCGTAACCATTCCTGAACGCAATATCTCGACCGATTCCGATGCCGAGCAAACGCTTATCGCCGTCGGCGGAAAACGCCAGGTTCCCTGCCTGTTCATCGACGGCAAGCCACTCTACGAGTCGAGCGACATCATCGCGTGGGTACAGAAGAACCTGCTCTAGTACGCGCATCCCGTCCGTCCCATAGTCATTGGGGACGCTCTTAAATGACCAGTCGTTAAAGAACGTCCCCAACGGCTAACTAGCCGTGGAAGCGGGCTATGGGCGCAAGCGGCTGTTCGCGAAAGACACGATCGACGGCGGCGCGGTATTCGTCGACCTTTTTAGTCTTGCGCACGAGCTTGTGAACGGTAGCGGGGTCGGCGAAGGCGCATTTGGCGTAGAACCACCACTCCTTCATGCGAAAGACCGCGTTACCGCCAATCTCTTCTGCATATGCCGCAAACAGCGTGTCATGGAAACGATGCAGTTCGGCTGCCGTGGCAGCAGGGCCGCCCTTGACTATGCGAGCCAGCGCGGGGTTCGCAAGCAAGCCACGCCCCAGCATCACATGACGTGTGCCGGGATAGGCCTCCACCAGCGCATCCATATCCTCAAGATCAAAAATATCGCCGTTATAGGCAACCGGGAACGGCGCACGCTCCAGCGTCTCGCCATAGAACTCCTTGCGCGGCGAGTCCGTATAGCGGTCCTTTTGCACACGCGGATGCACGATTAGCTCTGCCAGCGGCATGCGGCAATACAGATCGAGCACGCGCTCATACTCGTCGTCGTCCTCGAGCCCCAGCCTAGTTTTGACCGATACCGGCAACGGCGACCGCTCGCACACATCGCTCAAGAACACCTCGAGCTCGTCCAAGTTGCGCAAGAAGCCCGATCCTTTACCCTTGGCAACAACCGTACCCGAGGGGCAGCCAAGGTTGAGATTGACCTCACGGTATCCCATGTCGGCGAGCACCTGTGCCGCCCACACAAACTCGTCCGCGTTCTTGGACATGAGCTGGGGCACTACGTTGAGCCCATGGTTATTGGCAGGATCGATCTCCTTAAACGCCTTGCCGCCAAAGCGGTTTCCCACCCGCGGCGGCGGCAAAAACGGCGTGTAATAGCAATCGAGTGCACCGAAGCACTCCGCATGCACGCGACGGAACACATGCCCAGTAATCCCCTCCATAGGGGCCAACGATAGAATCATCAACATCTACTCTCAGATCAATGCGGCAAAGGGCCGTCCCTTTGTCACATGCATTATGCCTTGTGCTTCAGATGATTCACAAGGCAGAGGTAGCTACTTGACGATAATCACCCTTCCATCCGTTGCCTCACGCAACGAAGGTGAAAGCTTTTCCGTGAAGTGAACGAGTGAAATCGGGGCCCCGATGCATCGATACTTTTGGAGAGCCATTTCCTGCGGTTTTGTCGCTCAAACCCTGCGGTTTTTGCATCCAAAAGTGCGAATGCATCAGGGGTCCAGAATAGGTCGCTCACTTCTCGGAAAACCATTCACCTTCGATTTGCTGGCGCTCACAAACAGTGAGAGACTGTCCCACGGCAACCCCCTTGCGCGTCATTCGCCCCACGACAGCGACTCCATGCTCCAAAAACGACGTTCATGATCACGACAACCACCAATACCATGCCGTTGACACTACGTTTGAACAACAGACACCCTCCACTCATCTATACTCAAGAGCGTGTGCACATCGCCCCCGAAAAACGATGAGAGTCGAGGCCCCATGCAGCAGCTCACCGAGCAAGAAAAGAAACGCATCCAGCGGTACTGCACATACCCCAAGATCGCAGCGACCGCACTCGTCATGTCGTTCGTGGCATGCCTGTTGATGTTGCCGCTCCAAATGATTAACGATATCGCGTTCCACCAAAAAGAATTCCAACCCGCGGGCATATATACCGCCATCGCACTCACCGTTATCGAACTCGCCATCTTTTGCTATTGCGCTCTTGCGCCGCGCTTTGGAATGCAGGGCAAACAGTGGAAGGAGCTGCAGAGCAGGCTCACGGTAGCCCAGACCAACAAGGACCGTTCCGCGGAGGTCGCCGGCGTGCTTGCCACGCAAGCTGCCGGCCGCCTGCTCAAGAACAGCGATAACGATCTCGCGCGCAACCTGGGCGGTGCCGCCGAGGTCGCCGGCGCCGTAGGGGCAGTCGCCACGGCGGCAGACGTGCTAGCCGAAACCTCGAGCAATGCCGAGGCCATGGCAAACGCATACGGCGTGACGATTCCAAGCGTCAAGAAGCAGATCATAGCTCTCGCGGTGGTGCCCGCCATTGTGCTGCTTGGCGTCTACATCCCGCAGTTTGTCCAGGGAAATAACGCGCTTCAGGTAAGAAAGGCTGCAGCCGCCGAGCAGCTCGCCATCGCGCAAGATGCCTTGGAGCCCGTGTGCGAACGCGTCGCAGCAGACGACCCATACGAGTCGTATCACGACTACGGCTACCGCATAATCGGCTATCTGCGCGATAATGACCTCGGCGCTCAAGCAGCCTATATCTACCTTTCTTTTGATGTAGACGGCACGCTCACGGACGTCGATTACGTCAGTCAGATCGACCCCGAGGCAAGCCTTGCAGACAACCTCGCCCGCGCCGAGCAGGATATCGCGACGCTCTATGCCCCGCTCAATGGGCTGGACGTTTCCGTTGCCACACCGGGCCTCCTCACGCCATGCAGCCTGTCGGATGAATTTAAGCAGGCATTTTTAGCCGGCTCCCTATATGAAGAAATCAGCATCAAGACGGAGGGCGAATCCATCAGGTCGTACTACACCTTTGACACCGAGCCCAAAGAAGAGTTCGACGAATACACCCATCCGGAAATTAGGCTCATGCTCTCTGCAAAGGAGGGCTAGGAGGCTGCACTCTGGTTGCCGCTCGCGAACGCCGCCAATATAACGAGGTCTAATACTTTTCCGAGAAGTGAACGACCGTTTTTGAACCTCCGAAGCATCGACATTTTTAGACGTCAAACCCGCAGGATTTGGATGGCAAAACCGCAGGAAATTGCATCTCGAAAGTGCCGATGCTTCGGGGGCCCATTTTGACTCGTTCACTTCTCGGAAAAGTATTAGACCCCGATTTCGCAAGGGTCTCAATGTGACAAAGGAACAACCCTTTTGTCGCATTATTCGGAGCGCAGGGCTTCCACGGGATCCTTTTTGGATGCGCTACGGGCCGGCAGCAGGCCAGCGACAACCGTCAGCAGCACCGAAATTGCAATGAGCACCAGCGCATCCTGCACGGGCAGGCTCATCAGATTGGGTACCTGTTTGGCAGCAAGCGCCCAGGCATTAACCGGAAAGCTCACGGCCACCACGACGACAATAGCAAAGACGCCGGCAATGAGGCCCTCGATACATGTCTCGGCATTGAATACGTTGGCCACGTTGCGCTTCGACGCGCCGATCGCGCGCAGGATGCCAATCTCCTTTTTGCGTTCCAGCACGCTGATGTAGGTGATGATGCCGATCATGATGGAGCTCACCACCAGGCTGATACTCACGAATGCGATGAGCACCAAGCTGATGGTGTTCACGATGTCGGTCACCGAACCCATGATGATGCCCATGTAGTCGGTGTATGAGATTGCCTGTTCATCGTGGCCAGAGGCTTTGACCTGCTTGTTGTACGCGTCGATGTGATCGAGCACGCGCTCCTTGGCCTCAAAGTCACGCGGGAAAATCTTGACTGAGATGGGGTCTGCCTCGTCCGCATAGCCCAACGTGGTCAGATTGTTGTCGTAGGTGAGCTTCGACGCCTTCGCATAGCTCATCATGAGCGAGCTCAGGTCCTCGGCGTCCATGTTGAAGTGGATGGCATGAGCAAAGGCACTCGCATCCACGCGCATGGCGCTCGCCAGGTTAGCAAAACTCGAAGACATCTGCGTCGCCACCTGGTCCATAAGCCCTGCCGCGCCCGCCTTGAGCTGGGATGATACCGTCGACGCTATCTGCTCGCTGATTGCCTTCATCACCTGATCCATAGCCTGCTGCAGATACGGAGCCAGCTGCTTTTGCACATAGTCGCTCATCGCCTGCTGCAGACGCTCGGCCAGGGCATCGCCGCCGAGCGCTTTGAGCTGGGCCAGGATTTGCTGAGCTGTGTCATCATTCTCAAGATACGTCGAGAATGCGGCAGAGAGCTTTGACGCGTCCTTAAGATCTTCGGGCGACAGCGCCTTAAACTGATCAGACTGCAAAAAGCCCTCAAACAGCTGGTTGGCTAGTGTTCCCACCTGCTGCATTTGCTCGGGCGTGAGTTCCAGACCGTCAAAGATACCCGAGAAATCTGGGGTTGGCGCTTTTGCCATGATGTCGCTGAAGTCGATGTCCTTGCCAACGCCCGAAAGGTCAATGTCCAGCCCGGACAAGTCAAGACCCGACAGGTCCATACCGCCGGCCGCACCCGAAAGTGCAGACGTATCGAACGAGAACGCGCTCTTGAGCGCCGCCTCGTCCACACTGAACATGCTGCCCAGATCCACGCCTTGCTTGGCCTCGCCTTGCAGTTCGTCGAAGGTTTTGCCCGTAAAAACATCCGTCTCGGGGTGGGCGAGTTGCTCCTGCACAATCTGCGAATCGGCGGCGCGCTCCATAAGCTGGCGAGTCAGTGCATGCGTATAGGCAATGCCCGGAGACAACGCACTCGCATTGGCCGTCTCGTTAGGTCGCACCACGCCCACAATGTGCACGTCAATACCGTCGGCAACCTTGGCAGCCATAAAGTCGGCGTCGTCAGACATGTCGGTCCACATGCCGGTCTCTTCGTTTTTGCGATAGGCATCGGCCGGCGACAGCACCTTAAACGTCGTGGACAGCGCATCGTCGTAGGTAAAGTCGGCGCCGGTCTCGGGCGTTTCGATCTTACCGTCAGCCGTCATGGCGCTGTTAACCAGGTCGTTGAGCTCATCGATATCCAGCGCACCGATGCTGTAGAGCGTATAGTCGCCCACCGTACCGCGGCTCGAAAGCACCATTACGGCTTCGTTTGCGGACGTGGGCCAATGACCGGCGACGACATCGTACTGGCTGTCGAGCAGGCTCTGGTCGTCAATCATCTCGTTAAAGACCGAGGTTCCCATGGATTCCATGCTCACCGTTGCCGCCGAGCTCGCGCCGCCGCTCATGGCCTCGGTCATGGCATTGGGCACCAGCCGGACAGGCCTCTCGTCTCCCTTGCCCGCGCGATAGACAACCGGCGTTACGCCATAGCCGTACTGAATGGCGTTGACCTCTTTATCGATGCCGTCGCCACCGGCATCGAGCCATGCCTTAAAGCTCGTCATGTCGTTGGACTTAACACTCGCAAACATATCCTTTACGGCCGTGACCACGGGGATTTTATCGGTTCCCGGAGCCTTGCCGTCGGTGCCGTCGTCGGATAAACCCTCGCCGTTGGACGCCTCATCATCCACAGCCCCCTGTCCGCCCATCATGGACGACAGGTCGTAGTCCTGCTTGGAGATGGTGAGCGGGTAGCTCGAAAGCGTATCCTCCTCGACCTTTTTGATGTAGCCGTTTACGCCGTTGGACAGCGCCAGAATCGCCGCGATACCGATAATGCCAATCGAGCCCGCAAAGGCCGTCATGGCCGTACGGCCCTTCTTGGTCATGAGGTTTCGAGCAGAAAGCCCCAGCGCCGTCACAAAGCTCATCGAGGTTTTGCGCGTAGGCTTGGCTTCGCGGCGCGCGGCCTTGGCAGCATCGAAGGGATCGGAATCGTCGGTGATCTTGCCGTCCGCCAGATTGACGATGCGCGTGGCATATTGGTACGCCAGCTCGGGATTGTGCGTGACCATAATAACCAGGCGGTCGCGCGCCACATCCTTGAGCAAGTCCATGACCTGCACGGACGTTGTGGAATCCAAGGCGCCGGTCGGCTCGTCGGCCAGCACAATCTCGGGATCGTTGATCAGGGCACGGGCGATGGCCACGCGCTGCATCTGTCCGCCCGATAGCTGGCTCGGGCGCTTGTTCATGTGCTCGCCCAGGCCGACTTTCTCCAACGCCTCGCGCGCACGCTGGCGGCGCTCGGCATGCCCCACGCCCGTGAGCGTAAGCGCCAGCTCCACGTTTTCCAAAATGGTCTGATGCGGAATGAGGTTATAGCTCTGGAACACAAAGCCAATGCGGTTATTGCGATAGGCATCCCAATCGCGATCGTGAAAGTCCTTGGTCGATATGCCGTCGATCAGCAAGTCACCAGAATCGAAATGATCGAGCCCACCGATAACGTTGAGCATCGTAGTTTTGCCCGAGCCCGAGGGACCCAGAATGGCCACGAACTCGTTATCGCGAAAAGACAGGCTTACGTTGTCGAGCGCCACCTGCGTAAACGACTGCGTAACGTACCTTTTGCAAATACCTTTGAGCTCCAACATGGACGGCAACCTCTCCTGCGCAGGCACCCTGCCCGCTCTCCCCCGCCGTTCGTATTCGACGCGTTTGTCCTACTCTATCCCCATTTTTCACCGACACCAGTGAGGAATGCAACGAACCGCGCCAAAAAACGAACGGGACGGCACCCAAAAGAAGAGGCCCCGAGCGGGACCTCTATATGGTGGAGATTATCTTGAAAGGCAGCGGACTACTCCGCACAGCGGCGCACGATCCTCGCCATGCTTTACGCGTTTTTTACTGCTCGCTATTCGCAATCGCCTGGTCGATAAGCTTGTCGAGTGCTGCGCGCTGCTCGGCGGAGCTAATGGCTCCCACGATTGGATCCCCTACGATGTTGCCGTTCTGATCGATGACATACGTTGTCGGGAACGAGAACAAATTTGATGTGAACTTACCGGCCTCGCTATCCGACTTGAACCAGATGTTCTTATATGTCACGCCCTTCTTGCTCAGCACGTCCTTGGCATCTGCAATCTCGCCCTTGTTGCCATCGAGCGTAAAGGAATTGACACCCACGACCTGGCCGCCCTTCTCGGCAAGCTCCTGATTCAGTTTCTCAAGGTCGCCCAGCTCGCCCACGCACGGCTTGCAAGTGGTGAACCAGAAGTTCATGACGGTGACCTTGTTCTTAGAGAACAGCTCGTCGCTGTTCACGTCGTTGCCATCCAGGTCTTTGCCCGTAAAGCTGGGGAACTTCGTCGCCTCGCTCGAAGCATTGGCACCAGCCGTCATGCCAGCGGTCGAAGCGTCGACGCTCTCGCCTGCGCTCGGCGTGCTTCCACAGCCGGGGAACTCCTTCTCCAAGCTCTCGAGCTTGTCCTCGATCTCCTTGATCTGCTGTGCACCGGCCTTGAGCGTCTTAAGCTCATCCGCCGTAAACTCATCCTTAGCGCCGTCGATGGTCTTGAGCAGGAAATCGCCGTAATTGCTGCCATCCTCAATCATTGCCGAGTCTTTATTTGCCGCGTTGAATACCTTTTCCCACAGCGCGTTATCACTCGAAAAGATCTCGTTCTCCTTCTGCATGAGCTTCGCATACAGCTCGGCGGCCTCGTCGGCATTGGCCGGCTTCTGCGCAGTGAGTTCTGCGATCTTAGGATCGGAGCTCGCAGATTCGCTCGCATTGCCACCGGGCGCCGAACATGCCACAAGGCACAAGGCCAATACCGGCACCATAAACAGGGCCGCAATCTTAGAAAGCTTCATAGTCATTCCTCCGTTTTGTCGAAGCTTGTTTACTTTTTATCGGCAGTCAAGGGAAGCTTTTCCGCCGACACATCCAGGCCATAGCGATAGCTGATGGCATCGACGGGGCAGGCCCCAATGCACTTTCCGCACCGGATACATTCGGCATGATTGGGCGCGCGGACCACATCAACGTCCATCTGACAAACCCTTGAACACTTGCCGCACGAGATGCATTTGCACGCGTCGACCTGAATCCCCAACAAAGACACCTTATTCATGAGCGCATAGAATGCGCCGAGCGGGCAAATCCATTTGCAGAAGGGGCGATAGAACAAAACGCTCAGCACTACCACGGCAATGAGAACGGCAAGTTTCCAAGTAAAGAGCTGTCCCAACGCAGATCGAATGCCGGCATTGGCAATGGCCAGAGGAATGGCGCCCTCGAGCACGCCCTGCGGACAGATGTATTTGCAAAAGAACGGATCTCCCATCCCCAGATCGTTGACCACCAGCACAGGCAGCACTACCACAGCAAACAGCAGCACGACGTACTTGATGTACGTGAGCGGCTTGAGCTTTTTCGTGGAGAACTTTTTGCCAGGAATCTTGTGAAGCAGCTCCTGCAGCCAGCCAAACGGGCACAGAAAGCCGCATACAAAGCGTCCCAGCAGCACGCCGAGCAAAATGAGCGTACCGGTAACATAGTAAGAAAAGTTGAACTTGGATGAACCTACCACCGACTGGAACGACCCGATGGGGCACGCACCCGATGCCGCGGGGCACGAATAGCAGTTAAGCCCGGGTACGCAGACTGTTTTTCCCGCGCCCTGATAGATGCCGCCTTTGGCAAAGTTTGGCAGGTGAATGTTGGTAATAAGTGTTGCCGCCGCTTGAATGAATCCGCGAAATCGAGCCAAAACATGCGACGCAGTGTTTTCTCTTTTATCCAATTCCGATACACTCCAAGCACAGCCTAATCGCTTTGGCCAGCACGGCATCTGCCTCGCCACGCATAACGCCAAAGCACACCATGGCCACACCGACGATCAGCAACGCAACCTGCATTACAGGTTTTATCGCTTTGAACAACTTGACCACTCCTTTCGTCACGCGACCTATTGGACCATATCGACTATAAAATCCGTGTTAAGCGCGATTTGAAATGTGCAAGGAGACTGTTATGCGTATTTTGATCGTCGAGGACGAGCGGGCGCTGTGCGACGCAATCGCGCGCAGCTTGCGGAACTTGGCGTACAGTGTCGACTGCTGTCACGACGGACAGGAGGCGCTCGACCTACTGGACGTTGAGGCCTTCGACCTCGTGGTACTCGACCTCAACCTTCCCCGCATCGACGGCATGACCGTACTCAGGGAACTTAGGAAAACTGACTGCGAGACTAAGGTACTGATTCTGTCCGCACGTGGCGAAGTATCAGATAAAGTCGCCGGACTCGATGCCGGCGCCAACGATTACCTCACCAAGCCGTTTCATCTGGACGAGCTTGCGGCAAGGATTCGCAGCCTTACCCTAAGACGCTTTACACAAAGCGACGTAGCTTTAACCTGCGGAAAGCTCAGCTTTGACACCAAGGCGCGCATCGCTTCCGTGGACAGCGAGGCTTTATCTCTTACGCGCAAGGAAACGGGAATCTTGGAATACCTGATGCTTAATCAGGGGCGTCCGGTAAGTCAAGAGGAGCTTATCGAGCACGTTTGGGATAGCAGCGTAAACAGCTTTAGCAACGCAACCCGCGTTCATATCTCGTCACTCCGCAAAAAGCTACGCAGCGCTTTGGGATACGACCCGATTCGCAATCGGATTGGAGAGGGCTACGTTATGGAGGATAGCGAATGAAAAGGCTTTCGCTGCAATGGCGCATAACGATTATGACGGCACTGCTCACGTGTGCGGCGTGCGTGCTGACGAACTGCCTGGTCGGCTATACGGGCATGCGCTACATGGATGCCATCGGCAGTAACATCTCGGCCTTTAACGCAACCGGCGAAGATTCGCCCCAGGCGTTCGACCCGACGAAAGCGGTCCCCGATGACAGGGTCACGATCGTCGTAAACGACGCACAGGAGTCTTTTGGCACGACAACCTGGTACATCACGGCTGGAGTCACACTCCTTGGCGGCGTGCTGGCATACTTTGTGAGCGGCCGTGCACTCAAACCGCTACGGGATTTCGCCGCCCAGGTAGAGCGCGTGCAGCCTGACAACCTAAGCGAAATCAGACTCAGTGAAGATGTGCCCACCGAGCTACAACGATGCAGCGCCTCTTTCAACGACATGATCGCCCGTCTTGGCGAAGGATTCTCTGCACAGCGTCAGTTTACCGGCAACGCCGCACACGAGCTGCGCACCCCGCTCGCCCTTATGCAAGCACAGATTGAACTATTCATCTCCGAGCACTCCGGTTTGCAACCCGAAACAGCCGAGCTGCTCGGCCTGCTGCAAGAACAAACCGAGCGCATGTCTCGAATGACCAAGGTATTGCTTGAGATGAGTGAGCTCCGCAGCGTTCCTTGCGAGGACGATGTTGAACTCGGCCCCTTGTCCGAAGAGGTCCTCACTGACCTTGCGCCACTTGCCGAAAATAGGAGCATAGCCCTCAACTGTGCTGGAGACGCTTTAGTAATCGGGAGCGACACGCTCCTCTATCGGTTGCTGTTCAACCTGGCCGAAAACGCCATCCGTTACAGTCGCTCCGGCTCGACTGTCAATGTCTCCATCAGCGACAGCGACAGCCACGTGCTCCTGCGAGTCAAAGATGAGGGCTCGGGAATACCCAAGCAGTACCGAGAGAGCATCTTCCAGCCGTTCTTTCGTCTAGACAAATCCCGCAGCAGGGCATACGGCGGCGCAGGACTCGGGCTAGCGCTTGTTTGGGAAATTGCAGCGCTTCACGGTGGCACGGTAGAGGTCGAAACAAGTTCCGAGAACGGGACCACCATGCTCGTAAGCCTTCCAAAACGATCCGTAGCGTTAACCGAACAGTAAAACGAAAGGGGTCCCGAGCAACAGGAGTACAATTGCTGCTATTGTTGCCAGCTGTTGGGAGATGGAAGATGGACTGCGATGGCTACCCATGCGTTCCCATGCCGTTGATGTGCACTGCCTTTGTGCCGGGGCAGATTGACGCTGCGGTTGCAGGCATTTCCGACCCCGATTCGCGCGCCATTGCCACGGCAGAAGCGCTGTACTTTCGCGGACAGGCCGCCCTCGCTGCCAAGACGGCGCGTCCCTATCTTGACGCCACCGATTCCGCACTGCGCTATTCCGCATGCTTTATCTGCGGATACGCCAGTCTGTCGCTCAACCGTATCGCCGACGCCCGCCGTTGTCTTGCGGGCATCCTCGATACGCCAACTGACGAGGAATCACCCGCCGTCCACGCCACGCATATCCTGTTCGCCTCGGCCGCAAGCGTCCTGCTGCACTTGTCTTCCCCGTATTCTGCCGAAGAGTTTTATCCGCTTGCGGCGCATCTGCCCGAAGGCCTGCGCCTGTTCGCCAGCTACGTGATGGCGCATGCCCTGTACCTGCGCGGCGAATATGGCCGCAGTCTGGGCATGGCGGAAAACGCCCTGATCATGAAACAGGGGAGCTATCCGATCTCGGAACTGTTCCTGCACCTGGCAGCTTCCATGGCATGCATGAGCCTCAAGGACATCGACGCCGCAAAAACGCACTTCGGAGTTGCTTGGAACATTGCGCGTCCCGACGGCCTTATTGAGCTCATTGGCGAGCATCACGGCCTTTTACAGGGGCTTATCGAGGCATGCCTAAAAACGCAATACCCTGACGACTTCGCGCGCATCATCGAGATCACGCACCGCTTCAGCTACGGCTGGCGGCGCATCCACAACCCCGATTCGGGCGAGGACGTTGCCGACGATCTAACGACCACGGAATTCACCATGGCCATGCTCGCCTGTCGTGGGTGGACCAACGCCGAAATCGCACGCCATATGGGAGTATCGCCAGGTACCGTTAAAAATCGACTGTCCAACGTGTATGCAAAGCTTGGCATCGGCACGCGCACCGAACTGGTCGCGCATATGCTGCGTTAGCGGCCAGACTGCCTAGCGCGGCACGTGCGCCCCGAAGCCCCGGCGCTTCGCTCGCTCAAATTGGACATTTTGGCCCTCGGACGGCACTACCGTGACAGGATGCCTTCTCGCAAAATTGGATTATTTCCACCGATACCTGCGGGATGGGAGCCAAAGATGCTTGATCGCCGTTCGTTACTTGTTGCCGGAGCGTCCTCGCTGGCGAGCATTATGTTGCCGCGCGTGCCGGGAAGCGCAAACGCCTTCATATTGCCGTTCGCGCCCACCGAAGCCTATGCCGACGAAAAAGACCCTTTCAGGGTGCTCGTTCTCTCGCGCACCATGTTTGGTGTGGTCGTGGTCGACGTCGCCAACAAGAATACGCCCATCACGGGTGCCCAGGTCACGCTCATATCGCGCTATGCCGCAGGCAAGCAGCTCACCGCCACGACCGATGACGAAGGCACGGCCATCTTTGAGGTCGCCCCTCTTTCAGAAGGCTACGTGGACGAGGCAACGCTTCTCGACGCGTACGACTTTAACGGCGGCATCTCCATTAGCATGGCAGGCTACCGCGATGTCGAGATTCCCCTTGCGCGTATCCAGGGCGGCACCGCTATTACCGCACCAACACGTCCGCTCTCCGATGGCGAGCCGTACTTTCGACAGCTCACGTTCGACGAATGGGACATCCAGTACGCCGACGCCACGTTTATGGCAATGCCAGCGGACGAAGCAGCAAACGACCAGCCCGACACGCACGCTTTTACCGTGCAGGCTCATCTGCCGCAGGGCGGGCAGGCAACGTTGCATATCAATAAAGTGATGCCCGCTGCGGGCAGCTCAACCGAAACCGTCACACAGATCGGCCAGATCAAGGTCAGTGCATCGGGCGCGGATAATCTGGCGACGTTCACGCTTGAAGACACGTTCCTCGATGCAGCTTCGGGCCTTCTGGAGGAAGGGTGCAAGCTGCGCTTTATGCTCGACTACCAGGGCAAAACCTACACGCTCTCATCCCCTATGGCCGTTGTCACCGCGCCGGCCGCAAAGGCGGAATCGGGCTCGACCACCATCATTCCCACCACCATGGACCAAGAGATCACTCCGTTTGATTTCCCCGCGGCGTTTCCCGGTATCGGCGGCAATAAGTTCACGTGCTGGATGCCCACATTTCCCATTCTGTTCGATTTCTCGTTTGCTGGATACGTGCTGTTTGGCGGAGGGTACAAACCAGCTAGCTATATGAACGATTCGGGCAACCCTGATCCGGAATACTGGAAGAAATCGCCGCGCGAGTCGGGCGCCAAGCAGGCAAACCGCTACCTCGACGAGATGGAGGGGAAGTGGAATCAGTACAAGAGGATGAGTGCCGGTTCGGGCACCGATCCAAGAAACACCAAGCTCCTTCGTCACCATTGCACGCCGCTGTTCACGATGGATATCGCCACACAGCTGTACGGCTCGCTCGCCTACGATTGGGTGGGCAAAACCTGGGGTAACAACAACGACCCCGCATACGGCAATATTAAGGCCCTCTTCCAGGTAAGAACCGACCTCAATTGGACCGAGCAGTTTACCCTAGGACCGGTGCCGTTTTTCCTAAACGTCAACCCCTGGGTGCTGGCAAAACTGGCGCTCGCCGTGGGCGCCCACACGCACGGTAGCGGCGCGGCGTTTTTCAAAAACATATCGCTCGACTATTCAAACACCTCGGGCTCGTTCACCATCCAGATCGGGCTTGCCGTCACCTTTGGCGCCGGCGTTGCAGGCGTCGCTTCGTCTGCCGTGCGCGGCGCCGCATCCCTCACGCTGTTCATTGGGTACGAGAAGGCTGATGGACACCAGCTTCCGCGACTGCGCGTAGGTGCAGACGTCGATGTCGATGTGATACTCCAGTTCGTGATGTTCAAGTGGACCACCAAGGCTTGGTCGGGGTCGTGGCCCACACTCCTCGATTCGTGGAATATGTCGGTGAACAACGGCGACCAGTATGTACTCCAGCGCTCTGAGCTCGCATTGGGTGGAGATACGCCCTATACACTAGATGCCTGCTTCGGCTCAGCCGGCAACGCCGAGGCGGGCGGCGTTCCGCAATTTATCGCATCGGCCACCATTGTCACCAACGCCGAGCTGCTCGCGCGCGCCGAGGTTAAAGCCACTGCAAGGAATGTCGCGCCTACCGTACGCGATTGGGACCGGTCGGTCACGCGCATTGAGCTCGAGGCGGATGCAGAAAGCGACGACACGGGACAGATCGAGCATTTCGTCCACGCACTGATAGAGAATGACGAAAACGCCGCGCCGATGTATGAGTACACCTACATCGGTCAGGCAACGAACGCCGTTGCGGACCCCAACGCCAATTCTACCGGCGTGTCGGAGGACGAGCGTGGCGGCATCAAACCCTCGAGCGACAACGTGCTGTTTGCTGGCGTGCTCAGCGCAGCTCACATGAAGCTGGCAATGATTGCCGGCGTAGAATGCCTGTTCCGTATCGCCTCGGTGCGCTACGGCGACAATGGTCGCTCGCGCCTGGTGGTGCACACAAAGGCAAACGGCACGTGGTCCGCTCCCACGCCCGTGGACTTTCCCCTTGGGTTTGGCGAGAACGACGTGGAGCGCGACAGCGTATACGATTACGACTTCGACGTGGTGGAATATACGGACGGAAGAGGAAACCAGGACGCCTACGTGCTGCTGGTCTCGGGCGAGCGCCCCGCCGGCGACAACACCCATTTCGATACGGCGAGCACATCCGGCATACTGTCCGTTGTGCGCCTGCGCATAAGCAACGACGGAGCCCGCGTGATATCGCACACGTCGTGGCGCAGCATCTCGCGCGGCCGCCTTCAGGAGGATGGCTACCATTGCCTGCAGTGTCCACGCATCACGGTGGGCAAGACGCTGGTCGACGGGCGCCTGTCGGGCGCTTACCTCCACCGCCGCGGAACCACCGCAGAGAAGGCGCTCGGCAGCGAGGCCGAGGTTGCACTGGAATGCTTTACCCTGTGGTCGGATGATTTGGGCGACAGTCTCACGTTCCGTCAGGTCCTCCGCTTTCCGCAGGCACCGTCGAGCATCGAGCTCGGCACGCCCGAGAATATCAACGGCAAAATGGTGGTGCCCGTTGCATACGAGACTGCAGGCGGTTGTGGCTGTGCATCGTACGCCGTGATCGGCCAGTCCATCGCGGGTTGGGGCGTTATGTCGCCAGATGCCACAGTACCCCACGCGGTGCCGTGGCCGCAGCACACGGGCTTTTTGGCAACCGTCAACGAGCAACTGCAGCATATTACTTGGACGCGAGGCGCATCGGCATTTGCAACGCAGCCCGTGGGCGCCGCAGACTGTGGCCCGGCATCGTTTAGCGTAAGCAACAACGGCAGGTGCGTGCTCTATGTAGAGAACACCGATGGCAAGGTGGGACAAACCTACGACGAAGAAGGCAACCCGGCGGCAGTGATGGGCAAGCACTTCCGCATCTTCGCCAGCACCTTGGCAGGCGATCTGTTCACGGAGCCGTTCGTGATGTGCGAGCTGGACCATCCCGTCGATCAGATAACGACATTTTTGACGTCGGGAGGCATGCTCTCCGCGCTCGCCACGCACATTGTGAGCGCAGAGAAGAGCGAGGCGGAGCTGCACGGCATCGAAGTGCCCTTGGTGGCGTGTGCCACTCCGACGGGCGCGGTCGCTACCTCGGGCGCGGTGGTGCCCGGAGCAGCAGGTGAATCCTTTATGGTCACGGTGCGAAACGACGGCAACACCTTGCTGACCGCCGGCACGATCGATCTGTACCGAGAGGGCTCCAGCCAGCCGTTCTCCAGCGCATCCATCGGGTTCGGAGTGAACGCACGCATGGCATCGATCTACGATCCGGAGCTCGCCGAGGATGCTTCGGCCAACGACATGGCACACGTGAAGTACGCGCTCGAGACGCTGGGCGCACGTTTTGCGACGCACCCGCTGGTTGCTGACAATGGCAACGCCGTGCTGGCACCAGGCTGCACGGCACAGTTCCGCATGAGCTTCGCCATTCCCGAGAGTTGGAGCGACGAAGTGGGCAAACGCGTAACGCTGTATGCGAAGGCACGTAATCTGGTGGCGCTCGATCCCGTAACGCTCGAGGAAATTCGACCGGGCGCAAACTCGGCGCTGGATGCCGTACTGCACGAGCTTCATGTGCCCGACGCGGCATGCGAACGCTCAGAAGTTCAGGTCGGCGTATGCGACAGCGCGGATACGACGGGACTTCACGACGCCCCGATGACGGCGGACGGCAGTGGCGGCTCGAGTGGCGGCGGTACTGACAAGGGCGGCGGCTCCGGCGGAAGCAGCTCCAGCAGTGGCAAGGACCACGGCGCTAACAAGCGCTCCGGAAAATCAGGCGCGCTTGCGGGCACGGGCGATGTCAACGCTCCCCTTACGGCAGCCGCAGCAGCACTCGCCGCAGCTGGTACCGGCCTTGTCGCCTACAGCGCCCGCCGCACGGCGCTCGAAAAAGACACCACCGATGAGGTCAATTCGGATAAGCCTCGCTAGCTCCTAGTTACTTTTGTGAGAGACGCCGACTCGGCTCATCGAACATCAAATGGGCTGGTTCTGGATACCCAGAGCCAGCCCATTACGCATTAGATATCGTCAGTGGAGTCGAGTTCTGCCTCGAGCTTGGCACGGCGTCTTTTCGCCAACAATCCGCACGACATGTCTTCGACAGCGTATCCAACCGCAAACGCAGCAAGACACATTCGGCCGTCTTCAAACTTACTCGGACAGAGCCGACTCGGTTTTGTCCGAGTAAACGAATCTCCATCGAACTCCGAACGATTGTTCGATGGATTTCGTGTTGGTTGGAATCGCCTATGGGCTGGGCTATGCTACCTTGACTATCTATATGACTTAAACGCAGCAAAGGAGCACCGAGAGAGCGAGTATGGCAAAAAACACCGCAAACTATGGTAACGACAGTATCCGCCAGCTCAAGGACGAGGAGCGCGTACGCCTGCGCCCCGCCGTCATCTTTGGCTCGGACGGACTCGACGGCTGCGCGCATGCTGCCTTCGAGATCCTGTCCAACGCCGTTGACGAGGCGCGCCAGGGCTACGGCAAGCTCATCACCCTTACCGCCTTTCGCGATGGTTCCATTCAGGTAGAGGACAACGGCCGCGGCTGCCCGCTCGACTGGAACCCCTCCGAGAAGCGCTTTAACTGGGAGCTCGTCTTTTGCGAGCTCTACGCCGGCGGCAAGTACAACAACAACCAGGGCGGCGACTACGACTTCTCGCTCGGCACCAACGGCCTAGGCTCGTGCGCGACCCAGTACGCCTCCGAGTACATGGACGTCACGGTTTGGCGCGACGGCAACAAGTACTCCCTGCACTTTAAGAAGGGCAAGGTTGTCGGCGCCAAGAAGAAGGCACTCGAGATTGAGCCCAGCGACGAGAACCGCACCGGCACCACCATCAAGTGGCGCCCCGATCTTGAGGTCTTTACCTCCATCAGCATTCCCCACGATTGGTATCGCGAGACCATGCGCCGCCAGGCCGTGGTCAACGCCAACGTGACCTTCCGCCTGCGCATCGAGGGCGACGATGGCGAGTTCTCCGAAAAGGACTTCTGCTATCCCAAGGGCATCGAAGACTATGTGCTCGAGAAGGTCGGTACCGACTACCTTACCGAGCCCTTCTTTATCGAGGCCGACCGTCGCGGTCGCGACCGCGAAGACCTGCCCGACTACAACGTAAAAATCACCGCATGCATGTGCTTCTCTCGCACCTTCATGATGCAGGAGTACTACCACAACTCATCGTGGCTCGAGAACGGCGGCTCACCCGAGAAGGCGGCCCGTAGCGCTCTGACCAGCGCCATCGATGCCTACATTAAGCAACAGGGCAAATACAACAAAAACGAAAGCGGCATTAAGTGGCAGGACGTCCAGGACTGTCTGGTGCTGGTAACCAACTGTTTCTCCACCCAGACGTCCTACGAAAACCAGACTAAGAAGGCCATCAATAACCGCTTTATCCAGCAGGCCATGACGGCCTTCTTTAAGGAGCGCCTCTCGACCTACCTGATCGAGAACAAAGACGCCGCCAATAAGATCATGGAACAGGTGCTCATCAACAAGCGCTCGCGCGAGAATGCCGAGAAGACGCGCCAGAGTATCAAGACCAACCTGCAGCAGAAGACCGACATGGCCAACCGCGTGCAGAAATTCATCGACTGCCGCTCCAAGGACAAGAGCCGTCGCGAGATCTACATCGTAGAGGGCGACTCGGCAGCAGGCGCCATTCGCACCTCGCGCGACGCCGAGTTCCAGGGCGTTATGCCCGTCCGCGGTAAGATCCTCAACTGCCTGAAGGAGGACTATCCGCGCATCTTTAAGTCCGACATCATCATGGACCTCATGCGCGTGCTGGGCTGTGGCGTGGAGATCAAAGACAAGCGCATCAAGAACCTGGGCGCCTTTGACCTGGACAACCTCAACTGGAACAAAGTCATCATCTGTACGGACGCCGACGTCGACGGTTATCACATTCGCACGCTCGTGCTCACCATGCTCTACCGCCTGGTGCCCACACTTATCGACGAGGGCTACGTGTATATCGCCGAGTCGCCGCTCTACGAGATCAACTGCAAAGAGAAGACCTACTTTGCCTACACCGAGCTCGAGAAGAACGGCATCCTCAAAGAAATCGGCGACCAGAAGTGCTCCATCAACCGTTCCAAGGGTCTTGGTGAGAACGATCCGGACATGATGTGGCTCACCACCATGAACCCCGAGACACGTCGCCTGATCAAGGTGGAGCCCGAGGACGTCACCAAGATGGAAACCATGTTCAACCTTTTGCTGGGCAACGACGAGGCAGGCCGCAAGCGCCATATCTCCGAGCACGGCAAGGAATACCTGGACCAGCTGGACTTGCAATAGCAGCAAATCGATAACGACGGCCCATAAGAAGTTCAAGAGGAAATCGTGGCAAAGAAGAAGACGAAGAACCAGCCAAAGAAAAAGCAGGTCAACGCCGAGAACGTCATCGGCCTGCACTCCGAGGTCACCGACCAGCCGATCACGCAGACGCTCGAGGTCAACTACATGCCCTACGCCATGAGCGTCAACGTCTCGCGTGCATTCCCCGAGATCGACGGCTTTAAGCCCTCGCACCGCAAGCTGCTCTACACCATGTATAAGATGGGTCTGCTCAAGGGCGAGCGCCAGAAGAGCGCCAACATCGTGGGCCAGACCATGAAGCTCAACCCGCACGGCGACGCCGCGATCTACGAGACGATGGTGCGCCTGGCCACCGGCAACGAGGCACTGCTCGCGCCGTTCGTTGAGTCGAAGGGCAACTTTGGCAAGTATTATTCGGGCGACCTGAGCTACGCCGCCTCGCGTTACACCGAGGCCAAGCTCTCCCCCATCAGCGCCGAGATCTTCAAGGACATCGACAAGGACCCGGTCGACTTCGTCGACAGCTACGACGGCGCTATGAAGGAGCCGCGCCTGCTGCCCACCACGTTCCCCAACATCCTTGTCTCGGCCAATAAGGGCATCGGCGTCGCCATGGCGTCCGACATCTGCGGCTTCAACCTCAACGAGGTCTGTACCGCAACGATGCACTACCTCAAGGATCCCGACTGCGACCTGCTCGAGTACATGCCCATGCCCGACTTCTCGACCGGCGGCGAAATCATCTACCGCCGCGAGGAGATGGAAAAGATCATCGAGACCGGCCTTGGCAGCTTCCAGATTCGCTCCCGCTGGCGCTGGATTCCCGAAGAGCGCATCATCGAGGTCTACGAGATTCCCTACACCACCAAAACCGATGTCATCATCGAGCGCATCGTCAAGCTCTCCAAGGAGGGCAAGGTCAAGGAGATCGCCGATATCCGCGACGAGACCGACCTTTCGGGTCTGCGCATCGCTATCGACCTTAAGCGCGGCGTCGACCCCGACAAGCTCATGGCCAAGCTCTATCGCTCGACCACGCTGCAGGATTCGTTCTCGTGCAACTTTAACGTACTGGTCGACGGCTACCCCCGCGTTATGGGCGTGCGCCAAATCCTGCACGAGTGGGTCAAGTGGCGTATTGAGTCCACGCGTCGCCGCATTAACTTTGACCTGGGCAAAAAGACCGAGCGCCTGCACCTGCTGCACGGCCTTGAGGCAATCCTGCTCGACATCGACAAGGCGATCGCCATCATCCGTAGCACCAAGCTCGAGGCCGAGGTCGTGCCCAACCTTATGAAGGGCTTTGACATCGACGAGACCCAGGCCGAGTTTGTTGCCGAGCTCAAGCTCCGCAACATCAACGAGGAGTACATCCTCAACCGCACCAAGGACATTGCCAAGCTTGAGGGCGAGATTGCCGAGCTTGAGAAGATCCTCTCCAGCGAGGAGAACATCAAGAAGGTCATCAGCGACGAGCTGGCCGCGGTCAACAAGAAGCACGTGATGCCGCGCCGCACGGGCAGGATCGAGCCCCATGAGGTTATCGAGGTAAGCCTGGAGCCCGAGGTCGAGGAGTACCCGGTCACCATCATGCTCTCGCGCGATGGCTATCTCAAAAAGATGACGGACCGCGTGCTCAAAAAGGCCACCACGCTCAAGTACAAGGACGGCGACAAACCCTTTATCGAATTCCCGTCCTCCAACACCCACGAGCTGCTGGTCTTTACCAACAAGAGCCAGGTATACAAGTGCAAGGTTGCGGCGTTTGAGGACACCAAGTCGGCCCAGCTGGGCTCGTACCTGCCCACCGACCTCGAGATGGAACCCGACGAGAGCGTGATCTGGGTCATCGACCCCGAGGACTACAAGGCCGACGTGCTGTTCGTCTTTGAGAACGGCCGCGTGGTGCGCGTCGCGCTTTCTGGATACGTCACCAAGACCAACCGTAAGCGTCTCAAGAACGCCATCTACGGTGGCAGCAAGCTGCTGTATGCCCAGGTGCTCAAGGAGGACCGCGACATCGCGCTGGTCTCGAGCGACTATCGTTTGATGAACTTCAACACGTCGCTGCTCAAGACCAAGACGACCACCAACACGCAGGGCGTCCAGGCCTTTACGGCCAAGAAGGGCCGCTCGGTCACCACCGTCGGCACAACCGAGGAGATTCTTGGCGCCGGCGTCTCGGCCGAGAAGTTCACCGCGCAGAGCCTGCCTTCTGCCGGTGCCCTCATGAAGGAAAACGACATGCCGAGTCTGTTTGACTAAAACAACGGTGGCCAAACCGTCATGGGTTTACAAAGCAGCGGGGCCCGGAGCGCAGCAACATCGCGCTCCGGGCCCCGCTCGTTGCAACGTAGTCGGAATAATAGGAATCCCCGTTTTTCACTCCTGCAACCCCACGGCACAAGAGATGTTGAGCCGTTAGCAAAACTTGCAAAAATTAGCAAAAGTTGCAAAAACTAGCAAAACCTGCAAAAGGGCCACCATGGATCGCAGCAAATGGCTCCGCCATGCCAGGCATGCTCGAAGATATTATCGAGCGAACCAAAGAAGCGGCAGATAGCCGCCTCTCACAGCCTCGCGCGTGCATAAGCGGCGTTGAGATTGGGCCAGTCGGCATCGATTGGACATATGCTCAGGAGACTCAGGGTAACTGGCGCACGTGCATGAATGGCGTCTTCAGGCAACTCGAGAAGCATGACATCGAGCTTCTCTCGAAACGACCTATCGGGAGCTTTCCGATAAAGACATTGAGTTTTTGCTCGCGATGCTGCCCGATTCTGGCCCCAGCAGAGTCTCGGAGATAGCCAAACGCATGGGCGTCGCCAGCAACTACGCAAGCCAATACAAACGCCGCCTCCTGGAGGACGGCGTCATTGGAGAGCGCGGGCGTGGTCTCGTCGGCTTTGACATTCCCGCGTTCAGGGAGTTCTTGAACGAGAAGGCGTTTTAGCACGCCGGAATTGTCCGCGGAAGCATCAACGCATGGCAATCAGCATTCCTCTTGGTAAGGATAGCAAGCATTTTCCACCAACACCGATTGCCATGCGTTCTTCTTGCCCTTAGGCGAGCTTGCGAGCGAGCTCTCGCACCTCTTCCAACTTGGGCGACGATGCCATGCTATCGCGCTCGGTCATACCGCTGATGGTGACAATGCCCAGGTCCTCCCACTTGCAGTACGCGCAGGTTGACTTGTACATAGCGATCGCCGCATCATAGACGCCCTCGCTGTGGCTATCGAGCAAAAGGGCCGTCTTGGTGAACGGGAAGCCCGTGGCGCCGAAGGCGTACAGGCGGTCGATGGCGGCTTTCTCCTGCGCAGTGATATCAAACCAGTAGATTGGCGAGGCGAAGACAACCATGTCGGCGCCTTTCAGTGACTCGATCACGTCGGCCATGTCGTCCTTCTGCACACAGGCGCCCTCATGGGTAAAGCAGTACTGGCATCCCAAGCAGCCGGCGATCTTTTTGCCTGCAACGCGGATGACCTCGACCGTATTGCCGCCCTCGCGCGCGGTCTCGGCAAACGCCTCGACCATGGTGTTGGTATTGGCGCCCTTGCGCGGGCTGCCGCTCAATACAACGATTTTCATAGAAATCTCCCTCCTTTATGCCGCAGGCGCGCGGCATATTTTTTTGTTTTAACCAAAACAGATGGAGTTATTCAATCGCCTCGTTTCAGCTACTCCCACTCTTTAGAAGAATCGTTGCTGGAGACTTGCCATTAAATCAAGGCACGCCTTATTTCAGGTATTCCTCAAAGAATGCCTTCAGCTTTCCAAACGGAATGATGTCCATCTGATCGTAAAGGTCGGTGTGGCTGGCACCAGGGATAATGAGCAATTCCTTGTTGTCCCCCGTCAGCTTGCCGTACGTGGTTTCGCTGAAATAGCGGGAGTGCGCCTTCTCGCCATGCACCAGCAACACAGCTGAGCGGATTTCGCCGCTATATTGCAAAATCGGCATATTCAAAAACGACAGCGAGGACGTCACATTCCAGCCACCGTTGGAGTTCAGGCTGCGGGGATGATAGCCTCGCGGAGTTTTGTAGTAGGCGTTATAGTCCGCTACAAACTGCGGCGCATCCTCCGGTAGCGGATCGACCACGCCGCCCGCCAGCGCATAGCTGCCGTTTTTATAGTCCTCGGTGCGCTGCGCGTTCAGCGCTTTCCGCTTTTCAAAGCGCGCCTGCTCGGAATCCTCGGCGTCAAAATAGCCGTTTGCGGTCACGCGGGTCATATCGTACATGGTCATAGCCGCGGTAGCTTTGATACGGGTGTCTATGGCCGCCGCATTGACTGCCATGCCGCCCCAACCGCAGATACCGATGATGCCGATACGCTCCGGGTCAACGCTTTCCTGCACAGAGAGGAAATCCACCGCTGCGCAGAAGTCCTCGGTGTTGATGTCCGGCGATGCTACATGGCGGGGTGTACCGCCGCTCTCGCCGGTATAGGACGGGTCAAAGGCAATTGCGAAAAAGCCCAGCTCCGCCATTTTCTGCGCATACAGACCGGAGGACTGCTCCTTCACAGCGCCAAACGGGCCGCTAACAGCGATGGCGGGCAGCTTGCCATCCGCGTTCTTAGGCACGTACACGTCGGCAGCCAGCGTGATGCCGTATCGGTTGTGGAAGGTCGCCTTGCTGTGCTCAACCTTGTCGTTTTTGGGGAACACCTTGTCCCATTCCTGCGTCAGTTTCAACTGCTCCATGCCTAAGCCTCCTTGTCAGTCGCTTTAAGGTACTGCTCGTCATTCACGGGCTCCAACCACTCGTTGGAGGCCTTCTCGCCCGGAACCTCCATCGCGAGATGGGAGAACCAGCTGTCGGGCGCCGCACCGTGCCAGTGCTTTACGCCCGCGGGAATATTTACTACATCGCCAGGGCACAGCTCCTGTGCCGGTTTGCCCCATTCCTGATAAAGCCCTCGACCAGCCACGCAGACGAGGATCTGCCCGCCGCCGCTTTTGGCGTGATGGGTGTGCCAGTTGTTGCGGCAGCCCGGCTCGAACGTAACGTTGTAAATGCCGACCTGCTCGGTGGAAAGGGGCGCGAGGTAGCTTTGCCCGATAAAGTACTTCGCAAATGCGTCGTTGGGGGCACCGATGGGAAAGGCCATCTCGTTTTGATGCTTAGCTCTTGCATCAGCGGCATTGTCATCCGCCCAGACCTCCTTCGCCATGCGAAAGGCCGCCCACGCCTTGGGCCATCCCGCATAAAACGCCGCATGCGTAAGGATTTCCGCTATCTCAGCCCTGGTCACGCCATTGTTCTTTGCGGACATCAGATGATATTGAAACGAAGAGTCCGTCAGGCCCTGCGCCATTAGGGCAACCACCGTCACTATGCTGCGATCTCGAAGGGAAAGCCCGTCTTCTCGACTCCATACCTCGCCGAACAGCACATCGTCATTGAGCTGCGCAAATTTGGGGGCAAAGTCCCCCAGGGCATCCCTGCCCGCTGTCTGCTTAATCGTCATGTTTGATTCCTCCTGTCGATGGTTTTGAGTACAAACTGCTTTCGCGCAGCTAAGCCGCGCCTAGATTTCCATGCCCATTCGATGCGCCTGCTCCAGAGCGGGATGCCCGGCGATTTCGCCCACGCCGTTCACGCCGCCGGCGAAAATCGTTCCGGCAAGCGCGCGCCTTTGGCGAAAATCCCTTGCACTCCTTATATATATTGACGAAAATAAAGGTAATACCTAAACCTAACTTTAGGTCAAGGAGTAAATTCGAGATTTGTCCGGAGGAACCATGTACACAATCGGACAGGTGGCGGATATGTTCGGTCTGCCCGTTTCCACGCTGCGCTATTACGACAAGCAGGGATTGTTCCCGGAATTGGAGCGAACATCCGGCATTCGCCGATTCGGCGATACGGAACTCGAGGCGCTTCGGGTCATCGAATGCTTAAAGAAGGCTGGGATGGAGATCAAGGACATCCGGCTGTTCATGGAATGGTGCGCGGAGGGCCCATCGACATATCCCAAGCGCAAGGCCATGTTCGAGGAGCGGAAGGCCCACATGGAATCGGAAATCGCGAACATGAACCGTGCGCTGGATATGTTGAAGTTCAAATGCTGGTACTACGAGCAGGCGATTCAGGATGGCAACGAGGATAGACTGAAGGCGCTGATTCCCGACGATTTGCCGGAAGAGATCAAAGATACCTACGATAACGCCCACGCTCAATAATGCCGTCCGATGCTCAAGGGACTTTGGCAAGGAGTCGTTTTAGACAGACATGCAAAAAGGAAGCCTCCGAACCAGACGGTTCGGAGGCTGTTATTCCCGTTATTTCGCTGATGGCTTTGCTCTATGGCGACGCCGAAACAGCATCAGGCGGTACTCGACGGTATCAAAACGCAAGATCAGAAGCCAGTTCCCGTTATTCCCATAGGCATAAGCGCATCTGCTCGCGATTGCCTATCGATGCTCTGCCTCGAGCACGGCAGACACCGCATCGAGGAACTCCCGCACATGGTCTGCGGGCTGCAGCGAATGAAGCAGTCCGTAAGACACGAGACAGTCCCAATCGGTAGGGACGGTTTTGAGCATGGGGTGGACGTTGGCCCATAACGGCAGCGTCGCAAGCGCGAGGTCCTCGTTCGCGCCGCGATTGAACACCTCCGCCCGATATTGCGGGAAGTCTACGAGCGCGATTTGAGGATGATGCAAGAGTATCTCGTCGCGCACGCGATCGATTTCGGCGTTCCAGCCCCGGCGTATAAGCATAAGACTGTGATTGTGGAGGTCGTCGAATGTGACGATGTCGCGTTTGGCGAGTTCGCTGTCGACGGGAACGGCGCACCAGAGCGGTTCGCGCGAAAGCTCGAGGCCCAAGCACCCGCGCTCTTTATGAAAGGCATCGTCGAAAATCCCCACCACGATATCCATGTCTTGCCCGAGGTTCGCCAAACCGCGCGCCGCCGAGGGTGTGTTATCAAACGTGACCACCTGAAGGCTCATGCCAGGACAACGTTCCTTCACCTTCGGCCACAGCTTCGTGAGCGGCGTGCTGGGCGTCATGAGCGACACTCCCACGCGGATAATGCGCTTCTCTCCACGCTCGGCGACGCGGGCGCGTGCGATTGATTCTTGAGAGTACTGCACGATATGGCGGGCGTCGGCGAGCAGCGACCTGCCTGCTCGCGTAAGCGAAAGCCCCTGATGCGATCGGTGGAACAGCGTAAGGCCTAGCCGCGACTCCAGCAGGTTCATCTGCTTGATGACGGCCGTGGGCGTGATGAAGGACTCTTGTGCCGCCTTGGAGAAGCTGCCCGCCTCCGCCACGCGGATGAAAGTGTCAAGCTGTGGGTTGTACATCGATCCTCCTGTCACGCATTATGTGCCGTATATACCCCATGGTTATATCCATCATTCCAACGTGAACTTCTCGCACCTCAGTAAACGCCGTAGCCTTGTATTCGAAAAGTCACCATTAAGGAGGAGACCATGGAGTATCTGAAGCTCAACAACGACGTAGAGATGCCCATCGAGGGTTTGGGCACCTTCCTCATGACCCCGGCCGAGGCCGAGGCGGCCGCAACCGCCGCGCTCGCGGCTGGCTACGAGCACATCGACACCGCCAACGCCTACATGAACGAGCGCGCCGTGGGCCGTGCCATCGCCAAAAGTGGCATCGAGCGCGACAAGATCTTCGTCTCCACCAAGCTCTGGCCGAGTGTCTACGACGCGGGCATGCCGGCGGTGGACGCCACGCTCCAGCGCCTGGGGCTCGACTACGTCGACATGCTCATCCTGCACCAGCCGGTAGGAGACTACCTGGCCGCGTGGCGCACGATGGAGGAGGCGTACCGCGCGGGCAAGGTGCGCGCCGTCGGCCTCTCCAACTTCCCGCAAGACAAGATCGCCGAGGTCATCGAGGTCGCCGACATCAAGCCGCAGCTCGTGACCGTTGAGTGCCACCCCTACCACGCCCAGCGCGACCTGCGTGCCTACCTCGCGCCGTACGGCACGGTGATCGAGGCGTGGTACCCGCTCGGCCACGGCGACAAAGGTCTTCTGGAGGAGCCCGTCTTCGTCACTCTCGCCGAGAAGTACGGCAAGACCCCGGCCCAGGTGATCCTGCGCTGGCACGTGCAGATGGGCACCTCCATCATCCCCGGCTCCAAGAACCCCGCCCACATCGCCGACAACGCGAACATCTTCGACTTCTCCCTCACCGAAGATGAGATGGCCGAGATTGCCAAGCTCGACGGGACCATGACCTACTACACCGCCACTGAGGAAGCACTCGCGGGCTACCTGGCCATACGCCCCGATTTCGACGCGCAGGAGTAGCGCTCAGACAATAACGGACCAGCCAAGCCGCCGCCGAGGACCAGTCGACTGTCGAGGACGAGCCCGCCGCAGTGCCCGCTGCAGACGGCAACGTCCTCGTGGCCTACTACTCGGCACAGGGCCACACCGCTGTCGTAGCTCAGGCCATCGCCGACGAGCTCGGCGCCGATCTCTTTGAGGTGACGCCTAGCACCCGCGGGTTATAACACCGTGCGCACCCCAGCGTTATAGAACCCTCACCAACGGAAACTTCCGCTGGCGCGGCACCCCTCGTATGGTGGATACATCAAGTTGCGAGAAAGGAAGGCACCATGGACTACATCACCTTGAACAACGGCGTCAGGATGCCGCAGCTCGGCTTCGGCGTGTATCAGATCCCAAACGTCGCGGAATGCCAGCGCGCCGTGGAGGATGCGCTCTCGGTCGGCTACCGGCTGCTCGACACGGCCGCGAGCTACGGCAACGAAGAGGCGGTCGGGGCCGCCATTCGTGCGAGCGGCCTGCCGCGCGACGAGGTGTTCGTGACGACCAAGCTGTGGATGTCGGATGCGAGCTACGAGGGGGCCAAGCGCGGCTTTGACGCGTCGCTCAAGCGGCTGGGGCTCGACTACGTCGACCTCTACCTCATCCACCAGCCGTTCGGCGACGTCTTCGGCGCGTGGCGCGCCATGGAGGAGCTCTATGAGCAGGGCGTTATCCGCGCCATAGGTACAGCTAACTTCTACCCCGATCACCTCGCAAACCTCATCTCGTTCAACCGCATCGCCCCCGCCGTGAACCAAGTCGAGTGCAACGTGTTCTTCCAGCAGCGCGAGGCGCAGGAGTATATGGCCGGCAAGGAGGTGGCCATGGAGGGTTGGGCGCCCTTTGCGGAGGGCAGAAACGACCTCTTCCGCAACGAGGTCCTCGCTCGCATCGGCGAGGCGCACGGCAAGACGGTCGCCCAGGTCGTGTTGCGCTGGCTGCTCCAGCGCGGTGTGGTCTGTATCCCTAAGAGCACGCACCGCGATCGCATGGAGCAAAACTTCGACGTCTTCGACTTCGCGCTGGGCGACGACGAGATGGTCGCCATCGCCGCGCTCGACACCGGGCGCAGCGCGTTCTTCGACCACCACGACCCCGCCACCATCGAATGGATGTCCGGGCTCGTGCGCAACGTGTAAACGAGCGTCAGACCGCACTGATAACTTACTAGGAGGAATTGCCATGAACTCATTCACGTACGACTACCCGGTCAGGAACTACTTCGGCGAGGGGGCCATGGACCAGGCACTCGACGCCGAGATGGGTGCCATGGGCAAGACAGTGATGCTCGCCTACGGCGGAGGTTCGGTCAAACGAACCGGCGTCTACGGCCACGTGGTCGATAAGCTCACGAGCGCGGGCAAGCGCGTGGTGGACTTCGGCGGCATCATGCCCAACCCGACCTACGAGAAGTGCCAGGAAGGCGCCGCGCTCGCACGCGAGGAGCAGGTCGACTTCATTCTCGCCGTCGGCGGCGGGTCGGTCTTCGACTGCTGCAAGGTGGTCTCCGCGCAGGCGATGCTTGACGAGGGCATCGAGAAATTCGAGCACGCCGACGGCAAGATGCCGAGCTCGTTCATCCCCATGGGCTGCATCGTGACACTCTCCGGCACGGGCGCCGAGCAGAACAACGGGGCCGTCATCACCAACGAGGAGACACACGTGAAGGGCGCCTATCTGGGGGCGATGCCCATGTGGGCGGCGCTCGACCCGGCGCTCACGCTCACCGTACCGCACGCGCAGTTCATGAGCGGCGCGTTCGACACGCTCTCGCACTGCATGGAGAGCTATTTCGGAAGCCCGCGCGGACGCAACGTCACCGACGACATCAACCTCGCCATCCAGCGTAACGTCATCCGCAACATGCGGATCATCGCGGACGACGACCAGAACCTCGATGCCAGAAGCGAGCTCGTATACGACTCCGCCATGGCCGAGAACGGCGTGCTCAAGATCGGCAAGTCAACGGACTTCCAGGCGCACATGATCCAGCACCAGTACGGCGCGTACACCCACACCAACCACGGAATGGGCCTCGCGGTCATCCACCCTGCGCTCTACCGCCACCTGGCCCCCGAGGCGCCCGCGCAGTTCGCCCGCTGGGCGCGCGAGGTATGGGGCGTCGACGGCGAGGGCAAAGACGACCTTACGGTGGCGCTCGAAGGCATCGACCGCCTGCAAACGTTCATCGGCGAGATGGGGCTTCCCACGAGCTTCGCCGAGATGGGCTCCGACGCGTCCGACGAGACGCTGCGCAAGGTTGCGGACACCTGCGTGCTCACCGGCGGCTGCGCCAAGAAACTGGAGCGCAGCGAGGTGTTCCAGATTCTGACCGAGTGCCTCTAGATCGGCAGCGGGTCCCAATCCGCCCGCGCCGAAGAACTCAGAAGGCTCCTCGTTTTTCACGAGGAGCCTTCTGAGTTCTTGCCCGATTGTGAAACCATGCGGCTTGCAGGTGCGGCGGTTGCGAAACGTCCCCATCGGTCGCCATCGGAACCGTATGAAACCGTATGAAAAACAAGAGCAAATGTTCTATTACTACTCCCACTCGATGACTAATCCAGTCCGAGTGTTGTCGATGCGTGTCGCGTCGTACCGCCCGAGGGCTGATTCGTGCGCAATTTGAGCGAATCAGGCCCTTAATTCGCGGTTTCGGGAATGACTCAATTGATTCGCAAAACCGCAGGTCGCTCCTTTAATCACTCCCTGGTTTCCGCCGGGGTTCGTAGCGGGTGGCGTGAAAAGGGGCGATTCAAAGGGTCAGAGAGATGCGCCTTAGCCAAGAAATTAAAGTTAGCCTCATCTTACTGCATGATTCGTGTGTTATAGTTAGATGGCTCTAACTGTTTGGGGGCGACAGCCATGCACGAACGCGAGGGTTTCTGGGACAAGAACGCCGGTTGGTATGACCGTTTCATGCGAAACGACCGGGCGGCGTATGAGAAGATGTATGGGCTGATCCGGCCGGTAGTGAAAGCAAAAACCGTACTGGAGGTTGCCACCGGCACGGGGCTTATCGCAAAGAGCATCGTGAATGCGGCGGCGCACATCGAGGCTACGGACGCCTCTGCAAAGATGATCCTTGAAGCAAAGCGGGACAATCAATCCGCAAAGCTGCACTTTTCCGTACAAGATATGTTCCGCCTGCCCTATGCACAGAAGTCCTTCGAAGTGGTGATCGTGTCCAACGCGCTTCACATAGTGCCGCATCCGGAAAAGGCCCTGCAAGAAATCAGGCGGGTGCTGAAGGACGACGGCGTGCTCATCGCGCCAACCTTCACCCACGCGGGGAACTCGGTTTCCGGCAAGGCAAAAGCCTTTTTCATGAGTATGGCGGGATTCCCCCTCTACAGCAGATGGACAAGCGAGGAATACCTACGTTTTCTGCGTCAAAACGGCTGGGCGGTGCAGAAAAGCACGGTGCTGAAGGCCTCGTTCCCGTTGACTTATGCGGAATGCACGAAATCGGAGGGGCCTGATGTCGTTCTTTGAAAACACCCGCAAGCCCGTGGGCCTCGGCGGGAAACTTATGGTTGCCATGATGAATCTGGGCCACAGCCCTGTGGCGCGGTGGGGACTTCGATTTCTACGACTTGCGCCAAACGCCAAGGTGCTGGATTGCGGCTGCGGCGGCGGGGCGAACATAAAACGGCTGCTGAAAAAATGCCCGCATGGCGTCGTCAAGGGCATCGACTATTCACCCGTCAGCGTGGAGAAGGCTAGAAAGCTCAACCGAACTGCAATTCAGAAGGGGCGTTGCGCCGTTCTGCAAGGCAGTGTGGCGGATATGGCGTTTGAGGATAGCCACTTCGATGCTGCCACGGCCTTTGAGACCGTCTATTTTTGGCCTGATTTGCCCCGATGCTTCCGTGAGGTCTGGCGGGTGCTGAAGCCGGGCGGGACAATTCTTATCTGCAACGAGAGCAATGGCGATACGGACAAGGACGAGAGGTGGACGCAGATCATCGGCGGCATGACCATCTACAAGGACATTGAATTAAAGGCATGTCTGGAGCAGGCGGGTTTTCACGAGGCGCAGATACACAAAAAGGAAAAGTGGCTCTGTGTCACGGCGCGGAAGTAAGGGCATCAAGCACGGATATTTTTGCATCCATCCTGCACATGGCGATAGGCATGACGGTCATAGCGGCTATGCTGGCGGCAATTATGACAGTATTTATTCACTGAGGAAGAAACCTATGAAATGTAAAATTGAGAAAAACACCGTTCAGGAGACGCTGATCCTCCCGCTGTATTCCCGAAAGCTGTGTACGGAGCTGTACCCGAACCTTTACAGGGATGAAACAGCGGTTCGCCTGCTCGACCAGATCGACTACGAATTTTCAGAGGCAGAGAAAAACTCCCGCAGCCTGATGCAGCGCTTTGGTGCGCTGGAGGTGGCCATGCGGCAGAGTGACCTTGCTTTCGAGGTGCGGGATTACCTGAAAGGCCATCCCAATGCGGCGGTGGTCAATCTGGGCTGCGGGTTGGACAACACCGGCAGAACCTGCGACAACGGTAGATGCAAGATCTACAATCTGGACTTCCCGGATGTGATTGCCTTGCGGCAGCAGCTACTGCCTGCCGGGGATCGGGAACAAAATATCCCCTGCGACCTGAAAGACACCGCATGGTTTGGCAAAATCGATGCCTCCGGCGGGGCGGTGTTCTTTGCCTCCGGGGTGTTCTATTACTTTCTGACCCAGGAGGTCCGGGAACTGGTGCGGGGAATGGCGAACGCTTTCCCCGGCAGTGTGCTGGTCTTTGATGCTGCCAATCGGACGGCGGTAAAGATGATCGCAAAAACATGGCTTAAGACTGCAAAAATCAAGGATGTGGGGGCATATTTTGCGGTTTCGGATGCCGCCAAGGAAATCGGCACGTGGGGCAGACGTCTGCAGGTCACAAGTCGCGGCTATATGCTGGGTTACAACGATTTGAAAGACCCTTCTGTCAGCGGCTTTTTCCGGTTTCTCGCAAGGGTCGGTGACAACGGGATGAAAATGCAAATCGTGAAAATAAGATTTTGAGAGACAAAAATGAAGCGCGCTCACTTTGACGTTGAAGAAGACGGCTTTTACGGCACACATTGGGCGTGCAAGGGCACGGTCAATGCGTGCGCACCCAAATACCCGCGGGATTGATAATGGGGCGTTTAGCTGCATAATAGTTACTAGTTAGAAACCCTCGGGTTTGCGGGGTAGAATCGTGAAAGCGATTCTGCCCTATTTTTCCTCCGTCTGCTCCAAATCAAGTAGTTCGAAGATAGCCTGTAGGTGTCCTCATGGGCGCCTTTTATTTTCAGGGAGTCAGTCTCTCGTTCTTCGGTGGCAAACCGGCTGAGGCAAGCAAGCCCGCAAAGAACCCCAAGCGACGCGTTCGCGAGGCGGCGAAAACCCTCAAGCGGCCAGCGATGAGCACCAAGGCGCAGCAGGCGCTCGCGGCACAGAGAGAAGCGATGAAGCAGGAGTCAGCTCATGCAAGAAGCCGACGCCGCGCGGATGAGGCTGATGCGCGCTACGAGCAGAGAAAACTGAAGCGCAAACAGAAGCATCGCGGGCATTGATCGCCAGTTGCAGCAAGGCAAACCATATACAGCAGCGGCGTCAATTCCACTTGAAGCCGACGCCGCGTAGACGCTAACGGTGACGGCTATGCACGGGCACGGGCGCGCCACCGCACTTCACAGCTTGTTTCTCAAGTATTTGGGACGCACACTCGGCGTTCAAAAATGCTGAGCGACTCCGCATGGCTCGAGACTGAGCCGAGGTGCCCTACTTCTCGCCCTCCAGCAGCCCCACGATGCGGTCGATGTCGACGGCAAAGCGAGGCCTTCCCTCGCGCTCGTAGCGGTCGAGGTATGTCTGGCACTCGGAGACAATACGCTTGGTGTTGCTGTCGATGATGCGCTGGAGCGTCTCGTAGTAGGCCGAGCCCTCGGTCCTAAAGCGGCGCTGGTAGGCCTTGGTTATGGGGAACATCTTGATGTAGTGGATGCCGTGGCGGCAGCCGGGGCGCGTCGTGGGGCGGGGTGGCAGTGCAAAGTATTGGTCTTTGGGCACGTTGGGGGCGATGTTGGAACGCAGCGGCACGGCGAAGTCCCTGCGCTTTCCGCGGAAACGCAGCCTCACCACCACGATGCAGGGGCGATTGTGCTTAAGCATGAGCTCACGGTCGCCATCGACGAGGTCGAAGAAGTCCTGGGAGATGGATACGATCTTCATCGGTTACGCCCCCTTCATACGAAGCGGGGCCCGCATCGCTGCAGGCCCCTACAGGTGGGCGATATTCTACGCCTTGCGGCACCCCGTCGCCCACGGAGGTTAAACGTACACGTAAGCCGTACTCTGAAAGCCGCGGCTTCCGGCAAGTAGTTTATACCACGAAAGGTCGCTTTCAATGCGCATAGCTCGCAAAATAACACTTGCCGGGCGTCACCCCTGATCTTCTCGACCGTCTCCTCCGGGTACTTATTGCGTGCCACGGGCACCTCCGCCCTTGTTATCGCGATAAACATACCATGAGTGGCGTACGGGTCGAGAAGAGCTGGCGTTAAAAGAGCCCAACGGCCGTTACAGCTTCGTTAGAAACGCGCCCCACCATGGATGGTGAACCCGAAAGGTAAGGCGCGCGGGCACGGCGACTCGGTCCGCGCGCCCGGAAGAGAAAGGACGAACCCATGGGTTACATGCTCGAGACGCGCGGGCTCACCAAGCGCTTCGGCCGCGGCGACCAGGCGCAGGATGCCGTGGCCGACGTGAGCCTTCATATCCGCGAGGGCGAGGTGTACGGGCTGCTCGGCCCCAACGGCGCCGGCAAGTCGACAACGCTCAAGATGATCTGCGGGATGCTGCGGCCGACGGCCGGGGAGATCCTCTTTGCCGGACACGCCTGGCGCCGCGAGGACCTCTATGCAATCGGCAGCCTCATCGAGGAGGCGCCGCTCTACCCCAACCTCACCGCGCGCGAGAACCTGCGCGTGCGCACCACGCTGCTGGGCCTTCCCGAGAGCCGCATAGATGAGGTGCTCGCCGCCGTGGACCTCGCGGACACCGGGAAGAAGCGCGCCGGGCGCTTCTCGATGGGCATGCGGCAGCGCCTGGGGCTCGCGCTGGCGCTGATCGCCCGGCCACGCCTGCTCGTGCTCGACGAGCCCACCAACGGCCTCGACCCCATCGGCATCGAGGAGCTGCGCGACCAGATCCGCGGCTTCGCGGCGGCGGGCACGACGGTGATCGTCTCGAGCCACATCCTCTCCGAGGTGCAGCAGATGGCGGACACCATCGGCATCATCTGCGGAGGGCGCCTCGCCTACGAGGATGCGCTTCGGCCCGGGCAGGACCTCGAGGAACTCTTCATGAGCTTCTGCCGGGAAGGGCGACGAGCGCGCGGGGAGGTGGCGGCATGACGGGCGAGAAAGGCGGCCTGCTCGCGGGCCTGCGCGCCGAGGCCCTGAAGTCGCGCCACGCGGCACCGGTTCGCCTGGCCGTGCTCATGGCGCTGCCGATGCCGCTGCTCGGCGCGATGCCCTACCGGGGCGTGCAGATCTTCAGCGCGTGGAACTACTGGTACGCGCTCTTCCTGCCCGTGGCTCTCTCGCTCGTGGTGGCGTGCGTCGCGCGGGCGGACGCTCGCACGCGGATGCGGGGGCTTCTGGGCCTGGGCTTCCCGCTCGGGCGCGCCTGGTGGGCCAAGGCGCTCTGGTGCCTCGCGCTCTGCATGCTCTCGAACCTCGTGGTCTTCGGCATCTACCTCGCGGGATCGGCGTTCTCCTCGCAGGGCCTCACGGCCGCGGGCACGCTCACGATGCTCCTCTGCGCGCTCGCCAACACGGTGACCGCGGCGTGGATGATCCCCGCAGGGCTCTTCCTCACGGCGCGGCTCGGCATGCTCGCGGGCATCTTCTGCCCGCTCGCCGCGCAGCTCGTGGGTGGGTTCGCCTGGTCGCTGGTGCCGCTGCCGCAGCTCTTTCCGCCGTCGGCGAGCATGGTCATCCCCACGAGCTTCATCCCCGTGCTGCCGAGCGGCGAGCCACTCGCGGCGGACATGGCGCTCGGCGGGGCGCTCGCGGCGGACGGCATGCTCACGCTGGCGGGCCTTGCGGTCTGCGCGATCGCGTTCGCCGCGCTCACGGCGGCGGGCGCGGCCTGGTTCGCGCGCTCCGAGGAGAGGTGATGGCCGTGACACGACTCTCCGACCCGACGCCGCGCATGACCCTCCCGCGGGCCCTGCTCTCCGAGGCCCTGCGCCTGGCGCGCTCCCCGCTCACGGCGGTGCACCTCGTCTGCGGCCTGGCGGCCGGTCTTGCCTGCGGCGAGTACTTCTCCATAACCCGATGGGACCCGGCGCTGGGCGCGGACGCCTACGCCCAGTTCCTCGGCGCCCTCATGCCGCTCATGTCCGCCATCGTCTGCGGGCTCGCCGTGGACGAGGAGCGCGCTGCCGGGCGCCTCGCCAACCTCACGGCGGTCCCCTCGCGCGGGCGCGCCGTCGCGGCGAAGCTGCTCGCCCTTGCGGCGCTCGGCGCGGGCGCGCTGGCCGTGGCGCTCGGCGTGTTCGGGGCCGCGCTCGCCGTCGCCGGGCGCCTGCCGCTCGGGCCCGCTCCGCTTGCGGCCGCCTGGGCGGGCATCGTGCTGGGCAGCCTGCCCCTCTACGCGCTGGAGCTCGGCGTGGCCCTGCGCCTCGGCCGCAACGCCGCCATCGGCGCCGGCGCGGCGGGGGTGCTCCTCGCGTTCTTCTCGGTGGGCGGACTTGCGCACGGCCTCATGACCGGCGAGCTCACCGGTGCCCTGGCGACGCCCCTGAACTGGGTGCCGCCCGCCTGGCCCGCGCGCCTGGGGTCGCTCGGGGTGGAGGCCTTCATCGACGCCGCACGCGCGGCGGGCCCTCTCCTCACGACTGCGCTCGCTGGCCTCGTGCTCACCCTGGCAGCCGCCGCCGTCCTTCTCGCCTGGTTCTGCCGCTTCGAGGACGGGAGGGCAGATGCGTAGGAGGCCGCTCGCCGCCGTGCTCGCCCTCCTCTCCGCAGCGCTCGTCCTGGGCGGGAATGCCCTGCTCGACGCCGGTTGGGGGTCGGCGCTGCGCTCGATCGCCGACCGCGTGCTGCCCAACCCTGAGATCACCATGTGGGCGCCCGCGCCCGCGGCTGCGCGCGGGGCTCTGGACCGCTGATCGCGGCGCAAGTACAATGCCGACGGGAGTTTCAGGAGGTCGAACATGGCGAGGATACTGGCAGTGGATGATGAGCGGGCGATCCTCGACGCGCTCGCGCGCGTCCTCGGCCGCGACGGCCATGAGGTCGTCAGGGCGGCGGACCCGACGGCGGTCCCGGGGATGGACCTCTCGCGCTTCGACCTCGTGCTCTGCGACGTCATGATGCCGGGGCTCGACGGCTTCGAGCTCGTGCGGCAGATCCGCCCGGACTTCGACGGGCCCATCGTCTTCCTGACCGCGCGCGTGGCCGAGGAGGACGCCGTGGCCGGTTACGGCCTGGGCGCCGACGACTACGTCCGCAAGCCCTTCGGGGCCGCCGAGCTGCGCGCCAAGGTCGCGGCCCATCTGCGCCGTGAGCGCCGGCCGCGCTCGCACGCCCTCTCCTTCGGGGAGGTGCGGATCGACCTCGGGGCGCGCGGCCTCGCCGTGGGCGGCGAGGCCGTGCCGCTCACGCCCACCGAGTACGCCATCTGCGAGTACCTCGCCCGCCACCCCGGGCAGGTCATGAGCCGCGCGCAGATACGCGAGGCGGTGCTCGGCTGGGAGAGCGACGCCGACGACGCGGCCATATCCATGCAGGTCAGCCGCGCCCGGAGGAAACTCTCCGAGGCCGGCGCCGATCCGATCGCGACCGTCTGGGGGATGGGGTACAAGTGGCAGCTCTGAGGACCGGGGCGCGAGGTCGCGGGGGCATGCCGCTCTCCTTCGTCATCGCGCGCTACTTCGCCTACGCGTTCGCGGCGGTCGCCACGGCGTGGCTCGCCTCGTTCATGGCGCTCTCCGCGGCGATCAACGCGGGCTTCGTCTACGAGGCAAGCTGGGGGCCGGCCAATGCGCGCGAGGTCGCGGAGGGCCTGGCACGCGACGGCGTCTGCGGGCAGCAGGACGTGCCGACGGCGTACCGCTACCTCATCCTGAACAAGGACGGACACGTGCTGATGACAGACCTCGAGGGCACGCGGCTCGAGGACGCGACGGAAATGGCCCGTGCGGCACTCGCCGCGGATCCGGGCACAGTGGAGATCGAGGGCGGAGGCTCGGGCCTCACCTACGCCGCGTTCCCGCTCAAGGGCGGCGGGGCCTGCGCACTCGTCAGCGAGTACCTGCCGCAGTGGGTCTCGCGCGACCTCGCCGGCCTGCTTCCCAACCCGCAGAACCTCATGCTCGTCGGCGCCGCTGCGGGAAGCGCGCTCGCGCTCGCGCTCGTGGCGCGCCGTGCGAGCCGCGTGATCTCGCGCAAGATGGCGCCGCTCGCGGAGGCAGCGGGGCGCGTCGGCGCGGGGGATCTCGACTTCGCGGTCGGCAGCACTAACGTGCGCGAGGTGAACGACGTCCTCGCCGCGATGGACGCCATGCGGACCTCCCTCGCCGAGTCGCTCGAGGCCCGCTGGGCCGCGGAGCGGGGGCAGCGCGAGCAGGTGGCGTCGCTCGCCCACGACCTCAAGACGCCGCTCACCGTGCTGCGCGCCAACGCCGACTTCGTGGCGGAGGAGCTGGAAGACGAGAAAGACGCCGACCTCGCGGCCGCCGCGCGCGACATAGCCGGCAGTGTCGAAAGGCTCGACGGCTACGTGCGCCTGCTCATCGAGGCCTCGCGCGGGTCCGGCGGGGCGGAGAGGGCCCCCATGCGGCCGGCCGAGCTCTGCGAGCAGGTCCTCGCCGAGGCCGCCCAGATCACCCGGGCGCGAGGCGTGACGCTCGACGCGACCACGGGCCCTGCTGTCGCGGGCGCGCCCGAGGCCCCGCTCGACCGAACCGCCCTGGCGCGAGCCGCCGCGAACCTCGTGGCCAACGCCGCCGAGCACGCGCGCTCGCGCGTGGCGGTCTCCTGCGACGTCGAGGGCGGCCACCTCGTCATCGAGGTGGCCGACGACGGACCGGGCTTCTCTCCTGCCGCCCTCGAACGCGGCTGCGAGCGCCTCTTCACAGACGACTCCTCCCGCTCCTCGCGCGACGGAGGCCGCCACTACGGGCTCGGCCTCCACGCCGCCTCCGAGGCCGCGAGCGCCCACGGGGGCTCCGTCTCGCTCGCCAACAGCCCCTCGGGCGGCGCGGTGGCCACCATCGCGGTCCCCCTGTGCGGGGCCTGACGACTCAGGCCCTCACAGCGGCGTGGCTCGCAACCAAACGCTTCCATCTTGAAACACGGGGAGTAAATCGCGAAATCGCAGGTGAAAGAGAGTAAAAAGGCAAAGAAAAAGCCTCCGTTCCAACATGGGAACGGAGGCTCGATAATCGAGTTTACTCACCAATGTCGCTGGTGGTTTTGCCGTAACTCTCGTACGAAACGAAACTCAGGAGCACAGTGCGGCACTCAAAAGTGCAGGTCAGAACCCTGTCAGCCTACTCCCATTCGATCGTCGCGGGCGGCTTAGACGTGATGTCGTAGCACACGCGGTTGGCGCCGGGGACCTCAGCAACGATGCGGCCGGAGATGCGGGCCAGGACGTCGTAAGGCAGTTTGGCCCAGTCGGCGGTCATGGCATCGCTGGACTCGACGGCACGCAGGATGATCGGGCGCTGGTAGGTGCGCTCGTCACCCATAACGCCGACGGACTTGATGTCGGGCAGAACCGCAAAATACTGCCAGCAGCTGTGCTCGGAGTTACGCTCGCCGGTCTGCTCATACAGGCGCTGGTTGTAGGCGTCGAGCTCCTCGCGCACGATAGCGTCGGCGTTCTTGAGGATCTCGAGCTTCTCCTTGTCGACCGCGCCGATGATGCGGATGGCCAGACCCGGACCCGGGAAAGGCTGACGGAACACGATGTGACCCGGCAGGCCCAGCGCCAGACCAAGTGCACGGACCTCGTCCTTAAAGAAGTGATCGAGCGGCTCAATAAGGTCGAAGTGCACGCCCTCGGGGAACGGGATCAGGTTGTGATGGCTCTTGATGGTGGCCGTCTTGCCGCCCGTCTTGCGAGCGCCGGACTCGATGATGTCGGGGTAGATGGTGCCCTGAGCCAGGTACTTGACCGGCTTGCCATCGGTCTCGAGCTGCTGAGCAACCGCGAAGAACTCTTTCCAGAACTGCGTACCGATGATGCGGCGCTTCTCCTCGGGCTCGGTCACGCCGGCCAGAAGCTCGGCATAGCGGTCCTCGGCGTGGACGTGGATAAAGTCGACGTCAAACTGCTTGGTGAAGACCTCCTCCACCTGCTCGGGCTCGCCCTTGCGCAGCAGACCGTGGTTGATGAACACGCAGGTCATCTGCTTGCCCACGGCGCGAGCGCCCAGCGCAGCCACGACGGAGGAGTCGACGCCACCGGACAGGGCCAGAATCACGCGGTCGTCGCCGACCTTCTCGCGGAACTCGGCCGTCATGGTCTCGACCAGGTTGTCCATACTCCAGTTGGGCTCCAGGCCGCAGATCTCAAACAGGAAGTTGCTCAGCAGCTGCTGACCATACTCGGAGTGCTTGACCTCGGGGTGGAACTGCGTGGTGAAAATCTTGCGCTCGACGCACTCCATGGCAGCAACCGGGCACACGTCAGTGCTGGCGGTAACGGTAAAGCCCTCGGGCACCTCGGAAACGGCGTCGCGGTGGCTCATCCACACGGTCTGCTCCATGGGCGTGGAGTTAAAGAGCTTGGCGCCGGCCGTGCGCGTGATGGTGGCGCGGCCGTACTCGCCCACCTCGGAGTGGCCGACCTTGCCGCCGAGCGTCACGGCCGTGATCTGATGGCCGTAGCAGAAGCCCAGGACGGGAAGGCCCAGGTCAAAGATGGCGGGATCGATAGACGGAGCGTCCTCGGCATACACGGAAGCCGGACCGCCAGAAAGGATGAGCGCAGAGGCGTTCATCTCGCGAATCTCGTCGGCCGAGATGTCGCAGGGGACAATCTCGGAATACACGTTGAGGTCGCGGACGCGACGGGCAATGAGCTGACCGTACTGCGCACCAAAGTCGAGTACGAGGACCTTTGCGGAAGCCTTTTGATCCATGGTTCCCCCTCTTGTTGGCGGGGAGCCGGTGCCCACCCGCGTGAATGAACGAAAATAGCCTTCATAGTGTACACGTTATATGGGGTTTCTCGCCCCTCGCAGCCATCAGCGCACGGCAAACGCACGACCTAGGCCCTTATTTGACGGCAATTGAAGTGTTACCAAACGTTACAGATGATGTAATACGTTTGAACATTGGACGCCCTGTGCCACAATACTGCCGAACGACTCCGCCCTTGCGGCGGCAAATACGATAGGAATACCAGCATGAAGCGCATCCTTCTCATCGCCACGGGCGGCACCATCGCATCGACCGAGGACGGCAACGGCCTCTCCCCCGCCCTGACCGGTGAGGAGCTCGCCCAGAGCGTCCCCGAGATCTCGGACCTCTGCGAGCTCGACGTGGTGCAGCCCATGAACATCGACAGCACCAATATGCGCCCGAGCGACTGGATGCGCATCCGCGATGTCATCGTCGAGGGTTATGCCGACCACGACGGCTTCGTGATTCTGCACGGCACCGACACCATGAGCTATACCGCGGCAGCACTTTCCTATCTGATTCAGGACAGCCCCAAGCCCATCGTACTCACCGGCTCGCAAAAGCCCATGGGCAATCCCTTTACCGACGCCAAGCTCAACCTGTACCAGAGTCTGCTCTATGCGCTCGATGAGCATTCGCACGATGTGTCGATTGTGTTTGGTGGCGTCGCCATTGCCGGCACGCGCGCCCGCAAGCAGCGCACCATGAGCTTTAACGCGTTCATTAGCGTCAACTATCCGCCCATTGCCTACATCCGCAACGACCGCATCGTGCGCAACGGGCTTCACGGCACGCATCAGGGCGAAAACCCGGTGCGCTTCTACGACAGCATCGACCCGCGCGTATTTGTACTCAAGCTTACGCCCGGCGTAAACCCGGGCATCCTCGACGCCCTTGCCGACAGCTACGACGCCGTGATTCTGGAGACCTTTGGCATTGGCGGTATCCCCGAGTTTGGCGAGTCGGGCGAGTCATTCCAGGAGGCGATTTTCCGCTGGGTCGATTCGGGCCGCACCGTCGTTATGACCACGCAGGTCCCCGAAGAGGGCCTCGATCTGGGCGTTTATGAGGTCGGCCGCGCTTACGCCGATCATCCGGGCATTCTGCGCGGCGATGACATGACCACCGAGACGCTTGTGGCCAAGACCATGTGGGCACTCGGCCAGTCACGCGATGCCACCGAAATCCAGCGCCTGTTCTACAGCCAAGTCAACCACGACCGCGTCCCGATGGCGTAATCCCTAAGGCAGCTCCACTTATCGCAGCCTTAAACGACAGGTGGTCCCCCTCGGGCCGTGCAAAAATCGGAGTATTCTGCAATTTCTCCTCCGGAGGCATAGAATCGGCCGATTATTAGACGAACTTTTAGGACGAAGGGTCCGTCTAATAAATATTTATTCCTCATTTTTATTTTGCGTGTGGATTATCTACTGTCAAAAAGGCAAAGCCAGCCGCTCGAGCTACCATCTACGGCCGAACTGGTGCTGAATACTCGCGATTTTGCACATCGCAACCAGGGGGACCCGCCCAAAGAGCGTCAAATAGCAGCGGGGAACGCCCTATTCGATACCCTCGAGAAGCTCTGACACCGTCATGCCAAGGGCGGGCGCGATCTTAAATAGAACCTTGAGCGTGAAATTTGCCGTCCCATCTTCGATTCGGTCGAGGTAGGGTCGGCTGATTCCTGTCGCCACACAAAAATCAACCTTGGAGATACCAAGGTCCCTGCGTGTCTCTTCGACCCGCCTGCCAAGAATCTGTTTCGCACGTTCGTCCATGCAGCCGAGTTTGAAATGGAGCCGAACATAAACGTAAACTATAGTTTACGTTTTGCCGAATACACAGGAGTTTTCTATGTCGGGTTCTTCGGTCCGCACGTACCGAGCCACGCTTCGCACAAACAGCGCACCGCCCAAGCTCGTCGTCGTTGAAGCAGAATGTCTCTCGCCCGATGAGCGCACAGCATTTGCATTGCTATCAAGTCGCGTCGCCGCCGTTCTGGTCCCTTGCCCGGCGCAAGGTGAACTTGCCATCCAATGCCAAGCGCACAGCTGCTCGCTCAATCAGGCTGCCGTAATCGCAACCAGCCAGCGTGGCCTGCCCCTTCTCCTGGAAGCCGGTATCGCACTCGCCCTTCGCGGCGCCGGATACGAAAACGAGGCCGCCGCCGATGTAGTCTTTCAACCACGATCGAGCGGCGGCCTCGCAGCAGCCATTGAATATGCGTGCAGGCTCGTTGCCTAAAAGGACAAGCTAGAAACCAAAGCCAAAGCCCGTTCCGGTAATCGCCGAGTACATAAAGTAAACGTTGATCACGTTGAGGAACACACCCGTGATGCAACCGTTGCGCAGGTAGCGTTCGCACACGATGCGCGCCATGGCGGCGGAGTCATCATTGTTTTTGGCCTGACGTCCCGCCGTAAAGTACGTCGCCACGCTCAGCAGCAGGTTGAGCACCGGTAGCGCCAGCAGCTCGTAGCTCTTGCCCCATCGCGTCACCTCGCCGGCTGCGTTAAACTTCGTTGCCACCTCGGGGCCAATGTTGGGGATTACAAACGCTGCGACCACCAGCGGAAGCACCGCAAGCACCAGCAGTGCGATGCCCATGTAGCCGGCTTTTTTGCCATATTTGAACATATGCGTCGTCCTTACACGTTAAAGCGGAAGTGCACGACGTCGCCATCGGCCATGACATAGTCCTTGCCCTCAATACGCAACTTGCCGGCGGCCTTGGCGCCCTGCTCGCCGCCGAGCTCGATGTAGTCGTCGTAGCCAATGACCTCGGCCTTAATAAAGCCGCGCTCAAAGTCGGTGTGGATGACGCCGGCAGCCTGCGGGGCAGTCGCGCCTTGGCGAACCGTCCAGGCCTTGACCTCCATCTCGCCAGCCGTAAAGAACGACTGCAGGCCGAGCAGCTTGTAGGCAGCCTGAGCGAGCACGTCCAGGCCGGGCTGCTCCAGGCCCAGGCTCTCCAGGTAGTCGGCCGCGTCCTCGGGATCGAGCTCGGAAAGCTCGGCCTCGATCTTGGCGCAGATAGGCAGCGGCTTGACGCCGTCGATGGGCGCCAGGTCGTCGTTGAGCATATCCTCGTCCACGTTGGCCACATACAGGATGGGCTTCATGGTGAGCAGGAACAGACCCTTGGCGGCGGCACGCTCCTCGTCGGTCATCTCCATGGACGCGGCGCGCTTGCCCTCGTTGAGCCAAGCAAGCAGACGCTTGGCCACCTCGAACTTGGGCATGAGCTCCTTGTCGCGCTTGGCCTCCTTCTCGAGCTTGGGCAGCTGCTTCTCGAGCGTGCCCATGTCGGCCAGGATGAGCTCGGTCATGATGGTGTCGGCATCGCCGGCGGGATCGACGAACTCACCCGTGCGGCCCACCTCACGCATGACGTTGGGGTCCTTAAAGTAGCGCACGACCTCGCAGATGGCGTCGGTCTCGCGGATGTTTGCCAAGAACTGGTTGCCCAGGCCCTCGCCCTCGTTGGCACCCTTCACCAGGCCCGCGATGTCGACAAACTCGACCGTAGCCGGCACAATGCGGCCCGGGTTGACGATGTCGGCAAGCTTTTGCAGGCGGCTATCGGGCACGTCGACGATACCCACGTTGGGGTCGATCGTGGCAAACGGGTAGTTGGCGGCAAGGCCAGTCTTTTTGGTAAGCGCGGTGAACAGCGTCGACTTGCCCACGTTGGGCAGGCCCACGATACCGATGGAAAGGGACACGACAGCTCCTTTTGGTACAGGTACTTCAAACTGTATAAGTATAGCGCCGCCGCAGCATCCGGGCGAATCCGGACACCGCGGCGGCGCAAATGAAGCAGAGATGCGTGAGAGTTCGAGACAGTAGTCCTTACTTAAGCTCGGGCCAGAAATCCTTGTTGGCCTCGATGAGCTCGTCCAGGATCTGCTTGGCAACGCTCGCCGAAGGAATGGTCTTGGAGAGCGTGAGTGCCTGCCAGAGCTTCTGGTAGCTGCCCTCGACCCAAGCCTGGACAACGAGCTTCTCGACGGAAACCTGCTGCTCCATCAGGCCCTTCTGGAACTGCGGAATCGGGCCCTGGCAGATCTTCTCAAAGCCGTTGGAACCGACGATGCAAGGCACCTCGACCATGGCCGTCGGGTCGAAGTTGGGCACAGCGCCATCGTTGGGGACGATCAGCAGGAAGCGCTCGAGCGTATTCTCGGCCAGTGCGCAGGCAAGGTCGACGATGTAGTTGGCATGTACATCTGGCTCAAAGCCGCCGTCCTTGGCAGTACCCTTGGCGATGATGTCGCGGCAAGCACCAAAGACCTTCTTCTCGCGGCCGTCCATAACCTCATTGGCGCGAGTGTAGTTGGGGTCAGACGTCTCGACAACATAGTCCGGGTACAGGTAATACTTGAGGTAGGTATTGGGAATCGTCTCGGGATCGACAGCATAGACATCCTTGGCCTTGCCGAAGGTGTGAATCCAGCTCTCCTCGACATGCTGCTCCTTACCGGCCTCGTGCTCGATGCCGTCCAGGTAGCCGTTCTTAGCCATGTGCTCCTTAATCTGCGGCATGAGGTCGTTGCCCTCCTTGTCGTAGATTTTGCTCCACCAACCAAAGTGGTTGAGGCCGTAGTAGCTATACTGCAGCTCGCGACGATCCTTGATGCCGCACATACGGCTCATCTTATCCATAAGGTCGATCGGCATGTCGCAGATGTTGATGATGCGGCTGTTGGGGCGCAGCACGCGGCAGGCCTCGGCGACGATGGCCGCGGGGTTGGAGTAGTTGAGCATCCAGGCGTTGGGGCTGTACTTCTCCATGTAGTCGAGGATCTCGATGACGCCGCCGATGGAGCGCATGCCGTAGGCGATACCGCCGGCACCGCAGGTCTCTTGGCCAACGCAGCCGTACTTGAGAGGAATCTTCTCGTCGAGCTCACGCATGGCGTACAGGCCGACGCGGATGTGAGCAAGGACGAAGTCGGTCCCGGTGAATGCGGTCTCGGGGTCGGTGGTGTAGTTGAACTCAACCTCGGGAGCGTTCTCGTGGAAGTAGATCTCGCACGCCTTGGCAACAATCTCCTGGCGCTCGGCGTTGTTGTCATAGAAGGTCACCTTGTTGACCGGGAAGCGGTCGCGCTCCTCGAGCAGCATCAGGGCAATGCCCGGGGTAAAGGTGGAGCCACCGCCGGCAATGGTCACGGCATAGTTTTTCTTGGACATGATGTCCTCCTCATTCTGGCCGCTTGCTCAATCCGTCCCCGCACGCGGCCTTGCGCGGTTTGGAATTGTTACCTAGAAGTGGAGTTTTTTATCTCTAGAATCGGCCTTGCGGTGCATACCGGCTCTGCAAGGCCGATTGTTTCGATGGACGATGGTTTACAGAAGACTCTCGAACTTCAGAAGACTCTCGAACTTCTCGCGAACCTGCGGGACGGTAAGGCCGATGATGACCTGGATTGACTGACCTTGGACCACCAAGCCATGCGTACCGATCGCCTTGAAGGAAGCCTCGGGCGCAACGACGCTCTTGTCCTTGACGTTAACGCGCAGACGGGTAGCGCAGTTAGTTACATCGATGATGTTATCCGTGCCACCGAGCAGATCGAGGATCTTCTCGGCAAGCACCAAGCGCTCATCATCTTTACTCTGGGCGACCGATTTGCCAGCAGCAGCACCGCCCTGCTTTTGCTTGTAGTCGGCCTTGGACTTGAGCTCGACCTCAACATCGTCATCCTCGCGACCGGGGGTCTTAAAGTCGAACTTGACGATCAGGAAACGGAAGACCACGACCCAAAGGGCGGTAAAGCACAGACCGACAAGGATGGAGATGGCGTACTGCAGACCGTGTGCGGCCCAAAGGGGCAGCCAGTCCCACGAGAGCATCGAGATGATGCCGCCGTCGAAGATGCCCACGACGCCAAGGAGGTTTTGAGCCATGCAGCCAAGCGCTCCGAGCACGCAGTGGACGACGAACAGGCCGGGCGCGATGAACAGGAAGGTGAAGTCAAGCGGCTCGGTGATACCGCAAAGCATAGCGGTAAGGGTGACGGGAATGAGCAGAGCCTTGACGCGCTGCTTGCGCTCGGGTTTGGCGGTCATATAAAACGCAATGGCGACGCCAAGCGAGCCGAAGACCTTAGTCCAACCAGGGCAGGTATAGGCAGCCCAGGGTGCGGCATCCTTAAGAGCAATGCTCGGATCGGCAGCCAGTTGGGGCAGGATGTTGGCCCAAGCAGCAAAGATGCCGCCGTTGACCGCCGCGTTGTCGTAATAGAACGGCGTATAGATAAAGTGGTGCAGGCCTGTAGGGATCAGCACGCGCTCGAAGAAAGCAAAGACACCCACGCCAAACGTACCGGCGGAAAGGATGAATCCCTGGAAAGCAGAGATAGCAGCCTGAACATGCGGCCACACCAGGCAGGCGATAAGAGCGACCGGAACCATAACGAAGAAACCGATCATATAGATGAACACGGAGCCCGAGAACACGCCCAGCCACTCAGGAAGTTCGGTGTCGAAGTACTTGTTGTGAAGCATCGTGGCGATACCTGAAATGATAAGCGCGCCCATGATGCCCATATCAAGCGTTTTGATGCTTGCGATAGTGGCAAGACCAGTACCGCTGCCCGCCTCGACAGAGTAGTCGACCCCAAAGACAGGGCCCCACTGCCCCAAGATTGTGCTTACAAAGTAGTTGAAGGTAAGGTAGATGGCCAAAGCCTCCATGCAGCAGCGAGCGTTCTGCTTGTTCGCGAGCGAGATTGGCAACGCTACGCAAAACAGCAACGGCATCTGGTTAAAGAGCGTCCAACCACCCTGGAGCAGCACATTCCAGCAATCAAACCAAAGATGACCCGCAGTGGCCATCTCGCCAAAGATCGCCTCGGTGGTAAACAACGTACCCAGGCCGACGACGATTCCGGAAAATGCGAAAAGAATTGCAGGCGTGTACATTGCACCGCCGAAACGTTGTATCTTTTGCATCATGACGGGGAATCCCCCTCTCTTCATTCGGAGCGCTGCGGTTTTGGCTTCACTCGAGACCGCAGACGCGCCGTTTGCGTGTACCTCGTGCAATAGGACGGGTGGGCCCGCTTCCCTGACTTCTTGCGCTTCTATTATTATCATATCACTTATCTAGACAAGTTAATACGGTTTCCATGTTCGGTCAGCGGTCGATAATTGACGGTGAACGGTTTATTTCAAAGGTTTTGCCTGTTATTGCCTGTTTGTCTAAAACTTCTAAAACAAAATATTTATCGACTTGTCTAGATAGGCTTGTATAAGGATGTTTGCATACCTATACTTCATTACAACATTCACCGCCACGTTAAGGAGTCACCATGAAAAGCGCGGTCTTCTATGGAAAGCACGACCTCAGAGTCGAGGAATCGGCAAAGCCGGCCGTGGGCAGGCGCGACGTTCTGATCAACGTCAAAGCTTGCGGCGTCTGCGGTACCGACGTTCATATCTATGAAGGCGACAAGGGTGCAGCCGACGTTACCCCGCCCACGATCCTTGGTCATGAGTTTGCGGGCGTTGTCGAGGCCGTGGGCAGCGACGTCGTTGGCTTTAAACCGGGCGATCGCGTGTGCATCGACCCAAACCATCCCTGCGGCTGCTGCGAACCCTGCCGCGACGGAATCAACCACTACTGCGAGCATATGACCGGTTACGGCACCACCGTTAACGGCGGCTTTGCCGAGTACTGCTCCGTCGATATGCAGCAAGTCTACAAGTTGGGCGATCACACCAGCTTCGAGCAGGGCGCTATGACCGAGCCCGTCGCCTGCTGCCTGCACGGCATCGATATGTGCAACATCAAGCCCGGCAGCACAGTTGTCGTTATCGGCGGTGGCATGATCGGTCTGCTCATGATGCAGCTTGCTAAAAACGCCGGCGCCACCAAGGTTGTCTTGCTCGAGCCCGTCGAAGGCAAGCGCGAGGTTGCGCTCAAACTCGGCGCCGACCTGGCAATTGATTCCATCCACGAGGACGTCCCGGCCCGCCTGAAGCAGGAGGGCGTCGGCAACGTCGATGTCGTTATCGAGTGTGTTGGCAAGCCCGTCACCATCGAGCAGGCCATCCAGATCGCCGGCCACAAGGCTACGGTCATGATGTTCGGCCTCACCAAGCCCGATGAGACAATCACCGTCAAGCCCTTCGAGGTCTTCCAGAAGGAGCTTGTGCTTACCTCGTCCTACATTAACCCTTATACGCAGCGTCGTGCGCTCGAGCTCATCGACTCTGGCAGGCTCGACGTATCCTCGATGGTCGCAAAGGTAGCCTCCCTCGACGAACTCGGCGCCATCCTGTCAGACCCGGCCCTGCGTGCCATGGGCAAATATATAATCGACCCCGGCAAGTAAATCGATTGACACCTGCGCGGGCGGCCCCCATCCGTCGTTCACGCACCCAGCTCTAGGAGACCGTCATGGCGCGAGCCATCTTCCAAACTATTTATGACAACGTGAAGCAGTCGATTGACGACGGCACATACGCCTATCAGAGTTATCTGCCTTCGGAGACTGAGCTCACGCAGCTGTTTGACTGTTCGCGCATGACGGTCCGTCGCGCCATCTCGATGCTTGCGGCAGATGGTTACGTGCTCCCCCAGCAAGGCAAAGGCATGCGCGTCATTCGCAACATCAGTGACGAGACGAGTCGTGGCGGCGGCGGACTCGAGACCTTTAAGGAAATCGCGGTCAACCGAGGCTTTGAGCTCAAGACTGTCACCACCGTCTTTGAGCTCCTCATCTGCAGCAAGGCGCTCTCCAAGATTACCGGGTTTCCCGAAGGCTGTGAGCTCACTCGCGCCAAACGCATCCGTTATGCAGACGGACAAGCCGTGTGCTCCGACGACTCCTATTACCTAAGTTCACAAGTACCGGGGCTGACACCCGAGATTGTCAACGACTCGATCTATCGTTACCTCGAAGAAGACCTTGGCATTAAGATTGCCACGGGCAAACGCGATGTAACGATTGAGCATCCCACGCCCGAGGATACGCGCGTGCTCGATCTCGACGACTTTAACGCACTCGCCGTTATACGCGGGCAGACCTACAACGCCGACGGCATCCTTATGGAATACACCGAGACAAAGCAGGTTCCCAGCTTCTTTTTACTCCACGAAACGGTCACCCGCCGCAATAACGGCAGCGAGACCCATCAGAGCAGTATGAGCTAACCATCTATTAGTTGCGGTGGGATAGTTCCTAGAATGGCCAGCTTAAGGGCAAAACAGAAACTATCCCACCGCAACTTTTTTGGCCGGCGGGGCAGTACCTGTCCCACCGGCCATCATTTACGCTCGTTTAGCTAGTCCGCGAGCTTTTCCACTTGGTCGAGCATCTTGTTGAGCTTTTCCTTTGCCTCGGCCTTGACCTTCTCGGCCTCCTCGTGGGCCTTGGCCTTCTGAGCGGCCTTTTCCTCGGCCTCGGGGTCGACAACGACCAGATTGGACGCATCGTGCTCGACCAGCTTGAGCGCATGCTCGGGGCACACCTTGACGCAGGCTCCGCAACCTAGGCAATACGTGGACTCCAGTGCAAAGCGACCGCTTCCCACCAAATCGCAGGCAAACGTGGGGCACACGTTGACGCACTCGCCGCACGACGTGCACTTGTCGAAATCGCATTCCGGTGTGCTCACCTGCATATTCTGGGCAAGCTCGGGGTGGTTCTGCAGCGTCGAAAGCACCAGCTGCCGCCCGTGCGTGAGCGAACGGCGACGCTTGGTCGTCGTGGTGCCGCACATGGTGTTGAGCGTGCGCTCGAGCTGCGTGATCTGGTGACGGTGGGCCTTGAGCTTTTGCGTCACCGAGGCCAGCGCCGCCGTCGCCGGATTGAGCTTGGTCACCGTCAGGCCCGTGGTGCGGGCAATCTTATCCATGTACTCCTTGCGCTCGTACTCGCGGCGCTTATGACATTTGAGGCTCTTGGGGTCGACCTCCAGGCCCATGCCCGTACCGGCCCACTCCTCGGCAGTGGCGATGGCCTCGCCTAAAATATCCTCGCCACCGGTGTTGCGGCACTTATCGCACACGCCCAGTGGCAGGTAGACGCTCACGTTGGGATAGTCGGCCAGCACCGAGAACCAGGTCTCGGCAGTAATATCGCCCACGCAGGCAACGACAACCTCGTTCTCGCGCGGCATGCGCTTAAGGGCACGCGTGCAGGTAACGTAGGCGGTCTCGTGACTCGTAGCCGCCGAGACAATGTCGTCGTAGACGTTTTTGGGCGCCAGGCGCGGCGAGATGATCGCCTCCGTCGGACAGGCGGCGGCGCACAGGCCGCACTTGCGACAGGAGTCGAGGATCTCGATAGCGTCTTCCTCGACCTCGATAGCGTTGACCGGACACACATCCATGCACGCGGTGCAACCGCTCTTCTCGTTTTTGCAGGTCAAGCACGGAATGGTGTTGCCGCGCGGACGCTCCTTGTAGTCGGCAGGATTCCACTGCGGCGCCGACGGATCGAGTGCATCGGTCACACCGCTAAGCGGGTTTTTAAGAAAGTCGAAACCCTTGCTGATCTCGATAATGTCATCAAACAGATCGTGTTCCTGCGCCATGCGCGGCCCCTCCCTGAGCAGTGCAAACAAGCAAGAGATAATGATACGCTATCGGTCCACACCTCGGGCAAATTACACGCGGTGCACCTTGAGGGAAATAACCCATAGCCTATCGCCGCCTCGATTGCACAAGGTCAATCAAGTGCCAAGCTATGCCTCGCACATGAGCTGCACAAGCTTTTGTTTGGTCACTTTTGTCTGCTCGTTGGCCATATTGCGTTCGTTTCTAAAGGCCGCATCCGCAACGCTCATCAGGTCGGTATCGGAAATCTCGCCAAGTCCCAGCTCCGCGAGCATCGTCGGTAGGCCGACACGCTGGCAAAACTCGAGCACCTGATCAAGCTCGGGCGCACGCTCCAGGCGCAGCTGCACCACCAGACCAAACGCCACGGCCTCGCCGTGCATAGCCTTGCACTCGGGCAAAATCGTCAGGCCGTTGGCAATGGCATGGGCAAGCGCCAAGCCACCGCTCTCAAAGCCGACGCCCGAGAGCAGAATATTGCACTCGATCAGACGCTCAACCGCCGGCGATATACGGTCCTTTTTAAGATCGCGCTTGGCAGCGACGCCGCACTCCATGAGCGTGTCGTAGCAGGCACGTGCCGCGACCAGGGCCAAGTGTCCCGGCGCGCCACCGTGCTCGTTGGCGCCGTGCGCCGCGGCGCACGAACGCGCCTCGAAATACGTTGCCAGTGCGTCGCCCATGCCAGCGACCGTCATACGCAGCGGGGCCGCCGCGACCACGTTGGTATCGACCACGACCAGGTCTGGATTCTTCTCGAGCATCAGGTAGCGGTCGAACGACCCATCCTCGTGATACAGCACCGAAATCGCGCTGCACGGGCCGTCCATCGAAGCCGCCGTGGGGCATACGCACAACGGCAACTCGGCATAAAACGCAACGGCCTTGGCGATATCGAGCATCTTGCCGCCGCCAATGCCCACCACCATGTCGCAATACTCGGCCCGGGCTTCCTTGGCCATTTCGACAACGGCATCTTCCGTACACGGACCGTTATAAATCTTAAAGAACGGCTCGCTTAGATCTTCATCCAGAAATCCATCGACGATCTGCCTGCACAGCCGATCCTCGGTGCCCTGGTCAAACAAGACATAGGCAGCGCAGCCCAACCATGACAAATACCTGCCCTGACGCGAAAGTTCGCCCGGCCCCTGAACATACCGGCCGGGACCGCCGTAAACCATAGGAAGCGACATACGAGACCCCACCCTTTCACTCACTTAACATTGGTGCAAAGCAACCTGACCCCTTTGCACCATAGCAAAAAGGGGCAAAGCCATCTGCCGGCTTTGCCCCTTCCTTAGCTTGATTTACTCATCCATGAGATAGTAGTGGCCCAGCGCGTCGGCACCCAGGATGGCGTTTGCGACCATCTCGGGCGTCACCTCAAACGGCATGTTGCACATGGTGTCATCGGGCGCGCAGGCGGCCTCGGCAACAATCATGGCCTGCTCGCGCGTAAGCTCGGCAACGCCAAGTTCCTTCATCGTGACCGGCAGGCCCAGCTCAATGCAGAAGCCCAAGACTTCCTCGAGCTTCTCGGTCGGAGCATCCTCGAGTATCAGCTGGACGATGGTGCCAAAGGCGACCTTCTCGCCGTGATACATGCCGTGGCACTCGGGCAGCATCGTCAGGCCATTGTGGATGGCATGAGCAGCAGCAAGGCCCGAGCTCTCAAAGCCAATGCCGGAGAGCAGCGTGTTTGCCTCGATGATGTGCTCCACGGCAGGCGTCAGCGCACCTTTCTCCAACGCGACCTTGGCCTTCACGCCATCGGCCATAAGCGTCTCGTAGCAGAGCTTGGCAAGTGCCAGACCAGCCATACCGCCCTTACCGCCGGCGCAGGTGCCGCCGTCGGCATCATGCGTCGCCTGGGCCTCGAAATAGGTTGCGAGCGCATCGCCCATACCGGAAACCGTCAGGCGCACCGGACTCGCCGCGATAACCGTCGTATCCATAAGGACAATGTTGGGGTTTGCCTTAAGGAAGAGGTACTTGTCGAACTGGCCGTCATCGGTATAGAGCACCGAAAGCGCCGAACACGGGGCATCGGTCGAAGCAATGGTGGGGCAAATGATAACCGGGGACTCCAGGTAATAGGCGACGGCCTTGGCGGTGTCGAGGATCTTGCCGCCACCGACGCCGACGATGATGTCGCAACCGTTGTCGCGGGCGAGCGCAACCAGGCGATCGACCTCGCCCTTGGAGCACTCGCCGTTAAAGTCCTCAAACAGCAACTCGGCCTTAGCCTCGGCAAAACCGCCCTCGATCTTGGCACCGACGCGCTTCTTGCCCGAAGGCGTCACGATGACGAGGGCCTTAGCGCCGAGCGGCTCGACATAGGAGCCGAGCTTGGCGAGCTCGTCCGGGCCCTGGATGTACTTGCTGGGGCTATTGAAGATTGCAGCCATTTTTATCCCATTCTCTAATAATTAAAAAGAAAGGGGCTCCGTACGGATACGTGCGGAGCCCCTCATTACGATAACAAGAGTCGATTAGAAATCGATGTCGGTGTCGTAGTAGCAGGCCTTGAGGATCTTCTCGAAGTCGGCAGCCTTGGTCTCACGCGGGTTCTCGGGCGTGCAGGCGTCCTGCTCGGCGTTCGCGGCGATCTCGGGGAGCTTCGCGAGGAACTCCTCCTCGGAAACCATCTGCGGGTTCTCGGCGTCGACCTTCACGCCACCATTCGCGTAATCCTTGATGGACTGCGGAATGTTGAGCTGGTCGTTGAGGTCGCGAATCTTCTGGACGAGCGCGGCGATGAGCTCCTCGTTGGTCTCGCCGGGAAGGTGCAGGATCTCCTTGGCCACGTAAGCGTAACGCTCGGCAGCACGCGGGTCCTTGGAGTTCCACTGGATGACCTTGCCCAGGTACATGGCGTTAGCAGCACCGTGGATGATATGGCCGTTCTCGAAGGCAGCACCGGTCTTGTGAGCCATGGAGTGAACGATGCCGAGCAGGCCCGAGGAGAAGGCGATACCGGCGATGCACTGAGCCTCGTGCATGTGCTGACGGGCCTCATAGTCGCCAGCATAGGACTTGGGCAGCCACTCGACGATCTCGCGGATGCCATGCAGGGCGTTGGCGTCGGTGAACATAGAGGCGAAGGTGGAAACGTAGGCCTCCATGCAGTGAGTCAGAGCATCCATGCCGGTGTGAGCGCACAGCTTGGCGGGCATGGTGTAGGTGAGCTCGGGGTCGACGATGGCGACATCAGGAGTGATGTTGAAGTCGGCCAGCGGGTACTTGATGCCCTTGGCGTAGTCGGTAATGACGGAGAAGGCAGTGACCTCGGTAGCGGTACCGGAGGTAGAGGAAATGGCGCAGAAGTGAGCCTTCTGACGCAGCTCGGGGAAGCTGAACGGCTGGATGATGTTATCGAAGGACTCCTCGGGATACTCGTAGAAGACCCACATGGCCTTAGCGGCATCGATGGGCGAGCCGCCGCCGATGGCGATAATCCAGTCGGGCTCGAACTCGCGCATGGCCTCGGCGCCCTTCATGACCGTCTCGATGGACGGATCGGACTCGACGCCCTCGAACAGCTTGACCTCGAAGCCGCCCTCTTTGAGGTCGGCCTCAACGTCCTGCAGGAACCCGCCGCGGCGCATAGAGCTGCCGCCAGAAACGATGATGGCCTTCTTGCCCTTGAGGTTCTTCACCTCGTGGCGAGCGCCCTCACCAAAGTACAGATCGCGAGGATTGGTAAAACGTCCCATACTGTGCCTCCTAAACAAGCCCCTCTTAGACTTGCGTATATAACGGAGCACCCGATTGGCTCCGTTAGGACCATTTTGTGCGTCGCCGGCGATAGCGACGCAATGTCTAAACGTCTCAACGCTCAGACAAACACTATTTTACCGTTCTGGTTGGTCAGTTATTCACCTAAAGCCGCCAATGATGAAACGTTTTTTCTATCCCTGAAGACCCTTGTGCGGCATCCATACTCCCAAGCTGGGCAAACGTTTTATCAAGGTTGACTACATATCCCGGGCAGGACCGTGCCCCTCCAAAATATGCACCGTTCGCCGCCAAAAATCGACCGTTTGCGGCACCGTGATACCACTCGGTCGTCCAAGGTGCCGACATTTGTGCGACATCCGTCTTCGTGGTGCAAAGGTGCAAGTCCAAGTGCGGCACCCCCGGTGTGCCACATGCGGGTAAACTAGAACCTTATATAGAAACATTTGAACCCTAACCGCAGCAAAGGAGGCCCCATGGCATTCGATCCCATTCAAGAGGATTGCCATCGCCTCGTTCTTGAGGCCTTGCGCCGCGACAATATCCCGCTCACCGACGGTGCCGCCGTAGAGCGTCTGATGGAACAATTCACCCGCAACCCCGCACCGCTCATCGTGCACGACCGCGACCGCGCCGGGCACCTCATTGCCAAGGTGGTCGAGGCTGTCGACTACCGCATTCCCTTTATCCCTGACGATACCCAGGCAGAGCAAGAAGAGGCAGCTGCCGAGAACATGCTCCGCGAGGCAGCCGCGCTCGACCCGACCAACTGGGACGCTCAGCGCATGCTGACCGCCCTCACCGCCGGCTCCAACGAGGAATACGTGCAGTATCTGGTGTCCAAGTGCGACGAAGTGGAGCACGATCTGGCGCTCAAGACCGCCTCGGCGCAGGACCCCTACGAGCGTGAGGCCGCAGGCGACCTTATGCGCCGCCCCTACCTGCGCTGGCTTGCCGCCTTGGCATCGCGCGCGCTCATTAGCGGACGCTACCGCATGTCGCTCGAAGCCGCGAATCGCAGCTTGGACTTTGCGCCCAACGACCCCGCTGGTGTCCGCCACACCGCGATGCTCGCTATGGCAAAGCTCGAATACCCCGCCGAGGAGCTCAAGCGATTTCGCTCTGCCCACTCCGTCCCCTATCTCGCCAGCACGCCGCTGCGTCGTCGTCCCAAGGACGCGGAGCGCGACTTGGACCCATGGACGCTCATCGCGCTGATGAGCGCTGCCTGGCGCGAGCTGGACTACGAGGGCGCCGAGCACTATTTGCGCATCCTCGCACGCTCGTGCCCGCACGCGGCCGAGGCGCTCTACTTCCAAACCGAGTTTCCCGATGGCGTCTATGCCCGCGTCAACGTGGGTGTGGGCTCCACCGACGAGCTCGTCCTTGCGCTGTCCGAGGCGACGCCGGTACTGCAGGAGGGCCTGGGCGCCCCCGACAACGCCAGCTTCGCCGCCTGGGTCGCTACCAACGATATCGTGCGTTCCCAAATCGATGAGCGCATACTGCGGGCGGCCGAGCAGGGTTTGCCGTTTAAGGGAGGAGACCTCTAATGGATCCGAGCGTCTACATCCCCGCCTACCTGGAGCGCACCTATCTGGCGTCGCACCCCGAACTCACCGATGCAGCACGCGAGCTTGTCCATAACGACGTGAGCGTCAACCCTCATAAGTATGCGCAGACCGAGCATGCTCAGGCACTGCTGTCCTACGCCGGTGTTCATCGCCACCTGCTCGACGAGCTCCATCGCATCGAGGATATGGGCAGCGACGAGGAGTTCGAGCAGACGCGCAATCGTCTGTTCGACGACATGCGCGATGAGCTGCTCAAGATTGTCCGCGTCGATGCGCTGGCCGTCGATGCCCAGCTGCTCGCCATCATTTTGGCGGACACGCCCGTTGACGCCTGCCTGGGCGACCTGATGAAGCTCGAGGCGACCACGACCGATTACCTGCAGCAAAGTGTGCCCGGGTTCGATATGGAGGCCCCACACTACTGGGCCAACAAAGTTTTGACGGACGGCGTGACGGCGGCAGATCTCACCGTGAACGAGCCGGCACTTATCGGGTGGCTCCACACGCTCGAGGCCATCTCGCAGCTGTGCATGGCGAGCGCCCGCTACCGTGCTGCCGCCAACTACGCCCGCCGCGTCCTTAAGGCGGAAGGCTACCCCACCCGAGCCGCAGGCACCGTGTTGCTCGCCCTCGCTCGCCTGGAAGACCAGGACGGCTTTTTTGCCCTGGCTCACCAGCTCGAGGAAGAGATCGGGGCTGATGCACTCGAGAACTCCCCCTGGTACCTGCTCGCCCGCACCATCCTCTTGTTCAAAACGAACAAGATGCGTCCGGCGGTGCGTGCGCTGCGTGAGTTCGCTAACCGCTGCGAGGGCGGCGCATTCTTCTTGCTGAATCCCATGTACCAGACACCGTACCTTCCCTGCCGACCCGAGCCGCGCGACCCCTGGGACCTCTCGCACCAGGCGGTTTGGGAAGCCGACGGCATTATCTCGGACACCCCCGACTTTGCCCCCTGGGCCAACGCCTGCGAAGATGTATCGCAGCTTGCCCAGGAATTTGCGCGCCGCTACGGATTTTAGTGACGCACTCGACCCGACCATGTCGTTTACGTTAGGAACGGTTTCATGAATCTCCGCTCATCTCTTGCCTGCACCTCGAGCGATATCGCTCGCTGGGGACTGCGCTCTGTCCTCAAACGCCAGGGCGGCGTACTCCCCGGCCGCATCGCCATGAAGATCGATCCCGAGTTGCTGAGCGACCTCGCTGGCCTTGTCGACCGCAGCGTGGTGATTACGGGTACTAATGGCAAGACCACCACCTCCAACCTCATCGCCGACGCCGTTGCCGCCAGCGGCGCCACCGTGGTATGCAACCGCGCCGGCAACAACATGGAGCCGGGCGTGGTGGGTGCGCTGCTCGAGGCCCGCAGTGGCCTTAAGCACACCAGCAGCGGCAAGCGCGTGGGCGTTTTTGAGTGTGACGAGCTCTACACCGTACGCGTTCTGCCCAAGCTCAAGCCGACGTACTTTGTGCTGCTCAACCTGTTCCGCGACCAGCTGGATCGCTATGGCGAGATCGACCATACCCAAGACGTCATCGCCCATGCGTTGGAGCTCTCTCCGACGACAACGCTCATCTACAACGCCGACGACCCGTTGTGTGCCTCGATTGCCGCGCGCGTTCCCAACGCGAGTATTGCCTTTGGCATCGACGGCGCCACCAACACCGAGTCCGACCGCATTAGCGACTCACGTTTTTGCTCACAGTGCAACGCGCCGCTGGAGTATGACTACGTGCAATACGGCCAGCTCGGCGCCTACCATTGCCCCTCGTGCGGCTGGGCCCGCCCTGCGCTTGTCCGTCGCGTGACGGACGTGAAGCTCGGCTGCGACGGCTACGGCTTCGACCTGGTCTTTGGATCTGCGCCCGACGCGGCTGCCGTACACATCGCCACACGCTACAACGGCCTGTACATGGTCTACAACGTTGCCGCTGCATTCTTTGCCGCACATGAGTTAGGCGTGGATACGGCGCACCTGCAGCCCACGCTCGACGCCTACGTCCCCGCCGGCGGACGCATGGGCCGCTGGGATATCGCCGGCCGCACCATCGAGGCCAACCTGGCTAAGAATCCCGTAGGCTTCGATCGACAAATCCAGTCCATCAAGACGGCAGGCGGCAGACTCTGCGCTTTCTTCCTCAACGACAACGACGCCGACGGCCACGATGTATCGTGGATCTACGACGTCGACTTTGAGCGCATCGCCGACACGCCGGGTCTTGTCGCCTTTGCCGGAGGCACGCGCGCGCACGACATGCAGGTGCGCCTCAAGTACGCCGGCATCGATGCCGCGATTATCTCGGACGTCGCGCAGGCAATTGGCGCCGTGGCAGACGAGGCCGCCGATGACACCTTCTACGCCGTCGCCAACTACACGGCCTTCCCGCCGCTGGTCAAGGAGCTCGACGGGCTGAAAGGCGCCACCGCCGACGCTGTTGCTGGGCGCGCCGTAGCCCGTGCCGACGGCAGCGCTCTTCCTGTCGGTATCGCGCCAGTCGAGCTTTCGCGCCCGCTGCGCATCGTCTACCTGTATCCCGATGCCCTTAACCTCTACGGCGACGGCGGCAACGTCATCGCCCTCGAGCGCCGCTGCGCCTGGCGTGGCATTCCCGTGCGCGTGGACGAGGTCCGTATGGGCGAAACGCTTGATTTGACCGATGCCGATATCGTCATGATGGGTGGCGGCTCCGACCGCGACCAGCTAGCCGTGGCACACGAGCTGCTCGCCCAAAAAGACAAGGTCGCGGCCTATGTTGAGGATGGCGGCTCGCTGCTTGCCATCTGTGGCAGCTATCAGCTGCTCGGCCGTTCGTACTATATGGGCGAAAATCGCATCGAGGGCCTGGGCGTCATTGCCGCCGAAACCGTACGTGGCTCCGATCGCCTGATCGGCAACGTAGCCGTCAAAACCGATCTGGCACCTGAGCCCTTTGTGGGATTCGAGAACCATGGAGGTCGCACCCTGCTCGACGCGGAGGCAACGCCGCTCGGAACGTCCGTCGTCGCGGGCACCGGCAACAACGGCGACGATGGCCTTGAGGGTCTGATCTACAAGGGCGTCATCGGCACGTACCTGCACGGGCCGGCGCTGCCCAAAAACCCCGAACTCGCCGACTGGCTGATCGCGCATGCCCTCGAGCGCCGCGGCGATGCGCAGGCCACAGCCCTGCTGCCGCTCAAACCCCTCGACGACACCTACGAGCACGCCGCCCACGACGCCGCGATGAAGCTCCTCCCCTAACGCCTCGCCACCACAAAGGGGACAGGCACCTTTGTGGTGGTTTTTCAGTTTGCCAACGATATGTGAACGGCTAAAAAAGTCTGCTATACTCTTTCCCGCTGTCCCCATCGTCTAGCGGCCAAGGACGCCACCCTTTCAAGGTGGATATCGCGGGTTCGAATCCCGCTGGGGGCACCATTTGAATTGAAGAGCCCGTTACCCTCGCGGTAACGGGCTTTTTGCTACCCATGCGCCGGGATTCGAACCCGACAGGGTGCGGAGCTGAGGAAACGCGAAGCGTTTTCCAGCGCAGCACGCAAGGAGCGAAGCGACGCGGCGAAAGCGGGCGGCGTCAGCCGCACGCGGACATCCCGCTGGGGGCACCATTTAAATTAAGAAGCCCGTTACCCCCGCGGTGACGGGCTTTTTGCTACCGATATGCCGGGATTCGAACCCGGCAGGGTGCGGATCCCGGCATCATCGCAAGGCCTGTGGTCAAAAAATGGCAAATATGAGTACTGTTACCATTTTAGTTACAGAGATTTCATGCCTTCAGAAGGCGATTTAGCCGTCAGGCGTCCTACGGCGGAAAAATTGCAGACGTTTATCGGCTAAGTACTTGGGCATATGTTGCGTAACACTACATATTTTGCAAATTAATAATGTTACAGGACTTGTGACAGTACTCATATTTGACGTTTTTTGCCCATAGCCCTTTATACCTAGGCAAATCGGCGGCAAAACGGGCTTCAAAGCGTCCTTCGCAAACAAAAACCGGGGCCCGCATGATGCGGACCCCGGCTCAATACCGTGACGATATGTCAGTTACGCCCTACACGTAGAACAGGATGTCGTCGTAGGTCGGGACCGGCCAGTAGTCGGCTGCCACGATCTCCTCCATGGCGTCCACGGCGGCACGCAGCGCATCCATAGCGGGAACGACCTCGTGCGCGTACACGTTGGCCTGCTCCTGGCCATCGAGGGCCTCAGCCTTCTGATGCACGGCGTCAAGCGCCTTGATGGAGTCGTTGATGGTGGTGATACCGTTGCAGAGCTTGTTGAGCGTGTTCTGCTCGCACTGCATGGCGGCCTCGGCACCGGCGGCACGAATAGTCTCAAGGCCCTTAGCGACCTTGGTGGCATAGGCGGTAATGACCGGGCGATAGGTACGACGCGCCTCGCGAACCATCGTGGTGGCCTCGATGTTCATGAGCTTGTTGTACTTCTCGAGCTTGCAGTCGTAGCGGCACTGAGCCTCGGCCTTGGTCAGGACACCCGTCTCCTCAAAGAGTGCGATGGCCTTATCGGAAACAAAGGCGGGCAGGGCGTCGGCCGTGGTCTTGTTGTTGGCAAGACCACGCTTCTCGGCCTCAACGGGCCACTCATCGGAGTAGCCGTCACCGGAGAACAGGATGCGCTGGTGGTCGGTCAGGACCTTCTTGCAGTACTCGAGCGCAGCGTCCTGGAACTCATCCTCGGGCGTACCCTCAAGCGCGTCGGCGAAGGACTTGAGCGACTTGGCCACGGCGGCATCGAGCACCAGGTTGGAGTCGGAAACGTTCTGCTCGGAGCCGCAGGCACGGAACTCAAACTTGTTGCCGGTGAAGGCGAACGGGGAGGTGCGGTTGCGGTCGGTGTTGTCCTGCATCAGTTTGGGCAGGGTATCGGCGCCCAGGTCGAGCACGCCGCGCGTGGCATGGACGGAAGCCTTGCCATCGATGATCTTCTCGACGACCTCGGTAAGCTGGTCGCCCAGGAAGATGGACATAATCGCCGGAGGAGCCTCGTTGGCGCCCAGACGATGATCGTTGCCGGCCGAGGCAACGGAGGCACGCAGAAGCTCCTGATAGTTATCGACGGCCTCGATCACCGCGGTGAGGAAGACGATGAACTGCAGGTTGTCGAGCGGGGTGTCGCCCGGGTCGAGCAGATTCTCGGATTCGGTGCCAAGCGACCAGTTGTTGTGCTTGCCCGAACCGTTAATGCCCTCGAAGGGCTTCTCGTGCAGCAGGCAGACCAAGTCATGGCGGGAGGCGATGAGCTTCATCTTCTCCATCATGACCAGATTCTGGTCGATGGCCTCGTTGACTTCGCCATAGACGGGGGCAAGCTCATGCTGGCAGGGAGCAACCTCGTTGTGCTTGGTCTTGGCGGGAATGCCAAGCGCCCACAGCTCATCGTCCAGATCCTTCATATAGGCCGAGACGGTGGGGCGGATAGCGCCAAAGTAGTGCTCCTCGAGCTCCTGGCCCTTGCAGGGAGCGGCGCCAAAGAGGGTGCGGCCGGTAATGACCAGGTCCTTGCGCTTGCGGTAGGCGTCCTTCTTGATCAGGAAGTACTCCTGCTCGTCGCCCACGGAAGGAACGACCTTCTTGGGGGTCTTGCCAAACAGCGCCAAAACGCGCTTAGACTCACGCGAGAGCGCGGTCATGGAGCGCAGCAGCGGGGTCTTCTTGTCCAGGGCCTCGCCCGTGTAGGAGCAGAAAGCCGTGGGGATGCACAGGACATCGTCCTTGATAAAGGCGGGGCTGGTGGGATCCCAAGCGGTGTAGCCACGGGCCTCGAAGGTGGCACGCAGGCCGCCGTTGGGGAAGCTGGAGGCGTCCGGCTCGCCCTGGATGAGGTTCTTGCCCGTAAACTTGGTAATGGCGGTGCCGTCGTGGTTGGGCTCCAAGAAGCTGTCGTGCTTCTCGGAAGTAATGCCCGAAAGAGGCTGGAACCAGTGCGCGTAGTGCGTCGCGCCCTTGGAGATGGCCCAGACCTTCATGGCATGGGCAACGGCGTTGGCCACATCCAGGTCGAGCGGCTCACCGCCCTCGAGGGTTGCAGCAAGGCGCTTCCAAATGTCCTTGGGGAGGTAGTCCTTCATGACTTCCTCAGAGAACACCATGGTCCCGAAGCGGTCAGTAAGATCGGCCATACGGAACTCCCTTCGTATCGGCACCGCGTGAGAAGCGGTGTTGATTACTAACGAACGAGTCATAGCTTAGACTCGCCGTGTTTCCGCGACATTACCGTTATGTTGCTGTCGCGAAACCAATCAATGAGGTTACCGCATCACAGCGGCGCTGCCGCCCTTAATGGCCAATCAACTGTATAAATTGCAGACCTCTCCCCATAGTTTAAGGGTAGTCAATTTGGGATGGGGCTCTATTAACTGGTATTTCGTATAAGATACCAGTCTTTATAGCCCCATCCTAGATTGACCGCTCTGTTATAAGAAATGCCGATAGCAAAGCATTTTCGATTGGTATCCCCAAATAGCGAGTGAAACTCCACCGTAACACAGTGGTGCTGTAGAATCCTTACTACACATCACACTATTAAGTATCTAAAGGAGCACGATATGCGCGTCGACGAGGTTTTTAAGCAGGCAGCATCCCAGGGCACCGCACCCGTTTCGTTTGAGATGTTCCCGCCCAAGGGCGAGCTTACCCTCGACACGGCTCGCGAGGTGGCAGGCAATCTGTGTAAGCTTTCGCCGAGCTTTGTCTCGGTCACCTGCTCGGCCGGCGGCTCGGGTAACGGTGCCACCACCGCCCCCATCGCGCATATGATTTCGAGCGAATTCGATACGCCCTCGGTAGCGCATCTCACCTGCGTGGGCCGCACCCACGCCGACATCGCCGCCAAGATTGACGAGTATCGCACTGCCGGCGTGGAAAACGTGCTAGCCCTGCGCGGCGACCTGCCCGCCGGCGCGACCGAGGACGACAAGCCTGCCTCCGACTACGCCTACGCCCGCGACCTCATCCCCGAGCTCGTCGACGCCGGCTTTTGCGTGGGCGCCGCAGCCTACCCCGAAGGCCACATTGCCTGCGAGGATCTCAACCTCTCGGTCGAGCACCTCAAGCAAAAGCAAGACGCCGGCGCGAGCTTCTTTGTGACACAGCTCTTCTTTGATAACGAGTGCTTCTATCGCTTCCGCGAGCTTGCCGACAAGGCCGGCATCACCGTGCCCATTACCGCGGGCATCATGCCGTTTATGGGCAAGTCGCAGATCAGCCGCATGGTCTTTATGTGCGGCGCGTCGCTGCCCTCCCCCGTCATCAAGATCCTCGCCAAGTACGAGAACGACCCCGAGAGCCTGCAGGCAGCCGGTGTAGATTATGCTGCTCGTCAGCTTTGCGACCTTAAGGAGCACGGTGCCGACGGTCTGCACCTGTACACTATGAACCGTCCTGCAATCGCCGCGACCATTATGGAGCGCCTGGGGTAATGGAAAAACCGCACGTCGATACAACCGTTGTTGAAGTGCCGGCCGACCTTGCGTCGCCGGCGCTTTACCGTATCGACGCTGCCCACCACCCTCGTGTCGACCGTGCCGAGATGCTGCGGTATCTGGGCTACGGCGGCCAGCAGATTGAGCCCGAGCTGTCACGACGAATTGAGCTTGTAGTCGAGCGCCTAGAGCTGGATATCGAGCCCCGCGGCGTGCGACGCGTGTTTGCCGTCGATGCCACGGGCGTCGACGAGCAGGGCGAGCCCTGCATTCGCTTGGTCGGCACCAACGTTGAGCTGCGAGGTCTCGATATCTATCGACATCTCAAAGATGCCCGCTTTGCCGCGCTCATGGCATGCACCCTCGGCATGGACGCCGAGCGTCGCCTGCGCACCACGGGAGCCCAACATCCCCTGGAGGGCGCCGTGCTCGACGCCGCGTGCTCCGCTTACGTGGAAGCCGCCGTTGAGCAAATGGACCAGCAGGTCAAGACGGACGCCGCCGTTCATGGGCTCGCCGGTAACTGGCGCTTCAGTCCCGGCTACGGCGACTGCCCGCTCTCGGCCCAGCGCTCGATCGTCAATGCGCTCAACGCCACGCGGCTCATCGGGCTTACCGTCACACCCACCAGCCTGCTCATGCCCACCAAGAGCGTGACCGCGGTAATCGGTCTGTTCGACGGCGAGGTCCACGACGCCCAGAGCCGCCCCACCTGCAATATCTGCCGCATGCGCGAGCACTGCCGCTTCCGCGCCGCCCACACCACCTGCTATTCCAGCCATTAGGAGCCCTCGATGTTTACTCCGCTTATCACTCATGATTCTGACGGCACTGCATTGGCGGCACCCGTTGATGCCGCACGTCGCAACGGTGCCACGTACAAGACGCGCACGATCGACGATCTGCGCATTAAGGACGATCACCTGCGTGCGGCCATCGAGGGCACGGGACACCTGCTGTTCGACGGCGGCATGGGCACCATGTTGCAGGCCGCTGGCATGAAGGCCGGCGCCCTGCCCGAGCTGCTCAACTTTGAGGAGCCTCAGGTTATCACCGATATCCAACGTCAATATGTCGAGGCTGGCTGTGACGTGATCACCGCCAACACCTTTGGCGCCAACGCCCACAAGCTCGACGGTGCTGCCACCGTGGCAGACGTCTTTGCCGCGGCCGTCACCTGCGCCCGCGAGGCCGGCGCCCGCTACGTCGCCGGCGATATCGGCCCCATCGGCGCGCTGCTTCGTCCCTTAGGCACCCTCAGCTTTGACGAGGCCTACGACCTTTTTGCCGAGGAAGTGCGCGCCGGCGTCGCCGCGGGTGTGGACCTCTTTATTATCGAAACCATGACCGACCTTGCCGAGATCAAGGCGGCCGTCCTCGCCTGCCGCGAGAACTCCGACCTGCCCGTCTTTGCCACCATGACCTTCGAGGAAGACGGTCGCACCTTCCTGGGAACGAGTCCCGAGGTCGCCGCCATCACGCTCGATGCCATCGGCACCGACGTTTTGGGCATCAACTGCAGCCAAGGACCGGCCGAGCTCCGAGGACTCGCCGCACGTATGCTCACCGTTACCGACAAGCCCATTATGGTGCAGGCCAACGCGGGACTCCCCCATGTGGACGATGACGGCAATACCGTCTTTGATATCCAAGCCCCCGAATACGCCGAGGCCGTCGCCGGCATGATCGAGGACGGCGTGAGCGTCGTGGGCGGTTGCTGCGGCACCACGCCGGCGCACATGGCGGCCTTGCGCACGCTTATCGACAACCACACGCCCAGCCCGCGCCGCCGCAAGCCCAGCATGTCGGTCACGAGCGCCCAAACGGTCGTGGACCTTCCCTGCGACGAACATAAGATCGCCGTCATCGGCGAGCGCATCAACCCCACCGGCAAAAAGCGTCTGCAGCAGGCCCTGCGCGACGGCGACCTGGACTACGTCGTGAGCCAGGGCATTAGCCAGCAGGAACAGGGCGCCGACATCCTGGACGTCAACGTCGGCCTGCCCGAGATCGACGAGGTCAAGATCATCCAACAGGCGACCGAACAGCTCCAGGGCTCCACGCTCCTGCCGCTGCAGATCGACTCCACCGATCCTGCAGCCGTCGAGGCCGCCGTGCGCCGCTACGCCGGCAAGCCCATCATCAACTCGGTCAATGGCAAGCAGCAGATCATGGATGAGATCTTTCCGCTGGTCGCCCACTACGGCACCAACGTTGTCGGCCTTACGCTCGACGAAGGCGGCATCCCCGATACCGTCGAGGCTCGCTTCGCCATCGCCGAGCGCATCGTGGCCGAGGCTGCCCGCTACGGCATCGGACCGGACCGCATCCTCATCGACTGCCTGGTCATGACCGCCTCGACCAATCAGCGCCAGGCCGAGCAGATCCTGCGCGCCATGTCCCTGTGCAAGGAGCGCCTGGGCGTCAAATGCGCGCTCGGCGTGTCGAACATCAGCTTTGGCCTGCCTGCCCGCCCGCTGCTAGGCTCGGTCTTTTTGGCTGCCGCTTTTGGCGCAGGCCTGGACGCTCCCATCATGAACCCGGGCTCCAAGCGCTTTATGGATACCGTCTACAGCTATCGCGTCTTGAGCGTTGAGGATGAGGGCTCGACCGGATACATCGAGCGATACGCCGGCTGGACCGATCCGTATAAGATCGCCGCAAACCCGGCAGCAGCTCAGGCTGCATCGAGTGATGCCGCGCCTGCCGCGGGCACCGCCGGCACCGACGGCAACGACGACCCGATTCGTCGCATGGTCGTCTCGGGCCGCAAAGGCGAGATCGCTGCCGAGACCGAGCGTCTGCTGGCAGACCACGACGCCATGGACCTCATCAACAATCACTTTATCCCCGCCCTCGACGAGGTTGGCGTCCTCTTTGACCAAGGCAAGTTCTTCTTGCCGCAGCTCATGGCCTCGGCCGAGGCCGCACGCGTGGGCTTCGACACCATCAAGCGCCTGATGCCCGCCGGCGAGATCGCCGACAAGGGCAAGATCTGCGTGGCCACCGTCAAGGGCGACATCCACGATATTGGCAAGAACATCGTCAAAATGCTGCTCGATAACTACGGCTACACCGTCTTTGACCTAGGCCGCGACGTCGACCCGCAAGAGGTACTCAAGACCGTGCAGGAGCGTGACATTAAGCTCGTCGGCCTCTCGGCGCTTATGACTACCACGGTCGTCGCCATGGAGGAGACCATCAAGTTGCTCCATGCCGAGGTGCCGGGCGTCAAGATCATCGTGGGCGGCGCCGTACTCACCCCCGAATACGCCAAGCAGATCGGCGCGGACTACTACGCTAAGGACGCCGCCGAAAGCGCTCGTATCGCCGAAGAGGTCTTTGGGCAGTAACACAACGGAAACAACCGAGCACCAAAACGTGCCGCATGCGCCACTTGGCACGTGCGGCACGTTAGAATAGATAAGACTATGCTCGTTTTGGCAGATAGGAGCGCAAGGATGGCGATCACGCCCGCAGAAATCGCGGAAACCCGCGGCATGGTTGAGGAGCAGAACCTCGACATCAGGACCATCACCATGGGTGTTTCGCTCATGGGTTGCGGTGACGAGAACCTCGACCGCATGTGCACGAAGATCTACGACCACGTGACGCACACGGCTGAGTATCTGGTCGAGACCGCCGAGAACCTCGAGCGCGAGTACGGTATCCCCATCGTCAACAAGCGCGTTTCCGTCACCCCGGTGGCGCAGATTGCCGCGTGCTGCAAGGATGAGGACCTCACCCCCATCGCGCATGCCCTCGACCGCGCGGCCGAGACGCTCGGCATCGATTACCTGGGCGGCTTCTCCGCGCTCGTCCAGAAGGGCATCGGCGACGCCGACCGTCGCGTCATCCAGTCCATCCCCCAGGCGCTCGCCACCACGAGCCGCGTCTGCTCCAGCGTCAACGTCGCCAGCCTGCGCGCCGGTATCAACATGGACGCCGTGCTTATGGCCGCCCAGACCATCATCGATGCCGCTAAACTCACGGCCGACCAGGACTCCGTCGGCGCTTCCAAATTTGTCTGCTTTGCCAATATGGTCGAGGACTCCCCGTTTATGGCGGGCGCCGTCCACGGCGGTGGCGAGGCCGACGCCGTCATCAACGTAGGCGTCTCGGGCCCCGGCGTTATGGCCGCAGCCCTGGAGACGCTGCCCGATTCCGCATCGATGATGGAAGTCGCCGAAAAGATCAAGCAGACCGCCTTTAAGATCACCCGTGCCGGCGAGCTCATGAGCCGCGAGGCCGCCCATCGCCTGGGTGTCGAGAAGGGCATTGTCGACCTGTCGCTGGCTCCCACGCCTGCCATCGGCGACTCCGTTGCCCGTATCCTCGAGATCATCGGCGTGGGCACCTGCGGCGGCCCGGGCACGACCTGCGCGCTCGCCATGCTCAACGATGCCGTCAAGAAGGGCGGCGTCATGGCAAGCTCCAGCGTGGGCGGTCTCTCCGGTGCCTTTATCCCCGTGTCCGAGGACGCCGGCATGATCGCCGCCGTCGAGGCCGGTGCGCTTTCGCTCGAGAAGCTCGAGGCCATGACCTGCGTGTGCTCCGTTGGCCTGGACATGATCGCCATCCCCGGCGACACCCCGGTCGAGACCATCGCCGGCATCATCGCCGACGAGATGGCCATCGGCGTCATCAACAACAAGACCACGGCCGTCCGCGTGATTCCCGCCATTGGCAAGGGCGTGGGCGACTGCGTCGAGTACGGTGGCCTGTTTGGCCGTGCGCCCATCATGCCGGTGAACCCCAACGCCGGCACCGTGCTTGCCCACCGCGGTGGACGCTTCCCGGCACCGCTGAACTCGCTGAAGAACTAGCTGAGGGGTTCGGGCGAGGAGCCCCGGGGAGGGCAAATATATAAGGTCGCCTGCTCGGACAGTCCTGACTCGCACGGAGAGCACATTAAGTGCTCTCCGGCTCGTGCGGAACTCGCGATCGACCTTATATATTTGCCCTCCCCGGGGCTCCCGCACAACGGGACCTCGGTTGGGTTCTATCCCGGTTGCAGTTGCTTCGCTCCTGCCCGCCTTGGTTGTGAGGGCGGTTTGGCGTTGGGACGGTTCTTTCTGATATATGCTGGTTGCGGCTCTTCTTTTGGGAGGAGTCGCTTTTTTGTTGCTAGGAGGTTGGCCCGTGGTTGATGGGGACGCTCGCTCTGAGCTTCTTTCCGCTGATTGGAATGGCGAATGGATGCGCCTGCAGGCTGGTCGGCGGCGGGCTGATGATTCTTTTGAGTGGGATAAAAGGGCTCGGCATTTTCGGCCGCTTGAGACTGCTCCGTATGCCCGGGACTTTATGAAGCTGTTGGCGTTAAAGCCTGGTGAATCTGTGCTTGATATGGGGTGTGGGGCTGGGTCGATTGCTATTCCGCTTGCTCAGGCTGGGCATCCTGTGATTGCTGCCGACTTTTCCCCTGCTATGTTGGGCACGCTTGATGCTGGCATTGAGTACTATGGGCTCGAGGATCGCATTACACCGCTTGAGCTTGCTTGGGATGATGATTGGGATTTGGTTGGACCGGTCGCGAAAGCAGTGGATGTGGCCTTTGCCAGTCGGTCGGTTACGACGACCAATCTAAAAGGTGCGCTTGCCAAGCTTGATCGTACGGCTCGTCGGCGTTGTGCTGTCACGATGGTCGCCAACTCCAGCCCGCGCTATGATCTGCACTTGATGAACGCTATCGGTGCCTCGGTTACCTGCAGTAATGGCTTTGTGTACGCCTTCAACATCCTCATTCAGATGGGTGCGTTGCCGCAGGTTACGTACTTTGAATCGCCCCGTCGCGACACCTTCGATAGCCTTGAGGCGGGCGTAGCAGATTTTTCCCGTATGCTCGAGCATGGCAACGAGGATAAGATCGACCGCCTGCGCGACTACATCGCTCAACACATGATTGAGAATCCCCGTGCCGGCGAGCCAGGCTCCAAGGGCGTACCGCAGGGACGCTACATGCTCGACCACGTCCGCAAGGTCCGTTGGGCGTTTATTGCATGGGAGCCGGTCTCTGCGCCCAGCTCATAGCCTGTTCGCAGCCCGCACTGCCCACTCACTCGGCATCCGCATTCTTTTTGAACTGGGCAAACGCGCTCCACACCGCGCCGTTCCTGCGCTATCGTGGGACAGCTCACGTAGATTAAGGCCCCGTCGCGGGGCGCCCCATACATAGAAAGCGAGAACCCATGGCACTGACAGGAGCCCAGGTCAAGCAGCTTCGCAGCATGGCCCATCACCTCAACCCCGCCATCATCATCGGCAAGTCCGACGTCAACGAGGGCACCGTCGAGCAGACGGTCGCCTACCTGGAGAAGCACGAGCTCGTTAAGTGCTCCGTGCTCGATGGCTCCAGCCTTTCCGCCCGCGAGGCCGCCGAAGAGCTCGCTGAGCGCTGCCACGCCGAGGTCGTCCAGGTTATCGGCCGCAAGTTCTCACTGTATCGCGAGTCCTCGCGCAAGGACATCGAGAAGATCAAGCTCGTCTAAGAGCCAATGATCCGGCGAGCCAACATATAGCAAGCTTACGGGCGCCCAAGTACTTCGGGCGCCCGTTTTTTATCGCTCGACCAACACGCGATTGAGCCGCCCCTCCACCAAGCGCTCGTATAGACGCCGCGTCTCGGGCTCGGGCACGCCATTGACCTGCTCCCTCAGATGGTGCATATGCCCGCTGTACAGCTCGACGATATCGCGCCGCCGCCCCGCCGCACTGTAGACGCGCATGGCGCAGCGCACCATATCCTCACGCGCCGTTTCCTGTCGAAGCCCCGACTCCGCCAGCCAAATCGCCGACTGCAGATCGTTTTCTTCTAGAGCGGCATTTGCTCCCTTAATCATGCAATCGATGTACTTTGACTGCATAATGCGTCGCATGCGCAAAAAGTAGGTGGGATTACAGCCATTGGGAACATACAGCGGTCCGGCATAAAGCTGCTCAATCTTAAGGCACAGCTCAACTAAATGGGGTCCGCGCGCACCCGTGCGATTTCCCAAAACCTCGCGGCTTATCTGGTCAAACAGCCGTACATCGGTCTTGACGTAGTCGCCGTTGAGTCCGATGCATTCATTTTGGATGAGCACACACGACTTGCCATCCGGCGTCGGCCCCAAAGCCGACCGCAAGCGCGATATCGTCGAGTACAGGTTATTGCGGGCGCTATTGAACTCGGCATGGGGCCACAGCTCCATGGCCAGCGTCTCACGATCGACGAGCGCATCCATGCCCAGCGCAAGCCGCTCGGCAAGTGTCGCCGCCTTCTTGCGACGCCACATTTTGTCCGTGATGGGAAACCCGTCGCGCTCGGCGCGAAACGCACCAAACATGCGAATCTCGATATGGTCGATGGTATCAACGGCTTCAACCTCGCCAGCCTGGAACAGGCGCTCGCCCTCCCCTTCCAAATCGTCGCGCAGCGAGTACCGCGACAGTTCGCGCACGGGAAGCTTCTTGCGTATCCTGGCCGCCGGCTCGCCCAGACAATGCATGGCAAGGCGCGCAAAGAGCCGATACGATGGCTCTAGAATCCCCGCACGATTCATGGACATCCAGGCCGCAAGGTCGCTGTCTCGGCCCGCACAGGCCAAATGCAGCGCCACCATCCAGGCTTCTGCGCCACCAACCTGCGTCTGGCTTATATCGAGCAACTCCGCTTCCTCGCGCACCGAAACCATCGATGTATTTCGCAGATATGCCGCGCGCTCCAGCAGCAATGCGTTATCGCGCATGTACGCAATCGACTCCTCGGCAAGTTTGAGCACTTGGACCGCACGGAACTTTGCATTAACCGGCCGTCCCTCTGCCAGCGACTGCCAGCCTTCTAACAACAGGCCAAACAGCTGAATCTGGTTGTCGCGCATGCGCACGGCAAAACGATCGAGCTCGTTGAACGCCGCGTCGTCGGTTACCGGCAAGCCGGAAAGGAGCCGCCGTGCCGCCAACACCATGCGCACCCAGATAGCCATCGCCTTAAGTCCACGTACGTCGAGCGCCTCCCGCACCACCGTCATCTCGTCGTCGCGCTCGTCGGTTCCTGCAAACGACCCGTCAAAGAGCTCCACCAGCATGCTGTCGGCCCGTATAACAATCCCCGCGATGTCGAGCTCGCAGTCGTAGGCCTTGCTCGTTTTGAGCTGCTGTAGAACGTCGCCGTCATCTCCCCGTTCGGTCAGGCATCGCTTGACCTCGATATGCGCAGACAACATGTCGAGTGCGGTGTGGGACGTCTCTATTTCTGGCACGGCCAGGTTCGTAGGAAGCCCAAGCCCGTTGTCCCCATAGCAAACAGCCGTCAGTGTCTGGGCTACCCTCCATGAAACAGGGTCTATTTCACAGGCTGCCCGTTCGCCCTCGCGCTCGATGACCGATGCCATATAGCGGGCGAGCTTTGTGTTGGACACGCTGACCGCTGCCAGATATACGCCAAGCGCCTCGGCAGGCGTTGGCTCTAGAGCCGGATCGTCGGCATCGATCGTACCCAGCGCTGCTCGGCAGATATCGGCCCCGTGCCCCGTCAGAGCAAGATCGACCCCATACTGCCCAGCAAGTTCAAGGACCGCCTCACGGTCCAAAAAGGCGTCCGCCAGGCCCATCGCCGCATCGCATCGGCCCGCCTTAAGCAAAATCCGGGCCGCCCTCGGAACAAGTTCGGGGCGAACCTCGGCCACCAACTTACGCAAACGCAAGCGTCCGTTATCCTCCGTGCCCAGACACGTAAAACTCCGCTCGGCGGGATCCAAGCCAAAGATCGGGTAGTCGCGTACAAAGTAGGACTGGTCGACCATCGACAGTCTCACCCCGCAAGCCTCGAGTTCCGAGATATTGCCCTCGCCCATCAAAACCATGAGACATGCCACGCAAAACAGCGCATTATTGTCGAGCGAAGCCAGATCGACAAGTGCCGCGCCATATACGTTGACAATCTCGTTTTCGAGCAGACCGGCTACGTCGCCTTGGCCATACAGACCCGTCTGCAATGCCGAAACGAGCTCGGGCACGCCCTGCGTGAGCTGATAAAAGTCGAGCGATGTGCTGATCGAAAACGCCGATGCCCACGCCGAATACTCATAGGCATGCACCTTGAGCATCTGCGCATTGATCTTAACCGAATCGCCCAGCCCGTGAATCAGCTGACGATTTGAAGGACGGCAGGAAATAAAGACCCCTACCCCCATAGCGCGCAGGCCGCGAATCCTGTCGATGAGGTCCTCGGTATCGTGCTGATCGAGGTTTGGCACATTATCAATCGCGATAAGGGAATGCGGTTTGTCTTTGAGTTCTTCAGTAACCACCTCGAGCTGCATAAACACCTCGCGCCCAGTGGCGCGATCGGCCTCGATAATCCGCACGGGGCCTCGCGTCGGGTCGCATTTAACCTCATGGGTGTACTGCAGCAGCACCGAGGTCTTCCCAAACCCGTCGGGCGCATAAAGAACCACGATGCCGGCCTTTCGGCCCTTGGCGATAAGCTCATTCATCAAGCGTTCGCGTCGCACCATATAGCCTCCGCCCAGCGGCATCAGCTCGAGGTCGTCTATACCGCTCAAATCGTTTACCATGCCCGCTCCTCAACTCGACCGTATGGACACTGTAGCCGCAAGACCATACAAGCCGCGCTATGAATAGAGCGACCTTGTGTTTTAGGTTGTCTTTTGGTACGCAAGCGGCAAGTTTTTGTACAGCGAGGGCCGATTGTTATTAATCCCCCGACTAATCGGTCTTTAAGCAGGTAAATGAGCTTGTCAGCTTGTCCCATCTAAGCGGCAGTGTAACGCAGATGAACAAGGTTCAGCTATGTCATTCAACTCGCCTAGCACCCGCTACCGTCTACGACCTTCTAGTGGCATTTTTGCATAGAATCTGGTATGGAATGAATCAAGCTGTTGGGCATCTGGCGTTCGTCAAGCTTGCGGCAGATTTTGGTCAAGTGGGCAAAAAGGGATAGCAAAAAGGCCCCCGCAAAGCGGAGGCCTTAGGCAAGGCTATGTCGAGCTGCAGGATTCGCGCTACTCGCAGAGCGAAAGGGCGGCCTCGTCGGCAACGACAACGCAGTTGGTGTGCAGCTGCAGGATCGAAGCCGGGCACTCGGGCGTAACCGGACCATAGCACATGTCATGCACGGCCTGAGCCTTGGCCTCGCCGTTGGCGACGACCAGGATCATGCGGGCATACATGATGGTCTGAGTGCCCATGGTGTAGGCCTGACGGGGAACATCGTCGATGCTGTCGAACAGGCGGCTGTTGGCCTGAATGGTGCTCTCGGTGAGGTCGACGCAGTGCGTGCCCTTGGAGAAGTGGTCATCGGGCTCGTTGAAGCCGATGTGGCCGTTGTTGCCAATGCCGAGCAGCTGCAGATCCGGGTAACCGGCGGCGGCGACGATCTTGTCGTACTCAGAGCAGGCAGCGGCGGCGTCGGGGTTGGAACCGTCGGGCACATGCGTGTTGTTAAGGTCGATGTTGATGTGATCGAAGAAGTTCTCACGCATGAAGTAGTGATAGCTCTGGGGATCGTCGTGCGAAAGGCCGCGATACTCGTCCAGGTTGTAGGTGCTGACCTCGGCAAAGTCAACGTCGCCCTTCTCGTACCAAGCAGCGAGCTGCTTGTAGGCACCGATCGGGGTGGAGCCGGTGGCAAGGCCCAGCACACAGTCGGGCTTGAGGATAACCTGGGCCGAGATGATATTAGCGGCCTTGCGGCTCATATCCTCGTAGTCTTTAGCTTTAATAATCTTCATTACGCGTCCTTTCTCGTACAAGTGAGGCAAGGCTCCCTTACAAGCACTTGCCCGCGGCCCGCGTCGGCCGCAACCAACGTGTGCGGCCACCAGGGCGAGGTCGCGTAATGTATGTGTCTCGTGTCTAGCCGCGTCGAGGCCCCTGCCCGTCCACGGTGACCCGAAGCTGTTTAGCCTCGGACGTTTCCCATCTTGCCACGGAGGGCGTCCTCTTTCAAGGGCGCCCTCCGTAAACGTGTTTGAATTGTAGGCTAATGGCCACGTGCACTTGCTAGCGCTCGCGAGCAACGATGAGCTGGTCCATCTCTTCGACATGCACGCCAACGGAGCCCTTGATACTCGAGAACTCAACGGAGTTGCACACCAAGATGGGAACCGTCACATCGTAGCCCTCGGCAGCAATTGCCTCGCGATCGAACTCAATGAGTACATCGCCCTTATGGACGATGTCACCCACTTGCGCATGTACGGTAAAGTGCTTGCCCTCGAGCTGAACAGTGTCCAAACCAACGTGGATAAGCACGTCCAGACCATCGACCGTGTTAAGCGCAACGGCGTGTCCCGTGGGAAAAATAGCCTCGACCTTGGCATCAGCCGGTGCAATCACACGCGTTCCGGTGGGCCGAATCGCCACGCCCTGGCCCAAAAGGCCGGTGGCAAACGTCTGGTCGTTTACCTCGGAAAGCGGAATGACGTCGCCCGAGATGGGAGCATCCAGCGTAAGGACTCGACCACGCATACCAAAAGACCTTAGGACTTTAGTGAACATGCTCCCCCTCGGACATACCAATCAATCAAAATAACCTTAACAGTTTACCACTTGGCAACGGTTTTTGACCATTAGGGAAGTTCGCGCTTGACAACCTCGACGATGTCGTCGACAACGCGCTGGGTCAGCTCGTGCGTCTCGGCCTCGGCCATCACGCGGACCAGCGGCTCGGTACCACTCGGGCGCACCAGAATGCGGCCGCGGCCGTCAAGCTCCTTCTCGGCAGCAGCAACGGCGTCCCAAATGGGCTGGCAATCGTCCAGACCAGCCTTGTTGTCGGAATGCACGTTGACGAGTACCTGCGGGTACTTCTTCATGATGCCGGCAAGATCGGTGAGGGTGCGACCGGTGCGCTTGAGCACGGCCAGCAGCTGCAGAGCCGTCACCAGGCCGTCGCCGGTGGTATTGTGCTCCAGGAAGATGATGTGGCCGGACTGTTCGCCGCCGATGACGGCGCCGTCCGCGAGCATGCGCTCCAGAACGTAGCGGTCGCCCACGGCGGTCTGGACCATCTCGAAGCCCTGCTCCTTCATAGCGATGGAGAAGCCCAGGTTGCACATGACGGTCGAGACGATCTCGGAGTTGGCGAGCTTGCCGCGAGCGGCGAGGTCAGAACCGCAGATAGCCAGGATGTAGTCACCGTCGATCTCATTGCCCTCGCTGTCCACAAAGAGCACGCGATCGGCGTCGCCGTCGTGGGCCAGACCGATATCAGCATGGGTGCGCAGCACGAGCTCGCGCAGGGGCTCGAGGTGCGTAGAGCCGCACTCGACATTGATGTCCGTGCCGCAATAATCGGTGTTGATGGCATGGACCGTGGCACCCAGGCGCTGCAGCGCGGCGGGCGTGGTCTGGCAGGAAGCGCCATGGCCGCAGTCGACAGCAACGACTAGGCCGTCGAGCCTCAGGCCATCAAGCGTATCGATGGCGTGGTCGACATATGCCTTGCGGGCGTCCTTCATCTTGATAATGTGGCCCACGCCGGCACCGGTCGGCAGCGTGTCAGCAGCCATGGCTTCCTCGGACATGACCCAGGCGCTGATCTCTTCCTCGACAGCATCGGGAAGTTTCATACCCTTGCGGCTAAAGAACTTGATGCCGTTGAACTCCGGCGGATTATGCGAAGCAGAGATGACGATGCCGCCGTCGAGCTCGTTCTGAACGGTGAGCAGCGCCACGGCGGGCGTGGGGATAACGCCGCAGCAGTGCGGACGGCCGCCCTCGGCCATAATGCCGGCGGTCAGAGCGCTCTCGAGCATGGTGCCCGAAAGGCGCGTGTCACGGCCGATGCAGATATCCGGACCAAGGAACTTGGTCGCCGCGCGGCCCAGGCGAAACGCGAGATCGCACGAGAGGTCGGCATTGGCGACGCCACGGACGCCATCGGTACCGAAGATGTTCTGGGGCATAGGATCGCTCCTTCCCTAGCAGGCGATATGCAACCGCCCACCCTAGTCGAAAAAGAAAAGCGGGACCCGCCGAGGAATCGGCAGGCCCCGCTTGTACATTGTATCTCGAAAGGAGATAAAACCTTAGCGCTTGGAGAACTGGGGAGCGCGGCGGGCCTTCTTGAGGCCGTACTTCTTGCGCTCGACCACGCGAGCATCGCGCGTAAGGAAACCGGCCTTCTTGAGGTCAGCACGGTAGTCGCCAGCGTTCAGAAGAGCGCGAGCGATGCCCAGGCGCAGAGCGCCGGACTGACCGGAGATGCCGCCGCCATCGCACAGAGCGATAACGTCGAACTGACCGGCGGTGTCGGTCACCTTGAAGGGAGCAAGGGCGTTCTCAACGAGCTGATGACGGCCGAAATACTGCTCGGCGTCACGCTTGTTGATGGTCACCTTGCCGGTGCCGGGGACGAGACGGACGCGGGCGACGGCGTTCTTACGACGGCCGGTACCCTGGTAGACAACGGTGTTCTCAGCCATCTTTAAGCCTCCAGCTCAATCTTCGTGGGGTTCTGGGCAGCATGCGGATGCTCGGTGCCAGCGTAGACCTTAAGCTTGGTCATCTGGGCACGGCCGAGGGTGGTCTTGGGCAGCATACCGCGAACGGCGCGCTCGATGACCTTCTCCGGGTGCTTCTCCATAGCCTGGCGGAAGCTCTCAGCCTTGAGGCCGCCGTTGTAGCCGCTGTGGCGATAATAGGTCTTCGTGTCGGCCTTGTTACCGGTAAGCTGGACCTTATCGGCGTTGATGACGACAACGAAGTCGCCGCAGTCGCTGTTGGGCGTGAACTGGGGCTTGTTCTTACCGCGCAGGATCATTGCGATCTGGGTGGCAAGACGGCCCAGGACAGCACCATCGGCGTCGACGAGAACCCAGTTGCGCTGGACCTCGCCCTGCTTGGCGTAGTGAGTCGATTTCGAAATCACTTAGACTCCTCCATGTACAGTACGTGTTGTTACAGAGATTCACGGGGCTCTGCAAGTAACCCGTCCATATTACCCCGCTCGCCGTACGAGTCAACAGGTATTTTGGCTCCGACCAGAGTTTCTGCACATGTCATCCACGAGCCGTGATTTTTCCAGCTCTTTAGCTGTTGTCATTTTTTTGAGGGTTCGCCGTCGCTAGCGTTCAACGAACTCTTGGATTTCCGCGAGCAGGCGCTTTGCCTCCTGACGGCCCTGGATATACAGGTCGAGGAGCTTTGCCGAATCGTGCTCGACATGGCCGACCTCGACCGGCTTTTGCGGAGCGACGACCAACGCACGGCCCTCGCGCTCATACTTCCACAGGTGCATGCGCTGGATGTTATAACGGTCGTGGCGCGTCTCGATAGCCTCGAGCAGATAAGGGTAGTCGGCATAGCGGGCGCGCGCGGCAGGCATAAACTCGTAGGGCTTTTTCTCGTACGAGCGGTCCTGCGTGACGATGACGACCGCACGGTCGAAGCCCGCCTCTTCGAGCACATGCTCGATAGGAACCGAATCGGCCACGCCGCCATCGACGTATTTGTGCCCGTCAATCTCGACCGGCGGCGTCACCAGCGGCAAAGAGGTCGATGCGCGCACAGCGTCGAGATCGAGCACGGCGCTTTTGACCGGCAGGTACGTGGCGGTTCCAAAGAGCATGTCCGTCGCGACGGCGTACATCTCGATGGGGCTCGCGTCGAACGTCTCGTTGTCAAAGGGATCCAGGCGGTCCTGGACATCGTTGAAGATAAAGTCGTAACCCACAATGGAACCCGTGGACGCAAACGATGCGGCGCCCATGAAGCGGCTGTCGTTGCAGAAAGCCAGGTTGATGCGGTTGGCACGGCCGATCTGGTGCGACTTGTAGTTCACGCCGTTGAGGGCACCGGCCGATACACCGTAGACAGCCGGAATCTCGACGCCGGCCTCCATGAGAACGTCGAGCGCGCCCGCGGTAAATTGTCCGCGGAAGCTGCCGCCCTCCAGGACGAGCGCGACCTTGCCGGCGTTCTTTGCCTTATCTTCTGCAGTCATTTTGACCTCCTGCGATTGCGTTTTGGCCTTCTTCTACCCAGTTTTGGGATGGCGAGAGCGCAGGTTTTGGAGTTGAGGAGGGCGGGGCGGTCGGCGGGAAAGCGCGTCCCGTTCTCAGAGCAAATTCCGGGTCGCATTTTCCGCTGAGCCCGCCATCAGGAAAATGAGTCCCATTCCGAGCTTAGATTCCGGGATGCGCTTTCCGCTTGAGCTGCCATTGGGAAAGCATATCCCACTCTACGGCTCGATTCCGGGTCGCAGTTTCCGCTTGAGGCGCCATCCGGAAACTACGTCCCAGTCTGAATGCGGATTCCGGGACGTGCTTTCCGCCTGGGCCGCCATTGGGAAAGCGCGTCCCACCTGCGCTGCTGCGACGTTTTCTTTACGCCCGCGCCCTGCATAGAGTTCGATTCTCCGCGGGTAGAGATGACGTTGGCGCGGGGGCATTGTCGGCTGTCATCCGATCGACATCGCATCTGTTTTGGGCTGAGGCATTGCGCGGAGAATCCGCGTGTTCGCTTCGCGAACCCGCACCGGCTTCGGCCGCCTGCCGGCGCCCTCGCCCGCGGGCTAAAAACGCTCACGCGTTTTCTTTACGCCCGCGCCCTGCATAGAGTTCGATTCTCCGCGGTACGGACTAGAAATAAAAAGGCAGGTAGATATAAGTATCTACCTGCCTGTAACTATTGGTGGAGCTGGCGTTCATTCGGTCGAACACCTCGCCACCTGGACCTATAGCGCCAGGCAGCGACGGATTATCGCCCAAGCCGACAGAATCGTCAAACGTGAACGCCACGCGCAGGCCGTCGTCATCGTCGGGGCCGCCCAGCACCACGCGCGCCACGAACGTGCGCAGAAGCTGCGCGTCGTCCACCTCGGCGGCAGCCATGCCCTCAAGCCAGAACAGCGCGCGGTCGTAGTCAAGGCGGGCGGCCTCAAGGGCCTCGGCCGTGCGCAGCTCGTCCTTGAGGAGCGCCTGCCGCTGCTTCAGCGCGTCTATGCGCTCCTTGCCGCCCGGCGGCGCGATGCCCGACTCGATGGCCGCCCATATGTTGGAGAACGCCGTCTCAATCTTGGCCAGCTCGCCCTTTATGGTCTCGCTCAAGGGCTTCTCGTCGGCGCGCTCCTCCTCGGCGTCGGCCAGCATGCGAGCGATGCGCTCGCGGCTGTCGGCGCTGCCCAGGGCCTCGCGCACGGCGTCGGCCACGCGCTTCTCCACGACATCGCGGCGCACGGTGCGCCCGCAGCTGCGGCAGCGGTAGTAGTGATAGGGCCTGCCCGACTTGCCCGTGCCGCTGGTGCCGGTCATCAGCCCGCCGTCGCGCCCGTCGTAGAGCTTGCCCGTGAGCGGGAAGTCCCACGCTTCGGTCTTGGCGCGGGGCCTGTGCGAGTTCTCAAGCATCCGTATCACCCTCTCCTCGTCATCCATGGGAACGATGGCGGGCATGCCGCCGGGCACGACCACGCCCGCGTAGCGGTACTCCCCGCCGTTCTCCCGCCGCATCAGTATGCGGCGCACCGTCTGGAAGCGCCACTTGCCGCCGCGCTTGGTGCGGTACGGCTCCCAGGCGCGCACCACGTCGGCCACCGACTTGCCCGACAAGACCATGCGCACGCCCAGGCGGATGGCGGCGGCCTCCTCCTCGTTGACCACGTAGCGCCCGTCCACTATGTCCCAGCCGTAGCGCACGCAGCCGTTGGCCATGCACCGCTCGGCGTTCTTCTGTATGCCGTCGCGTATGCGCTCGCCGTCGAGCGCGCTCTCGTACTCCGCCAGCACCTCCAGCATGCCCAGCTGCAGCACACCCGCCGAGCCGTCCGAAATGTCCTCGCCCGCGTACAGTATCTCGACGCGGCAGCGGCGCAGCATGATGCGCGCCATGGCCATCTCGTCGCGGTTGCGCATGATTCGGGTAACTTTATATATGACCACGAAATCGAACAGCCCTCGCTTGGCGTCGGCCATCATGCGCTGGAACTCGGCGCGGTCGGTGTTGGTGCCCGTCTGCGCGAAGTCGCAGTACGTGGCCACCACGCGCAGGTCGTTCTCGGCGCAGTAGGCGCGGGACTTCTCCACCTGTATCTCTATGGACTCGCCGCGCTGGTTGTGGCTCGAGAAGCGGGCGTATATCGCCGCGCGCCCGCCCACGGCTACTCCATCTCGTCGGCGGCCTGGAACCACACCACCGTGCCGATCACGCGCACGGGGCCGTCGTCCATGCCGAAAATCATGTCCTCGTAGTCCTCGAAGCTATCCGCCGACAGCATCAGCTTGGTGCTGCCCTTGTACCAGCGGCGCATGACCGCGCGGTAGTCCTCGGTCTCCACCACGGCGATGGACCCGTTGGCGGGCTGGCGGTCGGGGTCGACCAGCACGTGGCTGCCCTCGGGTATGACGCGGTTCATGCAGTCGCCCTCGACCTCCAGGGCGAAAGCGCGCGGGTGGCCGGCGCACACGGAGGCGGGCACCTCCACGCGGTGCGCTATCTCCTCCTCGTCGGCGAGCGCGCCGGCATGCACGCGCCCGAGCGTGAGCAGCGGCACGGTTGCGCTGCTGGCCACCACGGGCATGGCACCGGCGGGCATATAGGAGCTGCCCTTGGGCTTTTTGGTCACGGGGTCAATCTGATCCATTCCGCCGTCTTCTATAAGGTGTGACTTACTAATCTGATAGCAGGCCGCCATGCGCTCAATAGCTCCCATACGGGGTTCGGAGCGGCCATTTTCCCACTGCGAAACGGCGTTACCTGTCACACCTGCAATCTCACCCAGTTCATCCTGGGTAACGTCGAAAATCTGCCGTAACTTCTTTATGTTGTCGGATATCGGCATCTTAACTCCTTCCAGGACTTAAATTTATTTTCAATTTTACCAAAATTAATCTTGACCGTGTTCTGAAGATTAATTACAGTTATGGACAGAAAGGAGGGAGTATGAAGTCACTCAAGCAGGCGCGCATGAGCAAGGGCGTAACCAAGAAGGCAATGGCTGAACATCTGGGCATTTCAGGACCTACATACGATGTTTATGAAGACCACCCCGACCGTATGCGCATCGAGACGGCTAAAAAGGCCGCCGACTTCTTGGGCTACAAACCCGAAGAAATTTTTTTCGCTTCAAACTGTAATTAGATTTACCTATCAGAAAAGGAGACACACCATGACCACCAAGAGCCACCAGCCCGAGTTCGTCGCCGAGATCATCGGCAAGACGCTCGACCACCTCATCGACGACCGCAAGCGCGTGGCCGTCAACTTCGAGCTGGCCGAGAACGGCTGCATGGAGGAGACGCATGTCAGCCTCAAGCGCCGCATCGCGGCCATGTGGGGCTTCCAGACGAGCGGCATCGAGCTTCTGGAGGCGAGCACGACCTGGTTCGAGCTCGGCGGCATGCAGTTCAACGTCTACAGCTCCGTGCAGTTCAGCGTGAACGGCAAGGGCTGGAGCACCGACTTCAAGACCATCGCGCGCGACACCGCGTACGACGAGAAGGAGTAGGCCATGCTGAACGAGGTGACCGTACGGGGGGGGGTTCACCGCCCTCAACGTGAAGAGCGGCAAGTGCGTGCTGCAGTTTGAGCTGGACCCGAAGTTCCGTGACTTCATCCCCAAGCTGGTGGAGTTCACGGGGCAGATGCTCAACATCCACGTGTACGACGACCAGGAGGTGATGTTCGTGGATAGGGACACCGGTGAGGTCGCCTACGAGGACGCCCCGCTGCTTCTGCCGGGCGTCGCGGGCGAATGACCCCGATACAGCGCGCCATGTGCGACGAGTGCGCCGCCATGATGCGCGAGTTCTACAAGGACCCAGAGAACGAGAGGAAGTTCCAGGAATGGAAAAGATCAAGGAAAAGAGGGTGCGCGTCGCAGCCGGCAAGCGAAAGACGCGCACCGCAACGGTTCACTTCCGAACCGAGACCAGTGTAACACCCGAGTGGAGGCAACAGTATGGCCGAGGTAGACGCCAAGGCCCAGGCCCTCGTGGCCAAGGCGTGCGGCTGGGTTGCCTCGAACCCCGATACGTGGGCGAAGCTGCGCCGCATCTGCTACCGCCTGATGCTGGAGGGCCACGTCATCCAGCGCGACAACGTGTACACCCTGGCGTGCCAGAACGGCATGACCGTGAGCGAGGCCAGCGAGTTCAAGCGCGACCACAACCTGTGGAGCGTGCTGTCCCGCTACATGGTGCTGCAGCGCCCCTCCATGCTGGCCGCCGTGAGCTTCCGCCGCACGCCGGTGGACTCCGTGGACCTGGTGGGCACGTGGGAGGCCATCGTGGGCCCAGCCGTTTTCGCCGCCTCCACGCTAACCGAGGCGCAGGGCATCTACGACAGGGGCGCGCAATGAGGTGCACCGTCACGGTCGAGGGCCGAATGCCGAGCCTGAACGACTACATCAGCGCCGAGCGCGCCAACCGCTACAAGGCGGCGGCCATGAAGAAGCGCGAGACGGCGCGCGTGAGGGCGGCGGCCATGCAGCAGCGCGCGCCGCGCTTCGAGCGCCGGGTGACCGTGCGCACCACGTTCTACGAGCCCGACATGCGCCGCGACGCCGACAACGTGGGCTTCGCGCGCAAGTTCGTGCTCGACGGCCTGGTGGCGGCGGGCGTAATCAAGGACGACTCCCGCAAGTACGTGGAGCAGTGCCCCGACAGGGTGTTCACCGACAGGGCGCGCCCCCGCGTGGTCGTGGAGGTGAGCGACGAGTGACCCGCCGAGACAAGGGCAGGCCACACAGGGCGTGGCGCAAGGCCGACCTCGACCGCATAGCCGAGCTGGCGGGAAAGGTGCCCGCCCGCGAGATTCGCCGCGAGCTGCGGCTGTCCAAGAACCAGTTGGATAACGCGCGGCGCGTGATCAACGCCAGCGGCGGCCACGTGTCCCTGCGCTGCTACCGCCACCGCCTGGAGCTGTGCCCGTCGTGCGGGTGCCGCAGGGCGACCCTCGGCAAGGACGGCATCTGCGAACCGTGCAGACGCCAGCAGCAGCTTGAGGCCATAGAGGCCCGCATAGCCGAGCTGCTGCCGAGGCTGACCGCAGAGGAGCGCCGCACCTACGAGCGCACCGAGTGCGGCCGAGAGAGCCGCGCCGACCCCATGCCGCAGGCCCCGGACACCTCGGGCATGAGCCGCTACGCCGCCGACAAGGCAGCAGAGGCGCACGACGAGGCCATGGAGCGGTGGCTGTGCCGTTACCTGTACCGCAGGGTCAAGGCGGCGCAGAAGCGCAAGGAGCGCATAGAGAAAAAAGTTCCGAAATCCTGAAAAGTTTTTATCACTTTTAGTTTTCCCAGTTAGGAGACCCAAATGCTCACGGAAATCATCAGCAAGACCGTCGCGGACAAGACGGTGGACAGCATCCTGAAGCGCATCGCGCTCATGGGCGAGGTGGCCCGCGTGGCGTGCCGCGCCCGCCTGGTGGGCATGGAGTGCCGCGTGGTCGTAGACGAGGAGGCCCGCGCATGCAATCGCTAGAGGAGGTCGCGATCTGCGACGTGTACCCCTACGAGCGCGCCGACGGCGAGCCGATGAACCCGCGCGACTTCACCACCAGGGAGAGCGCCGAGCACATCGCGGGCCTGGCCGCGCAGTTCAAGGCCAACCGCCTCAACCCCGGCCAGCCCGTCATGAAGCCCATCCTGTACAAGGAGGGCGGCATCTACTGGATCATCGACGGCGAGTGCCGCGTGCGCGCCATGAGGGCCATCGGCACCGAGCGTTTCCTGGCCGAGGTCTACGACGACCTGGACGACGCCGAGCTGGCGCGCGTGGAGGCCGCCAAGGCCATGGTGGAGACCGACGCCAAGCTGGGGCTGACCGCCGAGGAGAAGTCGCGCGGCGTGCAGACCATGCTGGCGCTCGACATTCCCGACGAGGAGGTGGCCGTGGCCGCCCGCACCGACGCGGGCACCGTGGCCAAGGCGCGTCGCGCCGCCCGCAGGGTGCAGGACGCCGCCTACGACATGACGCTCGACCGCCTGGCGGCCATCGCCGAGTTCGAGGGCGACGACGAGGCCGTGGCCGAGCTGCGCGACTGCAAGCAGTCCGAATGGCAGCGCGTGTACGCGAGCCTGAAGGCCGAGGCCGAGCAGAGGCGCAACCGCGCCGAGGTGGTGGCGGTGCTTGCCGACGCGGGCGTCGAGTTCGTCGACGAATGCCCCGAGGGCTTCGCCGCATGCCGCACGTTTTCCGACTACCGCCCCGACCTGGCGGCGCTGGACGCCTACGTGGCCGACAACGCGGGCGCGGGGCTTCTGGCCGAGGAGACGCCGTTCGGCGTGACCCTGCTGGCGCCGGTGGCCGACGAGGCCGCACAGGCCGCAGCCCAGCGCAAGGCCGACTTCCAGGCCGCCTACGAGGACGGCGCGAAGGCCCGCCGCGAGTGGCTTGCCGCCCACGCGGGCGACCTCAAGTCGATGCGCCGCACGGCTCTGGCGCTGACCGCGTTCGCCATGGAGGCCGAGGCCGTGGAATCGTTCGAGGAGCTGCTGGGCCGACCCATCGACCGCACGCCCACCGAGCTGGCCATGGCCATGGGCTGGCGGGCAGCGTGGAACATGAGCGGCTGGACGGCCTGGAGCCTCATGGAAGACGGCAGCTCCGTGTACCTCAACCGAGCGACGGTCGAGAACGTGACCATCATCTACGAGGCCATGAAGGCCGACGGCTACGAGCCGAACGCGGCCGAGACGGAAACCTACGAGGCGTGCATGGCGCGCCTGGGAAGCGAGGAGTAAATGAGCGAAGCAGTTGAGGCCGAGATCGTCGAGCCCGAGGAGGCGTCAGAGCTGACCGTGGCGTACTCCCCCGCCGTGATCGAGGCCAACTTCGACGCCCTGGAGGCGCACGTGCGCAGGCTGGTGGCCGACTACGAGGGCGCGACCTACGACATGGGCAAGGACGAGAACGTGAAGGCCGCCAAGCGCGACCGCGCCTACCTCAACGGCATCGCCAAGGAGATAGACGAGCGCCGCAAGGCCGTGAGCCGCGAGTACACGAAGCCCCTGGCCGCGTTCGAGGACAGGTGCAAGGCCGTGGCGGGCATCGCGAAGCAGGCGGCCGACGGCATCAAGGCGCAGCTGGACGAGGCCGAGGAGGAGCGCCAGCTGCGCGCGTACGCCAAGCTGCGGGAGCACTACGAGGAGTTCGCCGGGCTGCTGGCCCCCGTCGTGCCCTATGAGCGTTTCCACGAGAAGCAGTGGACCAACAAGACCTTCGGCGAGGTGAAGGCATTCAAGGCCCTGGAGGCCAAGGTAGAGCGCCTGGCCCAGGACTGGGAAACCCTCAAGGCGCAGTTCCAGGGCGAGCCGTTCTACGACGAGGCCGAGCGCGAGCTGTTCGCCACCCTGGACCTGGGCGCGGCCATAACGGCGGCGCACAAGGCCGAGGAGGAGCGCCGGCGCATCGCCGAGCTGAAGGCGGCCATGGAGCCGGAACCCGTGGAAGAGCCCGAACCCGAACCCGAAGCGGTGCCCGAGCCCGAGGAATGCCAGCCCGCAGAGTTCCCGCAGCCGCTTGAGCAGATGCCCGAGCCGCAGCCCGAGCCGCAGCCCGCGCCCATGCCCGCCCCGGTGCCGCCAGCGCCGCCCGCACCGGCACCCGTGGCCATGGCGGGCGACCCGTGGACGGTCGTGGTGCCGTGCGCCACGCGCGAGCAGATGCAGGGCGTCGCGGCGGCCCTCAAGGCGCAGGGCGTCGTGGGCACCATCATGCACGGCACGGTGGGCCAGGTTTACGAGCGAATGAACGGAGGCTACTAGCATGACCCAGGAACAGCAGTCCATCGACCTCATGGCGGCCGTTGCCCGCGTGCAGCGCGCCGTGGTGGTGCCCAAGGCCAAGTACAACGCTTTCGGCAAGTTCAGCTACCGCAGCTACGAGGACATAGTGGCCGCGCTGAAGGAGCCGTGCGCCAAGGAGGGCCTGGCGTTCTTCATGACCGACGAGCTGGTGCAGATAGGCGACCGCTACTACGTGAAGTCCACGGCGTGCGTGTTCCCCGCCGAGGGCGGCGAGGGCCTGCTGCAGGTGAGCGCCTACGCCCGCGAGGACGAGCACAAGAAGGGCTCGGACGACGCCCAGGTGACCGGCATGGCGTCGAGCTACGCCCGCAAGTGCGCGCTGTGCGGCGCGTTCGCCATCGACGGGCAGAGCGATCCCGACGCCATGGAGGAGCAGCCCGCGCCCGAGGAGAAGCAGCCGCCCGCAGACGGCCCCTTCACGGCCCACTGCCGCAGCTGCGGGGCGCGCTACCAGTTCGCCAGCATGCCGCAGTACATGGAGTTCGTGGCCAACAGCCCGTGCTGCCCGCGCCCCGACTGGCAGGTGGAGTAGATGCAGGCGCTCACCGAGGAGCTGGACGAGCTGACCGACAGGCTGGAGGCCGAGCTGAAGACCTGCAAGGAGTCGGGCTGCCAGTACGCCGAGAACGAGGCCGAGTACCGCAAGGCCCTGCGCATCGCCATCCTGAACGAGCGCCAGAAGGGCATGCCCGTCACCATCGTCGGCGACGTGTGCCGGGGCCAGGAGCAGATAGCGGAGGCCAAGCGCCGCCGCGACTGCTCCGAGGCCATCTACAAGGCCTCGCAGGAGGCCATCAACGTAATCAAGCTGCGTATCCGCATGGTAGACGCGCAGATCACCCGCATCTGGAACAGCGGGGACGTAACCCAAGGAGGGTATCTATGAGCATCAACCGCGTGTGCATATCCGGCAACCTGACCCGCGACCCCGTGCTGCGCTCCACGTCTGGCGGCATGTCCGTGCTGTCCATGGGCGTGGCCGTCAACGACCGCCGCAAGAACCAGCAGACCGGGCAGTGGGAGGACTACCCGAACTTCGTGGACTGCACGCTGTTCGGCACCCGCGGCGAGAAGCTGGCGCAGTACCTCGCCAAAGGCAGCAAGGTGGCCATCGAGGGCAAGCTGCGCTACCGCAGCTGGAACGACCAGCAGACCGGCCAGAAGCGCAGCGCGCTGGAGGTCGTGGTGGACGAGCTGGAGTTCATGAGCGGCCAGCAACAGCAGCAGGGCTACGCGCCGCAGCAGTACGCGCCCCAGGCGGCCCCGCAAGCGCCGCAGGCCCGCACGTACGGCCAGGGACGCCCCGCCCCGGCACCTGCGCCGCAGCAGCCCGCCTACGCGCCGCAGCCGGCCACTCAGCAGGCGTACGCGCCACAGCAGCCCGCGCCGCAGCAGCAGGCCATGCCCGATCTGTACGACGAGGATATCCCGTTTTAGGGAAGGCGACGGCGACACTATGGGCATGGTTATACACGACGACTTCTGGGCGGCCGCGCAGGCCATGCCCGAGAAGCAGCGCGCGCCGTTCATCTACGCCATCGTCGAGTACCGGTTCACGGGCAAGGAGCCGCAGGGCAGCCCCGCGTGGCTGCCTACCTTCCTGGTGCTCAAGGGCAGGCTCGACATGGGCGACGAGAAGAGCGAGCGCGCAAGGAAGGCGGCCAACGCCCGCTGGGGCAACAGGCCGGGGAAGGAAGACGCGGTGGACGACGCGGCGGCACGGGCGCAAGCCGATGCGCAAGCACATGCGGAAGCATATGCGGATACAGATGCAGTCGCACATGCGCAAGCAGATGCGGATGCACATGCAGGCGCATCGAGTTGCGGCAATGCAGAGGTTGAGGTTGAGGTTGAGAATATAGATAACCCCTTAATCCCCTTTGACGAAATCGTGCATGCGCTCAACGAGGCAGCCGGCACCCGCTACCGCTCAAGCAGCGCCAAGACCCGCAGGCTGATACACGCCCGCTGGGCCGAGGGCTACCGCCTCCCCGACTTCCTGGCCGTCATCGACACGATGGCGGCCGAGTGGGCGGGCGACCCGAAGATGGCCAAGTACCTGCGGCCCTCCACGCTGTTCTCGCCGAAGTTCGAGGACTACGTGAACCGCGGCCCGAGGACCCGGAAGGAGGCCGACGGCTATGCCGAGTACGACTGAGTGCCCCCACTGCGGGGCGCAGCTGGAGGTCCGCTACGTGGTGCTGGCTGGCCGCCGCACCTTCTGCGGCTGGAAGCCGTGCGGCTGCCCGGGTGCCGTGGCGGAGCGCGACGAGCGTTCGCGCCTTGAGGCCAGGGCCAAGGCCGAGGAGGCCGCAGCCAAACGCCGCCGGGCCTACGAGCGGGCCGGAATCAAGCCCCGCTTCATGACAGCCGCCTCCCCCATGGCCGAGGGCATTGCCGCGAAGGTTGAGCAAGGGCGCGGGGCGTACATCTGCGGCCCCGTGGGAACCGGCAAGACCCACCTGGCGAGCGCCGTGGCGCGGCTCCTGGTGGACGGCGGCACCAGCGTGAGGGTGACCGACATGCTGGGCGTGCTGGCCGCCATCAAGGGCACCTACGGCGGCGACGGCACCGAGGACGGCGTGCTGTCCAGGCTCTCCCGCGTGGGGTGCCTGGTGCTGGACGACCTGGGCAAGGAGTCCCCCACCGACTGGACGCTGGGGCAGGTGTTCCGCGTCGTGAACGACAGGTACGAGAACATGAGGCCCGTGGTCGTGACCACGCAGTACGGCAAGAGCGACCTCATACGCCGCCTGGCCAAGAACGGCGACGAGGAGACGGCGGTGGCCATCGTGAGCCGCCTGTCGGAGATGTGCGACAAGTACGAGCTGCAAGGCAAGGACAGGAGGCTATCGAATGGCAAACGTTGACACGCTGCCCGAGATCCTGCGCCCCCTCATGGAGGGGCCGAGCATCGAGCCGCCCAGGTGCGCCGTGTGCGGCGCGCCGTGGCCGCTCAACCGCCACCACATCGTGAGGCGCGGGGCGGGCAAGCTGTTCCGCGACGGGCGCGAGGTTCCCAAGCCCACGGTGATGCTGTGCGGCAGCGGCAACGGCAGCGGCTGCCACGGGCTGGCGCACGTCAACCGGCTGCACTTCCGCTGGGTCAGGGCCGAGCAGAGGTTCAACCGCCCCGCCCCGCCGGGCTCGGGGCACTGGGAGTACCTGCTGCTGCCGGAACCGACCAAGTACGCGGATGCCCTGGCCATGGACGGCTGGGGGCGGCTGCCGAGGGGCAGGCGGTGCATGTGAGCGGGTACGAGCCTTCAAGCGGGTGGAACCTCCCGCCCGGGTGCTTCGAGTCCGACCCCAGGGCACCGTGGAACCGGCCCGACCCGTGGGAGGGCCGCACGTGCCGGGAGTGCCGCTTCTGCGGCCGCGTGCAGGGCGCTGGCGGCGAGGCCGTGTGCGCCCGCGACGCCATGACGGGCGGCGGCCCCGACGTGGAGGCGGCAGACGAGACAAGCGAGGCATGCGAGTGCTTCGAGTTCGAATAGGAGACGAAACGATGAAGAAGATCTACGCGGTGGCCACGGAGAGCGACGTGGTGCTGGCGTTCGAGAGCAGATCGGACGCAGACGAGTACGCAGGCGAGCACGACGGCATGGCGGTGCTGCCGGTGCCGTGCGTGGGGGCCTACGAGCACCCCAGCGAGAAGTCGGCCACCGACTGGGACCGAATCGCCGACGCTCTGCCGAAGGGAGGCGAGCAGGCATGAGGCTGTACATGTGCGCATGCGAACGCTGCGGCAAGGAGGTGCCGGCGACCCTGGCGGGTTACGCCAAGATGGTGCTGAGGAACAGCGCGCGAATCGACGGCAAGGCAAGGGCCTTGTGCCCGGAGTGCGCCGAGAGCCTGCGGGCGTGGTTCCTCGCAGGCGCGGTGAAGCCGGAAGGAAGGGAGTAGCCATGGGAATCATCTGCGATACCTGCGGGCGCGATATCGACGCCCTGGGGCAGGACAACATGGGCGTAGACGCGCCGCTGTGCGAGGACTGCTGGGGCGAGCAGCAAAGCCATACGGTAGCAGTGCCGCGTCGCGAGGCTCGCAACCTGAGGTTCGAGAACGCCCTACTGCGCGAAAAGCTGGACGCCGGAACCGAAGAGACGGCCGTGCAGAACCTGCGCAAGGGCATCGAGACGGCCTACGAGGCGAGCCGCGAGCGCGCCCTGGCGCTCACGAAGCTGGACGAGTGCGAGCTGTGGCTGGGGCGCTGCGAGCCCAAGGAGACAGCGTCACCGACGCTCAAGGGCGCGGCCCAGGACGCCGCCATGCCTTGCCTCAAGGCCGAAGAGGCGCACGGTTTCGCGATGCCCGACGTGAACGTGGAGGTGAAGGCCGAGGTAACGGCCGAGGAGCTGGCCAAGAGCCTGCGCGAGGCCATGAAGCCGGCCATGCGGATGGCGGTGGAGTAGCCATGGAGCAGCAGACCGAGAAGCCGAAGCGCCGACCCAGTATCGAGGTGCGCTGCCCGAAGTGCGGCATGCGCGAGATCTGGCACCACCTGCCCAAGGGCGGCGACCGCTGCCGCTGGTGCGGTCACCTGTTCGAGGACTTCACCTACCGCAAGGTCGGGCCGAGCGCGAAGGAGGGGGCGCGATGACGAACTGGGAGCACCTTTTCGGCACGCCCGAGCGGGCCATCCACACGGAGACGGAGTTCCACTCGTGGCCCTTCTTCATCGCCGTGTATGAGACGAGCCGCATGAGCAGCTGCACTACCAGCAAGCGGCTGCTGGCCAGCTTCTGCGAGGAGGCCGACTACCTGGAATGGCTCAAGGCCGAGTACGACGACGGCACCGTCGAGTGGGAGGAGCGATGAACCGCCCGGGATGCAACTGGGGGTGCCTGCTGTTCATAGCGGCGGCAATCGCCATAGACGCGGCGGCCATCTACGCCATAAGGGCGCTGGCGCTCGGGCTCATGGCCATGGCCGTGGCGGCGTGCGGATAGGGGCAACCGAATACGGAAACAGGCAGAGGGCCGTCCTTCGGGGCGGCCTTTTTCGTGCCCGGCGACACGCTTGCGACCATATGGGCCGAGAGATAGGAGACGCATGGCGAGAGGCGAGACATACGAGGAGTTCACGGCCAAGTTCGAGCCGAAGAGGACGACGGACGACTGCTACACCCCGCCCATGCTGGCGCGCTACTCCAAGTACGGCATCGACTTCCGCGTGGGGCCGCAGGAGTGCAGCTTCACGAGGGCGCTCGACGCGCAGCGCGTGCAGAACAAGGCGATATACGGCAGCGGCTACCTCATATCAGAGCGTGCAGCCGCAGAGCGTGCAGCCGCAGAGCGTGCAGCCGCAGAGCGTGCAGCCGCAGAGCGTGCAGCCGCTGA
>CABURU010000005.1 GCA_902494085.1 uncultured Collinsella sp.
AGGCGATTGGGGCCCCGTTTTTGCGTTGCGCCACTCGAAAGGATGGATATGGAGAAAACTGCAGAGCAGCTGCGCCGCGAGCACATTGCCCTAGAGGGCGACACCCATGGCAAGAACAAATGGGCGATTCTGTTTACCGTACTCATCATGACGTTTATGGTGTGTCTGGATTCGACCGTCGTGACCGTGGCGCTGCCCGTGATGCAAAAGGAGCTGGGCGTGGGCCTCGATCGCATCCAGCTGGTGAGCTCGGTGTATCTGCTTGCGACATGCGTGGCTATGTTGCCGTTTGGCCGCTTAGGTGACGTGCGCGGCAAGGTGAATGTGTTCCAGCTGGGCGTCATCGTCTTTTCGGTCGGTTCGCTGCTGTGCGGCCTTTCGGCCTCGCTCGAGGTTCTTATCCTGGCACGCATTGTTCAGGGCGTCGGTTGCGCGGCGGCCATGGCCAACAACATGGGTATCATCACCGAGTCGTTTCCGGCGCGCGAACGAGGCCGTGCCATGGGTATTCTCGCGACCTTCGTGGCCCTCGGCATGATGTGTGGCCCCGTGCTCGGTGGCATGCTGGTGGCAAGCTTTCCCTGGGAGAGTATCTTTCTCATCAACCTGCCCATTGGCGTCATCTCGTTTATCGTGGGGCTCTACACGCTGCCGCATGTTAAGCCGGAGGCCGGCGAGCGCCCCATGTCCCTTGCTGAGGCCGCTCGTCGCTGCTTTGCAAATTCGGCCTTCACCATCAACCTTGCCTGCATGCTCATCGTGTTCGTTGGCATTGGCGCATCCGAGTTTATTCTGCCGTTCTATTTTCAGGACGCTCACGGCTTTGGTTCTGACATTTCCGGACTGCTCTTTTTGGCGTTGCCGATGGTGAATGCCTTTATCGGGCCGCTTTCGGGTACGGTTTCGGACCGTGTTGGCTGCGAGGGCCCCACGGCGGTCGGCCTGGGCGTGTACGTGTGCGGTCTCTTTGCGGTAAGTACGCTCGACGAGCACTCTTCCATCCCTGTGATTGTGTGCTGTGCCGCGTTTATGTCGTGCGGTACGTCGATTTTCCAGAGCCCCAATAACTCGCTGTATATGGGCTCGGCTCCACGCGAAGCGCTCGGCTTTGCAGGCAGCCTGGGCAGCCTGGCGCGCTATGCGGGTATGGCAGTGGGTATTACGGTGGCGTCGCATATCCTGTATGGGCAGATGAGCGTGGCGATGGGCGAGACCGTGACCAGTTTTGTTGCAGACCGTCCGGATGTGTTCCTGTTTGGCTTTCGTTCGGTATTCTACGTGCTCATGGCTGTGGCGGCAGTGGGCTTTGCGCTTGCCATGTTGCGTTTAGTGAAGATACGCGCCCGCCATTAGCGTGTTGGGAGGCTGTCTGCCACGATTCGCGCCGTCCCAAAAAGACTGGTTTGTGGTGCGATGCTGCTTGTGGGGCGGGCGGGGGTCGGTCCGTGGTAGACTATCGAACAACGTTTATTAATCGCGCGGTATCGTTGCCGCGAGAAGGGGTTGCGCCATGCAGGAGCTTGAGGATCGTATTCGCCATGACGGCATCGTAAAGGCCGGTAACGTCCTTAAGGTTGATGCCTTCCTCAACCACCAGTGCGACGTTGAGCTGTTCGACCACATGGGCGCCGAGTGGGCCCGTCTGTTCAAGGATGTCGAGATCAACAAGATCCTGACGATCGAGGCTTCGGGCATTGGCATGGCTTGCATCGCGGCCCAGCATTTTGGCGGCGTGCCGGTGGTCTTTGCCAAGAAGGCGCAGTCCATCAACCTTGACGGCGAGCAGTATGCCACGACCATCTATTCCTTTACCAAGCAGAAGGAGTACCCGGTCATCGTTGGCAAGCGCTTCCTGTCCGAGGGCGACAAGGTCCTGATCATCGACGACTTTTTGGCCAACGGCTGCGCGCTCGAGGGTCTTATCAAGATCTGCGAGGCTGCAGGTGCCGAGGTATCCGGCATTGGCATTGCGGTGGAGAAGGGCTTCCAGGGCGGTGGCGATAAGCTCCGTGAGCGCGGCTTCCGCGTTGAGAGCCTGGCCCGTATCGCCGATATGGACTGCGAGACCGGCGAGATCACCTTCGCCTAAGCGCGCAACACAAGCGATTGGTATGCGATGTGACAAAGGGACTGTCCCTTTGTCGCATTTTTTGTATGAGGGGGGTGTTGATATGGATGAGAACAAGATGGGATGGCGCGAGTATGCGCGCTATGCCGAGATGTCGGCCGAGGAGTTGGCACGCGATTGCGAGGTGCAGGTGTTTCGCGCGACGGGCCCGGGCGGACAAGGCGTCAACACGACTGACTCGGCGGTGCGCATGAAGCATATCCCTTCGGGGATTACCGTGACGGCACGCGAGAGCCGCAGTCAGTTTCAGAATCGCAGCTGCTGTTTGCGTAAGCTACGCGCTGAGCTTGAGCGTCGCGGGCGTCCACCGCGCCGACGCGTAAAGACCAAGGTGCCTCAGCGCTCTCGCCAGCGCAGGCTCAACGACAAGCACTTCAACGCCATTAAAAAGGCCAACCGTCGCAAGCCGGGCAGCGACGAATAGCCTTCTCATAAGTTGCGGTGAAATAGGGACTGTTTTGCGGCTTTACCTGCATAAACAGTCCCTATTTCACCGCAACTTAGGTGGGCCTAGCGGGTGGGGCGCCAGACGTGGAGGGCGCCGCCGAGGACGTCGACCTCGATGCGCGAGGCGACAACGGGCTCGCCGTCGGCCTGGATGGGGTAGTCGGGCTCCTCAAAGGTAAGCGCGGCATGGCGGCAGCGGCGCATACGAACCGGCGGCAACTTGGTATGGTGACCGTCCTTGGCCGAAAGAAACATAGGCAGGGCAACCGCGCGAGGGACAGGGCCGCAGGCGTAGCAGACGTCGAGTGCACCGTCGCAGGGGTCGGCATCGGGGCAGATGCGATAGCCCGAGCCATACGTGGGGCCCAGCTGAATCGCCATAACGATCGCGCGTACGCGCTCGGCGGGCGCGCGATCAAAGCTAACTGTCATGGGGTAGTTGCGATAGCGCAGGCCAAACTGCTCAAGTCCCGAGAGGGTGTAGAGCGGCGCGCCCGTCAAACCGGTCTTTTTGCGCAGCTCGGTGGTGCCAAGGCCGATAGCAGCATCGATGCCGATCGAAAGCGTCTGGTCATAGTACTCAACGGAACATTCGCCGCTACCGCTTGCGGGGTTCCATGAGCGAATCCGCCCGATGTCCTGACGCTGCAGCTCACAGGTGAGCAGCGCGCCAAAATTCTTGCCGGAGAAATCTTCGATGCCGAGCGTCTGGGCAAAATCGTTGCCGGAGCCCACGGGCAGGACGGCAAGAGCGGGGCGGGCGTCCTCCTTTTGCGTCATAAGCCCGTTGACGACCTCGTGGATCACGCCGTCGCCGCCGAGTGCGATAACGGTGCGATAGCCCTGAGCCTGTGCGGCAAGCTCCTTGGCGTGTCCCATGTGCTCGGTTAGCACCAGGTCAAACTGGGATGCGCGCGCGGTCATATCCAAAAAGCGTTGCAGGCGCTCGGCAACTTCGCGTGCCGCACCCGACTGGGCGGCTGGGTTGGCGATGATGAGCGTGCGACCAAAATCAGTTCCGTGCATGGGGTGACTCCCGGCGTATGACGTGACGGTGCGGTCTCGCTCGGGTCGAATTGCTCCCGATTGTGGCTGCACGGCGAATACTAACGTCTACTCTATCAGGTCGTTGTGGCGCTCGATAGCCTCTGCCACCGTGCCGCCCTCGTCCACAATAAGCGAGCGGCGCTTGGGTGAGATGATGCGCTGGGCGGGGTACACGCCGCGGTGGCCGCCGGCGAGATAGCTGATAAACGCCATGATCACGAAGAAGCCGGCGGCCGTGCCGTGGAACAGGTCGATGGCCATCATACAGGTGGTGATGGGCACGTTGAGGCCGGCGCAGAAGACGCCGAGCATGCCGAGAGCCGCCAGAAAACTGGGGTCGAGACCGGTGAGGCAGCCGATCCAGCCACCGAGTGCCGCACCGATGCCAAACAGGGGCGTGACCTCGCCGCCTTGGAAGCCCGCGCCCAGGGTAAGCGCTGTGACGACCAACTTGATGGCTGCGTCCGCCAGGGTGGTGTTGCCTGCAAATCCGGCGCCGGAAAGCCACGTGGAAAGGCCGGCGTAGTCCCAGGCGTCGAGGAGGGCATAGGCGGCCAAAACCACGAGTGCGCCGATGAGTGCGCGAACAAGGTAATTGGTGATAAAGCGACCGTACAGGCTCTTGACGGTTCGAACCGACCAGGCAAAGAGACGTGCCGTCAGACCGAAGATAATGGCGCTGATAACAACGATGACAACCGTCCGTGGTGTCATGGTGGGAACGCTGGCGATGACATTCGCTTCGTACTCGGTACCCAGGGCGAGTGATGTAAAGTAGCCGGTAAACGAGGCGACCAGACAGTAGATGCCCGCGGTGTAGTCGATCTTGCCGATAAAGCACATTTCCATGCCAAAGAACGCGCCGGCAAGGGGTGAACCGAATACGGCGCCAAAAGCGGATGAGATGCCGGCGAGCATGAGGTCGTGGTGGTCATGCTTTTTGAGGTGGGCGAGGCTCGAGATGTTGCTGGCGATGGTGCCGCCAATCTGCACCGCGGCTCCCTCGCGACCGGCCGACCCGCCCGTTAGGTGCGTGAGCGTGGAGCAGACGAAGGTGAGAACGGCCATGCGCATATGGATAAGGCGTGTGCCCAGGGCGGAGTCGATGACCAGGTTGTTACCTCGTTTGGCGGCAAGGCCGTGGTTTTTGTACACCCATGCGGTGGCAACGCCCACAACGGGAAGCAACGCGTAAATCCACACGTGGTGCTCGCGATAATCGGTCGCGATATTCAGCGAGGCCAAAAATGCCCAAGCGGCAACACCCATGGCGAGCGAGACGATGACGACGAGCGCGAGCAGTTTGGCGCTTGCAAACAGGTTGCGGGCGTTGCGGCGTGTGTCGGCGGCCAAGAGCTGCTCGGAGCGGGTGAGTTGACGCCTGCCGGCCATGATGACGTCGCTAAGGGAGAAAAAGCCGCCATCGTCGAGCGGCTGGGAATGATCCTGCGCTTCGTTTGCGCTTTCGGGTTTGTTGTTATGAGCCATATATTCCTCTTTTAGGTTGCAACGCAAGCATTATAAAACGCGGCAAGCGCGACGAGCCGGTGGGTTGGTTTCCATTCTGTTTCGCGGCTTGCGGCCGACAGGTGTATTTGCGGGTACAGGCCAAATCGCGGTCGCGCGTCGGGGATTATACTGAGACAAGCATAAAGAATCGGCGCTCCTGTTGTGCGCCGTGGCATTAAGAGGTGCATATGGCAGAGAAACTCATTCCGCTGGAGGACGCGCAGTCGATTGTTCTGTTGCACGTTGCTCCGACCAATCTCGTAGAGATTCCCGTGTGGCAGGCGGCTGGTTTTCCCTTGGCCGAGGATGCTGTGGCCGATATCGACATTTCGCCGTTTGCCAACAGCGCTATGGACGGATATGCCGTGCGCTCGGCGGATTTGGCGCAGGCGTCTGGTGAGACGCCTGTGACGCTCGACGTTATCGGACACGAGGCTGCGGGCCATGTGTTTGAGGGTGCTCTTGGCCCGGGCGAGACGGTCCGCATTATGACAGGCGCGCCGGTGCCCGAGGGTGCCGACGCCGTAGTGAAATACGAGATCGTCGAGGTGCTTGACGGCGATGGCAACGAGGGCTCGCACGTCCGCTTCTCGGCGCCGGCCAAGGTGGGGGAGAACGTTCGCTCTGCCGCCGAGGAGGCCCATGCCGGCGATGTTGTGATACACGCCGGCGAGGTCGTGGCTCCGGCGGGCGCGGGCCTGCTGGCAAGCGCCGGTTACGCGAGCGTGAAGGTGCACGCTGCCCCACGTGTGGGCATCATCTCGCTGGGCACGGAATTGGTCGCACCGAGTAAAGTACCGGCGCGCGGTCAGATTCGCGATTCCAACTCCTCGGCGTTGATGGCCGAAGCACTCGATGCAGGAGCCGAGCCCGTGTTCTACGGCATTGCGTCTGATGATGAGCAGGCGATTGCCGAGCTCGTGCATCGCGCGGTGCAAGAGTGCGATTTTGTCATTACGAGCGGAGGCGCCTCGGCGGGCGATTACGACTATGTGACGGCACTCGTCCGGCGCGAGGGCGAGGTGCTGTTCGATCGCATCTCGATGCGTCCGGGCAAGGCCATCACGTTTGGCTTGCTCGGGGGTAAGCCCTACCTGGGGCTTTCAGGCAATCCGGCTGCGGCGTATGTGGGCTTTGAGATGCTCGCCCGTCCGGCGATTCGCAAGATGCGCGGCTTTGCCGAGGGTCCGCGTCCCGTGCAGCAGGCGACGCTCACACACGGTGTGAAAAAGCGCCAGGACCGACGCTTCTTCGATCGCGCCACGGTTTTGCGCGACCCCGAGACCGGTGAGCTGATGGTGACCGGGGCCAAGACGCAGAATTCGGCGCTGCTCGGCACGATGCAGCGGGCCAACTGCCTGCTGCGTATTGACGAAGGACCGTGCGAGCTCAAGGCGGGAGATGTCGTGGACGTTGTTCGCGTCGACCTGCCCGAGGGCACCGTGTTGTAGGAGGAATGCTGTGGAGTTGAAGATATCGATTGTGACGTGCTCGGATACGCGTGATCTTGCCCAGGACGAGGCTGGAGCCGCACTCGAGGAACTTATCGAGGCACAGGGCTGGACGGTCGCCTCACATGTGGTCGTGCGCGATGACGTCAGCGAGATTGGTGATGCCATTGTGGAAGCCGCCGATGAGTGCCACGCCAATGTCGTGCTCACCTGCGGCGGCACGGGGCTTTCGATGCGCGATGTGACGCCCGAGGCGACGCGTGCCGTCTGCGACCGCGATGTGCCGGGTATTGCAGAGGCGATTCGCGCGTACTCCATGACCAAGACGCGCCGCGCCATGCTCTCGCGCGCTATTTGCATGCAACGAGGTCATACACTTGTCGTAAACTTTCCCGGTTCTACGAAGGCCGCCCGCGAAAGCTGGGAGGCCATAGCAGACCAGCTGGAGCATGCGGCTCAGATGACAGCGGGCGGCGGACATACCAACTAAGCGGTTTACCTGCGGCGGGGCGACCTGAACGGCTGCTCCGCCTTTGTTTTCCACCGAAGCGACGCCGAGGTGCACGCTAACTCGAAACTATATTCTCTGACGAGAATAATTTCTCACTATCATTATTCGCGCGAAAGTATAATCTGATTGCAGATTAAAGCCCGCGGTGGGGTACCCGGGCACAAGGTCCGAAAGGGTTGAACATGTTCGATATGGTTTCTCGCCGCGGTTTTCTCTCGCTTTCTGCTGCCACTGCCGCCGGCCTTGGCCTTGCCGGCTGCTCCGGTAACAAGACGTCTGAGCCGGCCGGCCCCGATGCCGGTTCTGCTAAGGCATCTTCCAAGAAAGCTGTCGAGCTGCAGGTCTTTGCCGCCAACTCGCTCGAGAAGGCTCTGCCCGAGGTTCAGGAGCTTTACACTGAGCAGACCGGCACCACGTTTGCCGACACGCAGTTTAAGGCGTCCGGTGACCTTGTCGAGCAGGTGCGCGCCGGTGCCACGGTTGACGTGCTCATCACCGCTTCCAAGGGCACCATGGATGACGCTGCGACCGCTGAGCTCGTCGACGCCGACACACGTGAGGACATGTTCGTCAACGACCTCGTGATCATTCGCGCCGAGGGTTCCGACACCAAGGTCGAGGCCATCGCGGACGTTGCGAACCTGGACGGCAAGATCGCCATTGGCGACGCCAAGACCGTTCCTGCCGGCAAGTACGCCAACCAGGCGCTGGCTTCCGTGGGGCTCTACACTGGTACCGAGGGTGACGACGGCGAGTACGCGCCCGAGCTCGCCGACAAGGTCGCGCTGGCCGACAAGGTCGGCACCGCTGCCGCCTATGTTTCTGCGGGTGACTGCGTTGCCGGTTTTGTCTACAGCTCCGACATCTTCCGCTACGACGGCATCGAGGAAGCCTTTGTGTGCCCCGAGGATTCGCACGAGCCCATCGTCTATCCGGGCGCTGTCGCCGATGGCTCTGAGCATGCCGACGAGGCCAAGGCGTTTATCGACTTTTGCCTGTCGAACAAGAAGGCCCAGAAGATTTGGGCCAAGTACGGCTTTGAGCTTTCCGAGTAGTGCGGCTTGGCGCGATAATTCCATCGTTTTGTGTCTCACTCCGTCCTTGTATTCGCTTGGAGCTTTTCGTGCTTAATAGATTCCGCATGCTTGTCGCCTGTGCTTTGACCTTCGCGCTTTGCTGGGTGCCGGGATTTGCGTTTGCTGGGGACGCTGAGGGCGGAGCCCAGGTTGCCGCGACCGCTCATGGGCTTTCCTATGGGATCGAGGGTTTTGAGCGGTTGGCCAAGGGGACCGCTCGTGCCATGGAGGGCCAGCCTGAGGGCTACCGGTTTCCCGTTGACGAGGACGTTGACCTTGTAGTGGCGCCTGCTGCCGATCGCGTTGTGGTGTGGGTATCGCCCAAGGCGGTCGAGAAGTATGGGTTGGATCCGCAGGACAACGAGTGCGTGTCGGGTCTCAAGGCCCTCGTCTGTGAGCTCGACAGCGCAAACTGCATGGGAGGTGCGCAGCTGGGGGACGTGGATCTTCCTTGGTATGTCACGGCGGAAACAACGTTTGATTCCGGCGGGTATACCTATGGCTTTGACGAGCGCGGTGCGGATGGGGACCGCTATGTGGTGATTGCATCAGACTCGGGTGATGCCAAGGGCGGCGCGCGTTGGCTTGATAGCGCTCAAATGGTAGAAGCATCGTCTGTCGTATTGCGGGATGAGCAGGGGCCCTGGACCTCTCTGACCTCCTTTTTGTGCGACATCGACTATCGCCCGTTTTGGGTGTCCATAAAAACGAGCGGCCTTGCCCTGCTGATCTCCTTTGCGCTGGGCCTGTTCGCCGCGTGGAAGACTATGGGTACCTCGAGTCGCATCAAGGGCCTGCTCGACTCGGTCTTTACCATCCCTATGGTGCTGCCGCCCACGGTCTGCGGCTTTCTGCTCCTCATGCTGTTTGGCCGCTCGACCGGGGTGGGCCAGTGGCTTATCGCGCACGGTATCTCGATTGTCTTTACGTGGCCTGCGGCGGTGATCTCTGCCGTGGTGGTGTCGTTCCCCCTGGTCTATCGAACGGCCCTCGGTGCCTTTGAGAGCCTCGACACGCAAATGCTCGATGCGGCGCGCACGCTGGGCTGGTCCGAGCGTCGCATCTTTACCAAGCTTATGATGCCGCTTGGCTGGCCCTCGATTGCCGCCGGCACGGTACTCGCCTTTGCCCGCGCGATGGGCGAGTTTGGCTGCACCCTGTTCTTTGCGGGCAACTACGCCGGTATTACGCAGACCATTCCCATTGCCATCTACTTTGAGTGGATGGGCGGCAACACGTCGGTGGCCCTCTTTTGGGTCGTCGTCGTGATCGTGTTTAGCTTCCTGGTCATCCTGTTCATCAACATGTACACCGCTCATTCGCAAAAGTATCGCGAGCGGGGCCTTTCCCGTGCGGAGCGCAAACAGGCCAAAGATCTCGCCGGACAGGGCGATTCGCTCGACCCGGCGGGCGGTGATGCCTTGCGTATCGATCGCGAGGCACTGGCCGAGCTCATGCGCGATGATGCCGCATTACAGGGAGGTCGATAGGCCATGTCGCTCGTTCTGGATATTAAGAAACGTTATCCCGGGTTTGTGCTCGACATGCAGCTTGAGGCCGGCGAGGATCGTGTGGCGCTGCTCGGTGCCTCGGGTTGTGGCAAGAGCTGCACACTGCGCTGCATTGCCGGCGTGGAGACGCCCGACGAGGGCAAGATCGTCGTCAACGGCGTGACCTTTTTTGACTCGGCGGCTGGCATCAACCTGTCACCCCAGGAGCGAAAATGCGCCTTGTTGTTCCAAAACTATCAGCTGTTTCCCAACATGACGGTGGCCGATAACGTATGCGCCGGTGTAAAGGATGCGGGTGACGCCGCCGCGCGCAAAAAGCTCGCCGAGCGCTATCTGGGTATTTTCGGTCTGGCCGATTTTGCCGACCGCTTTCCCGTGCGACTCTCGGGCGGTCAGCAGCAACGCGTGGCGCTTGCCCGTATGGTGGCGGCGCATCCGGGCATCTTTATGTTCGATGAGCCCATGAGCGCGCTCGATGCATATCTCAAGAGCGCGCTTGAGCAAAACATGCTCGACCTGTTCGACGTCTGCAACCGTACCGTGCTCTACGTGAGCCACGACATCGACGAAGCGTGCCGCCTGTGTCAGCGCATCTGCGTGATGCACGACGGGCATGTTGAGGAGATCGGCTCCATCGAGGACGTGGTCCGTCGTCCGCAGACGCTGGCGGCACTGCGCCTGACGGGCTGCAAGAATACGAGCCGCGCGCGCAAGATCGGCGACGAAGAAGTTGAGGCCCTCGACTGGGGTATGACCTTTAACGTGGGTCGCGAGGTTCCCGATAATGTGGCGTACCTGGGCATTCGCGCAAGCTACTTCCATGTTGACAATCGCGCTGAGCGGGGCCGCAACAGCTATGACTTGCACGTGGCCCGTGTGAGTGATTCGCGCTTTGAGCGCTTGGTGCTATTGGACGTGCCGCGTGCCGATGCGCCCACGCGTCTGCAGTGGAAGGTCAATAAAGTGGGCATGCCTGTCGACGAGCTGCCACAAGCAGGCGAGACGCTGCGCATGCACTTCGATGCGAGTAAGATCCATTTGGTTTGTCGATAGCGCCGGGTAATGCCGTCGGGGATATAAGCCTCGGCGGCTTTGTCTTGCCGCTCGCCGAATGATGGATGACAAATTCTTATCAATCAAAATAATTATTTATTAAACGACGGCACACGACGCTGTCGTACGAATGTCAACGGTGTTCGCATGGTCGATAACCGTTGATATAGTTGACCTCAACTTGTAAAGGAGGGTGCGCACATGCCGCAGACGACATACATTCGCCGCGTTGCCGCGCGTGCCCTATACATGGCTCGGAGCCGCATATGAGCAGGTGTGTTCACGGCTCCGGGAGAGACGACGCACAGCTAAATAATCGACCGCAAAGCAGGTTCCCTAAAATTCCGGGTTTAGGCGCGGCTGGGTTTTCGCCACCCACCGTGCAGCAATACCGTAGCTATTCATTTTTGGTTCGAGAGGGGAACCGTTATGGCTGAAGAATTTGATTTCCATCCGATGTGGGAGAGCCTCGGCATGAATCTTGCCGACCACGACATGCTGCTGGGCGCCGTGGGCCAGATGTACGGCGATATGTTCCTGACGCAGAACAATCGCCCCAAGTCCACGTCCTACCTGGACTTTGTGGCAACCAACATCCACAGCGGCCGTATTAAGGAGATGCTCGACAAGAAGGAGGCCGGCGAGGCCACCAAGATCGTCGGTTCGTTCTGTGTGTACGTGCCCGAGGAAATCGTACTTGCCTGCGATGGCATCCCCGTGGGCCTGTGCTCGGGTGCCGGCTGGGCGACCGATAAGGTCGAGGAGCATCTGCCGCGCAACACCTGTCCGCTCATTAAGAGCTTTGCCGGCTTTAAGTTGGGCGAGGTCTGCCCCTACATCGAGTCGAGCGACTTGGTAGTCGGCGAGAACACCTGCGATGGCAAGAAGAAGGCCTACGAGTTCTTTGCCACGCAAAAGAACATGTACGTCATGGATATTCCCAACGTGCACGACGAGTCGACGCTCGTGACCTGGAAGGCCGAGGTTAAAAAGCTTGCCGCCAAGATTGAGGAAGAGTGCGGCGTCAAGATTACGCCCGAGCGTCTGAAGGCCGCCATCCACGCCGTCAACGAGAAGCGTCGCGCCCTGCAGCGCCTCGCTGCCACGCGCGCTGCCGACCCGGCGCCCATCAGCGGTCTCGATAGCCTGCTGACCGTGCAGGCCGCCTTTATGGATGACACGTCGCGTCTGACCGGAGCCATCAACGAGATGGCGGCTGAGTGCGAGCAGCGTGTCGAGGCCGGCGAGGGCGTGGCGCCCAAGGGGACCAAGCGCATCCTGTACACCGGTACGCCCATGGCCGTGCCCAACTGGAAGCTGTTCAACCTCATCGAGAAGGCCGGTGGCGTCGTGGTGGGCGAGGAGTCCTGCACGGGCTCGCGCTACTACAAGGACCTGGTCGATGAGTCCGGTGAGACGGTTGACGAGATGCTCGACGCCATCGCCGAGCGCTACTTTAAGATCAACTGCGCCGTCTTTACGCCCAACGACCAGCGTATGAAGGACATCGTTCAGATGGCCAAGGACCTGCATGCCGACGGCATCGTCGACGTGGCCTTGCAGTTCTGCACGCTCTACGAGATGGAGTCGTTTGCCGTGGAGAAGGCCGCCGAAGAGGCCGGCATCCCGTTTATGCACATCACGACCGACTACGCCGGCGAGGATGCAGGCCAACTGCAAACCAGGATTGAGGCTTTCTTGGAAACCATTTAGGGCTATCCGGTCCAGCGGCTTCCCCAAGCACCCGATCTTGCCGTTCAAACCATCGCTTGCATACCAAAGTACGCGGCGCTCCTCTTTCACGGCAACCTCGGGCACCTGGGAAAGCCGTTTCCTTGGTTGGTTAAAAGGTTTGTTAAGGAGTTATATGTCGGAAAATATTGAGCAGCCGTTGCCGTCCACGTTTGAGGAGTTCAACGAGCAACGCAAGGCGGCGTTTATTCGCGTCAAGGATTATAAGCAGGCGGGTAATCGCCTGGTCGGTTTTCTGTGCAGCTACACGCCGCTCGAGATTATCGATGCCGCGGGGGCTGCGAGCGTGGCGCTGTGCGGCACGTCCGACGAGGTGATTCCCGAGGCCGAGAAGGTGCTGCCGGCAAACCTGTGCCCGCTCATCAAGTCTACGTATGGTTTTGCCTATTCGCAAAAGTGCCCGTTTACGTACTTTAGCGACATGATCATCGGCGAGACCACCTGCGACGGCAAGAAGAAGATGTACGAGCTACTCAACGAGCTCAAGCGCACGCACATTCTGCACCTGCCGCAGAGCCGCGATCGCGCCCACGAGCGCGAGGGCTGGTACGAGGAGTGCCGCCTGCTCAAGGAGGAGCTCGAGAACTTCTACGGCATCGCGATTGCCGACGATGATCTGCGCGCTGCCGTCCGTCGTCGCAACCGCTTGCGTGCGGCCCAGCTCGAGATGTTTGCGCTGCAGGCCAACCAGCCGGCGGCCATGAGCGGCGTCGACCTGATGAGCACCATGTTTGCCGGTACGTTTAGCTTTGATATCGAGGCCTATACGCAGCAGCTGGAGCAAAAGGTTGTCAAGCTGCGCGAGGCCTACGACGCGAGCGAGCGCCCGGTTGCGGCGGATGCCAAGCGCATTCTGATCACCGGCTGCCCGGTGGGCGGCGTGATCAACAAGATCGGTCGCACCATCGAGTCCAACGGTGGTGTGGTCGTGTGCATGGACGACTGCTCGGGCGAGCGCACGGCGGCCATGATGATCGACCCGGAGGCTCCCGACATCTTGCGCGCCATCGCCGACCGCTACCTGGACATCAACTGCTCGGTCATGACGCCAAACGACGGTCGTATGGAAAACACGCTGGCCATGTGCGAGAAGTATCACGTCGATGGCGTAGTGGAGAGCGTGCTCCAGGCGTGCCACACCTTTAACGTGGAGAGTGCGCGCATGCAGGAGGCAGTCGAGGGTGCGGGCATTCCGTATATGAAGATCGAGACCGATTACAGCAACGGCGACATGGGCCAGATCGAGACGCGCATCGCCGCCTTTATCGAAACCCTCTAGCTTCCTCAGGCACCGGATCTTGCCCCTCAAACCGTCGCTTGCGTACCAAAGTACGCTGCGCTCCTCTTTCGGGGCAACCTCCGGCACCTGAGAAACCTAGAGCTAAGGCGCCTGAACGCGCCGCTACCTTTGATGTTTAGATTGGGAGAGGGCCATGGTAGGGATCGGGATCGATATCGGGTCTACGGCGGCTAAGGCCGCTGTGGTCGATGGGGAAGGTTCGGTGGCATGGACGTGCGTGCAGCCAACCGGGTTCTCCTCGGTTGATGCGGCCGAGCGCCTGCGCGGCGAGCTTGCCGCGGCTGGCTATGACGTGGCTGCCGACGACGTGCGCGTGATCGCGACTGGCTACGGCCGTGTCGCCGTGCCCTATGCGCACAAGGTCGTGACCGAGATTACCTGCCACGGCACCGGTGCCGTGCGCCTGTTTGGCGACCACGGCACCGTGATCGACGTGGGCGGTCAGGACACCAAGGTCATCCAACTTAAGGGTGGCCGCGTGGCCAAGTTTGCCATGAACGACAAGTGCGCCGCCGGCACGGGGCGCTTTTTGGAGATCATGGCCGACCGCCTAGGCATTTCCCAGCTGCAGATGGCGGACCTCGCTCGCATCGGCGAGCCCACCAAGATCAGCAGCATGTGCACGGTGTTTGCCGAAAGCGAGGTCATCAGCCTGATCGGTCGCGGTGAGCCGCGCGAGAATATTGCGCGTGGCGTGATCGACAGCGTGGTCTCGCGCGTGGCGACCATGGCTGGGCAGGCGGCGGGTGCTCCGTACTACCTGACGGGAGGCCTGTGCGAGAACGCATTCGTGGTGGAGCGGTTGGGCGAGCTACTGGGGTCGCCGGTGACCACCTCGCCCCAGGCTCGCTTTGCCGGAGCGATTGGCGCGGCGATTCGCGCACAGGCGCTCAATTAATGTATCCGCCGCAGGCTCGCATTCATGCGTATACTGGGAGAAAATGATTGACCGATGAGAGGAGGTATCGATGGCTGACGATCAGATTAAGCTCACGTCTATGACGGCCGCGAGCGGTTGAGCCGCTAAGTTGGCCCCCGGAGCCCTCGCCCAGGTCCTGGGCGATTTACCCAATGTGCATAACGACAACTTGCTCGTGGGGTTCGATACCTCCGACGATGCGAGCGTCTTCCGCGTAGGGGAGAACCTTGGGCTCGTGCAGTCCATCGACTTCTTCCCACCGATGGTCGACGACCCGTTTCTATTTGGCCAGATCGCCGCGGCAAACTCACTGTCGGACATCTACGCCATGGGCGGGCGGCCGAGCCATGCCATGAACTTGCTGTGCATCCCGAGCTGTCTGGGCGTTGAGGTTGCCGGTCAGATTCTGGCGGGCGGCGCCGACAAGTGCGTCGAGGCGGGTTGCTCCATCGCGGGCGGTCACACCATCAACGACGACGAGCCCAAGTACGGCCTGTCCGTGAGCGGGTTTGTCGCGCTCGACCGCATGCTCGCCAACAGCGGCGCGCGCGTGGGCGATGCGTTACTGCTGACCAAGGCGGTTGGCTCGGGCATCATCACCACGGCCATTAAGGGCGAGCTCATCGAGCAGGACGAGGCCGCAGCCATGTTTGACTCGATGCGCACCCTCAACGAGGCTCCGATTCGTCTGGCCGAGGGACTTGAGCTTCACGGCTGCACCGACATTACGGGCTTTGGTCTGATCGGGCACGCATGCGAGATGGCCGAGGGCTCGGGCGTGCAAGTTGAGCTTGCGTCGGGGGCGGTGCCACTCTTTGACCAGGTGCTCGACATGGCGCGTTTGGGCATTATCCCCGCGGGCTCCTACCGCAACCAGGACTTCTTTGGCCCGCGCGTGACGGCCGACGAGGACCTTGAGCCGGGCATGCTCGACGCGCTGTACGACCCGCAGACGTCTGGTGGCCTGCTTATCGCGGCACCTGCTGCCGATGTGGATGAGCTTGCGAGCCGTCTACATGCCGAAGGACGTATCGCCGCCGTCGTCGGGCGCGTGTACGAGCCGGTACCAGGCGGTCCTGCCGTTCGCGTTGTGCATTAAGGAAAACCGTTTATGCGACCGCCTACTGTTCTGGGCGGTCCCTTTTGAAAGGAAAAACTATGTCTACCAAAATTGAAGTCAATGCCATGGGCGATGCCTGCCCGCTGCCCGTCGTCAAGACGCTCAGAGCCCTGAAGCAGCTCGATGGCGAGGGCACAGTCGTGACCTCGGTCGACAACGAGACCGCCGTCAAGAACATCTCCAAGATGGCGCAGGAGAAGGGCTGCACGGCCTCAGTCGAGAAGGTTTCTGACGCTGAGTGGCACGTGACCGTCGCGACCGCCGGTGCCGTGGCCGTTGCGGACCCCGAGCAGGACGGCGCTGCTTTCTGCGACGCCAGCGCCGGCAAGGGCAAACTTGTCATTTCCGTCTATACCGATTGCATGGGCCATGGCGACGACGAGCTGGGCCACAAGCTCATGAAGGCGTTTGTCTTTGCCGTGACGCAGCAGGAGGAGCTGCCCGCGACTATGCTTTTCTACAACGGCGGTGCCAAGCTCACCGTCGAGGGCTCGCCGGTGCTCGATGACCTGAAGGGCTTGGCGGAGCAGGGTGTCGAGATTCTCACCTGCGGTACCTGCCTCGACCACTATGGCATTAAAGACCAGCTTGCGGTGGGCGAGGTCACCAACATGTACGTGATCGTGGAGAAGATGGAGCAGGCCGCGCGCGTCGTGCGCCCGTAGCGTATTGGTTGGAGTTGCCATGAGGGAGAAGCGCCCGGCGCTTGTCATCACGTTTCCCACCACGGCGGCCGCCATGGGTTGCGAGTCCCTGTGCATCGAGCGCGGTCTTCCCGGGCGGACGATTCCCGTGCCCGGGGAGGTCGCTGCCGGCTGCGGTTTGGCGTGGAAGGCGTTGCCTGCCGATGAGGAGCTGCTGCGCGGCGAACTCGCCGCGGCGGGCGTTCCCACCGAGGGCTTTACGGTGATCGACATGTGGGAGGTCGTGCGATGATCTACCTGGATAACGCGGCGACGACCATGCACAAGCCGCAGGCGGTCATCGATGCCGTGACGCAAGCGATGTGCTCGCTCGGCAATGCTGGGCGCGGTGCCACCTCGGGTGCGCTCGATGCGGCACGTACCATCCACGGCTGCCGCGCCAAGCTTGCGCGCTTGCTGGGCTGCCCGCGTGCTGACCATGTTTGTTTTACGCCCAACTCCACCGCGGCGCTCAACACCGTTATCAATGGCGTGGTGCGCCCCGGCGACCGCGTGGTCACGACGGTGCTTGAGCACAACTCGGTGCTACGTCCGCTCAACCGCTTGGCTGCAGAGCAGGGCGTGACCGTTGAGCATGCGGGCTGCGACGCGAACGGTGTGCTCGACTACGACGAGCTCGAGCGGTTGGTCACGCCGGGCACGCGTGCCGTGGTGGTGACGCACGCCTCCAATGTGACCGGCAACGCGGTCGACATTGCGCGCGTGGCTGCCATCGCGCATGCGGCCGGCGCGCTGGTGATCGTCGACGCCTCGCAGTCTGCCGGCGCGATGCATATCGATATGCAGGCCATGGGGCTCGACATTGTGTGCTTTACCGGCCATAAGGGGCTCATGGGACCTCAAGGCACCGGCGGCCTGGCCGTGGCGGAGGGCATTGACGTGGCTCCGTGGGCCATGGGCGGCACGGGCGTGCACAGCTTCGATGCGCTGCAGCCGCTTGAGTGGCCCACGCGCCTTGAGGCGGGTACGCTCAACGGTCACGGCATCGCGGGCCTTTCCGCAGGTCTCGACTTTATCGAGGCGCAAGGCGGGGTCGAGGCGATTGCGGCACACGAGCGAGCACTGGCGGATCGCTTCCTTGCCGGTGTGCGCGAGATTCCGGGGATTAAGCTCTATGGTGCCTTTGGCCAACCGACGCGCTCGGCGATCGTCTCGCTCAACGTGGGCGATATCGACTCTGCCGAGATCTCGGATGCACTCATGCAAGGGTGGGGGATTGCGACGCGCCCCGGCGCCCATTGCGCCCCGCTCATGCACCGTGCGCTGGGGACCGAGCGCCAGGGCGTCGTCCGTTTCTCGTTTGGGTATTTCAACACGACCGAAGAAGTCGACACGGCTATCGATGCTCTGTGCGATTTAGCCTGCTAAAGCTGCTAGACCGTTTATACTTGCGGGATGGGTGTTTTTGCCCGTCCCGTTTTTGTTTCGACCCGAAAGGTGTGCATATGGCCTCATCCGCTCCGCGCGGTTTGCGCTCCGACCATGTTGTTACCGTCGGCATTGCGCTGTTCTCGATGCTCTTTGGCGCCGGCAACCTCATTATTCCGCCGCTGCTGGCGCTGCAGGCTGGTTCTGCCACGCCGGTCGCCATGCTCGGCTTTCTGATTGCCGCCATCGGCCTGCCCGTCATGGGTTTTATCGCCGTGGCACTTGCCGGAACGGCGCGCGAGCTTGCCGGCCGCGTGCATCCTAAGTTTGGCGAATTCTTCGTTGCGGCGGTCTATCTGGCCATCGGTCCGTGCCTGGCCATTCCGCGCACAAGCTCTACGGCGTTCGAAATGCTGGTGCCGCTGCTACCCGAGGGCGTTTCGCTCGGCACGGCACGTCTGGTGTTTGCCATCGGGTTCTTCGTCGTCGCGTTTGTGCTCACGCTGCGCCCGGGTGTCATCACGCGCGTGCTCGGCCGCATTACGGGCCCTGCGCTCATTGCGCTTATCGTGCTCGTTGTCGGCGCCGCCGTGATCTCGCCGCTAGGACCGGCTGCTATCCCGCAAGCTCCCTATGATGCCGGTGCTGCCGTGCAGGGCTTTTTGACCGGCTACCAGACCATGGACCTGCTCGCGTCGCTCGCCTTTGGCATTATCATCGCCGAGACCATCCACGAGCTGGGCGTTACCGATGACAAGCGCGTGGCCTTCGAGATTTCGCGCTCCGGTGTGATCGCCGGCGTGCTCATGGCCATTATCTATTGCGGCTTGGCACTTGCCGGTATGCAGCTCGGCACCGTGATGCCCGACGCCACCAACGGCGCTGCAATCCTTGCCCGCTCTGCCTCCATGCACTTTGGCCTTGCCGGCACGATCGTGGTCTTCGCCATCTTCTTCCTCGCCTGCATGAACGTGTGCATCGGCCTCATCAGCTGCTGCTCGCGCTACTTCTGCGAGACGTATGTGGTTGAAGGGGGAGCGGAGGCTTCCGAGGAGGCCATGCGCCGCCCCTTCGCGATCCTCGCCTTTGTATTCGCGGCGTTTTCGTGCGTGCTCTCCAACGTGGGCCTCGATGTGATCCTTATGTTCTCGGTACCCATGCTCAACGCTTTGTATCCCGTCGCCATTGTGCTGGTGCTTATGGGCCTGGTGCACGGCTTTTGCGACGCTCATCCACAGGTGTGGGTGTGGGTCGGCGGCGTGGTTGCTGTGCAGAGTGTGATCACCTCGGTCCGCGATGCGTTCTTTGCGGGCGCGTGGCTGCCGTTCGATGCACTGCCGCTTGCGGACATTGGAGCCGCGTGGGCGCCGGTTGCCGTGGTTGCCTTTGTGATCGGTCTGCTCCATAGTCGTTTTGTCGCACATTCGAGGAGCTAAGGCATCAATGCTTGCACAGGCGGGGAGTCTCCCCTATAATTTCCTTCGCTTTGGGACACGCAAGGTTTAGACCTTAGCTGCTCAACACCTTCGGGACGTGGCGCAGTTTGGTAGCGCGCCTGCTTTGGGAGCAGGATGTCGCAGGTTCAAATCCTGTCGTCCCGACCATATCTTGCGGGCGTAGTTCAATGGTAGAACCCCAGCCTTCCAAGCTGATGACGCGGGTTCGATTCCCGTCGCCCGCTCCATTAGATAAACGAACGGCTCTGGCTCCTTTTGGGACCAGAGCCGTTTTCATATACATGCCGGGGACCCCACATCCCCTCCTAAGTTGCGGTGAAATAGTTCCCGATTAGCCGCAAAAGCTGTAATCCAGGAACTATTTCACCGCAACTTATTGAGGCCGAGTGAGCTGGGTCGATGATGGGTTCTGTTGTCGAGAAGATGAGGGCAGCCGGTCAGGAGTCTGCGTAGGGTTTTGTGGTTGGTATCCCGTAGCCGCGCATCATGGAGCCGAACGCTTTGACATCATAGGTGTCTGAGAGCTTGAAATGAATGACGTTGTGGCCCATGGCACGCAGGTTCGCGTCGCGTATGAGGGCAGCTCGATAGGTTTTTGCCGCAGCATGTTCCGGATCATTTTGGGCATCGTCCTCAAACTTGCCTAGTCCATGCAGCTCAGCCAGCATCCAAGAGCCGTTTGACATTTGCCAGCCGTAATCTGCCAAATAATAGCCGGCGTTTCCAAGTCGAGTGATTTCAACCTGAAGTTCGGGAGCGGCAACTCCCGCCAGAATCATTGCCGCCCGCGCTTCGGATTCTCCACCGTTATCCGATCTGCCATCCATGTGTTCAAAAACGTCAAATGCACGCGCGATGCCGTGCAGTCCACGGCAGTTCGCTTGTGCATATGAACGCAATTCTTCACGCTCGACACCGTACTCACGAGCCAGCCCGTCGACATAGCCTAGTGCATATCGAAAGGCGCTCGTTCGGGCGATGTCGACCACCGTGCGATATGGATCCGTTAACGTAAACGGGCCGAGCTGCCATACGTCGCCCGGCCGCCAGCGTCGGTATTCAACGAATTCGTACGTATCGCGCCTGGTGGAACGCGGCAGCAGCACTTGCACCTTGTCGAGAAGCGAATATGCAGAACCGATGCCATAGAGCAGTGCCGCCGTTGCTCCACAAAACACGGCATCCGGTTCAACGACCGCAATAGCGGATGCCAATTGAAAGATGCGATCTTCGACGCCGAGGTCATTCCAATACGCGGGATCAGCGTAGACATGGTTGTAGAGTCGAATAATCATCTCTTTTTGCATGAGCGCGTAGGCACAGCGTTCATCCCATTTTTTTGGTAGCTACAAACAGGCGCCCGCCATGATGGGCCTCGAATAACCGGAAGAACAGCTCTACTTGCGGTTTGGAACAGCGTTTATCATGACTCATTTTCGACCCCATGGTCTCGAGGGGGAGTGAATGACACTACGCTATCCCATATTTGGTCCGTCAGACCTTGCCATGAACTAACCAAAAGCTTGACGGGGCAGGTCAGAGTCATGAGTCAGAGCCAAACATATCGGCAAATGGTTGATTTGTGCCCCTCGGCGGCACTAAAAACCACCCTTACAGAAAGTTGCGGTGAAATAGTTCCTGAAAAGCTCGAATAAGCCTAAATCCAGGAACTATTTCACCGCAACTTAGAAGGGGATGGGGGTTAGCTGCGGGGGTGGTGGCGGAGCTTGTCGATGGTGGAGTCGGTGCTGCGGTTGCGGGCTTCGGCTGCGGTTTGGCGCTTGTGGCGGTAATCGATCATGCCTTGGATGATGGGCTTGCCAAAGCTCACGACATCATCGTTGTAGATGGCGGTTCGGGCTGCGAGAAGGCAGTCGGTAAAGTCCATATGGGTCTTGCCAAAGAGCTTGACGGCAAGGGCGACAACGGTGGGCTCGTCGACCATGACGTCATCGAGCAGCCTTTTCATGGCCGCAGCAATCTCAACGCGGGGAACCTTATAGACGTCGCGCAGCGTGACCACGACGCGCGTGATGATTTCGGGGTAGACACGAGCGGTACGCGTGGCGATGACCTTGGCGGCGCGCGGTGACAGAACTTCGTCGTCGTCAAGCAGGTAACGTAGTATGACGGTCTCGTCGATGATGGTGCTACTCATGGATATCTACTTCCTCGGGACCCAAAATCGAATCGTCGCTTTCTGTGGCAAGGTACTCAATCCAGGCATTGCGCTCCTCGGAGCGGCGATTGGGGTCACCATATGCTTTGAGCGATCCATAGGCGGCGGTGCCGTCCTTTGAGCGCACGGCGACCGGCTGAAAGGGGAGCTTGCGCATCAAAATGCTCTGCGCGACAAATAGACGGACGGCCTCGGCGAGCGATGTGCCCATGGCGTCGTAAAGACGCTCGGCATGCTGCTTGTCTTCCTCGCGAATGCGCACCTGCAGGATGGCTCGTTTTTGAGTCGATGACATCACTGGCCCCCTTAATGAGCGTGCAATATAGTCGGTCAAATGCGGCATGTGCCGATACTTGAGCATCTTATAACGATTACTTTATTTCGCTCAAGTAAATAACCATTAACATGTATACAAGCGTAATACATCCAAAATGAGAGTGCGTAAAAATCTCTGAGGCGTACGCATGTAATACACTCACCTTTATAGCCTCTAGAGAATAATTCCAACCTGCCAAAACCCCTGCAATACACCCGTATTGCAGGGCCTATGCTCAAGTTTGCCCCCTGCAACTGCGTATATTTAACCTGTATATCGTTGGAGGAATTCTATCGAAGTGCCTGTTTCGCCGCATGCACTCGATACGCCGATGCCGGACCACGGGCGGTCCGGGGCAACGTCGACAGGGTCTCTCCGGCATGGGATTCAGGAGGGAGTGAACAACATGGGCAATAAACGAGTCGTAGCCGATTCCTCGCGCTGCATTGGGTGTCAAACCTGCATGGCGGCGTGTATCGAGGCACACGACATCCCCGGCAACATCGCCGCGCCGCGCCTGCGCGTGACGCGTACGTACGAGATCTCCGCACCGGTGGCGTGCCACCACTGCGAGGATGCCCCGTGCGCCAAGGCCTGCCCCACGGGTGCCTTGTTCTTTGATCCAAAGAACCATCGCATCGGTGTTAACGAGGACAACTGCATCGGCTGCAAGAGCTGCGTCATGGCCTGCCCCTTTGGCGCCGTGAACGTGGCGACCACGCAGGTCCCCGTCTTGATGGGCGACGTGCGCGTGGGTTCGCAGACTAAGAGCTTCGTGCTCAAGTGCGACCTGTGCGTGGACCGTCCCGGCGGTCCGGCGTGTGCCGAGGCGTGCCCGACCAAGGGCCTCACCCTGGTAGACGAGGAGCGCCTGGCGGAACTGACCGCCGAGCGTGCCCGCGCCACCATCGAAAACGAGGCGTAAGCGGGTGGCCATACAGGCCCAATGATTGTCAAATACGTACCGATTAATCGGTAGCAGAGAAAGGAAGGAGGGTGTCATGGAGAAGCATAAAGTGATCTGCCCGTACTGCGGCGCCGGTTGCCAGTTTAACCTCCTGGTCCAAAATGGCCAGGTCGTGGGTACCGAACCGCTCAACGGCATCACCAATCAGGGCGAGCTGTGCCTTAAGGGCATGAGCGGCTACGACTTCATCAACGACACCAAGATCTTGACTCCTCGCGTACTGCACCCGATGATCCGCCGCACCAAGGGCGCGGATCTTGAGCGCGTAAGCTGGGACGAGGCACTGGATTTCACCGCATCTAAGATGCAGGCCATAATTGACGAATATGGTCCTAACGCTGTCATGACCACCGGCTCTTCGCGAGGCGGCGGCAATGAGGCGAACTACGTCATGCAGAAGTTTACGCGTGCGTGCATCGGCACCCACAGCGTGGACAACTGCGCCCGTACTTGACACGGCCCTACTGTCCTCGGTCTGATGGACACGGTTGGTTCAGGTTGCATGTCATGCTCCATCCCCGGTATGGAGGATGCGGGCTGCATTTTCCTCTTCGGCTATAACCCTGCCGATTCGCACCCCATCGTCGCAAGGCGTATCGTGCGAGCCAAAGAAAAGGGTTGCAAGATCATCGTCGCCGACCCGCGCCATATCGAAACCGCGCGTATCGCCGATCTCTACCTTCCGATCAAGAACGGTTGCAACGTCGCGTTCCTCAACGCCTTTGCCAACTGCTTGGTCAACGATGGCCTCTACGACAAGGAATTCGTCGCCGAGCACACGAACGGCTTTGACGAGTGGTGGGAGACCATCAAGAACTACACTCCCGAATCCGTACAGGACATCACGGGTGTCGAGCCCGCGTTGATCCACCAAGCTGCCGAGATGTACGCCACGGCGAAGCCTTCTGCCATCATTGGCTGGGGCATGGGCGTATGCCAGCAGAAGCAGAACCTGAAGACGGTGCACACCATCGCCTCCATCGCCTGCGTTGCCGGCCAGATCGGCAAACCCAATTCCGGCCTCGCGCCCGTGCGCGGTCAGAATAACGTCCAGGGCTCCTGCGATATGGGCATGCTGCCCAACCTGTACCCTGGCTACCAGAAGGTCACCGACCCCGCCGCTCGCGCCAAGTTTGCCAAGGCTTGGGGCGTGCCCGAGGAAAAGCTCCCGCTCGAGGAGGGCTACAAGCTCACCGACCTGGGCCACCTGGTCGACGAGGGCAAGGTGCACTGCTTCTACAACTACGGCGAGGACCCGGTGCAGACCGAGCCCGATTCGGCCGGTATGCGCAAGACGCTCTCCGAGCTGGATCTGTTCATTTGCCAGGACATCTTTATGACGCAGACGACCATGCTCGCCGACGTCATCCTGCCCGCTACCTCTTGGGGCGAGCACGAGGGTGTCTTTACTGCATCCGACCGTAGCTTCCAGCACTTTGACGCGGCCGTTCCGCCCAAGGGCGAGTGCCGCCACGACTGGGAGATCTTCGCGGACCTGTCCACGCGCATGGGCTACCCCATGCACTACGACAACACCGAGCAGATCTGGAACGAGTGCATTAGCCTGTGCCCCAACTTTGTGGGCGCGACCTACGAGAAGATGGCTCCCGAGGGCGGTTACGCCCAGTGGCCCGTCAAGAGCACTGATGTGAACGACCACGGTACGCCCGACATGTTCGCTGGTGGCAAGTTCACCACCAAGGACGGCCGCGCCAACCTGATGGCACACGACTGGGAGGCGCCCTCCGAGCTTCCCGACGATGAGTACCCGCTCATCCTGTGCACCGTCCGCGAGGTCGGCCACTACAGCTGCCGCTCCATGACCGGCAACTGCAAGACGCTGGCGCTTCTCGCCGACGAGCCGGGCTTTGTCCGCATGAATCCCGCGGATGCTCAGGCGCGCGGCATCAAGAATGGCGACATCGTCTCGATCCACAGCCGCCGCGGCCAGGTATACAGCCGCGCCGACGTGAGCGACCGTATCAACAAGGGCACGGTCTATATGACCTACCAGTGGTGGATCGGCAAGTGCAACGAGCTGACCATTCACAAAGTCGACCCGGTCTCGCACACGCCCGAGGACAAGTTCTCCGCCTGCCAGGTCGACGCTATCGCCGACCAGGTCTGGGCAGAGGGCGAGGTCGAGCGTCAGTACACCGAGCTCAAGCAGGCTCTGGTGGACGCCGCCGCTCCTCAGGATGTTGAGCCCGGCGCCGCCAAGTTCGACGACGAGACGCACGTGAATCAAATCGTGTAGTCCCGTTCTCGTTGGCTTTTTGGGCCGGGCGTCCCGTACGTTCGGGAGCCCGGCCCGTTATTTTGAAAGGAAGTGGGGATGAACCGCTTCATCGACATCAACCCGGAGAGGTGCATCGGCTGCGGAACATGCCTGTCCGCCTGTGCCGACGCCCACCGGATGCAGGGTCTTCAGGATACGCCGCGTCTGGCGCTCGTGAAGACCGGCGGTATTTCGGCCGCCCTTGCCTGCCACCATTGCGAGGGTGCCCCCTGCGCCGAGGTTTGCCCGGTGAATGCCATCGAGCACGATGGCGACCGCATCCACGTCAAGGAGCAGGAGTGCATCGGGTGCAGGCTGTGCGCCATCGCGTGCCCCTTCGGAGCCATCCATCCCGATGGCACGTCTATCGCCGGTGTCGCAGGCATGTGCGACCCGACGCCTTCGTATCCTAAGTCCCGGAGCAGCCTGCTTACGTGGGCTCCTGGCCAGTACACCTGCGCTGTGAAGTGCGACCTGTGCGCCTTCGATCCGGACGGCCCGCATTGTGTGGCGGCGTGCCCCACCAAGGCGCTGACCGTCATGGGCGGCGCGGCCGATCGCGAGCTCGACGAGGCCAAGCGCCTGCGCTCGATCGAAAACGGTCCGTCCGTCGACGTTACCGCTGTGGCCCAGGGCCTGTCCGAGAAAGCAGAAGGGAGCGTAAACAATGGATAGCATGACGCTGTTTATCGCATCGCTTGCCGTCTCGTGCATCGGTGCGCTCGCCTCGGTTCTGCTGATCAAGGCCGATAACGCCGCCAAGACCGCCGGCTGCCTTATCGGCGCCGCCGCCGCGGTGCTTTCGTTTGTGGCCGGTATCCAGGCCGTGCTGGGCGATGTCACGTCGGTCGACACCATCGTGTTCTTCCCGTTTGCCCATTTCCAGCTGCTGCTCAATCAGCTGTCCGGCCTGTTCGTGGCGCTCATCTCGGTGCTCGCGTTTGCCGGTTCGATCTACGGTCTCAACTACTTTGATGAGTACCCGGGCAAAAAGGGCCGCGCCGGCTTCTTCTTTAACACCTTCGTGGCGTCCATGATGCTCGTCATCACCGCCGACAACGTGTTTTGGTTCCTGGTCGCCTTTGAGCTCATGTCGCTGACCTCGTACTTCCTGGTCGTGATCGAGGAGAATGAGAACTCCATCCATGGCGGTTGGCTCTACTTTGTGATCGCGCACGTGGGCTTTGTGCTCATCATGGCGAGTTTCCTCACCATGACCAACTTCGCCGGTGGCTCGTTTGCCTTTGCGGATTTCCGCGCTACGCAGTTTAGCCCCGCGGTCGCATCCGTGTGCTTCGTGCTCGCCTTCTTTGGCTTTGGCGCCAAGGCCGGTATCATTCCGCTGCACGGTTGGCTGCCCAAGGCACATCCCGAGGCGCCGTCCAACGTGAGTGCCCTCATGTCCGGCGGCATGATCAAGATCGGTATCTTCGGTATCCTCAAGGTTGGTCTCGACCTGCTCTCCGCCTCGGGCGTTCAGGTCTGGTGGGGCCTTATGGTCATGGTCTTCGGTGCGATCTCGTCGGTCCTCGGCGTGGCCTTCGCCCTGCAGGAGCATGATATCAAGCGCCTGCTGGCCTATCACTCCGTCGAGAACATCGGCATCATTCTGCTCGGCGTCGGCGCCTCCATGGCCGCCATGGCGCTCAACTCTGTCGGCATCGCCGTCCTGGCTCTGATGGCCGCCCTCTACCACACGTTTAACCACGCGATGTTTAAGGGCGAGCTGTTCTTGGGCGCCGGTGCGCTGCTGTACTCCACGGGTACGCGCAATATGGAGAAGATGGGCGGCCTGTTCCGTCGTATGCCGGCAACGGCCATCTGCTTCCTCATTGGCGCGCTTGCCATCTCGGCCATCCCGCCCTTCAACGGCTTTGTGTCCGAGTGGTTTACCTACCAGTCGCTGTTTAACGCCGCCATGCAGGGCGACAAGGCCGTCATGATCGTGGCCGTGTTCGCTGCCGTCGCGCTTGCCATTACCGGCGCTCTGGCCGTCACGTGCTTCGTTAAGGCCTATGGTGTCTCCTTTGCCTCCGCGCCCCGCTCCGAGGCCGCGGCCAATGCCAAGGAGGTTCCCGCCCCCATGGTGTTTGCGCAGGGGCTGCTTGCGGCCATCTGCGTCGTGCTGGGCATTGGCGCTCCCGTGATCGCGCCTGTGCTGGTCGATGTCGCCGCGTCCGTGCTGCATCCGTACGGTGGCGTGTTTGCCGCCGAGGGCATGGAGCTCATGAACCAGTACTCCGGCGCTGCCACCTCCACGCCCGCGATCGCTATTGCACTCGTGGTGCTTGTCGGCCTTGCCTGCGGTTATCGCAAACTCAAGACCGTCGGCAAGGTGCAGAAGTCCCAGCCGTGGGCATGCGGTTATGCTCCCAACGAGCATATGCCCGTCGTGGCCACGACCTTTGCCTCCGAGGTGTCCTGGTTTATGCAGCCGCTCTACACGCTGCGCGACCGCTGCACGGCCGTCTGCTGGTCCATCGCGCACTTCTTCCAGAAGCTCACCGGTGTGGCCGAGGCTGTGGAGCCCGTACCCGACAAGGTTCTCGTCGATGCCCCGCATAAGGGTGTCGAGAAGCTCGCCGACCTCGCGACTAAGCTCGAGGGCGGCAACTACAGCATCTATATCTGCTACATCGTCGCGGCACTCGTGGTGTTCCTCGTGCTCGCCGTGCAAATGGGTTAAGGAGGGGAGAGCATGAACAACATCGTACTTGCCGTTCTGCAGGGCGTGGTCGTTATGGCCGTCGCACCGTTCTTCTCCGGTCTCGGCCGCGTGATCCGCGCCAAGATGCACAACCGTCGTGGCCCCAGCATCATGCAGGACTACCGCGACCTGGCCAAGCTCTTTGCGCGCCCCGAGTCCCAGAGCGAGGATGCGAGCTTTGCGCTGCGGATTATGCCGCCGCTGTTCTTCGCCGTCGCCTTTATGCTCGCGATGGGCCTGCCGCTCTTTACGGCACAAAGCCCCATTCCGGTCTTTGGTGACGCCATCACCATCATGTACAGCCTGGCGCTCGCCCGCTTCTTCTTCGCCCTCTGCGGTGTGGATTCGTCCAACGCCTACGCCGGTATCGGCGGCGTCCGCGAGCTGCTCATGAGCGTGCTCATCGAGCCGTCCATGCTGCTGGCGCTGTTTGCCGCCGCCCTGGTGTGCGGCTCCACCGACATCGCCACCATGGGTCAGCACATCATGACGGGCACCATCGACGCGCCGGTCGCCGTGATCCTCGCCGGCATCGCCTTTGCGATTGCCTGCTACATGGAGCTCGGCAAGCTGCCGTTTGACCAGGCCGAGGCCGAGCAGGAGCTTCAGGAAGGCCCGCTCGCCGAGCTTTCCGGCCCGTCGCTCGCCATGGCCAAGCTTGCCATGTCCATGAAGCAGGTCCTGGTCCTCGCTTGGTTCTGCGCGATCTTCGTCCCCTGGGGCGAGCCCGCGACCGTGGGCGCCGCCGCTGTTCTGGGTGCAGTCATCTTCCTGGTGAAGTGCCTGATCGACTTTGTCGTATGCGGCGTGATCGAGAACTCTTGCTCGCGCTCGCGTTTTAAGGTGCTCGGTAATCAGACCTGGGCCGTCGTGGGCATCGCCGTTCTGGCGTTTGTCTTCGTGGTCGTCGGCGTGTAGGAGAAGGGAGAAACAATGTCATTTGCAGTCAGTCTGTCCCTTCTCGGCTTGGTCGCTATCGCGGCCCCGATGGTGGCCTCGGTGCTCGTCGCCCTGTTCCCCCGTCCGTACGCCAAGTGGTTCAGCGTTTTGGGTGCCGCCGTCTCGACGGTCTGCACCATCGCCCTCGCCGCGAATTTCGCTGGCGCCGGCATGCCCGACACGCAGGTCCCCCTGATCTCGTTTGGGCAGACCCTCGTCATGGGATTCACCTTCGATCGCATGAGCACGCTGCTCGCGCCCGCCTTTGTGGGTATCGGCCTGCTTGTCGTGATCTATTCGATTCCCTATATGAGCGAGAATAACCGTGAGCATCCCGACGCGCCGCGTCGTCGCTTCTACGCGTACCTCGCGACCTTCATCGGCGCCATGGCCGGCCTCGTGTACAGCTCGACCCTTTTGGGCCAGCTCGTGTTCTTTGAGATCACGGGTGCGTGCTCTTGGGGCCTCATTAGCTACTACATGACGCCTACGGCCAAGAAGGCCGGCATGAAGGCCCTGATCATCACGCATATCGGTGCGCTCGGCCTGTATCTGGGCGCCGCCATCGTGTTTGCCCACACCGGCACCTTCGCCATTACCGCGATTGCCGGTCTCGATGCCAAGCTCAAGGCTATCGTCCTTTTGCTCGTGCTGTTTGCGGCCTGGGCCAAGTCCGCACAGGTCCCCATGTACATGTGGCTGCCTTCGGCCATGGAGGCGCCGACGCCTGTTTCGGCCTACCTGCATGGTGCCTCGATGGTCAAGGTCGGCGTGTGCGTGTTCGCGCGCGCACTCGTCTCTGCCGGCGAGATTCCCGAGATCGTGGGCTGGGTCGCCATTATCGACGCCATGGTCACCATGCTCTTTGGTTTCCTGATGTACCTGCCGCAAAAGGACATGAAGCGTCTGCTGGCCTTCTCCACGATCGCCCAGCTCTCCTATGTGTTCTTTGGTCTGGGCCTTTCGGTCTTTGGCAGCCAGCTGGCCTTTGATGGCGCCGTGTGCCACATCTTTAATCACGCTTTCGCCAAGACGCTGTTCTTCCTGATCGCCGGTTCGTTCTCCTTTACGCTCGGCACGCGTATGCTGCCCAAGCTTCGCGGCATCGTAAAGAAGTACCCGATCTCGGGCGTGGGCTTTGGTGTCGCTGCGCTCGCCATTGCCGGCGTGCCGCCCATGAACACGTTCTTCTCGAAGTTCCAGATTATCGCCGGCGGCTTTTCTGTGGGTGCCGGCAACGTCGCGATCCTGGTGCTCGTGTGCATTATGGTCGCCGAGACCGTCGCCACCTTTGCCTGGTTCCTCAAGTGGATGGGCTATTGCCTGCCCGGCGAGCCGAGCGAAGAGGTCGCTGCGGGAGCCCCGCTTCCCCGCGCGATGGCGTTCGTGTTCATCGTGCTCATCATCATGGTTATCGTCAGCGGCCCGCTTTCGGCCAGCTGGATCGGTTAGGAGGTAGAACGACATGGGTTATTCGATCGTCAACATCCTTGGCGGCCTTCTGATCGTCACGTCCACCATGGTGGTCGTCTCAAAGAACATCAAGCATTCCATCAGCTGGTATGCGGTGCAGTCGCTGGTGCTCGTGGGACTGCTCGCCACGCTCGGTGTCACCACCGGTGCGCAGGAGCTGCTTATGTGGGCTGGATCTGCCTTTATCACCAAGGTCGTCCTGGTCCCTTGTATCCTCAACCGCGCATACAAGAAGATGGGCGAGCCGAGCGACGCATCGCTCAAGGCCGGCCTTAAGCCCGCGTGGGCCATTTGCATCATCGCCGTCGAGGTCGCGATCTGCTTTGCCGTCGTGACACAGATCAGCCTGCCCACGGCCGAGGTCGCAACGCCTGCGCTCGCTATTAGCTTCGCTCACTTCTTTGTGGGCCTCACCTGCATCATCTCGCAGCGCAACATCATGAAGCAGATCTTTGGATACTGCCTTATGGAAAACGGCAGCCATGTGACGCTCGCGCTTTTGGCCCCCACCGCTCCCGAGATCATCGAGATCGGTATCGCCACCGACGCCATCTTTGCCGTCATCATCATGTCCATCGTCGTGCGTCGCATTTGGGACGACTCCCACTCGCTCGATGCGCGCGACCTGTCCGAGCTGAGGGGGTAGTCCATGGAAACGTTGATTCTCGCCCTGCTCGCGACTCCTTTGGTGTTCTCGCTGGTCATGGCGTTTTTGCCCAAGAACACGTCCTATAACGTGTTTGCCGGTCTCAACCTGGTCTCCGTCGCAGCCGTCCTGGTGCTGTCGATTATGGCGGCCGGTGACGTCCTTATGAGCGGCGACACCGCGAGCGCTCTTGACCTGTGGTTCCACCTCGATTCGCTGGGCGCCATCTTTGTGCTGCTCATCGGCTTTATCGGTTTTCTTACGGGACTGTTCTCGCTGCCCTATGTAAAGGCCGATATCGAGGAGGGCTCCATGCCCGCTGAGCGCGCCAAGCAGTATTTTGCGCTGTTTAGCCTGTTTGTGTTCACCATGCTGCTCGCGTGCCTGTCCAACAACATGATCCTCACGTGGGCCGCCGTGGAGGCAACCACGCTTTCCACCGTGTTCCTCGTGGGTATCTACAAGAACAAGACGGCCCTCGAGGCTTCTTGGAAGTATGCGATGGTCTGCACCGCCGGCGTGGCCTTTGGCCTGTTCGGTACGCTGCTGATCTACGCCAACGCCGCCGACGTGATTCCCAATGCTCACGAGGCCGCATTCCTGTCGTGCGTGCTTCCGTATGCAGGCCAGTTCGATCCGACGCTCATGCGCCTCGCCTTTGCGTTTATCGTGATCGGCTTTGGCACCAAGGCCGGCCTGTTCCCCATGCACACTTGGCTGCCCGATGCCCACTCCCAGGCCCCGAGCCCCGTCTCGGCCCTGCTCTCGGGCGTGCTGCTTAAGTGCGCCATGCTCGTGATCATGCGCTTCTACGGCTTTACCATCCAGGCCGTGGGCGCCGAGTATCCGCAACTTTTGCTGCTGATCGTCGGCACGCTGTCCATTTTGGTGGCGGCACTTTCGATGTTTCGCCAGGACGACCTCAAGCGCCGCTTTGCGTACTCGTCTGTGGAGAACGTGGGTGTTATCGCCCTATGCCTGGGTATCGGTGGCCCGCTGGGTATCGCCGCGGCCCTGCTGCACTGTGTGTTCCACGGCTTTACCAAGACGCTTGCCTTCTGCGTGTCCGGCAACATTCAGCACGCCTTTGGCACGCGTAGCCTGGCCAAGATCCAGGGTGTCGTCGAGGTTGCCCCCGCAACCGCCGCGCTCGCCGTCCTGGCGCTGCTCGGTCTTGGTGCCTTCCCGCCCTTTGGCATGTTTATCTCCGAGTTCCTGACTTTTGTCGCCGGTGTTACCGCCGGTCCCATGTGGTTGGTCGTCGTGGTCGCCCTCGGTCTTACCGTGGCCATCTCCGCGCTCACCCGCATCGCACTCAAGTCGGTATTCGGCCATGCACCCCAGAGCATGGGCAAGCATGAGGCCCCGGCGCTCATGCTTATCCCCGAAATCATCCTGGCCGTCATGATCTTGTGGTTTGGCATCGCCACCCCGCTGCCCCTCGTGCACGGTGTGGAGACCGCGACCGGCATCGTGCTCGAGCAGAGCACCGAGGAACTTCACGCGACGCCGATGTACCGCGCTGTGTTCGGTACCGAGACCGCTCAGAGCGAGGTGGAGTAACGAATGATTGAAACTGAGAACAAGGTGTATGCCCGCCGCTGCGAGAGTCATGTCGAGGCCCTGCGCCGCGCCGTTCCGGGCTGCATCGAGAAGGTCGAGTGGCAGTGCGAGGACCAGCTGACGATTACCGTCAAGCAGGACAAGCTGCCCGAGGCCGTCCACTACCTGTATTACGAGCGCTACGGCTGGATTCCCGTGATCATCGGCAATGACGAGCGCAGTCTGTGCGGTCGCTACGCCGTGTACTACGTCATCTCCATGGAGGGGGAGGACCCCGGCTGGGTGACCGTGCGCACCGAGGTCGATCCCGCCAAGATGACGTTCCCGTCCGTGACGCCGTTCGTCCCCGCCTGCGTGTGGGGCGAGCGCGAGCTGCGCGACATGTTCGGCCTGATCCCCGAGGGTCTGCCCGACCGTCGCCGTCTGGTGCTTCCCGATGACTGGCCCAGCGGCCTGTACCCGCTGCGCAAGGACTCCATGGACTACCGCTTCCGTCCCGCTCCCGCAAGCGATATGGAAAACTACGAGTTCTTGGCCGATACCAAGGGCAAGGAGACCACACTCGTCCCCATGGGCCCGTTGCACATTACCTCCGACGAGCCCGGCCACTTCCGCCTGTTCGTTGAGGGCGAGACGATCGTCGACGCCGACTACCGTCTGTTCTACGTGCACCGCGGTATGGAGAAGGTCGCCGAGACGCGCCTGAACTATGACGCCGTGACGTTCCTCGCCGACCGCATCTGCGGCATCTGCGGCTGCGCCCACTCGGTGGCCTATGCCGAGGCCGTCGAGCGCGCCCAGGGCATCCATGTCCCGCCGCGCGCCCAGTACATCCGCGCTATCATGCTCGAGGTCGAGCGCCTGCACTCGCACCTGCTCAATATTGGCCTCGCATCGCACTACACGGGCTTCGACTCCGGCTTCCAGCAGTTCTTCCGCGTCCGCGAGAAGTCCATGGACCTGGCCGAGAAGCTCTCCGGTCACCGCAAGACCTACGGCCTCAACGTGATCGGCGGCGTGCGTCGCGACATTTTGGCCGAGCAGAAGCTCTCCACGCTCACGACCATCCACCAGCTGCGCTCCGAGGTTCAGGAGCTCGTCGACGTCTTGCTCTCCACGCCCAACTTCATTGAGCGTACGAGCGGTATCGGCATCTTGGACCGCAAGATCGCACGCGACTTCTCGCCGGTCGGCCCGCTCATGCGTGGCTCGGGCTATGCCCGCGACGTGCGCTTTGACCATCCCTTCGACGGCTACGCCGATCCGGACGTCCAAAAGATGCACGCCGCCACGGCCGACACCTGCGATGCCTTCGGCCGTACCGCCGTCCGCATCCAGGAGGTCTACGATTCGATCGACATGATCGAGACCATGCTCGAGAACTGCCCGTCGGGCCCCATCCTCACCACGGATTGGGAGTACACCCCGCACAAGTACGCCATCGGCGCCACCGAGGCGCCGCGCGGCGAGGACGTGCACTGGGCCATGCTCGGCAATAACCAGAAGTGCTACCGCTGGCGCGCCAAGGCCGCCACGTACAGCAACTGGCCGGTCCTGCGCTACATGTTCCGCGGCAACACCGTGGGCGACGCGGCGCTGATCGTCGGTTCGCTCGACCCGTGCTACTCCTGCACCGACCGCGTGACGGTGACCGATGTCGCCGCCAAGCGCGACCACGTGCTCGACAAGGAGCAGTTCGAGAACGTCTGGCGCGACAAGTCGCCGCTTGCGGGCGAGGGCACCATGGCCGCTCCGCTCGATGAGGAGGCGCTCTAATATGCTGAAGCTTTGGAAGGTTAACGCCAGGGCCGGCGACGCGACGGTCAAGTACCCGTTTGCGCCGTTCCCCACCAACAAGGACATGCGCGGCAAGCCCGAGCACAACGCGGAGCTCTGCATCGCCTGCGGTGCCTGCGGCGTGGCGTGCCCGGCCGATGCCATTCGCATGGACACCGACCTTGCGGCCGATACCATCACCTGGTCGATTGACTACGGTCGCTGCATCTTCTGCGGCCGCTGCGAGGAAGCCTGCCCCATGGAGGCCATCAAGCTCACCGAGGAGTTTGAGCTGGCCGTCATGAGCAAGGACGACCTCACCAGCAAGAGCGTCTATACGCTCGAGCACTGCTCGCGTTGCGGCAAGCCGTTTGCCCCGCACAAGGAGATCGACTACGCCAAGCGCCTGCTGCAAAAGGCCGGCGGCATGGAGGCCGAGCAGGCCGCCCGTACCGTCGGTATGTGCCAGGAGTGCAAGCGTGAGCTCGACGCCCTGCGCGCCGCCTCGGCCGTAAAGACCGGCAACGCTGCCGGCATGGCTGCCAACGAGACGCTTGCGTCCGGCGAGCCCCAGGGCCTCGGCATGGAGTATCTGGGCGGACACGGCGTGAACCCGGAGTATATCGACCGCGAGCTCAACCCCGATGCGCCCGAGATTCCCGCCGGTCCTGCGCCGGTCGAGGGCATCATCATGGATTTTGAAACGAAGGAGGAGTAACCATGGCCGAACCCACGCTTTTGCCCGAGCGGCTCCAGTACCGCCCGACCAAGATCGAGCTCGACGAGAGCATCGAGAAGGCCAAGGCGACCCTTCTTAAGAAGATCAAGCGCTCGGTGTACGTCTACCGTGTTGACTGCGGCGGCTGCAATGGCTGCGAGATCGAGATCTTCGGTTCCATCACGCCCGTCTTCGACGTCGAGCGTTTTGGCATCAAGGTCGTGCCCTCGCCCCGTCACGCCGATGTGCTGCTGTACACCGGTGCCGTGACGCGTGCCATGCGCATGCCGGCCCTGCGCGCCTTTGAGGCCGCACCCGATCCCAAGATCGTGGTGTCCTATGGCGCGTGCGGCTGCACCGGCGGCATCTTCTACGACAACTACTGCGTCTGGGGCGGCACGGACAAGATTCTGCCGGTCGATGTCTACATCCCCGGCTGCCCGCCCAGCCCCGCGCAGACCATCTACGGCTTCGCTATGGCGCTCGGTCTGCTGGACCAAAAGCTCCATGCCGAGACCACGGTGGAGGCCGCCGGCGAGCAGGCCGATATCCTGCACCCCGGCGTGCCGTACAAGCTGCGCGTTGCCATCGAGCGCGAGGCTCGTGCCATGAGCGGCTACCGTTACGGCCGCGACCTGGCCAACGAGTTTATGGATACGCTCGAGGGCGCGCCCAAGGGCGATATCCGCGGTGCCATGGCGCTGCTCATCGACAAGCAGGACGATCCGCGCCGCGTCGAGGTGTACTCGGCGCTGCAGGATCTGGTGCTGGCCGGAGGTCGCTAGATGGAGCTCACGGACCGCTCTGGTTACTTTGCGGGCCCCGGTATGCTCGGCGGCTCCTTTGGCGACGCCTCGCGCGCAAGCGACGAGGCTGCCGAGGGCGTCGCCGACCCCTGCCTGGGTCATGCGCCCGACCAGGTGGTCTTCTATGAGCTCACGCGTAAGTTTGTGGAGACCGAGGAAGACGTTCCCCAGGAGGCCTGCGACGTGCTGTACTACACGCTCGCCGTGGGCCACCACACTGGCGTGCTCGACTGCTTTGAGCCGCGTCTGTCGGTGCCGGTGGATGTGTTCTATTCGCTCGTCGACGCGCTGCCGGAGGGGGAGGCCAAGACCAAGTTTGAGGCCATCCGCTCCTTTGGCGAGTGCCAGCTCGACAAGGCGGCGGTGCCGTCGCTGCTCGAGGCCTGCGATGCGCTGCTCGACGAGCGCGGTTTTCGCGGGTCGGCCAAGGCCGGCATCTCGGTGTTCGACGACGACTTTGGCCTGCATGCCCAGCAGGTCGCGTTCTTAATGAAGTTTCGCGATCTGGTTGAGCGCGTGCGCGATGTGTCGGGCGTGTATCTGACGGGGAGGTTGCAGTAATGGGTCGCGTTGTGGATGGTCGTGTGAACGGCGCCCCGTTTGCGGGTATCGTGCTCACGGCGGGAAGCGTGCTGCGTGCCGACGATGCCGCCGGCCCCGTGCTCTCCAAAAAGATGGAGGACGCACCCATCGCCGGTTGGTACACCATCGACGGCGGCCAAACGCCCGAGGACGATATCATCGAGGTCAAGCGCGAGCGTCCGCCGCGTTTGGTTTTGGTCGATGCCGCCGACATGGCACTGCCTGTCGGTTCCATCCGTCTGCTCGACAAACGCGACGTGGCCCGCAAGTCGATGTTCACCACGCATTCGCTTCCCTTGTCGATTCTGATCGAAGAGATTGAGCAATCGTGCGAAGATATCGTCTTCATAGGGATTCAGCCGGGCGATACGGAGTTCTATAACCCCATGTCCCCGGAGGTCTTTGAGGCCGTCGACGCCGTGTACGACGCCGTGGCCGCCAACGACTTTTCCCACTTTGTCCGCTTGGGGCAGGAGCTATAGCAGCGCTTGTCCCTGCTGATTAGGAAAGAAGTGATTGACATGGCAGATTCCAAGGTGGAGTACCCCGCTCCCGATTGCCTGGCGCCCGCCGCGATCGAGGCCAAGACCGAGACCGCCGGCGTGACCAAGGCTAACCTGCCGGTCGCTAAGGCCTTTCTGTTGGCAATGTTCGCCGGCGCGTTTATCGCCTTCGGCGGTCTGTTCTTTACGGTGTTTTTGAGCGACAGCACGCTGGGCTGGGGTGCCCAGCGCGTCGTGGGCGGCCTGTGCTTTTGCCTGGGCCTGGTGCTGGTGCTGGTGTGCGGCGCCGAGCTGTTTACCGGCAATTCGCTTATGGTCTGCGCGCTCAAGAGCAAAAAGATCACCCTGGTCCAGATGCTTAAGGCCTGGGTCGTCGTGTGGGTCGGCAATTTTGTCGGTGCCCTGTTCATCGTCTTTTTGGTGTACATGGCCGGCATTTACAAGCTCAACGGCGAGGCGGTCGCCAACTCCATGGTGAGCGTCGCCGCCGGCAAGGTGACGATCGACTGGGTGACGATCTTCTTCCGCGGCATCCTGTGCAACATCTTTGTGTGCCTTGCCGTGTGGATCGGTACCGCCGGCAAGACCGTGGTCGATAAGGTCGTGGGCATTCTGCTGCCGATCGCTGCCTTTGTGGCCTGCGGTTTTGAGCACTGCGTTGCCAACATGTACTTTTTGCCCATGGGTGCCGTGATGCATGCATGCGGTTATGGTGCCGACGTCGCCGGCGCCGATGCGCTCAACGCTGCGGGCATTGCGTTTAACTTGTCCGCCGCCACGCTGGGCAACATCGTGGGCGGCGCGGTCCTGATCGCGCTCGGCTACTGGTTTATCTACGCCAAGAAGTCCGAGGCGTAAGGTACCGTCTGTTTGACGTTGGGCCTCCCGCGGGGCGTTGCCGTGCGGGAGGCTTTTTGGGTCTGGGGCTCGTTGCCGGGCTGTTGGCCTGTTGTGTTTGGCTTGTGAAAGGGGTAATCGAGATGGCATCTGCTGTGGAGCGTGACGGTCGCGCTGTGGTGACCACATGCGGGGGATGCTATGCCGATTGCGCCTTTGCGGCACGCGTTGAGGACGGTCGCGTGGTGGCCGAGTTGCCGGTGCCGGGGCACCCGTGCGCGGCACGAGCCCTGTGCGCCCGCGGACGGCATCGTCTGGCAATGCCGTTTGACGAGCGCGACCGCATTTTGCACCCCATGCGCCGCCGTCGGGATGGCTCGGGGTTTGATGCGATTGCCTGGGACGAGGCGTTTGCTCAGATTGCCGAGCGTCTTGGGGGGATTATTGACGAGTGCGGGCCCCGTGCGCTGGGCATGACGCTCGGCGTGCCCTCGTTCGACCGCTACTGGGCCTATCGCTTTATGCATGCGCTGGGTTCGCCCAACGTGTACGGTGCCGACGGCGCCTGCGAGGTGAGCCGCCTGACCGGCTGGGAGCACAGCCTGGGCTACAGCCCGGCGTCCGACCTGGCCCACACCGATTGCATCATGTACCTGGGGCGTTCCTTGGTGGATTCGTCGACGATGGGGGCCGTTGATGCGCTCAACGATGCGCGCCGTCGCGGGGCTAAGATCATCGTGGTTGACCCCCGGCGCAGCGGTTCGGCTGCTATTGCCGATCGCTGGCTCCGCGTGCGCCCGGGCTGCGACCTGGCCTTGCTGCTGGGCATTGCACATGTGCTCATTACCGAGGACTTGTACGACCGCGAGTTTGTTGCCCGCTATACCACGGGGTTTGATGAGCTTGCGCAGGCGGCCGCTGTTTGGACGCCTGAGTGGGCCGAGTCAATGTGTGACGTTCCGGCCGAAGAGATTGTCGCGACGGCGCGCGATTTGGCTGCCGCGGCGCCTGCTGCGGTCGTGGACGCTGGCTTTCATGGTGGCATCGGTATCGCGTATGCCAACAGCACCCAGACCGCGCGTGCTATCTGTTTGGTCGATGTGCTGCTGGGCTGCATCGGACACGCGGGCGGTGCCCTCAACCCGCCCGCGCCGCTTGTGTTGGGCGACTTGGATCCCGCACGTTTTGCGACGCCGCCGGTGCCGCGTGAACCCAAGTTGGGTTCCGAGCGTTATCCGCTCGTCGATCCGGTGCGCGGCCTGTGCACGACCATCGGCCAATCGATCCTCGCCGGCGACCTGCGCGGGCTCATCGTCTATGCCAGCAACCCCGGTGCGGGTTACGGCAACGCCGATGCGTGGCTTGGTATCTTGCAACAGCTCGACCTGCTCGTGACGATCGATATCCGCTGGTCCGAGACGGCGCGTGCGTCCGACTATGTGCTGCCCGACGTGACGTATCTGGAGGCCGACCGCGGTGTCGGTACGGTCGTGGGACGCAACGATGCGCGCGTGTTCTACCGCAACGCCGTGCTGCCCATTTTGCATGATGACACGAGACCGGGGCGGGAGATCTTTGCCGGTCTGGCGCAGGCCTGTGGCGTGGGCGAGTATTTCCAGTTTACGTCTGACGATCTGGCGGCTGCCCAGGTGGCGCCGTTTGGAATTGACCTCGCTGCGCTTAAGGAGCGAGGCTGGGCCGACACGGGCGTTACGCTGCCCTCGCGTACGGGCGAGCCGGTGATTCCCTTGAACGGCGGCAAGATTGCGCTGGCAAGCGACGTATGGGAGCGAGCTGGCATGGGTCGTGTACCCAACTGGAACGCGCCCATGGTGGAGCCCGGCCCGGGGATGTTTCGTCTCATTAGCGGTAACCGTCCCTTTGAGTCGCATACCTCCCGCAGGCTCGCGGCGGTCGGTGCCGCCGAGGCTGGATCGGACCTGGATGCCGTGCAGATGAATGCCGATGCTGCTGCGCGCATGGGCATCGCCGACGGCGAGATTGTCGAGCTTGTGAGCGATATGGGCCGCGATCGCGTGCGCGTGGAGACGACGCTCTATCTGCATCCGGCGTGCATTTTTACGTCGGCCGCTCCTGGTGGGCGTTCGTTTGGCACCGGCGCGGATGGCGCCCAAGCGCTCGGCGTTGGCCCGCTCGACCATACGCCGCTGCGTTGGGACCCGTTGACGGGCGCCGCGCTCACCCAGGAAAACGCCGTTCGCGTGGAAAAGATTGTCGCGCGCGGGGATAATGACGAGTAATTGACTCAGCTGATGTATTCGACTGATCCACGTTTCTTTTGAAAGGCCGCACATGAGCGATAGCCAGAACATGTCCGATGAGGTGCGCGCCCGCCTGCGCGCCATTCCTTCCGTCAACGAGCTGCTTGCCGAGTGGCCGGTGGTGAAGGCGGCGGGGGAGACCTGCGACGCGGTGGTGCATGCCGCCGTCACGGCCGAGCTTGACGAGGAGCGCGCCGCGATTCGTGCCGGCGCCGATCCGCGCTCCAAGCGCGAGCTGGCCTCGGCCATCGAGTGGCGTGCGCATCGCTCCGCGCTGCCGAGTCTGCGTCCCGCCGTCAACGCCACGGGTGTTGTTATCCATACCAATCTGGGTCGCGCCCCGCTCGCGGAGTCGGCGGCAAAGACCGTGGCCGAAGTTGCGCGCGGGTATAGCACGCTCGAGTACAGTGTGGACACCTGCTCGCGCGGGTCGCGCAAGGAGCATGCCGCGCAGCTGATCCGCTCACTCACCGGTGCCGAGGACGCGCTGGTCGTCAACAACAACGCCGCCGCGGTGCTGCTGGTGCTGGCGACTCATGCCGCGGGCAAAGAGGTTATCGTCAGCCGCGGCGAGCTTGTCGAGATCGGCGGCAGCTTCCGCATCCCCGACGTCATGGCTGCCTCGGGCGCCAAACTCGTCGAGGTCGGCGCCACCAACCGCACGCATCTGGGCGACTACGAGCGCGCCATCACGCCCGAAACGGCCATGATCTTGAAGGTTCATCCTTCCAACTATCGCATCGAGGGTTTTCACGAGGAAGTGAGCTCAAGGGAGCTCGCCGCGCTGGCCCATAAGCACGGCCTGCTGTTCTATGAAGACCAGGGCTCGGGGGCGCTGTTGCCTGACGACATCCTGGTTCGCGGCGGCGAGGAGACTACGCCCGCTTCGGTGGCATCGGGGCTCGATATCGTGTCGTGCTCGGGCGATAAGCTGCTGGGCGCCGCGCAGGCGGGCATCATCATGGGCCGTCGCGAACTGGTCCAGGCCTGCGGCGCACATCCGCTCATGCGCGCTCTGCGACCGGGCAAACTGGCTCTGTCGGCGCTCGAGGCCACGCTGCGTATCTACATGGACGGCGCCGATGTTGCCCATCGCGATATTCCGGTGCTCAGTATGCTCACGCTTCCGCAGGCTCATTTGGAGCGACGTGCCCGCAAGCTGCGCGATCGTATGGTCGCCGGGCTCGATAAGGCCGGTTGCCCGTGCGCCGTTGAGTTGGAGATTGTCGAGGAATCGTCGACCCCCGGTGGTGGTTCGCTGCCTACCGTTGAGCTGCCGACGATGTGCGTTGCCGTGCGTCTTGTTGACGAGCGCCTGACGGTCGACGCGCTCAAGCGCTCGCTTGTCCAGGATTTCGACACGCCGGTCGTTACACGAACCTCGCACGATCGTATTTTGTTTGATGTGCGCACACTCGTGGGGGACCGCGATATCGAGACGGCGGCGTCGACGCTTGCCGCATGCGTTGCCAAGGTGGTGCGCCGATGAGTGAGGCCGAAGCGTTGGTGGAATGTCCCGTTATCGTTGGCACGGCGGGCCATGTCGATCACGGTAAATCGGCGCTCATCGAGGCGCTGACGGGTAAAAACCCCGATCGCCTGGAAGTTGAGCGTCGTCGCGGCATGACGGTTGAGCTTGGCTTTGGCGAGCTGGCGCTGCCGAGTGGCAAGATCGTGGGCCTGGTTGACGTGCCGGGCCATGCACATTACTTGCGCGCCATGGTGCAGGGTGCCACGGGCATCGACGTTGCCGTGTTGGTGGTATCGGCCGTCGAGGGCGTGATGCCGCAGACCCGCGAGCACGTGCATGTGCTGGAGCTGCTGGGCGTCACGCATATGGTGGTCGCGCTGACGATGTGCGACCTGGCCGACGCCGAGATGACCGAGCTTGCCGAGCTCGATGTCGATGACTTTTTGTCGGGTACCGTGTTTGCGGACGCGCCGATTGTCCCCGTGTCGTCCAAGACCGGCGCGGGAATCGATGACCTGCTGGCTGCGCTCGACGAGCAGGTTGCCGCTTGCTGGGATTCCTGCCGTGCCCGTGCCGAGCTCACCGATGCCGCACCGCGTCTGCCCATCGACCGCTGCTTTACGATCAAGGGCGCCGGTACCGTGGTGACGGGAACGCTGCACGATGCGCCGGTTGCGGTGGGCGACGAGCTCGTCGCGCTGCCGTCGCGCACGGCCTGTCGCGTGCGCGGGATCCAAGTGCATGGCGACACGCAGCAGGCACTGCCCGGTCAGCGTGTGGCGCTCAACTTGGTGGGCGATGGTGTCGCCGCGCTCGATCGCGGTGAGATGCTCGGCGTGGCGGGCTGCTTTGGCCAGACGATGCGCTTTATGATGACGTTTACGTATTTGGGTCGCGAGGGCACCAAGCCGCGCGTGCTCGAGTCGGGTGCGCGCGTGCACGTGATGGCCGGTACGGCCGAGGTCGTCGGTCGCATCATGTTCATGGAGGGCGAGGCCCCCATGGCGGTGGGCGAGACCCGTATCGTTCAGGTGCGCTTGGAAAACTCACTGCCGCTACGTGCCGGGGACCATACCGTGGTGCTGTCCTATTCGCCCGTTATGCTTGTTGGCGGCGGGCGCGTGCTGCTTTCGCGCTGCCGTCGCTCGCGCGAGCTTGTTGAAGGGGAGCGTGCGCTGTATGCGGCGCTCGAGTCCGGCGATATCGCGGGCGGTATGGGCGCTTGGCTAGCGTTGCAGACGCTGCCGGTTACGGCGGTTGATGTTGCCGAGGCTTTGGATCTTGGTGTCGGCGAGGTCGATGTCGCACTGCGCGGGTTGGTGGCGCAGGGCTCCATTCGCAAGCTTGTCGTGGGTGATGCGGACCTCTTGGCGGACGCCGCCGTGCTCGATGCCGCCATGGACGTGCTGGCGGCGACCCTGGCCGCTATGCACGCGGCAGCTCCCAAGGAGACGGGCTTTACGCCCGGCGCCGTTGCCCATGCTGCGTGGCCTACCGCTGACGATACAGTTGCCGCAGCCCTGATTTCCGAGGGCTGCTCGCGCGGCGTGTGCGCCGCCGAGGGGGCCGAGGTGTTCGACCCGCACTCCGCTGCCGCCGCGGCGCGTGTGGTGCACGAGGCTTGCGAGCGCATCGTTTCCTTGCTGGACGAAGCTGGCCTCGATGCGCCGACGCTGCCAGAGGTAGGCGAGCAACTACAGCTCGATCGCGATACCATGACGCGTGCCCTGCGCGAGCTTTCGCTCAACCGCTCCATCGTAAAGATCGAGCGTGATGTGGCCCTGTCTGCTGCCGCTGAGGCCCACGCGCGTGAGCTCGTCGCCGCTGCCATTGCCGACGCCGGCGGTGCTGCCACCACGAGCGTGCTGCGCGAGGCGCTGGGCGTGTCGCGCAAGCGTGCCATCAGCATCTTGGAGCACCTTGATGCCGTGCGCTTCACGGTGCTCGACAAGGATGCCGGCGGCCTGAGGTCCCTACGCTAGATTGGCTGCTCGGTTTGGTAAAATACCGCCGCACTTGGGAACGGATGGGCTCCGGTGGGCTCCGCGGTCCTCAAAACCGTTGCGAGGCGTGCAAAACGTCTTGGATGTGTTCGATTCACATACGTTCCCGCCACACGCTACCAGCGCTTTTGTGCTCGCGGTCTTGCTGCGTGCCGCAAAGGCGCTGTTTTGTTTTTGCACGAGCTTTTCGTAGCGCCGCTATTTCGGCGGCGGTATTTAGCTTGGTGCATCGGGTTTCGAGCATGCCGATGGGGGTGTTTTGCCGTATGACTACCGTAAGACGAGCCGATCTTTCTTGCGTCGTCCAGGCGGGCGGGCTTTCGTCGCGCATGGGTTGCGATAAGGCGCGGATGTTGTTTTGCGGCGAGCCGCTCATCGAACGCGTGCTGGGTCGGCTGGCACAGGTCGCCGGCGAATTGGTCGTGACGACCTCGCGTCCCAGCGAGCTTGCCTATCTTGAGGAGCGCGCGTTTGGCGGTCTTGTGCCGCGCGTGGTAGCGGACCTTGAAGGGTCGGCGGGTGCCATGCGTGGCATCGCGAGCTCGCTGGCTGCCGCTCGGTTGCCCCTCGCGGCGATCGTCGCCTGCGATATGCCGTTCGTCTCGCCAGAACTGATCGGCGCGCTTTCGGATCGGGTCAAGGAAGGTCCGCTGGATGTGTGCGTCCCGCGCGAGGAGCGGGGGATTGAGCCGCTGTGCGCCGTGTGGCGCCGCCAGGCTTGCGCGCCGGTTGCCCGAGAGTTGCTCGACCAGGACCGCCAACGCATCCGCTGTTTGATCGACCGGGTCCATGCCGGCTATCTGGATGAGCCCCAGATTGTCGAGGTTGCCGGTTCCACACTCTGCTTCGAAAACGTCAATACACCCGAGGAGTTTGCGGCGGCCGAGTTACTCGCCTAGACGATTGGAGTTGCCATGTCTCACGATATTTGTCCCGACACGGGAGAACCTTGCACTTGCGACGGGTCCGAACCCTGTACCTGCGGTTGCGGTGGCTGTGGACATACTGCGGAAGAGGAAGCGGCCGCCGCGGCGTATCGTGAGGCACACCGCGAAGGCCCGTCCGGCGATGCCCTCGACCACGAGCGCAAGATCATCGTGTCGTTCGACAGCACCTTCGATGTGATGGAATGCGAGCAGCTGTGCCTTGCCGCCGGTGTGCCCGGGCGCATCATGCCTTTGCCCGGCTCCATCACCGCCGGCTGCGGCCTGTGCTGGGTCATGCCGTTCTCCGGCGATGCCCTCGCCGCCTTCCGCGCTGCCACCGAAGGCCGCATAACCCCCGCCGACTATCATCAGCTCGTCCTCTAATTACCAAAACCACCACAAAGGTGCCTGTCCCCAATGTGGCGGTTTGGAACATGTGGACGAAACAGCTTCGAAACACGCGATTTGTTCGTCAGGTGCTTAAAAACGCCTCTACCTGCATCGTAATCAAAACGAAACATCCGCCCGTCGGCTTATGCGAAACTTTCCCGCAACAGTGCGATATTATCCATACTCGATAAAGTTCGCGGCGCATAGGGTGCCGCGACCAACATTTTCGTTTCCCATCATTGGAGGAAGCATGAGCTACACGCAGAAAGTTCTCGAAGAGCTCAAGGCCCGCTATCCCGAGCAGCCTGAGTTCATCCAGGCCGCGACCGAGATCCTCGGCACCATTCAGCCGGCGCTCGACGCCCACCCCGAGTACGAGGAGGCCGCCCTGCTGGAGCGCCTCGTCGAGCCCGAGCGCATCGTCATGTTCCGTGTTCCCTGGGTCGACGACCAGGGCAAGGTTCAGGTCAACCGCGGCTATCGCGTCGAGTTCAACTCTGCCATTGGACCCTACAAGGGCGGCCTGCGCTTTAACCCGACGGTTACCCTGGGTATGCTCAAGTTCCTGGGTCTGGAGCAGATTCTCAAGAACAGCCTGACCACCCTTCCCATGGGCGGCGGCAAGGGCGGCTCCGACTTTGACCCCAAGGGCAAGTCCAACAACGAGATCATGCACTTCTGCCAGTCCTTCATGACCGAGCTCTATCGCCACATTGGCCCCAACACCGACGTTCCCGCCGGCGACCTGGGTGTTGGCGGCCGCGAGGTTGCCTACCTGTTCGGCCAGTACAAGCGCCTGACCAACGAGTGGACCGGCGTCCTTACCGGCAAGGGCCTCTCCTTTGGCGGCTCGCTTGCCCGTACCGAGGCCACCGGCTACGGCCTGGTCTACTTTGTGGACGAGTACCTCAAGAGCCGCGGCGAGTCCTTCGAGGGCAAGAACGTCGTCGTTCACGGCTCCGGTAACGTCGCCATCTACGCGGTCCAGAAGGTCGCCCAGCTCGGCGGCAAGGTGCTGGCCTGCTCCGACACCCATGGCTGGGTCGAGGATCCCGACGGCATCGACTACACCGTGCTCGAGCATGTCTACAACAAGAAGCGCTCCGGCCACGACAAGGGCGTCACGCTCGCCATGTACGTTGACGAGAAGCCCAACGCCGTGTGGCACGAGGGCGACGGCCGCGGCGTGTGGCAGCTTCCCTGCGACATCGCGCTGCCCTGTGCTCGCGAGAACACGCTGCTGCTCGAGGACGCCCAGGCGCTCGTCGCCAACGGCTGCAAGGTGGTCGGCGAGGGCGCGAACATGCCCACGACCATCGAGGCCACGACCTACTTCCAGGAGAACGGCGTCGCCTTTATGCCCGGTAAGGCTGCCAACGCCGGCGGCGTGCTCGTGTCCGGCCTTGAGATGAGCCAGAACGCCGAGCACCTGTCCTGGACCTTCGAGGAGGTCGACGGCAAGCTCGAGCAGCTCATGCGCGGCATGTTCCACAACGTGGACGACACCGCCAAGGAGTACGGCCAGGAGGGCAACTTTGTCATGGGCGCCAACATCGCCGGCTTCCTGAAGGTCGCCGACGCCATGCTCGCCCAGGGCGTCTGCTAAACCCTGCCTGACATAGCATGTGATGAGGCTCCCAGCTGTCCGGCTGGGAGCCTTTTTCTATGGTGACGATGGCGGCGCCCCCTCGTTTGGTACACTTAAACGTACTGGACAAGTGGAGAGATGGGGGAGAACGTGCTCAAGTTCGGTACCTACGTCCGTGTTGGAAACGCGGCCGAAGCCTATGAGCTCTTGCAGAAGAACCGCAACAACAAGATTGTGGGCGGCGGCATCTGGATGCGTCTGGGTTCGCGTCGTGTGGCGACGGCGATTGACCTTTCGGCCTGCGGACTCGATCAGATCGAGGAGACCGCGACCGAGTTTCGCATCGGTGCCATGTGCACCCTGCGCCAGCTCGAGCGCCATGTCGGGCTCAACGCGCTTGTCAACAATGTCTTTGAGTTTGCCGTCCACGACATCGTGGGCGTGCAGCTGCGCAATACCGCCACGGTGGGCGGCAGCATCTACGGCCGCTTTGGCTTCTCGGACGTTCTCTCTGCCTTCCTCGCGCTCGATTCCTATGTTGAGCTGACGGGTGCCGGCCGCGTGCCGCTCGCCGAGTTCGTGCGGATGGGCTACGTGCGCGACGTGATCGAGCACGTCGTGGTCGTTAAGCACGACTACCGCGCGAGCTATGAGGCCGTGCGCAAGGCCGCGACCGATTTCCCCTCCTTAAACGTCACCGCCGCCTGGTGGGACAACAGTTGGCATGTCACCGTGGGCGCCCGCCCGCTGCGCGCGACCCTGCTGCAGGGCGAGGCATGCGGCCTGGTGAACGGGCAGCCTTCCGAGGACGAGCTGCGCGCCCTGGCCGCGTCCGTACGCGCGCTGAGCTACGGCACCAATCTGTGGGGCTCGGCCGACTACCGCCGTCGCATCTCGGCCCCGCTTGCCGTGCAGGCCGTGCGCCGCGCCGCCGGCATCGAGCTTTCGGCCGCGCTTGCCCGCGAGCTCGAGACCGTGCAAGTGCCTAAGTTTGCCACGGACGAGTATTCCTGCCGCCGCGTGCCCGGCGTCGATTCTAGCGAGGTGCGCTAATGGCTGCCAAACTCATCGATCTTTCCTTTACGCTCAACGGCCGCAAGGTCAAGGTTCAGATTGCCCCCGACACCATGCTCTTTGCGCTGCTGCGCGAGCAGGGCTGCGCGTCGGTGCGCTGCGCCTGCGAGACCACCAACTGCGGCCTGTGCACGGTGTGGCTCGACGGCGACCCGGTGCTGAGCTGCTCAGTTCCCGCCGCCCGTGTTGAGGGACACACCGTCACCACGCTCGAGGGCCTCAAGGCCGAGTCCGAGGCGCTTGCCCGCGCCATGGCTGCCGAAGGTGCCGAGCAGTGCGGTTTTTGCGCCCCCGGTCTTATCATGAACGTGCTGGCGCTCGCCCGCGCCGCCAAGGAGGACCAGAGCCTCGTCGCCACGCGCGAGGAGCTCTCGCGCCAGCTCGCCGGCAACCTCTGCCGTTGCAGCGGCTACGAGAGCCAGCTGCGCGCCATCGTTCGTTTCCTCAACGAGTCCGGCGTACAGGTGGGCTTTGAGATGCCCGGGCTGCCGGTCAACGACACCAGCTCTGACGGCGTCTCCTACAAGCAGATCACCCACAAGCAGCCCAAGAAGGACTCGAAGGCTCTGCTCGAGGGCCGTCCCGTCTACACGGGCGATATGGTGCCCGCCGGCGCGCTCATCGTCAAACTCAAGCGCAGCCCCTATGCCCGCGCCAAGATCCGCTCCATCGACACGTCTCGCGCGTTGAAGGTGCCCGGTGTCGTGGGCGTCTACACCTACGAGGACGTGCCCAAGCGCCGCTTTACCATCGCCGGCCAGAGCTATCCGCAGCCGAGTCCCTACGACCGCCTGATCCTCGAGAACCTCGTGCGCTACCAAAACGAGGAGGTGGCGATCGTCGCCGCCGAGACCGAGGAGGCCGCCGACAAGGCGCTTAAGCTCATCAAGGTCGACTACGAGGTGCTCGAGCCGCTGCTCGACTTTACCCAGGCACTCGATAACGACATCGTGGTCCACCCCGAGGGCGACGTGACCTTTATGTTCCCGCAGGGCGGCGACGTTGCTCGCAACCTGGTGTGCAGCGGTACCAGCGATTATGGCGACCTGGACGAAGCCTTCGCCCAGAGCGACATCGTCTTTGAGCGCACTTACACCAGCCAGGCCACGCAGACCGCGCCCATGGAGACCTTCCGTGCCTTCGCGACGACCGACGCGTTCGGCCGCATCTCGGTGACCACTTCTACGCAGGTGCCCTTCCACGTGCGCCGCATGGTCGCGCAGTCGCTCGACATTCCGCAGTCGCAGGTGCAGGTTATTAAGCCGCGCATCGGCGGCGGCTTTGGCTCCAAGCAGACGGGCTGCTGCGAGATCTTCGTGGCGTTTGTGACGCAGCAGACTGGCCGTCCGAGCTACTGCTGCTACACCCGCGAGGAGACCATCACCGCGGGCAACTCGCGCCACCAGATGCAGATGACCGTTAAGCTGGGCGCCATGAACGACGGCACCATCACGGCCATCGACCTGCACACGTTGTCCAACGCCGGCGCGTACGGCGAGCACGCTACAACGACGATTGGCCTTTCGGGCCACAAGAGCCTGCCCATCTACAACCACGTGAAGGCGAGCCGCTTTAGCTGGGACGCCGTCTACACCAACACCAACCGCGGCGGCGCGTATCGTGGCTACGGTGCCACCCAGGGCCAGTTTGCCGTGGAGAGCGCCGTCAACGAGCTCGCCGACATGCTGCACATGGACCCCGCCGACCTGCGCCTTAAGAACATCGTGCGCGAGGGCGAGGTCATGCCGCAGTACTACAACGAGAAGCTCAACGCCTGCGCGCTCGACCGCTGCCTGCTGCGCGCGATGGACATGATTGGCTGGCGCGACAAGCCGCTGGCCGTGGACCTGGGCGACCGCGTGCGCGCCTTAGGCTGCGCGCTCACCATGCAGGGCTCGGGCATCTCCAACGTGGACATCGCCGGCATCGATATGCGCCTGGAAGAGGACGGCTTCATTACCATCGGCACCGGCGCCACCGATAACGGCATGGGCGTCGATACGATCCTGGCGCAGATTGCCGCCGAGGAGCTGGGCGTGGAGAGCTCGCTGATCGTGGTGCGCGGCGTGGACACCGACGTGTCGCCGTTCGACGCCGGCTCGTACGCGAGCTCCGGTACCTACGTGACGGGCCTTGCCGCCAAGAACGCCGCGACCGAGCTGCGCGAGAAAATTTGCGCCAAGGCCGCCCAGATGTGGGACGTTGACCCCGCCGACGTGGTCTTCGATGGCCAGTACGTGCGCCTGTCCGACGAGCGTGCCGCGCGCGAGCAGAACCGTTACCTTACGCTGCGCGACTTTGCCAACCTGTGTGTCAAGAACATCGCGGGCGGCGACGCGCTGACCTCGCATGCCTCTGCCTGCCTGCCCGTTTCCCCTCCGCCGTTTATGGCCGGCATTGCCGAGGTCGAGGTCGACAAGGCCACCGGCAAGGTGACTGTGGTGGATTACGCCGCTGCCGTTGACTGCGGCACCGTGATTAACGAGGCGCTCGCGCGCGTACAGGCCGAGGGCGGCATTGCCCAGGGCATCGGCCACGCGCTCTACGAGATTGTTGAGCACGACGATCGCGGCCGCCTGCGCACCGGCAACTTTATGAGCTACAAGCTGCCCACGCGCCTTGATATCGGCAGCATTCGCGTGGCCTTTGAGCCGAGCTACGAGCCGACGGGTCCGTTTGGCGCCAAGTCGATCGGCGAGGTCGTCATCAACACGCCGCTCGCCGCCGTGGCCTCGGCCGTCGCACACGCCACCGGCCACCAGGTTCGCTCGCTGCCGATCACGCCGGAGAAAGCGCTGCTGGGGGAGTAGCGGGTCGGCGAACAAGCCGTAATGGGCGGGGCGGGGCAACTCGCCCCGCCTTTCGCACTCGTGGTGAGGTCGTGAGCCTGTAAAAGGTGTGCGTGCGCTTGTCGTTCGTATCTGCTATCATTCCTAGTCTGTGCGCTCATGCGGGCGTGGCGGAATTGGTAGACGCGCCAGATTTAGGTTCTGGTGGGATTCCCGTGAAGGTTCGAGTCCTTTCGCCCGCACCAACGCACCTGCGTCGGCTCCCGCCGTCGCGACTCTTTGTTGCATAAAGGTACCAGCACCTCAGATAAGCTGGGCAGTATGAGGAGGAACGTGTTGAACATCACCGCTTCTGACGTCAAGGACGCCAAGCTCACCGCTACGGTCACCATCCCGGCCGCCGACGTCGACGCCGCGATCAAGAAGGCCTACAAGGACACCGCCAAGAAGTACCGCTTCCCGGGCTTCCGTGCTGGCAAGGCTCCCCGTCCGGTCATCGACTCTGCTCTTGGCGCCGAGGCTACCCTTGCTCAGGCCACCAACGACCTGATCGCCGCCAACGAGCCCGTCGTCCTCAACGAGCTGGACATCGTCCCCACCAAGAACGGTGACTACAAGGAGCTCGACCTCGCCAAGGATCACGAGGACTACACCTACACCGTCGAGTTCTCCCTGCGTCCTGCCGCTGAGCTCTCCTCCTTCGACGCCGTCGAGATCGAGATGCCTCCCGCGGAGGTCACCGAGTCCGAGATCAACAACCAGGTCGAGATGCTCCTCAACTACCGCGCCACCTTCGAGGACGTCGAGGGTCGCGCCGTCGAGGCCGAGGACTACGTTACCGTCGACCTCAAGGCCGTCGAGAACGCCGACAACTTCGCCGCCGAGGGCCGCATGCTCATCGCCGGTAGCGACAGCAACCCCAAGGAGTTCAACGAGGCCCTGATCGGCGCCAACGTTGACGACGTCAAGACCGTCACCTGGACCGACGAGGTCGAGGAGGGCGAGGAGGCCGAGACCCACACCGTCGAGGTCACCGTCAAGGGCATCAAGGTCCGTAACACCCCCGAGCTCACCGACGAGCTCGTCAAGTCTGACTTTGGCTTCGACAGCATCGACGCCATGCGCGACGCCATCAAGATCGAGATCGAGCAGGACAAGGCTTCCCGCCTGCCGGCCGAGAAGGAGAACCGTTGCGTCTCCGCTCTCGCCGAGCGTCTGCAGCTCGATGAGATGGACGCCGACTACGAGCAGTCCGTCTTTGAGGAGCTTGGCCAGAACTTCCTGTCCAACCTTGCTGCCCGCGGCATGACGCTGGACACCTGGCTGCCCGCTTCCGGCCTGACCATGGAGCAGTTCATCGGCGACCTGCACAAGCAGGCCAACGACGTTGCCCGTGAGTCCCTGGCTCTCGACGCCCTCGCCCGTGAGCTCAAGATCGAGGTCACCGAGGACGACATCAACGCCGAGTTCGAGAAGGCCGGCGTCAAGGACGTCGAGGCTTCCAAGGCCGAGTTCATCGCCGATGGCCGCATGCCTGCCGTCCGCGAGTCCATCCGTCGCTCCAAGGCCGTCGACCACCTGGTCGAGAACGCTAAGGTGACCGAGGTCGACGAGACCGCCAAGGACGCCGAGTAATTCTCGCCACCTTTTCTGCGAGCGCATGGATGCGCCCGTGATGGGGTAAAGTTATAAGCCGGTTATCCGGTTGCTTCGTACGGTGCCAGCCAATGCATAGCATGCGGGCACCGTACGTTTATCTAGAACCACTATTGGTCCGCAAGAGAGAAATGGAGATGCGTATGATCGCTAAGTTCGATTCCGCCCTCGTGCCATACGTTATCGAGCAGACGCCGCGCGGCGAGCGCAGCTACGATATCTATTCGCGCCTGCTCAACGACCGCATCATCTTCTTGGGCGAGGAGATCAACTCCGTCAGCGCCAACCTGGTCGTTGCCCAGCTGCTGCATCTTGAGAGCCAGGATGCCGAGAAGGATATCTCGCTCTACATCAATTCGCCCGGTGGCGAGGTCTACTCCGGCCTGGCGATTCTGGACACCATGAACTTCATTAAGCCGCAGGTCTCCACCATTTGTGTCGGTATGGCCGCGTCTATGGCCGCCGTGCTGCTTTCGGCCGGCGCCAAGGGCAAGCGCTTCTGCCTGCCGCACTCCAAGGTCATGATTCACCAGCCCAGCGGCGGTGCTCAGGGCCAGCAGACCGAGATCGAGATCGTGGCCGAGGAGATCAAGAAGACCCGTCGCGAGCTCAACCAGATCCTGTCCGATGCCTCGGGCCAGCCGATCGAGAAGGTCCAGGCCGATACCGAGCGCGACAACTACCTGACCGCTGCCGAGGCCCTCGACTACGGCCTGATCGACCGTATCGTCACCTCGCGCGATCTTGCCGCGAAGGACGCCTAGGATGGCAGGTAACATGCAGGACAACTTTGACGAGAACGGCAACCCGATCCGCTGCTCCTTCTGCGGAAAAGAGCAGGGACAGGTCCGTCGTCTCGTAAAGGGCCCGACCAACATCTTTATCTGTGACGAGTGCGTCGCCGCCTGCTCCGAGATCCTTGAGGAGTCGCTGGCTTCGGACTTTATGGACGCCGCCCGCAACGGCAATCTCCCGGGTTTCCTCAACGACCACGGCCAAGCTGCATCCCAGCCCGCCGTTGACCCCGAGGCCGAGGGCTTTGAGCTCGAGGACGACCGTCAGGTCATCACGCACGTGCCGACGCCGCATGAGATCTATGACGAGCTTTCGGCCTATGTTATGGGCCAGGAGGACGCCAAGCGCGCCATGTCGGTGGCCGTGTACAACCACTACCGTCGCGTGATCGAGGGCGGCGCTGCGGTGTCCGCCTTTGATGAGGCTGACGGTATGGGCGCCCAGTTTGACGACGATATGGACGAGGTGGAGCTCGCCAAGTCCAACATTTTGCTGCTCGGTCCCACCGGTACCGGTAAGACGCTGCTTGCCCAGACGCTCGCGCGCATCCTCGAGGTGCCGTTTGCCATCGCCGATGCTACCGCGCTCACCGAGGCCGGTTACGTGGGCGAGGACGTGGAGAACATCCTGCTCAAGCTCATCAACGCCGCCGATGGCGACATTGAGCGCGCGCAGGTGGGCATTATCTACGTGGACGAGATCGACAAGATCGCCCGCAAGGCAGAGAACCTCTCCATCACCCGCGATGTTTCGGGCGAGGGCGTTCAGCAGGCGCTGCTTAAGATTCTTGAGGGCACGGTGGCCAGCGTTCCGCCTACCGGCGGTCGCAAGCATCCCCAGCAGGAGCTGCTGCAGATCGACACGACCAACATCCTGTTCATCTGCGGCGGTGCCTTTGTGGGTCTGGATAAGATCATTGCCGACCGCGTGGGCAACAAGGGCGTGGGCTTTAACTCCGAGATCGCCGGTCCCACCTCGGTCGACGAGAACGACCTGCTGCGCCAGGTGCTCCCGCAGGACCTCAACGCCTTTGGCATGATCCCCGAGTTCGTGGGCCGTACGCCCGTCGTCACTCAGACGCAGGCGCTCGACGAGGACGACCTGGTGTCAATCCTGACCGAGCCCAAGAACGCCGTGGTGCGTCAGTACCGCAAGATGTTCCAGCTCGAGGACGTCGATCTTGAGTTTGAGGACGCGGCTCTGCATGAGATCGCCCGCATGGCACTTGCCCGCAAGACCGGCGCCCGCGGCCTGCGTGCCATCTGCGAGGACGTGCTGCAGCAGACGATGTTCGACCTCCCCAGCGAGGAGGGCGTTGCCAAGGTCGTAGTAACCGAAGCCGCCGTCAAGGGCGAAGAACAGCCCCAGCGTATCTACGGCTAGAACTGCCTAAAACGTGTTTGCAAATAGCCTCCGACCACTCGCGGTCGGAGGCTATTTTATATATGCGCAATAACCCCAACTACCTGTGTTATTCTGTGTGTTTGTTTAAGCCTCAGCGAAGTCATTCAGACTGAAGTAATCGATACCTAAGGCGTGTCCGCCTGCTTGGTTTTCGTAGATTCCGCACGAGCCGAAGAGCACTAAATGTGCTCTTCGTGCGAGCCAGGACCTGACCGAGCGAAAACCAAGCAGGCGGACACGCCGGCGGGACAGGGAGAGATATATGGAAGAAATGCCCAAGAACTACGATCCGTCGACCAACGAGCCGGCGATCCTGCAGAAGTGGCTTGACGGCGGCTACTACAAGCGCCGCGAGGGCGTGGGCGACTGCACCGTTACCATTCCGCCTCCCAACGTGACCGGCAAGCTCCACATGGGCCACGCCACCGATGACTCCATCCAGGATGCCATCGTCCGTATGGCCCGCATGCGCGGCAAGTCCACGCGCTGGGTGCTGGGCACCGACCACGCCGGTATCGCCACGCAGACCAAGGTCGACAAGAAGCTCAAGAGCGAGGGCATTAGCCGCCTGGAGATTGGTCGCGACAAGTTTGTCGACGCCTGCTGGGACTGGACCCACGAGTACGGCGGCATCATCGTCGAGCAGATCAAGCGCATGGGCTGCTCCGTCGACTTCGACAACGAGCGCTTCACCATGGACGAGGACTATGCCCAGGCCGTGCGCAAGGTCTTCTGCGATTGGTACCACGACGGCCTGATCTATCGCGGCAAGCGCATCGTCAACTGGTGCCCCAACTGCACGACCGCAATCTCGGATGACGAGGCCGAGTACAAGGACGAGAAGGGCCACCTGTGGCACCTGCGCTACCCGCTGACCGAGCCGGTCAACGGCCAGGACTACATCGTCGTCGCCACTACGCGCCCCGAGACCATGCTCGGCGACACGGGCGTGGCCGTCTCCCCGAAGGACCCAGAGAAGGCCGCCTTCGTGGGCAAGACCGTCAAGCTCCCCATCGTCGACCGCGAGATCCCCATCTTTGAGGATTGGCATGTCGACGCCAACTTTGGTTCCGGCTTCGTTAAGGTTACGCCTGCCCACGACCCCAACGACTACGCCATGGGTCAGGCTCACGACCTGCCGCAGATCAACATTTTCGATGAGCACGCGGTGGTCGTTGAGGGCTATGGCGAGTTCACCGGCATGACCCGCGAGGAGTGCCGTGAGGCCGTCATTAAGTGGTTTGAGGAGCACGACCTGCTCGACCACGTCGATGACCACGACCACTCCGTCATGCACTGCTACCGCTGCGACGCCGCGCTTGAGCCGTGGCTGTCCGAGCAGTGGTTTGTTGCCGTCGACAAGCTCAAGGGGCCGGCGCTCGACGCCGTCAACTCCGGGAAGGTCACTTTCCACCCCGCGCGTTGGACGCAGACCTACACCACCTGGATGGAGAACCTTAAGGACTGGTGCATCAGCCGCCAGCTGTGGTGGGGCCACCGTATCCCTGTGTTCTACTGCGAGGACTGCGGCTGGGAGGACGCCCTGACCGAGGACACCGACGTGTGCCCCAAGTGCGGCGGCCATCACGTGCACCAGGACGAGAACGTGCTGGACACCTGGTTCAGCTCGCAGCTGTGGACCTTCGCCACGCAGGGCTGGCCGCAAAAGCCGGAGCTGCTCGAGGGCCATCACCCCACGACGGCGCTCGTCACCGCGCGCGACATCATCGCGCTGTGGGTCGCCCGTATGGTCATGAGCTCGCTGTATTTCTTGGACGAGGTGCCGTTTAAGGATGTCGTCATCTATCCGACGATTCTGGCCAAGGACGGCAGCCGCATGTCCAAGTCCAAGGGCAACGGCGTTGACCCTATGGATCTCATTGGCATGTACGGCGCCGATGCCATGCGCTACAACCTGCTCACGCTGTGCACCAACAACCAGGATGTTAAGTTCGACGCGAACATCGATAAGAAGACCAAGAAGCTCATCGACAGCCCGCGTACCGACCAGGCCAAGAGCTTTGTGACCAAGATCTGGAACGCCAGCCGCTTCCTGCTCATGAACATGGAAGGCTACACGCCCGGCGAGCCTGTCGTGGAGACGCCGGCCGACGCCTGGATGTTCAGCCGCCTGGCTAAGGCCGTGAAGATGGTCACCGAGGGTATCGAGAACTACACCTTTGGCGACATGGCCCGCGGCGTGCAGCAGTTCTTCTGGAATGAGGTCTGCGACTGGTACGTCGAGGTCACCAAGGCCCGCCTGAAGGGCGAGGGCCGTCTGCAGGCGCAGCGCAACCTGATTTTTGTGCTCGACACCTCCATTCGCCTGATGCACCCGCTTATGCCGTTTGTCACCGAGGAGATCTGGGACAACATGCCGGCGAGCGTGCTCGACTTGGACGCCGAGGGCAACGTTGACCGCGCCGAGGCGCTCATGATCGCCAAGTGGCCCGAGCCCGCCGACTACGTCAAGTACGTCGACGAGGACGCCGAGCGCGCGTTTGAGCTGTGCCGCGCCGTCGTTTCCGCCGCCCGCGCCACGCGTTCGCGTTATCGCTTGAGCCCCAAGGCCGAGCTTGACGTTGTCGTGCGCGCCGGTGCCGAGGATATCGAGAAGCTCGAGAGCCTGCGCTCCACGATTGAGCCGCTGGCCAACACGGCTTCGCTGGTCATGGGTACCGACGTTGAGAAGCCGGCTGCGAGCATTGCCGTGGTTGACAGTGGCGTCGAGGTCTTTGTGGTGCTCGAGGGCAAGGTCGACCTTTCGGCCGAGAAGGCACGCCTGGAGAAAGAGATCGCCGCGGCCCAGAAGGAGCTCGCCGGCTGCGAGAAGACGCTCGCCAACGAGGGCTTTGTGGCCAAGGCCGCGCCCGCGGTGGTCCAGAAGAAGAGGGACCGTGCAGCTGAGCTCAAGGAGATCCTGGCGGCGCTGACTGCTCAGGTTGCTGACTTCTCGTAGGTCTAACTTGGGGGCGCGTCCCGATGCTTTGCTCTCCGCTGCGGACAGTCCTGCGCAAGACGGACAGCACATTAAGTGCTGTCCTTTGCGTGCGGAACTTGCGGCGAGCAAAGCATCGGGCCGCTCCTGGTGCGGTTACGTGGTTGTTTGCAACTGGCGTGTTAGGGCTACTTGGTTGTGGCCTTGATCTCGCTGCAAAGCGGTGTTTGGCTGATATTTTGAATGGGAGGGGCTCGTTGTTGATTCGGGCCTCTTTTTATGCTGAGGGGACTTTGGGTTATGCCTAAGCGTTCTGGGTCGTATGTCGTTCCTTTTTCGTTTGATTTGCTTTCGTTTGATGAGGCTGTTGGGCTGGCTGCTGATACGGGGCGGATTTCTGGGGATGCTGGGCCTCTGCTTGAGACGGTTGTCGATATGCTTGATGAGCTGGGACGTCCGGATGAGTATTTCGATTGCATTCAGGTTGCCGGTACCAATGGCAAGACTTCGACCACGCGTTTTTCGGCTGCCATCCTTCGTGGTGAGGGGTTGAAGACCGCACTGTATACGTCTCCGCAGTTGGTGCGCTATCCCGAGCGCATGGAGGTCGATGGGCGCGTCGTGAGCGATGAGGCGTTTGCCCGTGGCGTTTCTGCTGCCGTCGAGGCGGGGCATCGCGTGAATGCTCGTCGTGTGGCGGTAGGGGAGCGCGCGTACACCATTACGCCGTTTGACCTGCTGACGGCTGCCGCGCTGGTGGTGTTTGCCGAGGCTGCAGTGGACGTTGCTGTGCTCGAGGTCGGCATGGGCGGCCGTTGGGACGCCACGAGTGCGACCGATCCCGTCGCCGTTGCCATCACCGGCATCGGGCTCGACCACACGCGTATCCTGGGCGACACGCTCGAGGCCATTGCGGGGGAGAAGGCTGCGGTCATCAAGCCCGGACGCTTGGTTGTGCTGGGCGAAGGCACGCATGAGCCGAGCGTTCAGCGCGTGATGGATGCCCGTTGTCGCGAGTGCGGTGTGGTTCCGCTGGTGGTGAGCCACGCCACGACCAAGGTGCCGGTGCATGTGGGCGATACGGTGGAGTTTAGCTGCACCACGCCGCGTGCAATTTATACGTCGAGCATGGTCAAGCCCGCCTACCAGCCGCAGAATGCCGCGTGCGCGATTATGCTCTGCGAGGGCTATCTGGGCCGCGAGCTCGACCACGATGCGCTCGACGCTTCGCTTATGGGCTGCCCCACGCCGGGTCGCTTTGATGTGCTGGGAACCAATCCGCTCAAGCTGATTGATGCCTGCCATAACCCCCAGAGCTGCGAGAACTTTGTGAGCGCGCTGGACGAGATCGACCCGTGTGTGGAGAATCGCCCCACGCTGCTGTGCGCCGCGCTGGCCGACAAGGATGTGGCGGGTATCGTCGATGTGCTGATCCCGGCTTTCCCGCGTGTAGTCGTAACGCAGACCGATTCCGATCGCGCCCTGCCGGCAGAGGAGCTCGCTGCCCTGGTGGACGCGGACAAGCTTGCGGGCGTGTACCCCAGCGTGTCCGAGGCCCTCGCCGCCTTCGATGCCGCAGGTGAGCCTTTCGTAGCAGCAGGCACCATCACCCTAGCCGGCGAAGTAGCGGGGCTGCTGCGCTAACCCCATTTGCCGGGCAGCTAATTTGGGCTGCTCGCCACGAAATGGGCCTATCTACTACGTTTTAGCGGATACCCTCGACCACGCGGAAAAATGCAAAATCAAAACCGCAGGTAGAAGGCTTGCCAATTTTCAAAAAAGACCCGCATGGTCGACCCATGCGGGTTAAACGTAGTAGATAGGCCGTTTTCGTGGCGCAGCTCTAGACTTTCAAATTGGTCGACTTGGCCCCATGGCAGTTGCGGTGAAATAGTTCCTGGATTATGCCTCTGTGGGCCAATCTGGGAACTATTCTACCGCAACTAATTGAGGGGCTATTGGGTAAGGGCTAGTCGAGGCGGACTGGGTCGTGGGGGTAGCCGTTGAGAATCTCGACGCCGGACTCGGTGACCAGGGCAAGGTCCTCGATGCGGACGCCGGTGTGGCCGGGGAGGTAGATGCCCGGCTCGATGGAGAATGTCATGCCCGGCTCTACGACCTGCTCGTTGACGAGCGAGACGTCGCCCGGCTCGTGGTCCTGAAGACCGATCGAGTGTCCTAGGCGGTGCGTAAAGTATTTGCCGTAGCCAGCGTCCTCAATCACGTCGCGCGCGGCGCGGTCCAGGTCGCACATGCGCACGCCCGGTGCGATGAGCGCCTTGGCAGCCTCGTTGGCGCGGCGCACGATGTCGTATATGCGCGCCGTCTCCTCGTCTGGCTCGCCCCAAAAGAACGTGCGCGTCATGTCCGAGCAGTAGTTGCGATGCCGCCCGCCAATGTCGAACAGCACCACGTCGCCGCGCTTGAGCACGGTATCGTCGGGTTCGTGATGCGGGTCGCCGGCGTTGGCGCCAAAGCTCACGATGGGCGGAAAGCTAAAGCCCTCGCAGCCGTGTTTGCGATACAGACCGAGCATCTGATCGGCAATCTCGCGCTCCGTCACACCTTTGTGCACGAGCTTGATCGCGTCGGCCATCACGGCGTCGTTGGCGGCCGAGGACGCGCGCATGAGCTCCTGCTCGGCGGCATCCTTGTGGGTGCGTGCGGCGGTGACGGCAAAGTCGCCCAGGAAGAACTCGCTCGCGGCGTGACGCTCCATGAGTGGCATCAAAAACCCGGAACGCATGACGGTGTCGATGCCGAGCGGTTTGGTCGGATCGATCTCACTCGCGATGGCGTCGGCCACGACGTCAGTATCGTTGTGGTAGGCCACGCGGGCATTGTCGTACTCGGGCAGCTGATGCAGCGCGTTGACCAAGATCACAGGCTCGCTATCGCGTGCGAGCAGCACGCCGCAAAAACGCTCGAACATATCGGCATAAAAACCGGTCAGATAGTAAATCGACCACGGGTCATTCACAAGCAGCTGCGCGCCGGGGTGCTGAGCCTCAAGCGCATCGAGCACGCGCGCCACACGCTGGTCATCGACATGTGCCATGAAACATCCTTTCGCTAGGGTGCCACCATGGTATCCCATGCCCGGCAGCTAGGGACGTTCCTTTTCTGCCGGCACTTCGGGACACTCCTTGGCATGACCAGCCTAGCGAACGTTCGGGCAAAAGTAGTCATAAGAGGTCTGTCCCAAATGGGCTGGTTTCAAAAGTATGGCGGATTACGGGGCTGGAACTGTATTACTTGACCATGGGAAAAATCGAGAAATTAAAACCGCAGGTAGAGGGCTTATCAAAAATCGAAAATTGCCGGTATGGATGGGGGTCTCCGAATCAGCCCCGTAATCCGGCATAGTTTTGAATTGGCACTAAAGTAGGCACAAGCTAAATACCGATCCCAAGGCAAGTTGCGGTGGAACAGTCCCTTGATGCCGGGGTTTTGGCGGAAATCAGGAACTATTTCACCGCAATTGAGGAGGGGCGGGATGGATGGCGGGGTAGCTAAAAGAGCCCCGTCCCAAATGAGCTACCTAGACAGGGTCGATGTCCATGCTGGCGATAAGGTCGGTACCGGTGTCTAGGAGGTTGGGGAGGACTACATCGCTCATTCGGATGGGGGCTTCGATTACCAGGCCGCGGATGAGGTCCATGGCTTTGGCATGGAGTTCGAGCGGGATGGCATTGGCCGTGCACACGGGCAGCAGCGCCTCGTCACCGCCGGATACGGCCACGGTAGTGGTTAGCACGCGCATAGGGCAGGTGAGCTCCTGATGTGCGAATTTATCGCCACTCGAGCAGTTGTTGCCGGTTACGGAGCGCACTTCCACCGCGGCGCCATTGGCGTCACGCTCCACCTCTACGGTCAGAAGGCACTCGGATGGGCAGGTCGTACAGTTGAACTGCAGCGTTTCGATCGCGTTATCGCTCATAGTCTATGCCTCCTCGATGGGATCGACGGATAGGACAATCTCGCTGGCACCCAGGTCGATTGCTTGTTTGATGACCTTTGCCGGCAGCGGGAAGCTTTCCATGACGCTCGGCTTAAACGCGCGGACCTTACCGGCAAGCAGTTCCTCGCCGTCGGCCAAAATCCTCACGCAGGCGGCATCGACCGGTCGGCGCACGCGGAAGTTGAGCTTGGTGAATGCCGCGGCCGTAATGCGTCCCGGCAGCGCGTATCCCGCGATGCCAGCAGGGGAGACCGTGAGCTCGCAGCTCGTGTCCGTGACTGCGTCCGCCTCGGCTCCGCCACCCAACGCGCATGCTGCTGCAGCTGCGCCAGCCCTCTCGGACTCACGCGTCACGTTGTCGGCCAGGTCGTGCACGTGCAACACGTTACCGCAGGCAAAGATGCCCGGCACGCTCGTCTGCAGACTCTGGTCCACTACGGCACCGCGCGTACGCGGGTCAAGCTCCACGCCTGCGGCAACCGACAACTCATTCTCGGGAATCAATCCCACCGAAAGCAGCAACGTGTCGCACGGAACAACGCGCTCCGTCCCGGCAATGGGCTCCAGGTGCTCGTCGACCTGGCTTACTTCGACGGCCTCCACGCGGTCGTGTCCGATCACGCGTGTGACGGTGGTGGACAGGTGCAGCGGAATGCCAAAGTCGTCCAGGCAGTTCTTGACGTTGCGACGCAGACCGTTGGCGTACGGCATGAGCTCGTACACGCCCTCGACGGAAATCCCCTCGAGCGTGCAGCGACGTGCCATGATCAGCCCGATATCGCCCGAGCCCAAAATGACGGCGCGCGAGCCGGGTTTGAGGTTCTCGATATTGATGTATCGCTGCGCCAGGCCCGCCGTAAACACGCCGGCGGGTCGGCTGCCGGGGATCTTGATCTCGCTGCGGGTGCGCTCACGGCAACCCATGGCAAGGACGATCGCGCGCCCGGTAAGCTGCAGCATACCGGCAGGGCTCATGAGCGTGACGGTGTGGACCGCGGTGTCAACCGCAGACTCGCCTGAATCAATCCCAATCACCATGCTGTTCAGGAACAGCGTAATGTCGGCTGCGTGCACCTGGTCGATAAAGCGCTGCGCGTACTCGGGACCGGTGAGCTCCTGTTTAAAGTGCGACAGGCCAAAGCCGGGGTGGATGCACTGGCGGAGGATGCCGCCCAGGTGCTGCTCGCGCTCCACGATGGCCACGCGCGCTCCGGCCTTATGAGCGGCCAGCGCGGCCGCCATGCCGGCAGGTCCGCCGCCGATAACGACCACGTCGAAGACCTGCGTCTGCACCGCCTCGGTAGCTCCTGCTTTCGCGCGTCCGGCGCGCGAATCAAATGTCGCCATGCTAGCGCACCCCCTTCAGCGGTCCCTCAACCAGCCAAGAACCTGCATCCTCCAACAACACCTCGCTGGGGTCGCAGCCCAGCTCCCGCGCCAGGATCGCCACCACACGGCTCTGGCACCGACCCATGCCGGCTCGGCAGCGGCGCTTGACGCCCTCGACCGAAACCGCGCCTGGGCGGCGTCGGATCGCGGCCACGATTTCGGCCTCGGGCACCGTCTCGCAGCGGCAGACGATCTGCCCCCACGCGGGATCGGACTCAATGAGCTCCTCCTTGCGCGCCAGCGGTGCGCGGTCAAAGTCGTCCGGCGCGCGGCGAATTGGGTTCCAGTCCGCCCACTCGTGCAGCCCCACGCCCGCCTCACGCATCACAAGCTCCATTCGCTCGGCAATGGCCGGCGCGCTCGCCACACCCGGCGACTGAATGCCCGCTGCCTGGAAAAGCCCCGGCACCACGGCCGACTGTCCAATAAAGAAGTCGTTCGTTCCCTGAATGACCGGACGCCCGCCGGCGAATGCGCGCACCACGCGGCGCGTATCCAGATCGGGCACCAGCTTGCGCGCGCCGGCCAGCAGCACGTTCACATCGCTCGCATAGGTCTGCGTGTCGCCCGGCTCGCGCACAGCGGCCGTCGCGGTGATCACGGTGTTGCCGTGTACGGTGCCCGTGACGATAACGCCCTTGGACACCGGCGTGGGAACGGGGTAGAGCGGCATGAGCGCACGCGGCTCCTTGTCCAGCACCACGGTGTTGCCCTGACGCCAGACCATCTGAAACTCTTCGGCGCCCGCCATATGCGAGATGTCGGCGGCGCCGTTGCCCGCGGCGTTGATCAAGTAGCGGCAGCGCACGTTGCCAACGGGGGTCGCCAGCGTAAAGCGCGCGTCGTCGCCCGACCCCGCGACTTCAATCGCTTCCACCGGAGCTGACCGCATAAACGTCACCCCGTTGGCCACGGCGTTCTCCAGCGCGGCGATGGCGACCTCAAACGGATCAACATAGCCGGTCGAGGGGCACCACAGCGCGCAAGCCGCCTGGGCACTCGCACGCGGCTCTAACTCGTGGATGTGGTCGGGTCCGACGATCGACAGCTCGGGCACACCGTTGGTAAGGCCATTGCTCCGCAGCTGCTCCAGATGCGCGCGGTCTTCGTCGTTAAAGCCCAGCACCATGGATCCTGTTCGGCAAAACAAAAATCCTAGCTCCTGGGCCCAGGTGTCATACAACTCGCAGCCACGGGCGTTGACCTGCGCCTTTACCGTGCCCGGCACCGGATCGTAGCCGGCGTGTACCAGGCCTCCGTTGGCCTTCGACGCGCCCAGCGCGATGTCGTTCGCCGCTTCGACCACGCAAATGGACAGGTCAAACCGCGCGAGTTGCCGCGCGATGGCGCATCCCGTGATGCCCGCGCCCACAATCGCGATATCAAACGTTTCCGTCACAGTGCCTCCCAGACGAGTTGACAGGCTGTCAATAGGACTATCCTACGGTGTGCGCACCGCCTGCGCGACGGCAATGCGGCGAACAGCCCCGCAACACCCGCCAACGGCAGACGAGGGGAGACCCGGCAACGACGACAACCTCGTCTGCCGACAACTACGGCAATCGTTCGTCTCGATCTGTAACAGTAAGAGGGGTTTTGGGGCCCAAGATGTTACAGATCGAGATGGAAGTCGGGGAGGGATTCCTCAGTCTAAATCTGTAACATCTAGACCCGGATTCCGCTCCTAACTGTTACAGATTGAGATGTTTGTGTCCACGCCAGCCCCGCCTCTAGCCGTAGTCCCATATAAACAAACCCCGTGGTAAACTTGACCGAACTGTTAATATTCCGAAAGGTACCCGCAATGTCCAAGTACATCTCCGAGCTCATGTCGCCGCAGCTTATGGGCGTCGTCTATGCCTTTGTTGGCTTTATCATTGCCCTGTATGTTCTGTCGGTTGTCTATGTGTTTATCGACGCTCGCCGCCGCGGCGCCAGCGCCTACGTGGCATGGGGCATCATCGCCCTCATCCCGTTTGTAGGCCTCATTGCCTACCTGGTCCTGCGCCCGCACTCCTACGCGGCCGACCGCGAGGAGCAGGAGCTGGACATGGCCCTGCGCGAGCGCCAGCTTGCCCAGTACGGCACCTGCCCGCAGTGCGGCGCGCCCATCGAGAAGGACTTCGTCGTCTGCCCGGTGTGCGATACCCAGGTTCGCAACGTATGTCCCAGCTGCCATCGCCCGCTCGATGCGCACTGGAAGGTCTGCCCCTACTGCCGAACTCGCATCCAGTAACGCATCCATCGCCGGGCCGGCCGCAAGTCCCGGGCACGCCGCAAGCCACGCGCGCCCCAGACCCCGCCCACACGATGAAGCATGCGTAGAAAATCGCCCGCCGTGCCATTAAGGTGCGGCGGGCGCTTGTATACCAAGGCAACCTGCCTATAATGATGCAAGTCAAAAACGCCGAGCGCATCGCACGCACTTGCATCAGGCATCCGAGAGGAGAAAACATACCCATGAAGGCACTCTACAATGACGGTTCGGTGGCCGAGCTCCCGCAGGACGAGGTCACGCACGTCATCCGCCACTCCGCCGCGCACATCATGGCGCAGGCCATCAAGCGCCTCTATCCCGAGGCCGACTTTGCCTACGGCCCCGCGACCGACAACGGCTTTTACTACGACGTCGACCTGCCCGAGGGCGTTAAGATCAGCGAGGACGACTTCCCCGCGATCGAGGCCGAGATGAAGAAGATCGTCAAGGAGAACCTCAAGTTCTCCGTGTACGAGAAGCCCCGCGCCGAGGCCATCGCTCTTATGGAGGAGCGCGGCGAGAAGTACAAGGTCGAGCACATCGGCGACCTGGACGACGACGCCCGCATCACCTTCTACCAGCAGGGCGACTACATCGACATGTGTGTCGGCCCCCACATCTGCTACACCAAGGCCCTGAAGGCCTTTAAGCTCACCGGCGTCTCGGGCGCTTACTGGAAGGGCGACAAGGACAACAAGATGCTCACCCGCATCAACGGCGTCGCCTTTGCCACCAAGGAAGAGCTCGACGAGCACATGCACATGCTGGAGGAGGCCAAGAAGCGCGACCACCGCAAGATCGGCCGCGAGATGGACCTCTTTATGATGCGCGACGAGGCCCCCGGCTTCCCGTTCTTCCTGCCCAACGGCATGATCCTTAAGAACACGCTGCTGGACTACTGGCGCGAGATCCACCACAAGGCCGGCTACGTGGAGATCTCCACGCCGCTCATCATGAACAAGCAGCTGTGGAAGACCTCGGGCCACTGGGACCACTACAAGGACAACATGTACTCCACCGTCATCGACGACGAAGAGTACTGCATTAAGCCCATGAACTGCCCGGGCGGCGTGCTGGTGTACGCCTCCAAGCCGCACTCCTACCGCGAGCTGCCCATCCGCGCCGGCGAGATTGGCCTGGTGCACCGTCACGAGCTGCGCGGCGCCCTGCACGGCCTGTTCCGCGTGCGCTGCTTTAACCAGGACGACGCTCACCTGTTTGTGCGTCCCGACCAGCTGACCGACGAGATCGTGGGCGTGGTCAACCTCATCGACTCCGTGTACCAGAAGTTTGGCTTTAAGTACCACGTTGAGCTTTCCACCCGCCCCGAGGATTCCATGGGTTCGGACGAGGACTGGGCTCGCGCCGAGGAGGGCCTGCGCACCGCTCTGGAGCAGTTGCACATGGACTACGAGGTCAACGAGGGCGACGGCGCCTTCTACGGCCCCAAGATCGACTTCCACCTGGAGGACTCGCTCGGCCGTACCTGGCAGTGCGGTACCGTCCAGCTCGACTTCCAGATGCCGCTCAACTTTGACCTGGAGTACGTGGACGCCGACGGCACCAAGAAGCGTCCCATCATGCTGCATCGCGTGTGCTTTGGCTCCATCGAGCGCTTCATCGGCATTCTGATTGAGCACTTTGCGGGCAAGTTCCCCACCTGGCTGGCTCCCGTGCAGGTCAAGGCGCTTCCGGTTTCCGAGAAGAGCCGCGACTACGCCCACGAGGTGTGCGCCAAGCTGGAGGAGGCCGGCATTCGCGTGGTCTGCGACGATCGCGACGAGAAGATCGGCTACAAGATCCGCGAGGCTCGCAGCATCGACCGCGTGCCCTACATGCTCATCCTGGGCGAGAAGGAGGTCGAGGCCGGCAACATCTCCGTCCGCGATCGCTCCAACGAGACCGTTCAGATGAGCGTTGACGAGTTTGTGGCCAAGGTGCTCGAGGAGATCAAGACTCGCGCCTAGCACAAACAATACAAGAATTAACAAAGGCGATCGTCCATTAGGGCGGTCGCCTTTTTTGTTGTCTATAGAAGAAAAGCCGCTGGTTAGAGCGGCTTTTTTGTTGTGCAAAAAGGTACAGGTTTTTGTAGAGGGGTATGGAGATGCGCCCATTCGCGGCGCATTTTGTGCAATCTGGGAAAACGCGAGCAGATTGCTCGTATAATGAGCAACGTCGAAAGATACAAAAACCTG
>CABURU010000006.1 GCA_902494085.1 uncultured Collinsella sp.
ACACCCGTGCACCCCCGCCGCAAATAACCGTGCTAAAACTAGCAGACGGCGTAGTCCTGGGGCTCGCGGCCGTAGTAGGCGTCCAGGTAGAGCTCCTTGATCTCGCTCATGAGCGGGTAGCGCGGGTTAGCGCCGGTGCACTGGTCGTTGAATGCCTGCTCGGTCATCTCGTCGAGGGTGTCGAGGAAGTACTGCTCGTCAACACCGTAGTCGGCGATGGTCTTCTTGACGCCGATGAAGTCCTTGAGCTCCTCGAGCTTCGTGATGAAGTTCTCGAAGACCTCCTTGTCATCCTTGCCCTCGATGCCGCAGTACTTGGCCATCTCGGCGTAGTTGTGCAGCGCGTTGGGGTAAGGATACTGGGAGAACGTGCCCATCTTGACGGGAGCCTCGGCGGCGTTGTAGCGCATAACGCGGGTCAGGATGACGGCGTTGGCGAGACCGTGGGGCAGGTGATGGAAAGCGCCGAGCTTGTGGGCCATAGAGTGGTTGAGGCCCAGGAAGGCGTTGGCGAAGGCCATACCGGCCATGCAGGAGGCGTTGTGCATCTCCTCGCGGGCATGCGGGTCCTTGGCGCCGTTCGTGAAGCTGGAGGGCAGGTTCTCGAAGACGAGCTTAGCAGCGCGCTCGGAGAGGCCCTTGGTGTAGTCGGAAGCCATGATGGAGACGTAGGACTCGATGGCGTGGGTCATGACGTCGATGCCGGAGGCAGCGGTCAGGCCGCGCGGGGCGGTCATGCAGTTGTCGGCGTCGACGATAGCCATGTTGGGGAGCAGCGCGTAGTCGGCGAGCGGCCACTTGATGCCGGTCTCCTTGTCGGTGATGATGGCGAACGGCGTGCACTCGGAGCCGGTACCCGAAGAGGTCGGGACGGCAACGAAGTAGGCCTTCTTGCCCATCTCGGGGAAGGTGAAGATACGCTTGCGGATGTCCATGAAGTCCATGGCCATGTCCTCAAACTTGCACTCGGGGTGCTCGTACATCATCCACATGATCTTGCCGGCGTCCATAGCGGAGCCACCGCCGACGGCGATGATGACGTCCGGCTCAAAGAGAGCCATCTGCTTGGCGCCGCGACGTGCGCACTGCAGCGACGGATCGGGCTCGACGTCGTAGAAGCAGTCGTGGGCGATGCCCATCTCGTCGAGCTTGGCCTCGATGGCGCGGGTGTTGCCATTCTTGAAGAGGAACTGGTCGGTGACGATGAAAGCGCGCTTCTTGCCCATGACGGTACCGAGCTCGTCGAGGGCGACGGGCGTGGAACCCTTCTTGAAGTAGACCTTCTCGGGAGCGCGGAACCACAGCATGTTCTCACGGCGCTCGGCCACAGTCTTAACGTTGATCAAGTGCTTCACCCCAACGTTCTCGGAGACGGAGTTGCCGCCCCAGGAGCCGCAGCCCAGGGTCAGAGACGGCTTCATGCCAAAGTTGTACAGGTCACCGATGCCGCCGTGCGAAGACGGGGTGTTGATGACGATACGGCAGGCCTTCATGACGTGCTCGAACAGGCTGATCTTCTCGGCCTGGGCGGGGTGCACGTACAGAGAGGCGGTGTGGCCCGGGCCACCGGCGAGCACCAGGTGCTCGGCCTTGTCGACGGCCTCCTGGAAGTCCTTGGCGTGGTACATGGCCAGGACCGGGGAGAGCTTCTCGTGGGAGAACTCCTCCTTGGCGGGGTCGGTGGAGGTGACCTCAGCGATCAGAATCTTGGTCTTGGCGGGAACCTCGATGCCGGCGAGCTCGGCGATCTTGGCGGCAGCCATGCCGGGGATGCGGTGGTCGAGAGCGCCGTTCTTGAACATGGCGGCACGCAGGGCCTCCATCTCGGCACCCTGCTTGACGAAGTAGCAGCCGCGCTTCTGGAACTCGGCCTTGACCTTGTCGTAGATGGTGTCGATGACGGTCACGGACTGCTCGGAAGCGCAGATCATGCCGTTGTCGAAGGTCTTGGAGTGGATGATGGAGTTGACGGCGAGCAGCACGTCGGCGGTGTCGTCGATGATGACCGGGGTGTTACCGGCGCCAACGCCCAGGGCGGGCTTGCCCGAGGAGTAGGCGGCCTTGACCATGCCCGGGCCACCGGTGGCGAGGATGATGTCGACGTCGCGCATGACCATGTTGGTCAGCTCGATGGAGGGGACATCGACCCAGCCGATGATGCCCTCGGGAGCGCCTGCCTTGACGGCGGCGTCAAGCACGAGCTTGGCGGCGGCGATGGTGCACTTGGCGGCTGCCGGGTGCGGGGAGATGATGATGCCGTTGCGGGTCTTCAGGCTGATCAGCGTCTTGAAGATCGCGGTGGAGGTGGGGTTGGTCGTCGGGATGACGGCGCCCACGATGCCGATGGGCTCGGCGATCTTGGTGATGCCGTAAGCCTCGTCGCGCTCCAGGACACCACAGGTCTTGGTGTTCTTGTAAGCGTTGTAGATGTACTCTGCGGCGTAGTGGTTCTTGATGACCTTGTCCTCAAGAACGCCGCGGCCGGTCTCCTCGATGGCCATCTTCGCCAACGGGATACGAGCCTTGTTGGCGGCCATGGCGGCCTCGTAGAAGATCTTGTCGACCTGCTCCTGCGTGTACGTAGCAAAAAGCGCCTGGGCCTCTCGCATCTGAGCGAGCTTAGCCTCAAGCGCCTCTACGTTGTCCACAATTGCGGGAGTAGTGTTTTCCGGTGACTTTTTCACCATTTGTGTCTCCTTGCGATCGGAGATTTACCCTACGCCTTGCATGATAGCAAGAAATTATTCGGCGAACGGTAAGATTCCCGTAAAAGGCACACTAAAACGCTTCAACTAAATGAATCGTTTCAACTAAAACTAGTCACCTACTGCATCGCCCCACTCATTGGGGACAGACTCACATGAGTGCATTTACTCATTTGGGACAGACATCGATTTGCCATTTTGCCGTTTTGGACCTGTTATTGCCGCTTATTGGATATAAATAAGTCGCAGGCTCAGCATTTCGCGTTCCTTCTCTCCTTTTAGGTGTTGCCTGTTCAGTTTTGAAAGGAGAGAAAATGCCTCGATGTGCCCGCGCCGTTTCGCTCACCGGCTACTACCACGTTTTTGACCGTGGTAACTCCAAGCAGATTATTTTTGAAGATGACTCCGACCGCTATCGTTTCTTATCGGACATCTCGGACAGGTTTTCACGCCATGAAGTGGCGGTGTTGGCTTGGTGCCTTATGGACAATCACTTCCATTTGATGGTTGATGACCCATATGACAACCTTTCAAAGGCAATGCAGTGTGCACTGACGGCATATGCTAAGTATTTCAATAGGAAAACGGGAAGAACGGGGCATCTGTTTGACAATCGCTATTCGCGGGTCGCGGTTGAGTCGGACACGCAGGCGGTGCAGCTGCTCGATTATATCCATCTCAATCCCGTGAAGGGTGCGCTCGACTCGCTCGAGGCATACCGCTGGTCAAGTTACAAAGCATATCAGCTGGGTTACGATCCCTTTGACATTTGTGATGCGGCTCCTATGCTCGATATTGTCGGAGGCTCCCGTTGCTATTGCGATCATCTCAAGGAAGTTGCCGGGCGCATCTGGACAGTGGAGGTTCTTCCACGCCGGCGGATCCCTGATGAGGATGCCATTTCCGTTGCGCGCGAAGTCCTGCCGAGCATAGATCCTGCGCTGCTCAAGGCCCTGCCGCGACCCGAGCGCGATGCCTGTTTGCTGAGGCTCAGGCGGGCGCATCTCACGGTCAAGCAAATTGCCCGTATCACCGGTATCGGCGCCACAAGTGTGACCAAGGCCACCACAGGCTGGAACGAGGCAGCGTGAGGCAGGGTGGGGCGAACCGCTGCCGGCACGCGTCATGTCTGTCCCAAATGCTCGAAAGCACTCATGTAAGTCTGTCCCCAATGAGTGCAAAAAGGCGCCCTCCACATGGAGGACGCCTTTGGTAAGTTCTATGTGAACGCGAGGTCTTTGACCCGGAGAGTCCGAGGTACTTGTTGGTAAGACCTTATTTAGGAGCGCGCAACCTTGCCGGACTTGAGGCAGGTGGAGCAAACGTTCATCTTGCGACGGTGACCATCGACGACGACGTAGACGCGCTGGATGTTGGGGCGGAACTTACGGTTGGTGACGCGGTGAGAGTGGCTGATAGAGCGACCGGCAACGGGGTGCTTACCGCAAACTTCGCAAACTTTGGACATAACTGACCCTCCTTGGGCGACAAACGAACATGTCGCGTTAACAAACAAGCCTGAACTATAGCACAGAAGCATGTCTCTGTGCGCAATCTACACAGAGATATTCCTCTTTTGGCGATAGTGCCCACGCTACGGCCCTGGACGTAGATCCGATTTGCGTGCGGCAGAGGGGATTATGCCAGCTCGCAACAAGGTTTTCAAGCGCGTCCCACAAATATATATAGGTTTATGGAGCTATTGGCTCCGTTTACGGATTGACTAGTATTTGTGCTCGCATTTGAGCCCGAGGTTGGCTACACTATGCCTTGACCATTAAAGGGGTACGAGATACCCACATGGAATTACATAGCTGTCAATGAGCAGTACTTCCTGTGGGTGTCTGGTCCGCTTTGAGCGGTCGGGCATCTATTTTTTTGACTGTGTCAGCAGTCAAGACATGTGAGGAAGGAGATCGATGGGCACGACTTCCCCCAAGGCGGTCATCATGGACGAGACCGCCGTCAACCGAGCGATGACCCGCATCGCGCACGAGATCCTCGAGCGCAACGAGGGCTGTGAAGACCTCGCTCTGGTCGGCATCGTCACGCGCGGCGACCTTCTGGCAAAGAAGCTCGCCGAGGCGATCAAGGAGATCGAGGGTGTCGACGTTCCGCTCGGCAGTCTTGACATCAGCTTCTATCGCGATGACTATGCGACCAATTTCGCTCCCGCGATCCACGCTACCAACATTCCCTTCAGCGTCGACGGCAAGCGCGTCGTGCTGGTGGACGACATCCTGTACACGGGTCGTACCATCCGCGCCGCTCTGGACGCCGTTATGGACCTGGGCCGTCCGAGCCGAGTCGAGCTGGCAGTTCTCGTTGACCGCGGTCACCGCGAGCTCCCTATCTCGCCGGACTTTGTCGGCAAGAACGTTCCCTCGTCGCACGAGGAGAACGTGCACCTATATATGAAGGAAGTCGACGGCCGTACCGCTGTCGAGATCAACGACGTCGCGCCGGGTTCCCACGTGGGCTCCGCGCCGCTGGGAGGTGAGTAGTACCGTGGCGTTCAATCATAAGCACCTGATCGACATTACCGAGTACTCCGAAGAGGACATCAAGCTCATCCTCGAGACCGCCAAGGCGTTCTCCGAGGTCAACGAGCGTGCCATCAAGAAGGTCCCCACGCTCAAGGGCAAGACCATCGTCAACATGTTCAACGAGCCCTCGACGCGTACCCGCAGCTCCTTCGAGCTCGCCGAGAAGCGTCTTTCCGCCGACAGCCTCAACTTCGGTGGCTCCTCGACCTCCACGGTCAAGGGCGAGAGCCTCGTCGATACCGTCGAGACCCTCAACGCCTACAAGATCGACTGCATCGTCGTGCGCGACAAGCATGCCGGTGCTCCCTACATCGTCACGCAGAATTCGCCCGCGAGTGTTATCTGCGCCGGTGACGGTAAGCACAACCACCCTACGCAGGCTCTGCTCGACCTGTACACCATCTGGGAGCACAAGGGTGACTTCCACGGTCTGAAGGTCGCCGTTGTCGGCGACATCGCCCACTCCCGCGTTTGCGGCTCGCTGATTCCCGCGCTGAAGATCATGGGCTGTGAGACCTACGCCGTTGCCCCCGGCACGCTGCTGCCGCCGGCGCCCGAGGTTCTGGGCTGCGACCACGTGACGAGCGACCTCGATTCCGTCCTGCCCGAGCTGGACGTCGTCTACATGCTGCGCGTACAGCAGGAGCGCCTCGAGGGTGCCCCGTTCCCGACCATTCGCGAGTACCATAAGCTCTTCGGCCTGACCAAGGACCGTGAGAAGCTCATGAAGCCCGACGCGATCATTTGCCACCCGGGCCCCATCAACCGCGGCGTCGAGTTCGACTCCTATATGGCCGACCACCCGCAACGCTCCGTCATCCTGGAGCAGGTCTACGCCGGTATCTGCGTGCGTATGGCTATCCTGTATCTGCTGCTTGGAGGTGCCGATAATGGCCTTGCTTCTTAAGAATGCCCACGTCGTCGACCCGTCCGTCGAGCTTGACGGTGTCGTTGACGTCCTGATTGACGGCGACAAGATCGCCGAGGTCGGCGAGAACCTCGCCGCCGAGGGAGCCGTGGTCCGCGACCTTTCCGGTAAGTACCTCGTCCCTGGCCTGGTGGACATGCACGTCCACCTGCGCGAGCCCGGCTACGAGGTCAAAGAGGACATCGAGAGCGGCACCCGCGCAGCTGCCAAGGGCGGCTTCACCGGCGTGTGCGCTATGCCCAACACCGATCCCGTTACCGATAACGGTACCGTCGTTGAGTTCGTCAAGTCCCGCGCTGCCGAGGTCGGTCACTGCCGCGTCTATCCGTCGGGCGCCATGACCCGCGGTCTTAAGGGCGAGGCCATGTCCGAAATGGGCGATATGGTCGCCCACGGCGCCGTTGCCTTCACCGACGACGGTCGCGGCGTGCAGGGTGCAGGCATGCTCCGTCGCTGCATGGACTACGGCAAGATGTTCGGCAAGGTCTTTATGAGCCACTGCCAGGACGAGGACCTGGTCGGCCACGGCCAGATCAACGAGGGCAAGGTCTCGACCCGTCTGGCTCTTGAGGGCTGGCCGGCTGCCGGCGAGGAGCTCCAGATCGCTCGCGACATCGAGATCGCCAAGCTGACCGGTGCCAAGCTGCACATCCAGCACATCTCTACCGCCCATGGCCTGGAGATCGTGCGTGCCGGCAAGGCCGCTGGCGTTCAGGTTACCTGCGAGGCAACCCCGCACCACATGTTCCTGACCGAGAACGACCTGGACGAGACCTACAACACCTCACTCAAGGTCAATCCGCCGCTGCGCACCGACGAGGACGCCGAGGCCATCCGTCAGGGTGTCATCGACGGCACCGTCGACGTCATCGTCACCGATCATGCTCCCCACACCCCGTGGGAGAAGGCCCGCGAGTTCGAGCTTGCGCCCTTTGGTATGATCGGCCTCGAGACCTCGCTGTCGCTCGTACTCACCGAGCTGGTCAACACGGGCAAGATGAGCGTGGGCCGCATGGTCGAGCTCATGGCCATCAAGCCGCGTGAGATCCTGGGTCTGGACCAGGTTCAGGTCAAGGCGGGCTCCGTTGCCGACCTGACCGTCTTCGACCCCGCTGCAACCTGGACGGTCGGCGAGGACGGCTACGAGTCGCGCGCCGAGAACTCCGGTTTTGCCGGCCGTACGCTCACCGGTCGTGCCACCGATGTGTTCGTCGGCGGTAAGCAGACGCTTGCCGACGGCTGCATCTGCTAGCATAGCCTTATCGCTTTTGTGCGCGGCGCCCTTGCGGTGCCGCGCTTTCTGTTCGCCTGAACCATGCAACCGCATGGGGGATTGGAGCGTCTATGCCCACACCTTCCACTGCACGCATGCACGACTTCGAGGTCGTCTCGAACCAGGAGATCGCCGACGGCATCTTCTCGCTCGTTATCTCGGCCCCCAAGCTTGCAAGTGCGCTCAAGCCCGGTCAGTTCGTGAATATCGCCGTGCCGGGCGATGCTTCCTCGCTGCTTCGCGTGCCCCTGAGCTTCTATCGTGCCGACGCCGAGGCCGGCACCGTCGAGCTGTGGTACGCCGTCGTGGGCGATGATACCCGTCGTCTGTCGCAGATGGTCCCTGGCTCCACCTCCAACCTGCTGGGCCCTGGCGGCCGCGGCTGGTTCGTGCCCGAGGGTGCCAGGAAAGCACTGCTCGTCGCCGGCGGCATTGGCGTTCCGCCCGTGCTCTGCCTGGCTGGCATGCTTGCCAAGCAGGGTGTGGACGTTGACGTATGCCTGGGCTTTTGCACCGCGTCCAAGGCTGTGGGCGTCGATGAGTTCCGCGCGCTGGGAGCCACGGTCAACGTGTGCACCGACGACGGCTCGTTGGGCACGCACGGCTTCTGCACCGATCCTGCCGCCGAGCTGCTCGGCGAGGGCGGTTACGACTACGTCGCCAGCTGTGGTCCCGCCGTCATGATGAAGAAGGTCGCCGCCGCTGCCGCCGAGGCCGGCGCGTACTGCGAGGTGTCGCTCGAGCGCATGATGAGCTGCGGCTTTGGTGCCTGCAACACCTGCAATGTCGAGACGGTCGACGGTATGAAGGGCGCCTGCATGTGCGGCCCCGTGTTTGATGCTTCCAAGGTGGTGGTCTTCTAGTGGGTACCGTGAACATGGCCGTCGATTTCGGCGGCGTCAAGATGCAGAACCCCATCAACACCGCAGCCGGTACCTTTGGCTACGGTTGGCAGTTCCAGAACTTCTTCGATGTCTCCCAGCTGGGTGCCATCACCACCAAGGGTTGCGCTGCCGAGCCCTGGCCCGGCAATCCCGCACCCCGCATGGCCGAGATCCCCGGCGGCATGATCAATTCCGTGGGCCTGCAGAACCCCGGTGTGGCCGCTTTCGCCCGCGAGTCCGGTCCGTGGCTCGAGCAGCTCTCCAAGGACGGTTGCCAGGTCATCTGTCAGGTTGCCGGTCATTCCGTGGACGAGTTTGTCCGTGCGCTCGAGATGTATGTCGAGCTGTGCCCCTGGGCTGCCGGCTATGAGATCAACGTGAGCTGCCCCAACATTGCCGCCGGCGGTGCCGCTATGGGCTCCACGCCCGAGGGCGCCTCTTCCGTCATGGCTGCCTGCCGCAAGGTGACCGATAAGCCGCTGTTCGTAAAGATGGCTCCGGTTAACGTCGCCGAGATTGCCAAGGCTCTCGAGGCCGCGGGAGCCGATGGCCTTTCGGTCATCAACTCCATTCAGGGCATGGCCATCGACGTTCACACCCGCAGGTCGCGTGTGGCCAAGCCCAAGGGTGGTCTTTCGGGCCCGCTGTGCCATCACATTGCCGTGCGTATGGTCTGGGAGGTTGCCCAGGCCGTCGATATCCCCATCAACGGCGTCGGCGGCGTCATGACCGGTGAGGATGCGGCCGAGTTTATCCTGGCTGGCGCTACCTGCGTATCGGTCGGTATGGCCAACTTCGTCGATCCGTGCGCTTCGCTCAAGATTGCGCGCGAGCTCGAGGCCTGGGCCGAGTCCCAGGGCGTGAAGGACATCAACGAGCTGGTAGGTGCTTTCGAATGCTAGAGACCGATGCCCGCGACCGAGTTATCGTCGCCCTCGACTGCGACCGTGAGCGTGCGCTCGAGCTCGCCCATGAGCTTTCTGGCCATGCCGCCTGGCTTAAAGTGGGCATGACGCTCTATTACGCCGAGGGACCAGAGATCGTCAAGACCTTTAAGGACCTGGGCTTCAAGGTCTTCCTCGACCTTAAGTTCCATGACATTCCGCATCAGGTGCGCGGTGCCGCTCGTTCGGCCTCGCTTGCCGGTGCCGACTTGCTTTCGGTTCACGGCTTGGGTTCGGGTGCTATGCTCGCCGCCTGCCGTGAGGGTGCCGAGGAGGCACGCGAGGATCGAGCCAAGCTCGTCGCCATCACCGTGCTTACGAGCATGAACCAGGATGCGCTGAGCGAGATCGGCGTCGAGTCGCCCGTTGCCGAGGAGGCCGCCCGTCTGGCAAAACTCGCCCAGGCCAACGGTATCGACGGAATCGTGTGCTCGCCGATGGAGGCTCATGACATGCGTGAGCTGCTGGGTCCCGATGCGCTGATTGTGACCCCGGGCGTGCGTCCGGTTGGTGCTGCGCTGGGCGATCAGTCCCGCGTTGCCACGCCTTCCCAGGCTATCGAGCGCGGCGCGAGCCATATCGTGGTTGGCCGCCCCATTACCGGCGCCGACGATCCGGTTGCCGCGTTTGACGCCATCGTTGCCGAGCTGGTCGAAAACGTCGCATAAAAGATTCCCTTAAGTCACCACTTTTGGGTCTTATTAGCACAAATTAGCCCCTGTGCCTGCGAAAACTTTCCCATCCTTTGTGTGGAATCGCAGGTCGGGGGCTCATCTTTTAGCGCGATATATTGCACTTTTTGCGGGTATCGTCTAACCTATGGAGCCGCGATTGGCCATTTTGTACGTTTTACGTGCTAAAATGCCAAATATTGAATCAGATATAACCCAACTATTTGGAGGTACGAATGGCACTCCCTCAGCTTACCGATGAGCAGCGCAAGCAGGCTCTTGAGAAGGCTGCCGCCGCGCGTCACGCTCGCGCAGAGCTCCGTGAGCAGATCAAGAAGGGCGAGAAGTCCCTCGAATCCGTGCTCAACTCCGATGACCCCATTGCTTCCCGCATGAAGGTTTCCACCCTCATCGAGTCTCTCCCCGGTTATGGCAAGGCCAAGGCCGCCAAGATCATGGAGGAGCTCGGCATCTCCGCTACCCGTCGCGTCCAGGGCCTTGGCGTCCGTCAGCGCGAGCAGCTCCTCGAGCAGCTGACCAAATAAGTGAGCGCTCAGGATTCAAAGCTCTTTGTGATTTCTGGACCGTCAGGTGCGGGCAAGGGCACGCTCGTCACTCGTGTGCGCGAGCGTCGCTCTAACCTGGGCCTGACGGTTTCGGCTACCACGCGAGCCCCACGTAAAGGCGAGGTCGATGGCGTCAATTACTTTTTCCTGACGCGCGAGGAGTTCGACCGCCGCGTGGCAAACGGTGAGTTTGTTGAGTGGGCCGAGGTCCACGGTAACTGCTACGGCACGTTGGTGAGCGAGGTCCAGTCCAAGCTCGCCTCTGGTTCGTCTCTTATCTTGGAGATCGATGTCCAGGGTGCCCTGCAGGTCAAGGAACGTTTACCCGAGGCCGTGCTGATCTTTATCAAGCCCCCCTCGCTCGAGGTGCTCCGCGAGCGTCTGGTCGGTCGCGGTACCGAGACGCCCGAGACGATTGAACTGCGTATGGCAAACGCCGCCCATGAGCTTGCCCTTGCCGACCGCTACGACGACGTCGTGGTGAATGACGATCTCGACCGCGCGACTGATGAACTCGTTCGCGTTCTCGATATGCATGAAAGGATCTGAGGTCCGTGTCCGTTGTAAAGCCTTGCATTGACGATCTTCTGGAGAAGACCGATCACAACCGCTTCCTGCTCGCTTCGCTTGCCTCCAAGCGTGCTTGCGACATCAATAGCATGCTGCGCGGCCAGCATAACCGCGTGCTTGCCGTTCAGGATGTCGACGACATTACCATCGCGCTCTCCGGCGCCGATACTATCTCGATGGCTATGGACGAGATCGTCGACGGCGATATCTCCTACGACGAGGCCCGTTACGAGAAGGCGCTCGGCCATAAGGTTGCTGAAGCCTAAATGGCAGCTCGCGTCTGCCTGGTCCACTATCACGAGGTTGGACTGAAGGGCAAGAACCGCGCACATTTTGAGCATATCCTCATGGATAACACTAAGGCGGCTTTGGCCGCCTTTTCCGTGAATGCCGTGTCTCGAATTTCCGGTTATATCCTCGTGACCTTTAACGAGCATCAGGCCGACGAGGCGGCGCGTGTCATCCGCACCGTCCCCGGCGTTGCCCGTGTGTCCCTGGCGTACCACGCCAACCGCGACCCGCAGGAGTACTGCGCCGCCGCCGTCAAGGCGCTGCGCGAGTTTGGCCCCTTCGATTCGTTTAAGGTGCACGCAAAGCGCTCCAATACCGACTATGAGCTCACCTCGATTGATATCAATCGTCAGGTGGGCGAGGTGCTGTGTGAGGCCTTCCCCGATAAAAAGGTTCAAATGCACGACCCCGATGCGATGGTGCACGTACTGGTGGTCCAGGGTAGCGTTTACGTGTACGCGCGCTCCGAGCGCGGCGTGGGCGGTCTGCCGGTGGGTTCTGCCGGCAAGGTCGTGACGCTTCTGTCGTCGGGCATCGATTCTCCGGTGGCGACCTGGATGCTCGCGCGGCGCGGCGCGGTGTGCGTGCCGGTACATTTCTCCGGTCGTCCGCAGACGCCCGATACGAGCGAGTATTTGGTGCAGGACATCATCCGTGCGCTTGAGCCGGGTGTGCAGATCGGCCGCCTGTACGTGGTGCCGTTTGGCGACTGCCAGCGCGAGATTTCCGTCACCTGCCCCAGCAACCTGCGCGTGATCATGTATCGCCGCATTATGTATTCGGTTGCCGAGCGCATTGCGCATATCGAGGGCGCCAAGGCCATCGTGACCGGCGAGTCGCTCGGTCAGGTTGCCTCCCAGACGCTCGAGAACATCATGGCCGTCAACGAGGCCGTGAAGATTCCCGTGTTCCGTCCGCTCATCGGGTCCGACAAGCAGGAGATCATTGCGCGCGCTCAGGAGATCGGCACGTTCGATATTTCCACCGAGGCGGCGCCCGACTGCTGCACGCTGTTTATGCCGCGTCGTCCCGAGACGCACGCCAAACTCGATGCCGTGCACGAGGCCTGGGAGTTGTTCGACCACGAGGAGATGATCGAGCGCTTGCTTAAGCAGACCGAGTACATCGACTTCTCCAGCAACACGTATAAGGCCCCTAAGACCTTAAAACGCAAACATTCGGAGCTTGCTCCGCGTGAGATTTACCAAGATCACGAGTAATTGCCTGCATAGACCGACGATGCGCCTGTATCGTCGGTCTTTTGCTATCTGGTCAAATGATGCCAAGATGTTCATTCGCTGACGTGTGCCTGAATAAATGGACACTTTTCCGCAAGGTTTTGGTCAGCTTTTGGTTTGACCGCGAAAGCTGGTTTGTCCATGTGGCTCGTTCGGCTGCGCTTTCCTGACACGATGGTGCTGGGAGGTTTTGTTATGGCGCAGCGCGAGCAACACGAACGGGTTAAACGGATGGACCGCTGGGCAGAAAAGCTGCTCGGCCATAAGGCGGTGGTCGTGGCGATCCTGGTTGTCATTGCCGCCGCGAGTGGCTTAGCGATGGCAAGTTTTAATAGCCACTCCGGTGGCGTGTCGTTTGAGCGTAGTGATGAGGCGAGCACCTCGGATGTGCGCGGGTCCGGGGATGCGTCTCCTGATGATGAGTCTTCGGCCAAGAGTTCCTCTGCTGCGGAGGTGTACGTCGATGTGGATGGCGCCGTTGTGAGGCCTGGCGTGTATCGGCTCAAAGATGGAGCACGGGTGTCCCAAGCTATCGATGCCGCCGGAGGGCTTACGGCCGAGGCGGATGTGGCAGGGCTTAATCGTGCGTCCAAGGTCACTGATGGTCAAAAGATCTATGTTCCGACGGTGGGGGAGCAACAAGCGGCTGCGGCGGTCGGCGGGGCCGAAAGCGGTGCTGCCACGACCCCTGGCGCGGGGTCTTCGTCGGAGCTCGTGAACATTAATACGGCAAGTGCGGCGGAGCTGCAGACGCTCTCAGGTATTGGGCCTTCTATGGCTCAGTCGATTATCGATGAGCGGACAAAGAACGGGGCTTTTGCCTCAGTCGATGACCTGATGCGCGTATCTGGGATCGGTGAGAAGAAGCTCGCCAAAATCAAAGATTGCATTTGCGTATGAGTGTGACCGAGCGCGAAAAAGTGATGCCACCACGGCCATTGATGCCGTGGACGATGGCGCTTTGTGCCGGCTTGTGTGTGGGCTGTGGCTTGGTACTAAACATGGCGGCCGATTTGCTGCTGGGAGAGCGGACGACACCCGTCACATTGCTTATGGCCATTCCCGTTGCGGCTGCGGTGTGCATCGTATTGGCTCGGTCCTGTATACGCCTTGTGCGGTGGAGACGATGGCTTTATGCCGCAGCCCTTGGCTTCGTGGCGGGGGCGGTCGTGTCCGCTGGTTGGGCGATTGGGGCGCTGCGTGCTTCGAGGGCACTGGATAATCGGGCTGCGAGCAGTCTCGCGTTTGTTGTGCACGGCGACCCGTCCATCAATGACGGTGCGTACTCCTATACCTGCGATGCGTATGCGGGCGAAAAGCGTTTGGGTCAGGTGCGGCTGTCGTGTGATCGCGAGCTCGGCGCCGGTTCGCATGTTCGTGCTATCGGTCGAATTTCGCGCTTTGAGAACGATGCGTATGGGCGCTCGCGTGTGCTTCGAGGCGAGCTTCGAAAAGTGAAGGTCATCCGGTTGGTGTCGGTCGATGAGGGCTCTCCGGGGCCGCTGCTTCGACTGCGAAATGGGCTGCTTGCGTCCATCGCGCCTGCGACCGACCCGGCGCGTGCGCTCATAGCCGGTGTCGTCTGCGGTCGTTCGGCCGAGCTGCGCGCCCAGCCGGCGGGCGACTGGTTTTCGGTGACGGGAACGGCGCATCTTATCGCCGTCTCGGGCAGCCATTTGGCTATTGTGGGGTTTGTTAGCGAGGGCGTTTTACAAAAGGCTCGGTGTTCACGCGGTCTTCAACGGGCGATATTGGCGATAACGCTTGTGGGTTACGCTGCCTTTACGGGCGCGTCTCCCTCGGCAGTGCGCGCGTGTTGCATGGTGTTCGCGACGCTTGTCGTAAACGGCGCGGGGCGTCGCCGACATGGCGCATCGGCACTCTTCGTAACCATGTCCATCTTTGTGCTGCTGCGGCCGACGGTGCTGTTCGAGATGGGCTTTCAGCTTTCATGTGCCAGCGTCTTAGCCATTCTGTGCTTTTGCCCCTATGTGACCTTCGCTTTGGGTGAGCTGGGTGTGCCATCGGGCGTTGCCAGCATGCTTTCGGTCACCCTTTGCTCGCAACTGGCGACACTTCCCATTACCATTCCTGCCTTTGGTACGTTCTCGCTCATTGCTCCGCTGGCGAATGCGGTCATCGGTCCGGTGGTGAGTCTCCTGCTTGCTGTGTCTATCGTGCTGGTTCCCTTTTCGCTCGTGGAGCCGTTGCAAGCTTGGGCGCTCGTTGTGCCCATGATTGCCGCCCGTTGTGCGTTGTTCTTCGAGCAGCTGTTTGCCGCCGTGCCGGGTGCATCCGTGAGCGTGCCGTCCGATAGCATGTGGATTTATCTAGTGCCGTGTTTGCTGGCGGTCCTCTTGGTCTGGTGGCCGCGTCCCCGCGCACGCCCCATGGCGGCGGGGCTGCTATGTTTGGTATTTGCAGCGGGTGTTCCGTATGTCTATTGGGATCGATTCGCGCCGCCTTCGGTAACGGTGCTCGATGTGGGGCAGGCCGATGCGATTCTGGTTCGTCAGGGTGGCACCGTGGCGCTCGTGGATTGTGGGCTCGATGAGCGCGTGGTGTCGGCGTTGGTTCGCAATAACGTCCACCATATCGACGCCGTCTTTGTGACACATTGGGACGAAGACCACTGGGGTGGTCTTCCTGATGTGCTCGATCAGTTTTCGGTTGGAACCATTGTGGTCGCGGCCGATGCGCTTGACGGCGCGCCTGCTGAGGTTCTAAATCGCCCGGGCGTAACGTATCGGCAGGTGGCTTGCGGGCACACGGTCGATATCGGCGCGTTTCGGACACGTGTGATGTGGCCGTTTGACACGGTGGATGGCGAGGGCAATGAGGACTCTCTTGTTTTGCTGCTCTCCTACGCTCAGGAAGGCAAGAGCCTGCGCGTGCTCCTCACTGGTGATGCCGAGCTCGATCAAGAGCGCGAGTTTGTACAGGAGGTGGGTGATATCGATGTGCTCAAGCTAGGGCATCACGGCTCAAAAGTTTCCGTCGACACAGACCTGCTGGGCACGCTTAAGCCCGAGCTCTCTATCGCGAGTGCGGGCGAGGGGAATCGTTACGGCCATCCGTCGGATGCCTGCATCGATGCCGTTAAGGAAGCGGGTGGTGCGTTCGCATGTACCATCGAACACGGCGACATTACCGTCTCGCCGACCGCGAAGGGCTTTGCGATGCGATGCCAGCGACCGTGATGACATCGTTGGCGCGCGGTGGGCCCCTGGGCTAAAATGGCACGGTACGAATTCGAGCGTCTGCGAGAGGGGAGCGCAATGTCCGAAACCGGTCTGCTGCCGGCATATCTGATCGTCGGTACCGATGGGGTCAAGCGCGACCACGCTGTCTCGCGTATGAAAGCTCGCTTGGAAAAGTCGGGTATGGTTGAGTTCAACCTCGATGAACGCGACATGACGAAAGATCCCGATATCGAGTCAATCATCGGCTCGCTCAATACCTTTCCCATGGGTAGCGAGTTTCGCCTGGTGATCCTTGACGGCTGCTCCAAGCTCGCCAAGGCGGTCTCGGAACCGCTTGTCGAGTATCTCGCAAGTCCCAGCCCCACGACGGTCTGTCTCATTATCGCCGACTCACTTGCCAAGAATACGCGCCTGTATAAGGCAATCGCCAAGATCGACAAGAAGGCTATCGTCGATTGCTCGGGTACCAAGCGCTGGGAACTGCCGCGCCGCGTTCAGCAGATGGCGACGCAGCACGGTAAGTCCATCTCGACGGCTGCTGCCGAGGAGCTCGTCTCGCGTTCGGGCGAAAACACGCGCATGCTCGATAACGACCTGGCAAAGCTCGCCCAGATGGTCGAGGCGCCCCAGATTGAGCTTGCCGACGTTGAGCGTTGGATCGTGCGTACGGCCGAGGTTCAGCCCTGGGACTTCCTCAACGCCGTCTCGGCTCGCGATATGCGGCGTTCGCTCGAACTCTTTAAGCTTCTGCCCTCCAAGAGCTACGTATGGACCTACACGCTGCTATGCGGTCGCATCCGTGAGCTGATCGTCGCCAAGGCGCTCGATGGGCGTGGGCAGGGGCGTGAGCTCGCCGCGACGCTCAAGCTTCAGGCCTGGCAGGTCAAGAATCACCTTACCTGGGCGCGCCGTTTTTCGATGACCGAGCTCGTTGCCGCGCTCGAGGGCGCCGTCGATGTGGAGCTCGCGCTCAAGGGCTCGGCCGATTCTCAGACCGCGCTTTTGCTCTGGATTACGAACATCTTGAGAAAATCGTGATGATACCTGCCTATTTGACAAATTCGTTCTATCCCTTTGAGGGGGAGCGTGCTATAGTAGGCGCTTGCATGACCTCACCGTGTCTCAGAGGTGTCATACATTTTTTGCAAGGAACTCGAAAGGAACTCCAGAAGTGGCAAACATCAAGTCTCAGAAGAAGCGTATCCGCACCAATGAGGCAGCTCGCATGCGTAACAAGGCTGTCAAGTCCGAGCTCAAGACGCTGACCAAGCACGTCCAGTCCGCCGTCGCCGAGGGCGACGCCGAGAAGGCCCAGGCTGCCCTCAAGACCGTCACCAAGCGTCTCGACATGGCTGCCGCCAAGCATGTTATCCACAAGAACCAGGCTTCCAACCGCAAGTCCGGTCTTGCCAAGCTCGTGAACAGCATCAACGCTTAAGTTGTAAATTTCACACCACACAGATTACGCGCATAAATGGAGCCTGTTTTATGGAACAGGCTCCATTTTTTGTACCGCTCGGGTAAGATAGTCCGCATGAATACTTCAATTGACATTTCCCACATCCGCAACTTCTCGATCGTTGCACATATCGACCATGGCAAGTCCACGATCAGTGACCGCATCCTCGAGCTCACCCATACCGTCGATGAGCGCGACATGGAGTCGCAGCTGCTTGACACGATGGACATCGAGCGCGAGCGCGGCATCACGATCAAGTCCAATGCCGTCCGCGTGTCCTATGACGCCGACGACGGCGAGACGTATCAGTTCAACCTGATCGATACACCGGGCCACGTGGACTTCACCTACGAGGTCTCGCGTTCGCTTGCCGCTTGCGAGGGTGCGGTTCTCGTCGTGGACGCCACTCAGGGCGTCGAGGCGCAGACCGTTTCCAACGCGACGCTCGCCATGAACGCCAACTTGGACATTGTTCCGGCCATCAACAAGATTGACCTTCCCTCAGCGCATCCCGACGAGGTCAAGACCGAGATCGAAGACGATCTGGCCATTCCCGCCGACGATGCCGTGTGCGTGTCGGGCAAGACCGGCGAGGGCATCCACGATCTGCTGGAGTCCATCGTCTTTTTGATCTCGCCTCCCAAGGGCGATGCAAATGCCCCTCTCAAGGCTCTAATTCTGGATTCGTACTTCGATGAGTACCGCGGCGTCGTCGCCACGGTGCGCGTCTTTGACGGTTCAATCAAAAAGGGCGATACCCTGCGAATGATGCAGGCCAAGGGCGACTTCTTGGTCGACGGCGTGGGCGTCAAGCGCCCTGCCGAGACGCCGGTTGATGCCCTGACTGTCGGCGAGGTCGGCTACGTGGTCACGGGTCTGAAGGACCCCGAGGCTGTGCGCGTGGGCGATACCCTTACGTGGGCTTCGAACCCCTGCCCCGAGCCGCTGCCGGGCTACCGTGAGGCCAAGCCCATGGTCTACACGGGCCTGTTCCCCATCGACAACAAGGACTACGAGAACCTGCGCGATGCGCTCGATAAGCTGCATGTCAACGATCCGTCGTTGGTGTGGGAGCCTGAGACGTCGGTGGCGCTGGGCTTTGGCTTCCGCGTGGGCTTCCTGGGCCTGCTGCACATGGAGGTCGTCAAGGAGCGCCTGGAGCGCGAGTTCAATCTGGACCTGATCGCCACGAGCCCCTCGGTCGATTACCACGTGTACAAGACTGACGGCGAGATGCTCGATGTCCGCAGCCCGCAGGATCTGCCCGAGGCCACGCGCATCGAGCGTATTGAAGAGCCCTACCTCAAGGCAAAGATCATCTGTCCGCCCGAGTATACGGGTGCCGTCATGCAGCTTGCTATCGAGCACCGTGGCGTCACGACCGATATGATCCACCTGACGAGCAAATCGGTCGAGATGCGCTTTGATATGCCGCTCGCCGAGCTCATCTTGGACTTCTTCGACCAGCTCAAGAGCCGCACCAAGGGTTACGCCTCGCTCGACTACGAGTTCAACGAGTATCGCCCCTCCGAGCTCGTCAAGCTCGATATCCTGCTTTCGGGTGACGAGGTGGACGCGCTGTCGTTTATCGTACACAAGGATAAGGCTTATGGCCTGGCCCGCGGCCTGTGCGACAAGCTCAAGGAGATCATCCCGCGGCAGCTGTTCGAGGTGCCTATCCAGGGCGCCATTGGCAACAAGATCATCGCCCGCTCCACCGTTAAGGCGCGCCGTAAGGATGTGCTGGCCAAGTGTTACGGCGGCGATATCTCGCGAAAGCGCAAGCTGCTCGAGAAGCAGAAAGAGGGCAAGAAGCGCATGAAGGCCATCGGCTCGGTCGAGGTCCCGCAGGAGGCCTTTATGGCGATTCTCAAGGTGGACGAGTAGGTCCATGGCGCTTTCTGAATACAGCAATCGGCTGCTGGGCGCCTATGCCGAGCAGCCGTTCCTTATGGCTCCCATGGCGGGCGTAACCGACCCCGCCTATCGCATCATGTGTCGCCGCCGCGGCGCCAACTTTGCCTACAGCGAGATGGTGAGCGTTGCAGGCCTTGCCTATGCCAGCAACAAGACGTGGCGCCTGGTGCTGCCGGCCGACGAGGAACAGCAGATTTGCGTGCAGCTCTTTGGTTCCAAGCCCGATCAGTTTGCGAGTGCCGTCGCTGCCGTCGAGGAACGCGTGGGCGATCGCCTGTCATTGATTGATATCAACATGGCCTGTCCGGCTCGCAAGGTCGTTACCAAGGGCGAGGGCTCGGCGCTTATGCGCACGCCCGATCTGGCCGAGAAGATTGTCGAGGCAACGGTGGGCGCGGCGCATGTTCCCGTGACCGTGAAGATCCGCAAGGGTTTTTATGCCGAGGATCGCAACGCCGCAACTTTTGCCCAGATGCTCGAAGGGGCGGGCGCCTCTGCAGTTGCCGTGCACGGTCGTTGTGCCACGCAGCTCTATACGGGCCAGGCTGATTGGTCTGTCGTCGATGAGGTTGCCGAAGCCGTCGAGATTCCCGTGATTGGTTCGGGCGATGTGTTCTCGGCCGAGGACGCTGCTGAGCATCTGAGCGGTTCGGGTGCCAGCGCGGTGTTTATTGCGCGCGGTATCTACGGCAATCCCTGGGTGTTCGGCGATGCACGCGCCCTTGCATTCGATGGCACGCCGGTTCCTTCTCGCTCCTCGGTCGAGCGCCTGGAGGCTCTGCGTGAGCACCTGACGTTGACGCACGAGCTTCTGCCGCTTATGTCACGCGCCCGTACGTATGCAAGCTGGTACTTAAAGGGCATGCCCCATGCCGCCGCCTGGCGCGCTCGGGTGGTGCGCTGCTCCACGTATGAGGAGTTTATGGCGCTGGTCGATGATATCGAGCGCGACGTGGTGGCCTGCGAGGCCGCGCTTGCCGCCGGTGAGTCGGTGCCCGCACATCCGCTGGAGGCTTAAGGGTGGCCGTTACCGCGCTGTATGTGCACGTGCCGTTTTGTGCTCAAAAATGCCGCTATTGCGACTTTGACTCGCGCAGCGTGGCCCCGTGCGACCTGGACGCTGCACTCGATGCCTATTTTGAGCACCTGTATGCGCGGCTCGATGCCTTTGGCAACGCTGGGGCACTCAGGCAGATTCGCACGGTCTACGTTGGCGGCGGCACGCCGTCGCTGGCAGGGGAGCGCCTGGTGAAACTTGCCCGCCGTATCTCCATGTGGTGCGAGCCCGTTGAGTTTACTTGCGAAGCCAATCCTGAGTCGCTGACCGCTGGGCTCGCCACCGCGCTTGCCGAGGCGGGTGTCACGCGCATTTCTTTGGGTGTGCAAACCCTCGACAATACCGAGTTGGCTGTCATTGGCCGCATCCATGATGCCGAACGGGCGCTTGAGGCTATCGCGACGGTGAAGGATGTTGGGCTCGATGTGTCGTGCGACCTTATGTGTGGGCTTCCCGGACAGACTATGGCGAGCTGGCAGCACACGCTCGATGGCGTGTTTGCGGCGGCCCCGCACCATGTGTCGGTCTATCCGCTCACGCTCGAGGAGGGCACGCCGCTTTACCGCATGGCATGCCGTGACGAGTCGCTCGAGCCCGACGACGATTTCCAAGCCGCATGCATGGACGTTGCGCGCGAACGGCTGAGTTCGGCGGGCTACCATCCGTATGAGGTGGCGAGCTACGCGCTCGATGGGCATGAATGCGCTCATAATATCGCCTACTGGACTGGTCAGGGCTATTTGGGTTTGGGTCGTTCTGCCGCGGGTATGCTCGATGCCGAGGATTTCGATCGCCTGGCCGGGCTGTTTCCTGACGTTCCCGCTCGCGGCTATGCGCACCGCGTGCGTCTGGTGCAACGTGATGATGGCGCGACGACGTTTGGGGTCGAGTACCTGACGCATCGCGAGGCGGCAGCCGAGGATCTGATGCTCGCTTGTCGCATGACGCGCGGCGTCGCGTCCAATCTGTTGGTTCACGCGGCTCGTGTCATCCCTGCCGATGAACTGACAGCGGCCTGTGACCGCGCTCTTGAGCTTGGGCTTGCCACTTGGGTGCCCGAGAACGGTGATACCCATGCGGGGCCTATTGCCTCTGACGGTGTCGTCACCGGCCGCATCTGTGCCCGCCTGGCGCCGACCCACCTGGGTTGGCTCGATGGAAATGTTCTGTTCGAGCTGTTTTGGGGTCTAGCTTAGGCCGCTCGGGTAGAATTACCGCAATATATACGCTGCTGTGAGCAGGAGGTTGCCGCGCATGGCGACGATGAACGAAAAAGATTACTACGAGATCTTGGGTGTCTCCAAGGACGCCACCTCGCGTGATATTCAAAAGGCTTTCCAGCAAAAGGCCCGTAAGCTCCATCCGGACGTCAATAAGGAGCCGGATGCCGAGGAGAAGTTTAAAGAGGTTTCCGAGGCCTACGCCGTGCTCTCGGACGAGCAGAAGCGTGCGCGTTACGACGCCATGCGGTCGGGTAATCCCTTTGCCGGTGCACCGACGGCTTCGCCCTATGGCGGTGGCTATGCCGGCAGCGCCGGTTACGGCAATCCCTTTGATGGCGGTTTCCCCTTCGGGGGCGCCTGGGGCCAGCCCCGTCGCGGCCAGGCGGCCTACAACCCCGAGAACGGCGCCAACGTGGTCGTCGATATCAAGCTCGACGCCAAGGAGGCCAAGGGCGGTGCCCACAAGACCGTTCGCTACACCCGCTTTGACACCTGCGGACATTGTGGCGGATCGGGCTCCGTTTCGTCAGAGCATGCCCACACCTGTCCGAGCTGCGGTGGCCGCGGCCACATCGACGTCGACTTGTCCTTCCTGTTTGGTGCGGGCACGTTCCAGACGGTTTGTCCTGAGTGCGGCGGTTCCGGCAAGGTCGTTGCCGACCCGTGCCCCGATTGCGGTGGCAGCGGCCGTACCCGCGTAACCTCCGAGCAGACGATTGAGTTTCCCGCCGGCACGCATGATGGCGACGAGGTGCGCATCCCCAACATGGGTCACGCCGGCACGAACGGCGCTTCGGGCGGCGATCTGGTCGGTCGTGCGCACGTTGAGGCCGAGCGCCTGGAGGGTAAGGCTCGCACCGGCTTCTACCTTATGGGCATCATCGCTCCGTTTTTGGTGCTGTCGGCCATCTCGGGCGTGTTCTCCGCCTTTGCCATGATGTGCTTCATTCCGTTTGCCATGGGCTTGTTCATGGTGCTGTCGGACGGAGTGCTTCATCGCAGTCTGCTGTGGTGGAAGCGCGGCGCGATGCAGTTTGCCAATGGATTTGCCAACGGTTTTATGTTCGCGCTCGTGTCGGTTTGGTTCGCGAGCTGCTCGCAGCGGGCCGTGCTTTCGCCGTACGGAATGCAATAACATCAAACCCTCTGTTTGCGCCCGGCCCAGCTTGGGTATAGGACGCACTGTGACAATAATGAAAGTTGGAAGGATTCGGTCGTGTCGGAAAATAGGGATTACTACGAGGTACTTGGCGTTGACAAGGATGCCGACGCGCGGACGATTAAGCGCGCGTTTCTAAAGAAAGCCCGTACGGTACACCCGGATGTTTCGGACGACCCCGAGGCCGAGGCCAAGTTCAAAGAGCTCAACGAGGCCTATTCCGTTCTTTCCGACGAGCAGAAGCGTGCTAACTACGACCGTTACGGCACCGCTGACGGCCCCGGTGGCTCTGGCTATGTCGACATTAACGATATCTTTGGCGGCATGGGCATGGACGACCTGTTCTCGTCGTTCTTTGGCGGTGGCGCCGGTGGTGGCGCTCGCAGCCGTCGCGAACGCCGTCGCGGTCGCGATATGGCCATCTCCCTTTCGGTGACGCTCGAGGAGGCGGCGCTCGGCTGCAAAAAGACGATCAGCTACGACCGCCTTGCCCCTTGCGATGACTGTAATGGTACCGGCAAGGCCGAGGGCGCGACCGAAAAGCAGTGCAGCCGCTGTCACGGCACAGGCTATGTGACGACGGTCCAGCGTTCTTTCCTGGGCCAGGTTCAGTCCTCTTCGCCCTGTCCCGACTGCCACGGCGAAGGCACGGTCATCGATCATCCCTGCGAGACCTGTGACGGCCAGGGCCGCACGCCTTCACACGAAAAGATTGACATCGATATTCCCGCCGGTGTTTCGACCGGTCGCCAGCTGCGCGTGAGTGGTTTTGGCGAGGCCGGCCTTCGTGGCGAGCCGTCGGGCGACCTGATCGTCAACGTGCGTGTCGCCGACCACGAGCGTTTTAAGCGTAATGGCGATGACCTCTATCTGGTGAGCGATATCTCGATTTCGCAGGCCGCGCTCGGTTGCGAGATTGAGGTCGAGGGCATTATGCCTGACGAGGTCGTTAAAGTGACGGTTCCCGCCGGCACACAGTACGGTGACACCGTGAGCGTCAACAACTACGGCATGCCGCGTATCGGCGGTGGCGGCTCGCGTGGTCGTCTGATTGTGCAGCTGCGCGTGGTCGTTCCCACCAATCTCTCCAACAAGCAGCGCGAGTTGCTTCGCGCCTTTGCCGACGAGATGGGCGATGACGTCGCATCCGGTAAGAAGTCGGTGACCGACCGTATCAAGAGTGCCCTCGACGACATCCTCGATTAAGGAGCCCGTGTGCTCGCACCTCATATCTCTGTTGTCAACCTCGGTTGTCGTGTCAACCGGGTTGAGTCCGACCGTATCACTGCCGATCTTATGCGCCTGGGCTTTGCGATGGTGGATCCCCGGGACGCCGATCTGATCGTTATCAATACCTGTGCCGTGACGGGGGAGGCCGAGGCCAAGACCCGCAAGGCCGTCCGTCACGCCCTGGCCTATCCCGGCGAGCCTTACGTGGTCGTAACCGGCTGCGTCGTCAACCTGCATCCCGAGGAGCTGCTGGAGCTCTCCGATCGCGTGATCGCCGAACCGTCCAAGATAGACGTCGCCGAGCGCGTCTGCGAGGTGCTGGGTGTCGAATCCGATAGCGTGCCCGCCTGCAGCGATGGCGACGTGGTCGATGCGCTCGGTCGTTCGCGGCTGGGCGTGAAGATCCAGGATGGCTGCAACCATCGCTGTACCTATTGCATCGTGTGGAAGGCCCGCGGCCCCGAGCGTTCCGTGCCCGTCGAGTCCGTGCTCGAACAGGTGCGTGAAGCTCAGGAGGCCGGCGTGCCCGAGGTCGTGCTGACCGGCGTGAATCTGGGTGCCTATGACGGCAAGAGCGCGACCGACGAACATGTCGAGATCGATGAGCTGCTTCAGGCCATCATGGAGCGCACCGAGATCGCCCACGTGCGCATCTCCTCGGTGGAGCCCATGGATATTTCCGAGCGCCTGCTCAAGGTGATGGCTCGCTATCCGAAGCGTATCGCGCCGTTTTTGCACCTTCCCGTGCAGTCTGGCTGCACGGCGACGCTGCATCGCATGGGCCGACCCTATAGCGCCGAGGCCTTTGAGGACACGGTGCGCATGATTCGCACCAACTTGCCCCAGGCGTCTCTTTCGTGCGATGTCATCGTCGGTTTTCCTGGCGAGACGGACGAGGAGTTCGAGGAGTCGCTGGCGCTATGCCGTCGCGTGGGCTTTTCGCGCATGCACGTGTTCCGCTATAGCAAGCGCCCCGGCACCCTCGCCGCCGACATGCCCGACCAGGTACCCCCTGAGGTCATGGCCGAACGCAGCCGTCGCATGCGTGCCGCCGCACAGGAGCTTGCGATCGCCGATGCCCGCCGCCGCGTGGGCACGGTCGAGCGTGCGGTGCTCGAGTATGGCGACAATTTGACGCTCGGCTCGTTCCATCATGCCCGTCTCGATGATACCTGTGGACTCACAGCCCCGTGCCTGCTCGATGTTGCTATCATCGGAGTCGATGATTCCGGCTTGGTCCATGCACGCAGGGAGGTTCATGGAAGCCTCGAAGATTAGACTTACCGTTCCCGAGGGTATCGACCCCTCGCGCGTTTTGGGCGCCGGCGACGGCGTCCTTCGTGCGCTCGAGAACTTGGTGCGCGCCCATGTGGTTGCCCGCGGTGACAGCGTTGCCGTGAGCGGCGATCCGGACGAGGTCGAGCTGGTCGCGCGTTTTTTCGAGCATGCCTTTCGTGAGGCTGCTGCCGGGCGCACGCTTTCTGCCGATGACGTCTCGCGCTGTCTGGCCGTTCTGCGCGACGGCGAGCATGATGCCTCGTCGCTTCGCGATGACGTGCTGCTATCGTATCGCGGTCGCGTCATCCGCCCCAAGACGCTCGGTCAAAAGCGCTATGTGGATGCCATCCGCTCTTCTACCATCACGTTTGGCCTCGGTCCCGCCGGTACCGGTAAAACCTATCTGGCCATGGCGCTCGCCGTCGCCGCGCTCAAGCGCCATGAGGTGGGCCGCCTGATCCTGACGCGCCCGGTTGTCGAGGCGGGGGAGAACCTGGGCTTTTTGCCCGGCACCCTCGAGGAAAAGATCGACCCGTATATGCGCCCGCTCTATGATGCCCTCTTTGACATGATGGATCGCGAACGCATCGATGAGCTTATGGAGCGTGGCGTGATCGAGATCGCGCCGCTCGCCTACATGCGCGGTCGAACGCTGAGTGATGCCTTTGTGGTGCTCGATGAGGCGCAAAACACAACGCCCGAGCAGATGAAGATGTTCTTGACGCGTCTGGGCTTTAATTCCAAGTTCGTGATTACCGGCGACCTGAGCCAGCGTGACCTGGTTGGTCGTCGCGGCGGTCTTGCCGATGTCGAGCAGATTTTGGGTCGCGTCGACGATGTGGCGTTTTCTCACCTGGAGCGCGCCGATGTGGTGCGCCATGCCCTGGTGGGCCGTATCGTTGAGGCCTATGATGCATACGACGATGCGCGCGAGCAGCGCGCGCACGATCGAAAGGAGTCCCATTGAGTGTATTGATCAGCAACGATGCCGAGCTCGATACGCTGCTCGATGCCCAGGAGGTGGAACACATCTGCTCAGTTGTGCTTGCCGCCGAGGGTGTTGAGCGTGAGGTTGAGATTTCCCTTTCGTATGTCGATGAGGACGAGATGCACGAGCTCAACCACGAGTGGCGCGGTATCGACCGCACCACCGATGTCCTCTCGTTTGAATGCGACTCGGCCTTTGACGAGGACATTCCCGCCGACGAGACGCTCGAGCTCGGCGATATTATCCTGGCCCCGCAGGTTATTGCCCGTCAGGCCTCCGGCTTTGGCAACAGCCCCGCCGATGAGTGCCGACTGATGCTCGTGCACGGAATGCTGCACCTGCTGGGTTACGACCACATCGAGGATGATGAGGCCGAGGTCATGGAGGCACGCGAGGATGCCATCCTGCGCGACCTGGCGCTTGAGCGCGGCGAGGACCCCAAGCTCGTCCACGTCGGCCCCATCACCAACCACGCCCACGACTAGGAGCCGTCTATGATTCCCGGATCGAACAAGGACCATCCGTCCTTTTTAAAGTCGTTCTCATACGCCATGGAGGGCTTCGTCACCGCTGTCAAGACCGAGCGCAATATCAAGGTCATGCTCGTGGCGGGTGTGTGCACCGTCATTGCCGGCTGCATCGTGGGGCTCGATATTGCCGAGTGGGCTACGGTCATCATTTGCTGCGGCCTGGTGATTCACGGCGAGCTGTGCAATACCGCCATGGAGGCGATTGTCGACCTGGCGACCCAGGAGCTGCATCCGCTGGCCAAGCGCGCGAAGGATATCGCCGCTGCCTCTGTATACGTTCTTTCCATTACCGCCGCGATCGTGGGCTTGCTTGTCTTTGCTCACGCGCTCGACTTTATTTAGAAAGGGATTCCCATGTCCGACAATATGCAGCCTACCGGTGAAGTTTTGGATGACGAGGTCCTGGACGAGACTGAAGGTGCCGATTCGTTTGACGAGGTCGAGGAGTTCGACCCGTTTGAGGGTATGAGCGACGAGGAACTCGATGCCCTGTGCGACGAGGATGAGGGCCTCGCGGGCTTTGGAGGCGTGGAACCCGGTTTCCGCAGCGGCTTTGTGGCCCTGGTCGGTCGCCCCAACGCCGGCAAGTCCACGCTGCTCAACGCCTGTTACGGCAAGAAGGTCGCCATCACCTCTCCGGTGGCCCAGACGACCCGCCGCCGTATGCGTGCCGTCGTCAACCGCCCCGGTTATCAGCTGGTTTTTGTCGATACCCCGGGTATTCATAAGCCCAAGGATGGCTTAGGTTCCGAGCTCAACAAGAGCGCGTTGTTCGAACTGAACGATGTCGATGTCGTCGCGTTTCTGATCGACGCCACCAAACCCATCGGCAGGGGAGACGCCTGGGTTGCCGAGCGCGTCAAGAACGCTCGTTCCAAAAAGGTCCTGGTGCTTACCAAGGCCGATGAGGCCGATCCCGCCCAGGTTATGGAGCAGCTCAAGGCCGCTCACGAGCTTATGGAATACGACGATGAGATCGTGACGTCGTCAGTCAAGAACTTCAACGTCGATGCGTTTATCGAGACCGTCGCTCACTTTTTGCCCGAGGGCCCGCGTTGGTTCCCCGAGGACATGGGCACCGACGCGTCCGACGAGACCCTCGTGGCTGAGTTTGTGCGCGAGAAGGTCCTGCGTCGCACCCGCGACGAGATCCCTCACTCCGTGGGCGTCATCTGTGACGCGCTCGAGCAGACTAAGAAGGTCCTGCGCGTGCACGCCACGATTTACGTCGAGCGCGAGGGGCAGAAGGGCATCATCATCGGCAAGGGCGGCGAGATGATCAAGCATATCGGCATCGATGCCCGTCGTGACCTTGAGCGCATCTTTGGCACTCAGGTCTTTTTGGAGCTCGACGTAAAGGTCAAGGCCGGCTGGCGCGATGACGAGGCGCAAATCCGCCGCTTTGGCTATAATGCCGAAGATTAAGCCTCGGCGTTCATGGCAGGCTCTCGCACATATCGCACAAAGGTGCTCGTCCTCGACAAGACGAAGCTCAAGGAAACCGACCTGATCTTGACGATGCTCGATGAACGGGGACGGCAGGTGCGTGCCGTGGCTAAGGGCGCACGTAAGCCCGGCGGTCGCCTTGCGGCCCGCTGCGAGCTCTTCTGCACCGTTGATATGCTGTTGGCGCATGGTCGCTCGCTCGACGTGGTTTCTCAGGCGGAGCTTATGGAGGCGCCGCTCGGTGCCGCTCCTGACTACGAGACGACCTGTGCCGCCAGCGCGATTGCCGAGGTTGCGCATGTGTGCTCGTTCGAGGATGCCGAGGATCCATTTACCTTTGCCATCACGCAGCGGGCGCTCACGCTTATCGGCAGCGGGCTCGACTCGGCACATATGGACCTGCTCGTGGCGGCTTTTGTCTTTAAGCTGCTGTCGCACGTTGGCTATCGACCCGATTTCTCGGCATGCGTCTCGTGCGGCGATCCCATGTTGTCGTATTTTTCGCCCCAGGCGGGTGGCCTCATGTGCGGCTCATGCGCGTCGAGCGTTCCGGGCGCCGAGTTGGTCTCAACCGGCGAGGTTGCATGGCTTCGCGCCCTCATGTCTATGACGTTCGATGCGCTCATGGCCGAGCGAATCGACCCGCATACGGCGGCGTTCTTGCTCGGGCTTTCGCATGATTGGGCCGCCACGCACACCGATCAGCGGCTCCGTGCGATGGAATTCATGTTGGGTCGGTGATGATGCGCAGGCGCGCGCCGCTTGTGGTAACATACCGACCTGTTGGTACCTCGACCTTGGATGTTCGCTCCACCGGCGGCTTCCCAGTCCGAGGCGAATAGAGTCGCCCGCGGGCGACGCGAAACGAAAGGTGAAACAATGACTGTTTCCAAAGAGCGCAAGGCGGAGCTGACCGCCCAGTTCGGTAACTCCCCGGTCGATACCGGTAACCCCAAGGTTCAGGTCGCCATCCTGTCCGAGCGCATCAAGGAGCTGACCGAGCACATGAAGTCCCACCAGAAGGACTTCCACACCCGTCGTGGCCTGCTTATGCTCGTTGGCCGTCGTCGTCGTCTTCTCTCCTACATCAAGAAGAACGACATCGTCGAGTACCGTGAGCTCATCAAGGCTCTGGGCATCCGCGACAACATCCAGTAAGGATTTGTACATGCTAAGAGCGTCCTGCGCAGCGGGGCGCTCTTTTTGTGTAAGGGCGTGAACAATCACGCTCTGAAGCGTGGCGAGGGCAGGGGGCCCGCGTCACATGAGAAGCCCGCAGGCAAGGGGCCTGTGGGGTAAAGGAGAACAATGACACTCGTATCCAAGACCTTTGAGCTGTACGGCAAGACCTACACCTTCGAGTCTGGCGAGCTTGCCAAGCAGGCCACCGGCGCTTGTCTGGTCAAGCAGGGCGACACCACGATGCTCGACACCGTGGTCGTCTCCAAGGAGCGCAAGAATTACGACTTCTTCCCGCTGACCGTCGACTTCAACGAGAAGATGTACGCTGCCGGCCGTATCCCGGGTGGCTACCTCAAGCGCGAGGGCCGTCCCAGCGAGAAGGCCACGCTCACGGCTCGTATGATCGACCGTCCGATCCGCCCGAGCTTCCCGGACGGCTTCCGCAACGAGGTGCACATCGTCGCCACCTCGCTCGTCGCCGACCAGGTCAACCCCTTCGACGTCATCAACGTCATGGGCGCCTCTTTGGCTATGACGCTCGGCGGCGTGCCCTTCGAGGGTCCGCTTGCCTGCGTGCGCATCGGCCGCAACGTGGAGACCGGCGAGTTTATCGTCAACCCCACCTATGAGGAGCGCGAGAACTCCGACCTGGACCTGGAGCTGGGCGGCTCTGCCGACTTCATCTCGATGGTCGAGGCCGGCGCCGAGGAGATCTCCGAGGACGACATGCTCGCCGCTATGAAGTTTGGTCAGGAGGCCCTCGCTGCCTTCTGCCAGGCCCAAGACGAGTTCGTTGCCGAGTGGGAGCAGGTCAACGGCGCTATCGTCAAGAAGGAGTACCCGCTCGACCAGCCCGTCGAGGAGGTCCAGGAGCGCATCTTCGCCCACTACGACGAGATGGCCGCTGCCCTGCGCGACGCCGACAAGCTTTCCCGTATCGGTAAGGTCGAGGCTCTGAAGGAGTCCATCCGCGCCGAGTTCACCGACGAGGAGCAGGCCGCCTGGGAGCGCGAGATCCCCGTGGCGCTCAAGAAGCTCGAGAAGAAGGCCATGCGTACCATGGTCGTCGAGACCGGCGAGCGCGTCGACGGCCGTGCCGCCGACGAGATCCGTCCCATCATGGTGAAGGACAACTACCTGCCGCTCGTTCACGGCTCCGGCCTGTTCCAGCGTGGTCAGACCCAGGTGCTCTCCGTCCTGTCGCTCGGTATGCTCAACGAGGGCCAGCGTCTGGATACCATCGAGCCCACCGAGGGCAAGCGCTATATGCACCACTACAACTTCCCGCCGTTCTGCACCGGCGAGACCGGCCGTATGGGCAGCCCCAAGCGCCGCGAGATCGGCCACGGCAACCTGGCCGAGCGCGCCCTGCTTCCTGTGCTCCCCGACGAGAACGAGTTCCCCTACGCCATCCGCGTGGTCTCCGAGGTCATGGAGTCCAATGGCTCCTCTTCGATGGCTTCGACCTGCGGCTCCACGCTCGCCCTTATGGACGGTGGCGTGCCCATTAAGCGCCCGGTCTCCGGTATCGCCATGGGCCTGATCCAGGAGGAGGGCAAGACCGTGGTCCTGTCCGACATCCAGGGTCTCGAGGACTTCCTGGGCGACATGGACTTTAAGGTCACTGGTACCACCGAGGGCATCACCGCCCTGCAGATGGACAACAAGGCCACCGGCCTCACCTTCGACATCCTGTCCCGCGCCCTGCAGCAGGCCAAGGAGGGTCGCGCCTTCATCCTGCAGAAGATGCTCGATGTGATCCCCGAGCCGCGTCATACCACGCGCAGCACCGCTCCGCGCATCGTCTCCATCCAGGTTCCGACCGATAAGATCCGCGACGTCATCGGTTCCGGCGGCAAGGTTATCCGCGGCATCCAGGACGAGACCGGCGCTTCGGTCGATATCCAGGAGGACGGCACCGTCTTCGTCGGCGGTACCGGCGAGTCTGTCGATCAGGCTGTCGAGCGCATCAAGCTCATCATCAAGGTTCCCGAGCCGGGCGAGGAGTACACCGGTCGCGTGGTCTCCATCCAGCCCTTCGGCGCCTTCGTGAACCTGCTGCCCGGTAAGGACGGCCTGCTGCACATCTCCCGCGTTGCCAAGGGCCGCGTGGAGAAGGTCGAGGACGTCCTCAACGTGGGCGACGAGGTCAAGGTCGTCGTCATCGAGGTCGACGATCGCGGCAAGATCTCGCTCGATCGTCTCGACAAGCCCGAGGCCCCGGCTCGCGCCGAGGGTGCCTCCGAGGGCGACGGCGAGCACTTCCAGCGCCGTGAGCGTCCGCGTCGCGAGCGCTCCGAGCGCAGCGACCGTCCGCGCCGTCCCGGCGACAACGGAGGCCGCAAGCCCCGCCGTCACCACGACGCCGAGTAACAGCCGCACATAAGCAGCTCAATAAGGGCGACTCCGGACAGGGGTCGCCCTTTTGCTTGCGCCCGGGAGGGTCGCATATGAAGTTTCCTGCTCTACAGTCCTGCGCAAGACGGAAAGCACATTAAGTGCTTTCCTTTGCGTGCGGAACTCGCGATAAACTTCATATGCGTCCCTCCCGGGCGCAAGCAAAAGGGCTGGTTAACGCTGTTGGTCGCTTGCTGGTCTTCTGTTCTTAGTTGATATACTTTTTCGCATCTAACGCTTAGCCTAGGGGGTTGGCATGACAAATAAGGTTGAATGGGACCGCATGATTGCCGGGGAGCTCTATAGCCCCTATCGGGTTAACGACCATTCGTTTAGTAGGGTGCATGCGGCTCAGAAGTTGTTTAATGAGTCGGAGTATTGGGCTGATTCGAGCGCCTTTGAGGAACTAAAGAAGTGTTTTCGCGTTGCTCCGGACGATATGGTCTTAACGGCTCCCGTATATTTTGATCACGGTGACAGGGTTTCGTTTGGTAACCATTTCTATGCGAATACCGGTTTGACGATTCTGGACGAAAATTACGTGACCTTTGGCGACAACGTCTTTCTAGGACCCCATGTGAGTATATTTACTGCTGGGCATCCAATTGTCGCCGATGTGCGCAATCTAGACCTCGAGTATGCTAAGCCTGTCGTAATCGGCAACAACGTCTGGATGGGCGGCGGCGTGATTATCAATCCGGGCGTATCAATCGGAGACGATGTGGTCATAGCCTCAGGTTCAGTTGTTGTTAAAGACGTTCCAAGCCACGTCATCATCGGCGGCAATCCAGCTCATATCATTCGAGAGATTACCGACAGCGATCGCAAGTTCTGGCAAGGCCAGCTGAATGCCTACAACGAGGCAATTGGATCATAGCCTCGGCATTCCCGCAGATAAAACCTACTAAAACAAACCTATCCCTTATTGGCAGGTTTCCCGTGGGGCGGGCACTGATGAAGTTTATCGCGAGTTCCGCACGAACAGGAGGCCACTTAATGTGGCCTCCGTCGTGAGCAGGACTGTAGAGCAGGAAACTTCATCCGTGCCCGCCCTCGCGGGAAACCGGCGGGATAGACGGGTCCAGATGGGGCTTTGATGCATGGGTGGTCTGTTGTTGTGCAAATGGGTATCATACTGTGGTTACTGCATCGACTACGTGATGCATGTTTGTACGTTCCCGGCGGTCGGTTTGCCAGAAGCGCCCCGCCGGTTGTTCCAGACCCGTTTCGAAGAAAGGAAACAACACTCACCTATGGCAGCTAAAAAATCATCTCCCTTGAAGATCATCCCGCTCGGCGGCCTTGATGGCATCGGCAAGAACATGACGGTCTTCGAGTGCGGCGACGACATGGTGCTCGTCGACGCTGGTCTCATGTTCCCCGACGACTCCCAGCCCGGTATCGACCTGGTACTTCCCGACTACACCTACGTTCTGGAGAACGAGGAGAAGCTCCGCGGCATCGTCGTTACTCACGGTCACGAGGACCACACCGGTTCGCTTCCGTATCTGCTGCAGGATCTCAACAACAAGGTGCCCATCTTCTCGAGCAAGCTGACGCTCGGCTTTATCGAGGGCAAGCTTTCCGAGTTCCGCATTCGTGCACCCAAGTTTCGTGAGGTTAAGGGCGGCAGCCACGTCAATCTCGGTGGCATCTCGCTCGATTTCTTCTCGATGACGCACTCCATCCCGGGCGCTCTGGGCGTGTTCATCCGCACCAATCAGGGCACCGTTATGCACACCGGCGACTTTAAGCTCGACCAGACGCCCATCGACGGCGTCACGCCCGACTATGCCGCTATCAGCCGCTTTGCCAAGCAGGGCATCGATCTGCTGCTGTCCGACTCCACCAACGCCACGGTCCCCGGTTTTACCAAGTCCGAGGCCGAGGTTGGCCCCAATCTGCTGCATGCCATCAAGAATGCTCCGGGCCGTGTGTTCGTCGCGTCGTTCTCGAGCCACATCCATCGTCTGCAGCAGATTTGCGACGCCGCCCGCAAGTGCGGCCGCAAGGTCGTCGTGACCGGTCGTTCCATGCTCACCAACACCCGTGTGGCGCGCGAGCTGGGCTACCTCAACATCGATGATGCCGATATCATCGATGCCTTCGATATTGACAACCTGCCTGACGACAAGATCGTCGTCATGTGCACCGGTTCGCAGGGCGAGCCGCTTTCAGCCCTTTCACGCATGGCCAACGGCGAGCACAAGACGCTCTCCATCCATGAGGGCGATACCGTCATCCTCTCGGCCACGCCGGTCCCCGGTAACGAGAAGGCCGTTCAGCAGGTCGTCAACAGCCTCGCCAAGCTTGGCTGTGACGTGTGGGATAAGAACCGCGCCCTCGTTCACGTCTCGGGTCACGGTAGCCAGGAGGAGCTCAAGCTCCTGATGGCCATGGCCAAGCCTACGTACTTTATGCCGGTCCACGGTGAGGCCGTGCATCTGCGCGCCCATGCTCAACTTGCACGCAAGATGGGTCTCAAGGAAGATCATATCTTTATCCTCGACAACGGTGACACGCTCGAGATGCGTGGCGGTATCGTCAAGCGCGGTACGCCCGTCGAGTCTGGCGTCGTCTACGTCGACGGACTGCGCATCGGCGATACCGACCCCATCGTTCTACGCGATCGCCAGAAGCTTGCTAACGACGGTATGGTCACGGCTGTCGCTATCGTTTCGCTCAAGCACAAGAAGATCGAGGCCATCGAGTTCTCGGGCCGCGGCGTCTCCTTTGCTATCGACGACCAGTTCTCCGAGGACGCCTCGGCGTCCATCATGAAGACGATCGAGAAGGGCAAGTTCAGCTTTACGAGCAGCGGTTCCGATGCCATCCGCAAGGCCGTGCGCGACTCGCTCTCTAACTTTATCTGGAGCCGTACCCGCACTCGTCCGATGATCATCCCGGTCGTCATGGAGGTTTAGTTTGGCGCGCGGATCTGCACAAAACGCCAAAGGCAATAAAGCCAACAACCAACCGGCATCTGCTAAGGGTGCCGGTTCCCATCTTCGTGCCAATAAGGGCCATGAGGCCGACTTCGACGATTTCGAGCCCCTGGTCGAGCCTTCGGCCAACCGCGATATCGCCGGCGTGGTCATTGCCGTTTTGGCGATTGCGTCCTTCATTGCCGTGATTTCGCCGGCGACCGCACCCGTTACGGCTGCGGTTGCCGGTTTCTACCACCTGGGCTTTGGTCTGGGCGCCTACGTGCTGCCGATCGTCATTTTGCTGTTTGCCGCCACGCTCTTTTTAGGCGAGGACTCGCCGCTCAACGTGCGCTCTGTTGCGGGCGGCACCGTGGTCTTTATCGCCGTCGTCTCTATTCTTTCGCTGATGGTGCCGGGTACGAGTGACTCGTGCGACCTTATGTTCACGCCGCTAAACCTGTCCGCCTCGGGTGGCTACATCGGTGCGTTTATTGCGAGTACGCTGCAGAATGCCCTGGGTAAGCCTATCGCGATGGTGGTCCTGTTGGGTCTGGCTGTCGTCGGCTTTGTCATCATCGGCTTTTCGGTGGGCGGCGTTTTGCGCTCTGCCCGCGACCGTGCGGCCGATTTTGCCGAGCGCCGTCGTGCCGACGTCAACGCGAGTCCGTGGGGTGACGACGAAGCCCTGTCGGTGCCCGGCGTTGCCCGTCCGCACCTGAGCATTCTTCGTCAGAATGGATCCGATATGTCCGTGACCACGGTCATGGGCAACGATGCGGACCCGGTTTTGGACGATGACGATGACGACGAGGATCCGTTTGTCGACGTGTCCGATGTCGTGGAGGCCGAGCGCGCTAAGACGACGCTGCTGCCGCGTCGTCATGCCAAGAAGGGCAAGAAGGCTCCCAAACTCAATACGAGTGAGCCCGATCCGTCTTGGTCCGAGAGCGAGATTGAGCTTACCGAGGGTGATGACGAGGACGACGAGTCCCCGCTCGAGACTGCTAAAACCACCTTGCTGCCGCGTCGTCAGGCAAAGCGCGGTCAGGTGACCGGCCAGCTTTCGATGGAGGACGATCCGGACAAGGTCGACGAGTCCGAACCGCCGTTTGCCGTGAATCCCGTCTCGGCCGCCCCTCAAATTCCTGATTTCCTCAAGCATCCCAAGGTTGCCGATGCGGCTGTCGCGGGCGCTGCCGAGGCGTCTACTTCGAGCGATGGGGGAGCGGACAATGCCTCCGCGGATAACGAGGGCGAAGAAGAGGACGGCCTTAAGCTTCCGCCGCTCGAAATCCTGCATGCAAACCCTCAGTCCGCTTCTGCCGCGTCTTCGGACAAGGAACTGGAACAGACCGCCGAGTCGTTGCAGTCCACGCTGCTTGAGTTTGGCCGTAGCGCGCGCGTCGTCGGTTGGATTGCCGGCCCCACGGTGACGACCTTTAAGCTGCAGCCTGGCGAGGGCGAGCGCGTGAGCAAGATTTCGAGCCTTGAGGACGATATCGCGCTGTCGCTTGCTGCTCAGTCCGTGCGTATCTTTGCGCCGATTCCCGGCACCTCACTCGTGGGTATCGAGATTCCCAATCGCAAGCGTCAGAACGTCAACTTGGGCGACGTACTGCCCTATGTTAAGGGCGGTCCGCTTGAGCTTGCCATCGGCCGCGATGCCGAGGGCACGCCGGTCGTCGCCGACCTCGCCAAGATGCCCCACCTGCTGATCGCCGGTACTACGGGTTCCGGTAAGTCGGTCATGATCAACTCCATCATCACGACCCTGCTCATGCGCGCCCTTCCCGAGGACGTTCGTCTGATCATGGTCGACCCCAAGCGCGTCGAGCTCGCAGGCTATAACGGCCTGCCGCATCTTTACGTGCCCGTAGTGACCGAGCCCAAGCAGGCCGCGAGTGCCTTGCAGTGGGCGGTGTCCGAGATGGAGCGTCGCCTGAAGGTCTTCGAACGCCTGAACGTGCGCAAGATCTCGACCTATAACGAAAAGCAGGCCGCCGGCGAGTTTGATCATTACGATAACCCGCCGCAAAAGATGCCCTACCTGGTCATCATCATCGACGAGCTTTCGGACCTGATGATGGTTGCCGGCAAGGACGTCGAGGCGTCGATTGTGCGTATCGCCCAGCTGGGCCGTGCCGCCGGTATCCACCTTATCGTGGCGACTCAGCGTCCGAGCTCTAACGTGGTGACGGGTCTCATCAAGGCAAACATTACTAACCGTATCGCCTTCAACGTCGCAACGGGCATCGACTCCCGCGTCATCATCGACCAGATGGGTGCCGAAAAGCTCACCGGCTTGGGTGACATGCTGTTCTCAAAGGTCGACTGGGGCAAGCCCCGCCGTATCCAGGGCTGCTTTGTTTCGGATGACGAGATCAACGAGATTGTCGAGTTCGTCAAGTCGCAAAGCGAGCCCGACTACCATGAGGAAATCCTGTCGGCTGTGGCACCTGCCTCCATGTCCATGGCAGGTGGCGGCGGCATCGTGCGCACCGGCGTTGCCGAGCCTCAGGATGACGATCCGCTTATCTGGGAAGCCGCTCATATTGTGGTGGAATCGCAGCTGGGCTCCACATCTGGCCTGCAGCGCCGCCTGAAGGTTGGCTATGCGCGCGCCGGGCGTATTATGGACATGCTGGAAGAAAAGGGTGTCGTCGGACCGCCCGACGGTTCCAAGCCGCGCGAGGTCCTGCTGGATGAAGAAGGCCTTGCCGCGCTGGAATCCGTCGACGCCGAGATGGCACGTGAAGATCGTGAGTTTGGAGGATTCTGATGGCTGCACGCTTTGGTGACATGCTGCTCGAGCAGCGTCGCCGAATGGGCCTTTCCATTCAGCAGGTCGCCAACACCATCAAAATCAGGCCGCAGATCATCGAGTTTTTCGAGAATGGCAATTTTGCATCGATGCCTCCGCGCGGCTATGCGCAGGGCATGATTTCGAGCTATGCGCGCTTTTTGGGCCTCAATCCGCGGGAGGTCGTCAACGCTTATTTTGACGATCTGATGGCGTATGAGCGCGAGACGTCGCAGCAGGGTGGTCGTTTTCAGGACGCCGCCGGCTACGTCAATTCGCGTTCCTCGGTTGACAACGGCCGCTTCCTGATGGTTCAGGGCGGGCGTTCGACGCGTTATGGCCAGCGCCCTCAGCAGGCTGGTTATGTTACCGAGACGGGCTCGAGCGAGGAGATTCGTTCCCAGCGCGATCGTTTTCGCAGCACGCCGGCGCCCGAGGAGCGCGCACTCCCCGCTGCCCGCGGTGTCGCACGTGACCCTCGTGCGGGCTATGGCGATGGTGGTTATTCCGATCGCGGGTACCGTGGCGTTTCTTCCGGTCGTCCGCGCGGCGGCTATGCAGATGCCGATACTACACAGGTGACGCCTCGCCTTCGATCTCAGTCGCAGACCTTTAGCCAGCGCTCCTCAGCGCCTCGTTCGGGCCAGCGCAACTACCAGGGTCGCGGCGAGCTCGCCCCCCGCTCGGGCCAGCGAAATATGCAGCGTCAGGGTAGTTATCGCGGTCGTTCTGACAATAACCGCGGTCGTATGCCCCAAGGCACTGGTCGCGGTGGTTCCAATCGTGGACGCGGCGGTGGGCGTGCTCCCCAGAACAACGGTCTCGATCCTCGTATCGTTTACGCCGGCATCGGTGCCGTGGCGCTTCTGTTGATCGTGCTCATCGTGGTGCTCCTGCGCGGCTGCGGCTCCTCGGCGCCCGAGTCGACGCCCGAGACGCCCGTTGCCACCAAGACAACGACTAAGAAGTCTTCCAAGAAGACCGAATCCGTCGATGAGGATGCCGATGAGACGGCGGACGAGTCGACCGATTCGGACGCCGCCAAGACGACGGCCAAGAAGGAGGAGAACGAGGTCACAAAGGTCAAGATCTCCGTTGCCAAGGGCAAGACTGCTTGGATTGAGGTCAAGGTTGATGGCAAGTCGGTCTATGGCGCCCAGGCCACCGGCCCCTTTGAGCAGGAGTACACGCCCGAGTCCTCGATCGAGATCACCACGTCCAAGCCTTCGGATGTCACCGTTACCAAGAACGGCGAAAAGGTCCGCTACGACACTAAGACATCGGGCGTGGCGCGCGTGACGATCACCGTTCCCAAGAAGGAGACGACCGAGTCCAAGGACGGCGAGAGCTCCGACGGCACCGATGGCACCGAAAGTACCGACGGAACCGATGGAACCGACGCTCAGTCCACGGACGGCACCGATACCGCCACCGACGGGCAGACTACGCCCTATTCAGACGACTATTCGTACGACAGCTACTAAGCCGCTCGTAAGCGAAAGGATTAACCATGGCTAAAGATTCCAGCTTCGACGTCGTGTCCGAGGTCAATATGCAGGAGGTCGACAATGCCTTCCAGCAGACCACGCGCGAGATTTCCCAGCGCTATGACCTGAAGGACTCCGGCGCCACGATCGAGCTTTCGAAGGGCGACAAGCTCTTTACGATCAACGCCCCGGCCGACTTTGTCTCCAAGCAGATCGTCGATGTCCTGAGCTCCAAGCTCATCAAGCGCGGCATCGATCTTAAGGCCGTGTCCTGGGATGCGCCTCAGGCTGCATCGGGCGGTACCGTGCGCGTGCTCGGTCACATCGTCGAGGGTATCGACCAGACGACTGCCAAGAAGATTAATAAGGACATCAAGGATCAGAAGCTCAAGGTCAAGGTGACGATTGAGGCCGACAAACTGCGTGTTTCCTCTGCTTCCAAGGATGCGCTGCAGACCGTGATCCAGTTCCTGCGCGACCAGGACTACGGTCAGCCGCTGCAGTTCACCAATTACCGCTAATTCATTCGAAAGGACTGCTCTCCAACATGGATACTCCGTTGGGCTCCGTACTCTATATCACCCTCGGGTGCGCCAAGAACGAGGTCGATACCGACCGTATGCGTTCGCTGCTGACCGCTGCGGGCTACGAGGAGGCATTCGATCCGCAGGATGCCGATATCGCCATCGTTAATACGTGCTCGTTCCTTGCCTCTGCAACGTCCGAGAGCATCGAGACCACGCTCGAGCTTGCCAACGAGGTGCAGGACGGCGTTCGTTCTTGCCCGATCGTCATGTGCGGCTGCGTGCCGTCACGCTACGGCGACGACTTGCCTGACGAGCTGCCCGAGGTCGCGGCCTTTGTGAAGGCCGACGAGGAAGACGGCATCGTGGCGGTCATCGATGACGTGCTGGGTGTCGAGCGCGAGATTGCCGCCTATATTCCGCAGGTCAAGCGCACCGTCGAGGGCGCTGTCGCCTACGTCAAGATCTCCGATGGCTGTAACCGCTTCTGTAGCTTCTGCATGATCCCGTATATCCGCGGTCGTTATCACTCGCGCAATGCCGAGAGCATTATCTCCGAGGTGCGCGACCTGGTCGCCGGTGGCGTGCGCGAGATCGTCCTGATCGGTCAGGACACCGGCATCTGGGGTACCGACTTTGCCGACGAGGACCTCGCCGAGGGCGCGCCGCGCAATCTGGCGCAGCTGCTGCGGGCCGTTGCTGAGGCGGTGCGTCCTCATAACGTGTGGGTCCGCGTACTTTACCTGCAACCCGAGGGCATGACTGACGAGCTTATCGAGACCATTCGCGATACGCCTGAGGTGCTGCCCTATATCGATATCCCCGTGCAGCACTGCGACGCGCGCATCCTCAAGGCTATGCGCCGTTCCGGTTCGCGCCAAGAGCTCGAGGACCTGTTCCGCGATCTGCGTGAGCGTATCCCCGGCATCGTGATCCGTTCCACGGCCATGGTCGGCTTCCCGACCGAGACCGACGACGAGTTCCGCGACCTTATCGACTTTATGGACATCGTCGGCTTCGACTACACGAGTGTCTTTGCCTATTCGCGTGAGGAGGGCAGCCTGGCCGCCAAGATGGAGGGTCAGGTCGATGAGGAGGTCAAGCTCGAGCGCGCCCAGGAGGCCATGGACCTGGCCGAGTCGCTCGGCTTTGCCGCGACTGCCGCGCACGTGGGTGAGCGCGCCCAGGTGATCGTCGACGGTATCGAGGAGACCGAGGACGGTGCCGAACTCATCGGACATGCCTGGTTCCAGGCGCCCGATTCCGATGGTGCGGTGCATCTGGATGCCAGCGAGGCGTCCGTGGGCGATATTCTGACGGTCGAGTTTACCGATAGCTTCTGCTACGAGCTTATCGGTCATGTTGTGGAGTAGGAGAGCGTCGTGGCTAACGAGAGCAATAAGGAACTGACGAGTGTTTGGACGCCCGCCAACATCGTGACGTGCGTGCGCATCGTCTTTATTCCGGTGTTCATGATCGTGTCGGCGCTGTCTCGCGTAGGCGTTACCGGTACGGATTTGAGCACCTTCGACGGCCCGCTCGCCGCCGCCGCCTTTATTCTGTACGTCATCCTGTCGTGCACAGATAAGGTTGATGGCTACCTGGCTCGTTCACGCAACGAGATCACCGACTTCGGTAAGTTCTTGGATCCCATCGCCGATAAGTTGCTCGTGTTCTCGGCGCTGCTGCTGTTCTTGGATTTTGGTACCGTAACCGTGTGGTCGGTGTTCATCATCCTGTTCCGCGAGCTGCTGGTGAGCGCCCTGCGCATGGTCGCGAGTGCGGCCGGTGTGGTCGTTGCGGCCGATAAGCTCGGCAAGTACAAGACGGCGACTACGATGGTTTCCATCTGCGGCTATCTGTGCGTCTTTGCGTTGTCTGGCCTTAACCTGGCCCCGGTGGCGCTGACACTCGGTATCTATGGCGTCTCACGCTTCCTGTATGCCGTGGCCGTTATCCTGACCGTTATCTCGGGCGCTCAATACTTCTGGAACTGCCGCAAGATTGTCTTTTCGGTCTAGGTCCTGGTAGGCATGACGGAATCATTTGAGCAGATTGCCGCGCACAATGAAGAGCTTGCACGCGATATTGTCGAGCGTGCAAGCGTTCGTGGCGTGACGGTTTCGACGGCTGAATCTCTGACAGCGGGTATGATCGCCTCGACGATCGCCGATATCCCCGGTGCCTCGGCGGTGCTGCGCGGTGGTGCGGTGACGTACTGCGACGAGATTAAGCATCGCGTGCTCGGCGTTGAGCAAGAGACGCTCGATCGCTATACCGCGGTGTCGTACCAGACGGCGCGCGAGATGGCTGCCGGTTCGCTGGAGCTGTATCAGAGCGATATTGCCGTGAGCGCGACGGGCTATGCCGGCCCCGGTGGAGGCACCGAAGACGACCCGGCTGGCACTTTTTATATTGGTTGGGCGTATCGCTCGGCCGATGGGGGAGTGCCGGTCGTGGACTCCATTCGTTGTCACTATGAGGGCGATCGTTCGTGTGTTCGTGCCCATGCGGTCGCGGAGGCACTGGGTCGCATTGTCTGCGTGCTCAATTCTATGGAATAGACGTGTTTTAAGGGGCCTCCGGGCCCCTTAATTGTGGAGATAGGGACCTCTGGCGAATCTGCTCTTTGTGCAGGTAGCTGGCGTAATCTTGCTCGTCATGCCTTGCTTGGCTCGCCTGCGGTCAAGTTTTTGGTCAGTGTTTGGATGGCTTTTGGTTGGGTTTTGGAAAGGTTGGCTGCATATGATTTATCTGAACGGTTGACCACGAACAGCCGTTCGTTTATTATCGATGCAGGTTGTTAAGAGGAGGGCTATTCATGGCCAAGAATTCAGGTCCCGTACGTACCGTTCATGCTCGCACGACGGGTAAAGAGCGCGATGAGATGATCGCTACCACCAAGGCCGAGATTGAGAAGAAATTCGGCCAGGGTTCCATCATGAGGTACGGCGACGGTGGTCCCGAGCTCGAGGTCGAGGCCATTCCCACGGGCGCCCTGGCCCTCGATGCCGCTCTCGGCATCGGCGGCGTGCCGCGTGGCCGTATCGTCGAGATTTACGGTCCCGAGTCCTCCGGTAAGACAACGCTTTCGCTCGAGATTTTGGCAGAGGCCCAGGCTATGGGCGGCGTCGTGGCATTTATTGATGCCGAGCACGCGCTCGATCCCACGTATGCCGCGCGTATCGGCGTGGACATCGATGAGGTCCTCATTTCCCAGCCCGATACGGGCGAGCAGGCGCTCGAGATCGTCGACATGCTCGTGCGCTCTGGCGCCATCGACGCCATTGTCGTCGACTCTGTCGCCGCTTTGACTCCGCGTGCCGAGATCGAGGGCGAGATCGGCGACACTACGGTCGGCCTTCAAGCCCGTCTGATGAGCCAGGCGCTCCGTAAGCTCGCAGGCTCGCTCGCCAAATCTAAAACGACCTGCATCTTCATTAACCAGCTGCGCGAGAAGATCGGCGTCATGTTCGGCAACCCCGAGACTACGACGGGCGGCCGCGCCCTCAAGTTCTTCTCGTCGGTGCGCATCGATATTCGCCGCATCGACAGCATCAAGCTCAAGGACGAGGTCATCGGCAATCGTGTGCGCGCCAAGGTCGTTAAGAACAAGGTGGCCGCTCCGTTCCGCTCGGCCGAGTTCGACATCATGTACGGCACGGGCATCTCTAAGGAGGGCTCGATTCTTGATATGGCCGTCGAGTGCGGTATCTGCAAAAAGATGGGCTCTTGGTTTGCTTACGGCGAGGACAAGCTCGGTAATGGTCGCGAGGCAGCTAAGGCCTTCCTGCGCGAACACCCAGATTGTGCTGACGAGATCGAGCATAAGGTTCGCCTCGCCTGCGGCCTTGAATTCGATGACGATGCTCCGTCCGAGGTCGAGCTGACCGATCAGCCCGAAACCGAGGAGTTCGATGAGCTTTACGCCATCGATGGCTCTGCGATGCTCGATGACGACGACGAGTAGCGGATGCCCTCATGTCGTATACGGTGACCGAGGCCACGGTCGTCTTTCCCGATAAGAAGGCGGCCTCCTCGTTCTCGAGTGGGTATGCATCAAAAAAGCCTTGCGCACATATCGACTGTGAACTCGAGGGCGGTTTTGAACGATCCATTTGGATTCCTGTTCGTGTCGCGCGCCTGTTTCTTAAAAATCGCCCCGAACTTCCCTGCGATTGGGATGAGTTTCGCGAGGCGGTGCAGCTCATTGAGCGTAAATGCGCGCTTACCATGGTGACTGAGATGCTGTCGCGCCGCGATCATGCCACCGGTGAGGTCCGTGATAAGTTGTCTCGCTATGGTTTTCGCGCGGACGCGATTGAATTCGCCGTTGAGCGTGCCACTGAGTATCGTTTTTTAGATGAGAACCGCTTTTGTTCGTACTTTATCGAGGAACGCAAACGACGCGGCTGGGGACAGCGCAAGATTGAGACCGAGCTCAAGCGCCGCCATGTCGTACTCGATGATATCCCCGGCTATCCCGAGGATTATTTTGCCGTTGAGGACGACTTGGCTCGCGCGTCGGCTTTACTCGCGAAGCGTCGCGTTCCCGAGACACGTGGATTCGAAAAACTCGTCCGGTTTTTGATGGGTAAGGGCTTTTCGTACCACATCGCCGCCGATGCCGTTAAGGCGCGTCTCGATGCCGAACGTGAGGAATGTGCAGTTTAGACACATGTGTTTTGCGCACCTGCCGTTCACCGCCTTTTAGCCGCCGTGCTGGGTCCATTTATTTGACAGTTGTTGCGGTTCAACGTACGATAAACACTGTCATTTGCTTTGTGATATGTGCTCATCTTTGATGAGTTTGTTTATATGTTTATCTGTATCCGACCCGCATAAGCTGCGCCCATATTACTCAAATGTCGCGAGCCGTTCGTAAGGACGGTTCGCTTTGTTGTGTAACGAATCCATAAAAAGGAGTGAGCATGCCTATCATCGCAGCGCTCGTTGGCATTGTTTTGGGTGCCATCGCCGCCATTGCCTACATGCGCACCGCCAAGCAGGGTAGTCTTCACGAGGCCGACGAAAAGATCCAGTCGGCACACGCACAGGCTGAGTCCCTCATCGGTGATGCAAAGCGTCAGGCCGAGACCCTCAAAAAAGAGGCTCTGCTTGAGGCCAAGGAAGAGATTATCAAGAACAAGCAGGCTGCCGAGGCCGAGGACAAGCAGCGTAAGAGCGAGATTCGTACGCTCGAGAACCGCGTGATGCAGCGCGAGGAGTCTCTCGATCGCCGCAACGATGCCCTCGACAAGCGTGAGCATCAGCTGTCCAGCCAGGCTGGCCAGGTCGAGAAGCGCTCCCGCGAACTTGAGGAGCTCTGCGCCAAGCAGACCTCGGAGCTCGAGCGCATCGCCGACCTGACCCGCGAGGACGCTCACAAGGAGCTTCTCGACAAGGTTCGCGGCGAGGTTACCCACGAGGCTGCCACGATTATCCGCGAGTCCGAGCAGCAGGTTCGCGCCGAGTGCCACAAGACCGCTCAGGAGATCTTGTCCCTGGCTATTCAGCGCTGTGCCGCCGACCACACCGCCGAGGTTACCGTTACCTCCGTGCATATTCCGTCTGACGACCTGAAGGGTCGCATCATCGGCCGCGAGGGTCGCAACATCCGCACCTTCGAGCAGGTTTCCGGCGTCAACCTCGTGATCGATGATACGCCCGAGACCGTCGTGCTTTCGAGTTTCGATCCGGTCCGTCGCGAGACCGCGCGCGTCGCCCTCGAGAACCTTATTGCTGACGGCCGCATTCACCCTGCCCGCATCGAGGAGATGTATCACAAGGCCGCCGACTTGGTTCAGCAGCGCGTGCGCGAGGCTGGCGAACAGGCTGCCTTCGATACCGGTATCCACGACCTGCACCCCGAGATCGTTAAGACCCTGGGCGCTCTGCGCTACCGCACCTCGTTTGGTCAGAACGTGCTCCAGCATTCCCTCGAGGTTTCCGACCTGTGCGGCGTGATGGCTTCCGAGCTTGGCCTGGACGTTGTGACCGCCAAGCGTGCCGGCCTGCTGCACGATCTTGGCAAGGCTATCGACCATGACGTCGAGGGTCCGCATGCCGTTATCGGCGCCGAGCTCGCCCGTCGCTATGGCGAGAAGCCCGTTATCGTTCACGCTATCGAGGCTCACCACGCCGACGTCGACCCCAACACGGTGCTCGATGTTCTGGTCCAGGCCGCCGATGCCGTATCTGCCTCTCGCCCCGGTGCCCGTCGCGAATCGGCCGAGAACTACATCAAGCGTCTTGAGAAGCTCGAGGAGATCGCCAACTCCCATGACGGCGTCGAGCGTACCTATGCCATGCAGGCTGGCCGTGAGGTCCACGTCATGGTTCAGCCGGACAAGATTTCCGATGCCCAGTCCACGGTTCTGGCTCATGACATCGCCCATCAGATCGAGGAAGAGATGGAGTATCCCGGTCAGGTGCGCGTCGTCGTGATTCGCGAGAGCCGCGCTGTCGATATCGCTAAATAACATGAACGACGCGAACGAGCTCATCTCATTTATCGCGTCGATGTCGGGGGAGGGCAACCTTCGCGTCGAGGAGAACCTTGGCGAGGGGTATGTCCGCCTCCGTGTTTCGGAGGCCGAGCGGCGCCAGGCAAAGCACGACATCCAGCATGTTGAGGATATTGTCATCGAAATGCTGCGCAACGCTCGTGATGCCGGCGCCGACAAGGTCTATCTCGCCACGACCAAGGAAGATGGCGTCCGTACGCTCGTCTTTCTGGATAACGGCTCGGGTGTGCCACAGGATATGCAGGAGCGCATCTTCGATGCCCGCGTTACTTCCAAGCTCGAGAGCATGAAGATGGATCGTTGGGGAGTTCACGGTCGAGGCATGGCATTGTTCTCGATTAAGCAGAACACCGACGAGGCGCGCGTTGTCGCGTCGGATGTTGACCTTGGCTCGGTCTTTAAGGTGAGCGTCGCTACCGACCGCCTTGGCGAGCGCGCCGATCAGTCTAGCTGGCCTCAGGCCGTGAAGGATGAGGACGGTCACTATGTCTGCGCCCGTGGCCCTCACAACATCATTCGCGCCGCATGCGAGTTTGCCCTCGAGGAGCTGCGCGCCTGTGATGTCTATCTGGGGTCACCGTCCGAGATCGCCGCGACGCTGCATGCGCAGGCCTCCAGCCGTCTCGATGCTTCTCGTCTTTTGTTTATCGATGACGAAGCCGAGCTCCCCGTGGTCGATCGTCTGGGTCTTGCTTCGGATGCAGAAGACTTTATCCGCATCTGTTCGGGTTTGGGCCTCGAGATGTCCGAGCGTACGGCGCATCGTATTTTGGCGGGCCAGATTAAGCCCGTTCGCGGTGTGACCGCACGCCTGCTACGCGAGCGCGATTCGTCCTCACATGCGTCTGCTCCGGTTGATCTCGCCAAAGATCGTCGCGGCTTGCGTATCGCCAAGGATGACATGGCGCAGTTCTCGCGAGCCGTCGAGCGCGACTTTAACGATCTTGCATCGCGGTACTATCTCAACCTTTGCGGCGACCCCAAGATTCGTGTTTCACGTGATCGCATCACTGTGACGTTCGATCTTGCCAAAGAGGAATAGCATCTTTACCGAGTCCGTTCGGTACGATACAGTTATTGCAGTTAAAACGTACTTTTAAACGCAGGAGTTTCTTCATGGATTGCCTGAAGGTATCAAGCAAATCATCGCCCGCGTCCGTTGCCGGCGCCATTGCCGGCATGGTCAAAGATGGTGTTCCCGTCAATATTCAGTGTGTCGGCGCGGGCGCCGTCAACCAGGCCATTAAGGCCGTGGCCATTGCACGCGGATTTTTGATTCCGACCGGGTTTGATATTTCCTGCGCGCCGGTGTTCTCCGACATCCTCATCAACGGGGAGTCGCGCACGGCCATCCGTCTTTCTATTTACGTTCATCAGATTAATCGAGCTGCTATGGATAACGTTGTGATGGACGACGTTAAGCCTGTGGCATAGAGTTTTTACTCTTTGCCCGCCCTCTTTGATTCCGCCTATTCCACCTCGTTAGGACTTATACACATGGACCAGGGTTCCGTACGCGATATTCTTGCCGGTAAAACCTACTTCATCCGCACCTTTGGCTGCCAGATGAATCAGCACGACTCCGAGCGCGTGAGTGGCCTGCTCGACTCGTATGGCTGCCTCATGGCGCTCGATCCGGAGCATGCTGACATTGTCGTGTTCATGACGTGCTGCGTTCGCGAGGCAGCTGACACCCGTCTTTACGGTCAGTGCAACTCTTGTAAGAGCCTTCCGCCTTCGCCCTCGGGCAAGCGCGTGGTCGCCGTGGGCGGCTGCATCGCGCAGCGCGACGGCGAGGGCCTGCTCACCAATGTCGATAACGTCAATGTTATCTTTGGCACGCATTCTATCGCGCATGTGGCCGAGCTCATTGCCGAGGCATTCTTGGACGGCAAGCGTCATATTCGCACCAATGAGCACGAGGACACGGATGCTATGAGCATGCCGTGGCATCGTGAGACCCAGTATCACGCCTGGGTCCCCATTATGACGGGCTGTAATAACTTCTGCACTTATTGCATCGTGCCGTATGTGCGTGGTCGCGAAAAGAGCCGCTCTTTCGAGGAGATTGTCGACGAGGTGACCGGGCTCGTACGCCAGGGCGTGCGTGAGGTCACGCTTCTGGGTCAAAACGTCAACTCCTATGGTCGCGATCTGTTTGGTAAGCCGCGCTTTGCCGACCTTTTGCGCGCCGTGGGCGATACGGGTGTAGAGCGTATCTTCTTTACTTCCTCGCACCCCAAAGACCTGCTGCCCGAGACTATCGACGCTATGGCCGAGACGCCTGCCGTCATGCCGCAGCTGCACTTGGCAGTTCAGTCGGGCTCAACGCGCATCCTTAAAGAGATGAATCGTCGCTATACGCGCGAGGATTATCTAGGCCTGGTCGATCGCATCCGCAATCGCATGCCCGGTATCGCGCTTTCGACCGATATCATCGTGGGTTTCCCCGGCGAGACCGAGGAAGACTTTGAGCAGACGCTCTCGCTCGCCGAGACGGTCCGTTATGCTCAGGCCTATACGTTTATCTACTCCAAGCGCGCCGGTACTCCGGCCGCCGAGATTGACGATCCCACGCCGCATGAGGTGATTCTTGAGCGCTTCAACCGTCTGGTGAAGGTTATCGAGACCACTGCGCACGAGTATAACCAGGGTGAGCTTCACACCGTCGTGCCGGCGCTTATTGAGGGTACGAGCAAAAAGAATGACGCGGTGCTGCTGGGCAAGAGTCCTAAGAATCAGACCGTTCATGCACCGATTCCCGAGGGCTACAGCATCGATCAGTTGATTGGCAAGATTGTCGATGTTGACATCGATGTTGCCAAGACGTGGTATCTGTCCGGATCCGTTGTGGGCGAGCCGCGCTAATGATTTCTCACGGGGCAAGCCTTTCTGCCGTTGCGATTGTCGGTCCGACCGCGGTTGGTAAAAGTGATGTCGCAGATCGTTTAGCGGCTCGTCTTTCGTCCGAAGTGCTGTCGTGTGACGCGATGCAAATCTATCGAGGCATGGATATCGGCACTGCCAAGATGGCACCAGAGGAATGCACGGCGCCTCTACGCCTGGTCGATATTGTTGAACCGGGCGTTGCATATTCTGCAGCGTTGTATCAGGCAGACGCTCGTGTACATGTTGAGCGCTTGCTGGGCGAGGGCCGCCTACCGGTGTTTTGCGGGGGTACGGGCTTGTATCTCAAGGCGGCCCTGGATGAGATGGATTTTCCCTCGGGCGAACTTGAGGACGATCGCCGCGCGGGGTATCAGGAGCTTGCCGAGCGCATTGGCGAGGAAGCGCTGCACGCGCTGCTTGCCGAGCGTGACCCCGAGTCCGCCGCGGTCATCCACCCCCATAATGTTCGTCGCGTGATTCGCGCGCTCGAAATGCACGACGATGGCGTGTCCTACGCGCAGCAAAAGTTGCAGTTTAGTGTTCCGCGCGAGCATTATCACGCTCTGTGGTTTGGATTGATGCGTAATCGTGAGGCGCTTTACGAGCGAATTAACCTACGCGTCGATCTGATGTTTGAGCAGGGTCTTGTTGATGAGGTTCGTGGTCTTATGGACCAGGGGCTGAGAGATGCCCTGACTTCGATGCAAGCGATTGGCTATAAAGAGATCATCGATGCCTTTGACGGCGTGATTTCTATGGATGAGGCTCGCGAACTCATCAAGATGCGCTCGCGTCGCTATGCCAAGCGTCAGCTTTCGTGGTTTAAACGCGATGACCGCATCGTGTGGTTCGATATGGACGAGTTTACGATCGATGAGGTCGTTAAGGATGTCCTTCACCGTATCGAGGCGGCCTAATGGCTCGGTTTCCCCTCGTTCCCACGGCGCCTGAGCCCGAACGCGCCGTTCTTGTCGGAGTTGAGTGGCGCGATAACGCCTGGCCGCTCGATCGTTCGCTTGACGAGCTTGAGCGCCTGGCCCATACGGCTGGTGCCCAGTGCGTGGCGCGTTTGTCACAGCGTCTGGTTAAGCCGTATCCAAAATCGTTTATTGGCTCCGGTAAGGTTGAGGAGCTTTGCGGGCTCGTACATCGTTTGGATGCCGATGTTGTTATCTTCGACGACGATTTAACGCCCTCGCAGCAGTCGTATCTTGAGAAAGCCGTGGTCGAACCGGTTAAGATTATCGATCGCACGGCGTTGATTCTCGATATCTTTGGCCTGCACGCTCAGACCCGTGAGGGCCGCCTGCAGGTGCAGCTAGCCCAATTGCAGTATCTGTTGCCCCGCTTGCGCGGTATGTGGAGCCATCTTGCTAAAGAGCAGACACGCGGTGGCATTGGCTCGCGCTTTGGCCAGGGCGAAAGCCAGCTCGAGGTTGACCGACGTTTGATTCGCAACAAGATTGCCGCGCTTCGTCGTGAGCTTAAGCAGGTCGAACAGCGCCGCGATGTCCAGTCAAAGAGTCGTATCGAGTCGCCGGCGTTTCGCGTTGCCCTAGCCGGTTATACCAATGCCGGTAAGTCGACGTTGCTCAATCGCCTGACCGGGTCCACGGTGCTTTCTCAGGACAAATTGTTCGCCACGCTCGATCCGACGACGCGCTCGTATCGCTTGCCCGGTGGCCGTGGTATGACCATTACCGATACCGTTGGCTTTATTCAAAAGCTACCGCATGGTCTCGTTGATGCCTTTAAGTCCACGCTGTCCGAGGTCCTTGGTGCCGACCTGATCCTTAAAGTTGTGGATGCCTCTGACGAGGACTACGAGCGCCAGCTTGAGGCGGTCGATCGCGTTCTTGACGAGATCGGTGCCGGTGAGCGTTTGACGCTTACGGTGTTCAATAAAATCGACCTACTCGATAGCGTAGATCGATTGAGTTTCCATCGTCGCTATCCCGAGGCCGTGCTATTCTCGGCCCAGACGGGCGAGGGGCTCGACGATCTCGTCGACCGTATTGCTCGTGAGGCAGCTGCCACCGATGTGTTGCTCTCCGCTGATATCCCGTATCGCGAGGGCGCCCTCATTACGCTGGTGCATGAGCAGGGAACCCTTCTGCATGAGGAATATCTAGAGGACGGCGTTCGCATTGTGGCAAAGATGCCGGCCCGAATCGCGCCGCGTCTTGAGCGCTATCGTACGGAATAAACGAGCTCTAGCACGCCTAGAATGACAGGCTGATGGAGCAGGTAGAACGGTAAGGCATGCCGACCGAGGACTGCGAGCGCCGGGATGGGATTGGTGTATGCCCATACCGGCGCTTCGTGGCTTGATGCTTGTGCTGCCTGGGCAGTAAAGAAGCCGGTAAGGTACATAAAGATAAACGGAATGAGCGGATAGTAGTCTCCCGAAACAAAACCCGGGCCCGGGAATCCAAGCCATGCCAGGTAGGGGAGTGGGTAGACAGCCTTTGGAATGCCCCAGGTTAGGGCAAAAAGAACAAGGCACGCTGCGATGCCCCACGAGACCGATATTTTTTTGAAGTAACGGACGGGTGAGTGCAACCACCGCGGTGCACGCTGCCATGCAATAAATGATGCCAAAGTTTACCGAATCGTCGACTGATACCAGTGTAGTTGCAATCCATACGACCAAAGCTGCGGCCGCGTACTTGAGGGCGCGCTTAACGTTATTACGCGAGAGCGTGCACATCCAACCGGCGATAAACAAAAATACCCAGCTGATACTTGCGCGCCAGATATCCTGGAAAACCGTTTCGGTAAACCATGGCATATCCCATCCATATAGGTAGGCCAAATCGTAGCAGGCGTGAAAACCTGCCATCGACAGCATCGTAAACCCGCGGACGGTATCAAATATGGTGATGCGTTTTTGCATTACGAGAACCGGCGCATTAATCCGACAACCTTACCCAAAATAACGGGGTTCGTCGCATAGATGGGCTCCATAGTGTCGTTCTCGGGCTGCAAACGCACGCGCCCCTGCTCCTTGTAGAACGTCTTGACAGTCGCCGAGCCATCGATCATAGCCACGACGATTTCGCCGTTCATCGCGCTCTTTTGCTCGCGAACGATAATGTAGTCACCGTTGTAGATGCCGACATTGATCATTGAGCTGCCGTGCACTTCAAGGATAAAGGAGCCCTGGTCTGTGGCGATTTCGGTCGGGATGGTAAAGGTGTCCTCGATATTTTGTTCGGCCAGAATGGGAATCCCAGCCGCGACGCGACCGACGAGCGGCAGCGAGACCGTTCCGCGGGGCGCCGTGGGTTCATCGGATTTGGAAATCGAGACAGAGGATCCGTCCTCATCAAAGAGCTCTAGGGCGCGAGGCTTGGTGGCATCGCGCTTGAGCAGTCCTCGAGCCTCCAGGGCAGAGAGATGAGCATGCACCGTGCTGGGGGAGGAGAGGCCTACGGCCGATGCCATCTCGCGCACACTGGGCGGATAGCCCTTCTCCTGCTGATATTCCTTGATGAAGTCGTAAATCTGCTGCTGACGCTTGGTAATTTTGCGAGCCATCAGGGGATCCTCTCTGCCAATGTCAAACAAATGTTCGATTTTTGCTTGACAGGAACAACTGTTCGAAGATAATAATAACCGAACATTCGTTCTCGCGCTAGACATTTTTGTCCGCGCGGCTTGATAAAACTGTTCTCAGCAAAACACGCGAGAGGAGAACATGATGAACGCAACGGACATGGTCCAGGGAAACCTCGCCCTTAAGCTCGAGACGCCTGCGGCACCGGCTTTCACGGTTGTCAAAGGCGGCCGATCTGATTTCCAAACACTGCCTGGCAAGCCCGTCCGCAGCCAGTGCGCCGCCGCGGCTTCGGTCCCCGCTGCCCTGAAGGCCTCGACGATTGTCGCTCTTGCCGTTGCGCTCACGCTCTTCTTTGTACTTGCTGCCTCGATCTTCAGCGCTCGTCACGCCGCATATGCCGAGTCGGCATCCAACGTTACCTACGAGACTGTACGTGTTCAGTCTGGCGATTCCTTGTGGTCGCTTGCCCAGGAGCATCCGATTGAGGGTCTTTCCACACAGGAGACCTCTGATATGATCCGCAACGTCAATCATCTGGAGCATGGCTCACTCGATGCCGGTGCGCATCTTAAAGTTCCCGCACGTTCCTAAGATTTAAGTACCGTCGCATGGTACCCTTGTAATCGTTTTAGAGGAGGTACCATGCGCTGTCCCAAATGCGGCAAGGCACATACCCGCGTCGTTGATTCCCGCATGCAGGAATCTAATAACACCATCAAGCGCCGTCGCGAATGCTGCTCATGCAATTATCGCTTTACGACATTTGAGCGTTGTGAAGACCCTATCGAGGTCATTAAGTCAGACGGAAGCAAGCAACGGTTCGATCGCAATAAGCTGCTGGTCGGTTTGATGCGCGCCACGATCAAGCGAGATATCGACACTAAAAAGCTCAACGAGATTATTGACGATATAGAGGTTGAGCTTCGCTCCCGTACGCTCACAGCCGTTACGTCTCATGAGCTGGGCGATATGGTTCTTAAGAGGTTGGCCAAGATTGATAAAGTGGCCTACATCCGCTTTGCCTCGGTCTATCGCGATTTCAAAGATGTCGATGAGTTTCTGCAAGAGCTCGACAAGCTAAGGTGATTTCATGTCCAACATTACCGTTAACATTAAGCGTCTCGACCCAACCGTCGAACTTCCCAAATACGCCCATCCCACGGATGCCGGCCTGGACCTGCGTTCCAGCGAGGGTTGCATTCTGAAGCCCTTTGAGCGTCGTCTGGTCTCCACGGGCCTAGCTATCGCCCTACCCGACGGCTACGCCGGCTTCGTCCAGCCCCGCAGCGGCCTGGCCATTAAGCAAGGCCTGTCCATAGTCAACACTCCTGGCCTCATCGACGCCCACTACCGAGGAGAGCTCAAAGTCATCCTCATCAACCTAGACCCCACGAACAACATCCAAATCAACAAAGGCGACCGCATCGCCCAGCTCGTCATCCAAGAAGCCCCCACGGTCAACCTCATAGAAGTACAAGAACTAGACGAAACCGACCGAGGCAAAGGAGGCTTCGGCTCCAGCGGCGTCGCCTAGGGGCGCTCATACCCCTCCCGCCCGTCTCTCACACATATCATTCCATGCTCAAACATTCTCGCGTCGCTTCGCTCGCTGCGAAACTGCGCGTGGAACGATATGTGTGAGAGACGGGCGGGCGGTTACTCGCTTGAAAAAAGCCTTTCTTTCTAGTAAGCCGATGCGATAAAGGAAAACCTCCTTTCTCGCATCGGCTTACTATATTTATGATTTCCGTTTTCGCCTTTGCAGGTTCTAATGGCGGGGAATCCGGTGTAGCTGCTAGTACGTAAACGCAGCTTACCTGTGGGAGGCCCCTATATATCGTTCCACGCGCAGTTTCGCAGCGCAGCGAGAATGTTTGAGCATGGAATGATATATAGGGGCCTCCCACAGGTAAGCGGACAGTCCAATGCTAGCGGATATGCGCAGGTTTTCCGCCCCAGTAGAAGCGGCAGAAGGCTCGTTTGCGCTTTTGGGGTTTGCCTACGAGTTCCATGGTGGCGACGGCGATGTCTTCGGCTGCGTGGGGGCGGCGTAGAACTTCGCCGTTGATGAGTAGGGCTTTGAGTGATTCGGGATGGTCGTGCAGGTGGCGCAACGTTACGATGAGCTCTCGTGCCGTGGTGACGTGCATGCTGGCGCCCATGCCGGTAAGCATGGTGGTATTGGCCTTTTCCTGGCCATATGACTTGCCCAGCAGGATCATCGGCAGATGTGCGCATAGGCACTCGGTGACCGTGAGTCCGCCCGATTTGAGGATTGCCAGGTCGCAGCCGTGCATGAGGGCCGCCATGTCGTCGACATAGTCCAGCACCGTGACGTTCTCGAGCTTCATGGCATCGAAGAGCGTCTTCAGCCGGGTGGCATACTCCACGTCTTTGCCGGGCAAAAAGACAAAGTGCATGTCTTCGAAGCTGCGCAGGAAGGGGAGCGTGTGGTCCATCGCCGCGCGAAAGCGGACGTAAGGCTGAGGCAAGCTGGCACCGGCCATTACCAACACGACGGTCTTGTCGGCGGGGAGGTTGAACTTGGCTAGCTCTTCCTCGCGATCGTAATCCGTGTCGAATCCGGCGCGAATAGGAATGCCGGTAATGCGAATCTTTGCCTCGGGCACCTTGCGCGGACGCAGCGTTTCGGCCATAAATTCATTGGCAACACAGAATAGATCGGTGTCCTTGTGGGGCCACCAGCCCTCGACTTCGTAGTCGGTCGGGACGCAGATGACCGGATAGTCGATACCCGTAATTACGCGGGCGCCCACGGCAACGTTGGCTGCCGTGATATGCGTTGCGACCACGGCTATGGGCCTGCGGTTACGAATATATTCGTTGAAGGCGGGGAACATAATTCGCGACCATGCCGTGCCGCCACCCCAGAGAAGATGTCCCGTAAGCGTATATCGCCAGGTCAGGTCGTAAATGGGGCGCGTGGCTCCCGTAAAAGAAGCCGCGGTCTTATTGCCGTCGAATTTAATTCGTCCAAAATCAAGGATATCGAGCACTTCAATCTCAACATCTTCGGGGATGCCATTGGTGCCGCGGATGAGGTCGAATGCTTGCGCAATCGCATTTGCGGCGGCCTTGTGGCCCGAGCCGACCGAGGCGTGCACGATGGTCACGAGAGGCTTTTGCTGAGCCAAGAGCGTGGTTTGCTCCGATTGGGGAGTGCTGTGCGTGAGCAGGGGAGCGTCGTCGCTCGTCTGCGTCTGATCCATCGATAACTCCCCTTCGACGTTGTAACACGGATTTATCATTGTAGTGCATGAGTGTCACGTTCACGTAAATTTGGGTATGAGCGCAAAGAACGACAACGTTTCGACGAGAGGACTCTTCATGACTACCGACCAGAGGATCGATGTTGCGATTATCGGTGGCGGTCCCGCGGGTTATGCTGCCGCCATTTATGCGGCGCGCGCCAACCTGACGACGACCGTCCTTGAGCAGGGCATGTCGGGCGGACAGATCGCTACATCCAACGAGATTGAGAATTATCCTGGTATTCCACTGCTGAGCGGCGCCGAACTTGGCGAGCGGTTCCAACAGCATGCTGAAGGCCTGGGGGCTCAGGTTGAATGGAGTATGGTAACAGGCGTCGATTACGATGCCGATGCGGCTTTATTTACCATCCATCATGATATGGGCGACACAGCGGCCAAGAGCGTCATTGCGTGCATGGGCGCCACGCCGCGTCCTGCGGGGTTTGTTGGCGAAGACACGTATCGCGGTCGTGGCGTTTCGTACTGCGCGACGTGTGACGGCATGTTCTTCCGTGGCAAACAGGTCTTTGTTATCGGAGGCGGCAATTCAGCATGCGAGGAGGCGCTGTTCCTGTCCGACATTGCCGGCAGCGTGACTATCGTGCTGCGTCGCGATCAGTTCCGTGCACCCGAGGGCGTTGTGAATAAAGTGCTTGCTAAGGACAATATTTCAGTTAGGTACCAAACTAGTATTGTTGAGCTTTCTGGCGAAGCGATGCCCACGACAATTACGTTCAAGGACAATGCGACTGGTGAAATGTACACTGAATCCTTTGAACCTGGCTCATTTGGCATTTTTGTCTTTACGGGGACGCAGCCACATACCGAACTTGTTGAGCATCTAGTCGATCTGGCTCCCGACGGCGGCATCCTTACCGACGATTCGATGGCTACCCGTACGCCCGGCTTATTCGCAGCCGGCGATATCCGTTCCAAGCGTTTGCGTCAGGTTGTGACCGCTGTTTCGGACGGTGCCATAGCGGCAACCAGCGCATACGCTTTCCTACGTGGATAAGTACGATAATATATCTTATGTAAGGTTGCTATCTTAAAACATAGTGGTTGGACGGTGCATCAATGTACAGTCCAACCACTTTTTCTTGGCGGCTATGTGGTATCCAAAACTAGATAACCTAGAATACAATATAGAAAATGAACGGAGGATCCTTATGAACCACGTCAAACATGTTATCCCGATGTCCGATACATCGGTCAGCATTAAGTCGGAGGATATTCAACCGACGGTGCTGCCGGACGCATTTATTCAGTCCGATATGGTGGGTAAACTCAACGCGTTGAGCCTGCCACGCTATGACCAGCTGCCCAACGTAACGCTCTATCGCGATCAGGTTATTGAATATGTTGCGCTGTGGATGGAGCCACTTTCGATTTGCGTAGAGCAGCCCGTTATCACGCCATCGATGATCAATAACTACGTGAAGGTCGGCCTCGTTCCCGCGCCGGTTAAAAAACAGTATGGCCGTGAGCAGATTGCGCGTCTCATCGCCATTTGTATCTTTAAGCAGGTGCTGCCCATCGCTGCGGTTCAGGCACTCTTTAATATTCAGCGCTTGAGCTACGACGCTCCGACGGCTTTCGATTATGTTGTCGATCAACTTGAGGCATCGATTCGCGCGGCGTTTTCCGTCGAGCAGACTCCCGTGCCCGATACCGCACACCAGGTTACGCGCGAATCGCTGCTCGTACGCAGTGCGGTTTCGTCTTTTGTATCGAAGGCGTACCTGATGAGCTACCTCAAATTCAATGGGTTTAATAGCTAGTCAATGTATAAGACGGGCGGGATAAAGAGCCGCTGGCCACTTATCCCGCCCGTACGTTTGTCTAGTTGGACATTATCGGCCCGAAGCCACGCCCATGCCGTAGCCGATAATGAGGCCGTGCATCTCGGCATAGTAAGAATCTAGCCCGTTGCAGGGCATGATAATAGTCTTGGAACCTGGCCAGTGCTCCACAATGCGGTCGGCAAGCGCCTGGGCTCCAGCTTCGTTCTCAACGTGATCGATGATGACCTGGCCGCCATTAAAGCCCTCAGCCTCCATGGTGTCGACAATCTTGGCGAGCATCTTCTTTTCGCCACGCGTGTGCCCAACGAGTTCAATCTCGCCCGCTTCGCTCGCCGTGCCCAAAATGCGGATATTGAGCTTATTGGCAATAACGCCGGCCGCCTTAGGGATACGTCCGGCTTTCGCAAGGTTTTCGTAATTGCACAGGCTAAAGAGAATCTTGCTGTTCTGCTCCAAGCTATCGAAGTAAGCGCAGGCGTCCTCAAAGGAGGTATCCGGGTTGCTTACAAGATAGCGGTCGAACAGCAAGAAGATCAGATCCATTTTGCCACCTGCGGCTCGTGAGTTGACCAAATGGATCTGGCGGTTGGGCTCCTCGGCAAGTACCATATCGCGTGCCGTGGCCGCGGCATTGTAGCTTCCCGAGACGCCCTCCGAGATGGGCATGCAGATCGTCTTGTCGGCAAGCTTAAAGAGTTCGGTCCACTCCCCTACGCTTGGACAGGCGCTCGAAGACGCGCTCGACTCCGCCTGCACGGCGCTATTAAGCTCGTGAACATCGAGCGAGAGGTCGTCGACAAATTCGCGCTCCCCCACTCGGATCTTAAGGGGTGCAAATGCAAAGGTGGTATGAGGTGCGGTTGGTTGCCAATCGCGAAGATTGCAGCTCGAATCGGAGATAAGTGCCCAGCTCATTGAGGGTCCTTTCTAATTGTTCCCCAACAATTATAGCCATCTTTTTGATTGATTGGATAGCTATCTAGTTTTGAATACTAGATAGCCATGCTGATTTATGGCAAACGGTAGGGAAAAAAGAATGGGCCTCGTGACTCAAGATCGCGAGGCCCACGTTCGTTCGCTGCAGTAATTAATTAGTAGCGCACGAAAATGTAATTGTTGTTCATGCCAGCGGCGACGGAGCTGATGATGACGCCCGTTTTGTAGTCGGAAGCATGGATCATCTGACCATTACCGATATAGATGCCTGTATGGTAGGAGTTAACCACAACATCGCCGGGTTGCGGATCGGACACACGGGTCCAACCCATGAAGGTGCCGGTGGTGCCCAGGCGGCAGTAGCGGCCCGTGAGGCAGTAGCTTACAAAGCCGGAGCAGTCAAAGCTGTTCGGGCCAATGCCGCCCCAAGAGTAAGCGTATCCGAGCTTGCTGTAGGCGCGCGAAACAACGGAACCGCCGTCAACGGACTGGCTCGGTGCGGAAGGCGTCGGAGTCGGAGCGGGCGTCACGGGCTGCGGCGTGGGAGCAGGAGCGGGCGTAGGCGCGGGCGTGTTGCCGCCGCCGTTGTTGGTCGTACCGCCACCATTGTTGGTGTTTTCAGTCGTACCGGCGGTATCGTTGCTCACCGTGGCCTTTTCGGCAGTGCTGGCGTTGATACCGGCCTGCAGCGCGGCGTTGGCCTCGGCCTCGGCAGCAAGCTCGGCCTGCAGCTGTGAATCCAGGGAGTTAACGACACTTTGAGCCTCAGCCTGCTGGGCATTGAGCTCGTCGACCTTCTTCTGCGTCGCGACGACGTTCTTCTCCTGCTCGGTCTGCTTATCGGTGAGCTGCTGCTTAAGGTCCTTGACCTCCTGAATGGTCTGGGCCTGCTTGTCGGACACCTTACCGTAGTAGAAGAGACGGTTGAGCATGTCGCCCAGATCGTCGACGCCCGTCAGAACCTGAAGAAGGCTCAGACCGCCGGTCTTGTACTCACCGGCAACGTAGTTGGAAAGCTTTGCCTGACCTTCGGCAATCTCTTGCTGCTTTTGCGTGATCTCGCCTGCAGTCTGATCAAGCTCCTGCGTCTGTGCGGAGAGTTCTTCATGAATTTGCTGGGTTTGGGTGCCAATCTGCTCGAGTTTAGTTCGAGCAGCGGCAAGGTCGGATGCGGTATCGGCGTAGGCCGGAGCCACGAGGCCCAGGCCCAAAACACAAGCGAGGGTTGCCGTAGCAGCGCAGCGTGCCATGTTTTTGTGCGTATTTGCTGTGCGCATGTAGCTTCCTTTCCGGTATCTAAGGGTAGCGGCTAGTCCACCGTTACCAGGCTAAAGAGCTCAACGTCCTCGTTAGAAGGCGTGAGCTTCTTGCGCGGGTTGAGAAACGCAAGCTCAAGGATACAACCGTAGCCCACAAGCTTTGCGCCCATATCTCGCACCAGTTTACCTGTTGCCTCGACGGTTCCGCCCGTCGCGACCAAGTCGTCCAGAATCAACACGGTATCTTTAGAGCTGATGGCATCGGCGTGGATCTCGATAGAATCCGTTCCATACTCGAGCTCGTAGCTCTCGCTTACCGTCTTGCGCGGTAGTTTGCCCGGCTTACGTGCGGGAACAAAGCCGGCACCCAGGGCGACGGCCACGGGCACACCGACCATAAAGCCGCGGGCCTCGGGTCCTACGACCTTGGTAATGCCCATGTCGGCAAAATGCTCGGCCAGGGCATCCACCATGGCCTTCAGGGCCTCGGGATTTCCAAAGAGCGGCGTGATGTCCTTAAAGACGACTCCGGGCTCGGGATAGTCGGGGATATCGACAATATGAGATTCGAAGTCGTACATGGCGTGACCTTTCATGGATTGCCGGGTGAACGGCGGTTATTTGCCCGTGTTAGCAGACGAGCTATGCGAGGGGACGACGACCTTGGACGGCTGCACGAGCGACTCCTCGTGCGCGGTAACTGCGGGGACGCTTGCCCCATCGCTTTTAGCCTTGGTGGATTCGGAACGCGCAATCTCCTCGTCGAGGGCATCGATGTCAGCGTCCTCGACCACGGCGTTGAGCGACTCAAAGACACGGTTCTTAAGGAGCGCGGTGTGCACACCCTCGGTGAGGTCGTGCAGCTTCTTAAAAGCGCGCTCGAGCTTGGCGTCGCGCTCGTCATCGGAGGTATCCATTCCGAGCATGCTCACGAGCACCTGCTCAAACATCGAGGACTCGCGGTTGGCGGAAGACACGTACTGACGCAGGTTGCGCGGCTCGATATGGAAGCGTGACAGCTCAGAGCAGTAGCGGATGATCGGAAAATCGCGGCCATCGACAAGCTCGCGATTCTGCGGACTCTTGATGATGCGAATGAGGTCGTTCTCGGCGAGTGAGCGGATAAACGAAATCTCGACGCCCAGCATATCGGGAATGGTCTCGATGGGATGCAGCTTTTGCTTAGTCTCCTTGGGCTCCGTCTTGAGCGGAACATCGGACAGCAAGCCCACCTCGTAAGCGAGCGTTGACAGGTCCGTGGCGTTTTCCAAGCGCTGCTTAATCACGTTGAGCGGCATGTAGCGGGTCTTCTGCAAGTGCAGGATGACCTCCAGGCGATCAACGTCCTCCTTGGAGTACTGACGGTATCCCTTAGGCGTACGATGAGGGGTAATGAGCCCCTCATCCTCTAGAAATCTAATTTTTGAGTTCGAAAGATCGGGGTATGCGCCTCGAAGTAGGTTGACGACTTGGCCGATACTCAGATAGTTGCGTTCGGCCATGCCCTACTCACCGGTTTCGATGCGCTCCGGCGTGCTCTCGTGGTAGATGAGCGTAAACGTACCGATCTGGACGGAAGAACCGTCGTGCAGCGGGGCTGCATTGACGATGGCACCGTCGACCCAGGTGCCATTGAGCGAGCCCAAGTCCTCGATGCGAGCGCCGAGGCCCTCGCGAATAATGCGCGCGTGGCTGCGCGAAACGGTCATGTCATTGAGGAAGATGCCGTTCGCGGGATCGCGGCCGATGGTGGTCACGTCATCCTCGAGCTCAAAGGCGGCACCAGTCTGCGGACCCTTGACGATGGACAGAACGGGGGCGGTGATACGCACGTTGGCCATGAGGTCGGGAACGGTGACGTCGCTTGAAGGCACGCGGAATACGCAGGTAGCGTCAGCAGTCTTATCATTCTGAGGCATATTGTTAACCATGTTGTCCATGACAACCCCTAACTTATCGCGGACGTGCCGCAAATAATGAACCGTACGTAATCATACCCCAACGAATCAGTCTTCGATTTCAGGGTTCAGAAAGTCGATGTCCTCGTCTTCGGGATGCATGAGAGCCTGTTTAATGGCCGCTCCGCCCTTAATGGAGTAGATGACAGCCGTGAGCATGGAGAAGATCACGCCGCCGTACACAAAGAAGATGCCGAGGGGCACCGAGCTTCCGTTGAGGCCCGGGAAGGCCGTAAGGGCTGAAGGCAAAAGATGCAGGCCGTCAATAACGGGGAACCCGAGTAGCATGAGCGAGAAGCCGGTCATGAGCAGCGCTGTGGCAATCTTTCCGGGGAAGACGACATCGATGGGGCGACGGTGATAATGGCGCACGATAAGCGTGCCGATGCCCAAATAGATGTCGCGGCCAATAATGAGCACGCAGACCCAGATGGGCAGCTCTCCGCGAACCACCAGCCCCAGCACGCCGGTGAACAGCAGCGCACGGTCACAAATGGGATCCATGACCTTGCCGAGCCACGAGACCGTCTTAGTCATGCGGGCGATCTGACCGTCCATCCAGTCGGTGGAGGCGGCAACGGCGTAGATAACGATGGCGATGACGCGGTTGTTATCCGTCACAAACAGGTACAGAAATACCAGGGTGAGGATCAGGCGCGTAAAGGTGATGAAATTGGAGATCGTAAAGATCTTATTCGACGGGTAATCGGAAGTGCCGATAAGCTCCTTTTTGATCTTCTTTTTGATGCCCACAGGACTCCCCCGCTGGTTAACGACAAAACTTTCGATACTATACCCGTTCCGGCGATGTCTATCCAGCGTAAGCATAGAGAGTCCAGACATGTGGAGGGCGCTTTTAGGCGGCGGGGATTTCGCATTCGTGTACATCAGCCTCCAAACATGTCGAAAAATGTCGATTTTGGTGGCTGATGTACACGTTTTGATTCGGTGATTACATCGAGCGGGAACGTCGTTGCTTTAAGCAAATTAATCATGATGACTAAAAACAAAAAAGGTCAGGCACTAGGTGCCTGACCTGCAAACTTCTGGTCGGGACGACTGGATTCGAACCAGCGACCCCTTGACCCCCAGCGGGGTCAGAATGACCCTGACCTGTGCTAATTTTGTTAAAACACGCGCAGATAGCGCAAGTAGCGCATTTCCGCGTTTGTAAATTTTACCAGCTCAGCGCGGTCTGTCCAGATAGCATATTATCGGCTTTGAGGAGCGCGGTGCAGCCGATGATTTAATCAACGGGGGTAGGAGCCCCGAATCGTCGCCTCTCCGGGTTCCCGCAGGTGGGCCCGCCTGTTTCTAATCAACTGCGGATTCAGGAGCAGACATGCAGAACGAGAAATGCAGCAATAAAACCTTACGCGTATGCGGAGCCGGCGGCGTGAGGAAGAACAAGGGCAAATGGCAGGCCGTCGTGACGGTGGCCGACGAGATGACCGGGAAGAAGGTCCAGAGGACCAGGAACACCGGCGTGCCCTGCCTGAAGCAGAGCACGCGGGGAATGGCGGCGGCGATGCGCGTCCTCGCGGAATTCAGGTCGGAGGTCGAGCTGGAGCTCGCCGAGGCCGAGAAGACGAGGACCGCTGTCGGCACCGGGCTTCCCGCCGAACAGCGGGACGACTACGCCGCGCTGCCGCTCTCCGAGGCGCTCGAGAAGTTCATCGACTTCTGCCTGGAGATGAACAGGATCACCCCGACGACCCGCGACGACTACCACTACAGCGCCCTGCACATCGAGCGAGACGAGCTGGGTCTGGTCCCCGTGAACGAGGTGACGACCGACGACGTCAACGCGTGGTCGAGGCGCAGGATCGCCCTGGGCACGGCGCCGGACACGCTCAACAAGTCATTCAAGCTCGGCAAGCGGCTCTACGCCGTCCTGCTGAAGCGCAGCAACGACACGATCGGGAGGAACCCGTTCGACGGCGCCCTCGCGCCCAGGGTCATCGCCAGGCCCAGGAACGCGCTGCGCTCCGACCTCGTGCCGAAGCTCAACTCGGTGACCTCGATGATGCCGGACTCGGCCTTCAGGCGGGCGGTCGTGCTCGCCCTGCACACCGGGATGCGCATCGGCGAGGTCTGCGGCCTGCGCTGGTGCGACGTCGACTTCGAGTCGGGGCTCATCACGGTCAGGCACTCGGTGGCCTACGTCAAGGACAGGGGCTCCTTCATCAAGGACACCAAGAACCACGACCTGAGGACGATCCCCATCGACCCGGTGGGCCTGCTCCCCTTCCTGAAAGAGATCCACGAGATCGATTCGCAGAGGCTCCGGGAGGCATCGGCCCTCGGCCTGCGCGACCTCGCGGACAGCTACGTCGTGTCGCGGCCGGACGGCTCCTTCGCCACCACCAGCTACATCCGCAGGGCGTTCAAGACGTTCTCGGAGACCAACGGCCTCATGGGCACCAACGACGAGCTGATCACGTTCCACGGCCTGCGCCACACCTTCGCGACGCAGTGGATCCGCCACGGCGGCGACATCAAGGCGCTGCAGTCGATCCTCGGGCACAAGGACGCCATGGTCACGCTCAACGTCTACGCCGACATCGAGCCGATGTCCAAGATCCAGAACATGCTGCGCGTGTCGCCGAGCCTGTGGCGCGGCTATCTCGGCCTGAGGGTGGACCCCGGCCCCATGTTCCAGCAGAAGATCCGCGAGGCGATCGAGACGCTCGAGGCGTTCGGCTACGGCATCACCGAGCCCGACGACCGCAACGTCCTCATCCGCGACGTTCAGACCATCAGCCGCCTCTACCCCACCGAGTACGCGGCAGTGCTGGGGGCCATCCCGACCGAGGAGACCGTGGTCGAGTAGAGGCTGAGACATGCGCTTTCCCAAATCCGTAGTGCAAGTACGGGAATGTGGAATAGCGTTTAGATAAATTCTACTCGGTCATCTCGGTGGTGCAAATGTGGCACGGGTTTCCGCGAACGCGGACGCCCGTGCCCTTCTTTTTATGTTTACGCAAAGAGTCAGCGAGAATGCAGGTGCGGCCTCGCGGTTCAGGCCGGGGATTTTCAGCCGCGCCGCCCGATTTCGAATAAAGGCCTGCAAATGCAGACGGCTTTCGGGGGGCCCGGCGGCACCTCTCTCAAAAATGGGAGTATGGCCCGAGGCCGCACCTGTGCCCCAGCTCCGCCACGAGGGCATCGTTGTCGGTCACCGAGACGATGGCGTCGCCGTCGTAGGGCGCCTCGATGTAGACGCGGTCGAGCGAGTTGGCCGTCCCCGCCCAGAGCGTCCTGGTGCGCCGGACGCCCCGCACGTGGGCGTAGGGTATCACCGAACGCGTCCCAGCGTACACGACGACGAGGCGGTCGCCGTAGAGCTCGAGGCGGTTGCTGCGGACGGGAAGGGCGGCCAGGGCCACGAGGGCCGGGACGGGCACCAGCGCGAGCCAGCCCCATGGGAGCGCGGGACTTGAGCTCAGGAAACACGCGATACACGCCGCGGATAAACCGCCCGCCACAATCACCATGGCCGCTATGAACCACGGGTCTGTCCTGCCGGGGAACACCCGCTCCGGCCGCTCGCCCTTCTCACCCATTACGGCCTCCCTCCCGACGCCCTCCCTGGCGGCGCGTGGGGCCGGAGAGTGCCTTGAACCCGTCGCCGACCATCTTGCTCCCCGTTCCATGGGCCTTCTGTAGTGGTATGTACCCCCGACTGTTCGACGGATGTCGTACGATTAAACGATTGTCTAACCTTTTAAGACGGGTGCGGCAAGATCGAGCAGATTGTCCGTGCGAGAGGCTTTCCGCCGCAGCGCCCGGTCTCGGGTTCGATGCATCGACATCCGTCTCAGGTGGTGTCTCCGCTGCGCGGCATTGCAGGGTGCAAAGCCGAGATGCCACGGAGTACGCCGAGGCTTTGCTCGCGTGGGCTGAAACATATTACCAATCCGGGAATGCATATATATAAGTGCGATCGTTTTGCCGTAGATGGGAAACCCGTCGGCCGGGCGGGACCGGAGAGCCGGGCGGCGAATGCGAAAGGCCGGATGCAGCCGATGCCCTGAATGAGGTCCCAACACATGGGAGGGACAGCTGAATCCATCTCTTTTGTCGCTCCCTAGGGCGTGGATTTCCCAGCTCTCGCCCCCGAGGTCATCTTGCAGACGATTCGCAAGTCTCCGAGCGGTAGGTACCTGATGGAGCAGAGGGTCGCGCTGGCGTAGTTGCCGCACTTCGACGATATGGACGATGACGAGCTCCGCCAATTCGCCGCCCAAGTCAGGCCGTGATTTTATAGAATTCAGGGAAGGCCGCCGTCACGTCCGCCGTTTAAGAAGGTGCCGCTTTGAAATATCTCGTCGAGGATTGCGATGGTCCGGCAGATCCCGTTCAGGACTACGCCGAGGCCGGGCAAATCGTCTGCCAGGTACTCGGCTCCCACCCATCGGTGAGACAAGCCGGCATGTTCGGCTCGTTCGTCCGCGGCGAGCAGAAGGACTCATCCGACGTCGACCTGCTCCTCCAGGTCGACAGCAAGGACGCCTTCGAGATTATCGGCATCGGCCTCACCCTGGCTGAGAGACTCGGGCGGGACGTGGACATGCTGACGACGCTCCGCGGGGCCCAGAGCAGTTTCATCGAGAACCTGAAAAGAGAGGGACGGCTCATCTACAGGAGGGATTAAGGAGAGGCAGGCCATGAGAACCCTTGAAGAGGCACGCGACACCCTTCAGATCTCGCAAGAGGATATCGATTTCCTCGTCGACGGCATCAGGCGAGCCGGTGAGCCGATCGCCGTCATCGCCTACGGGTCGCGAGCCCGCGGCGAAGCCGGGAA
>CABURU010000007.1 GCA_902494085.1 uncultured Collinsella sp.
CTCGTTGCGGCGCGGCTGCGCCTATGGCACTTCAACATCATTGTCGCAGCCCCGACCCGCGGTCACGAGCGGGGGCTCCTATCTTTTTAGTGCCCTCGGATTGGGTCATAGTGTCTGTCGATGCCAAAACATCGATGATTATTCTGGGACGGGGATTCAATAATCATTTGGCTGCTCGCTGGCTAAGTGAGTAGACTTTTTTGGAAATGCCGAGCACCCAACATATTTGCCTCAATAAAACCGCAGGTCACAGACTTGTGCTCTGTCGGTGTGGTCGGGGATTCGGTAAAAGTCTACTCACTTAGTTTTGCGTGATGCATATTGTTCGCAACGAGACCCCAGCCGGGGCGATTCCATCGCAAATTCCGGTGACCGGGGGCAGCTAATTAGGCTCCGTACGGGTTGCGGTCGCGCTCGATGCGTTGGCGGATGTGGGCGTACTCGATAATCAACAGTACCAGCAGTAGGGCCATGATGGCCAGGTAGCTCACGACGGCGCCCATCAGGCCGAGCAGATTGATCAGAATCACCGGGAGCACCACGCTCACGGCAAAGCAGATCAGGTAGATCTTGGTGACGTCGCCGGCATGGCGCAGCACCGTGATGATGGCGTAGATAAAGTCGATGGCCGCGGTGACGCCGCCGGCGACGACCATCAGCAGCGCCAATGTGCGGTAGCGCTCAAAGTTGAGGCCGTACATATAGCTCATGAGGGGAATACCGGGACCTGCCATAAATGCGGCGCACACGCCGGTGATGACCACGATCAGCGCCATAACGGCAACAATAATCAGGTCAAAGCGACGACGCTTGCGAGGATTAGCCCAAATGCTCGACAAGCGCAGGAGCTGCGGTTTATAGACGAATCCAATGCTCAACAGAATAGCCTGAGCTGGAAAAAACAGGGCATTAAAGTACAACTGGTATTTGTAGGCCAGTGTTCCTTCCATCACAAACTTGGGCATGCTCTCAATAAGGTTGAACAGGAACAGTGCACCAAAGAGCGGGGCGCACTGGACAAACAGGTGGCCGACCTCGCGCAGGCTCACGCGGCGCGATTTTTCGGTCTCGAGCAGGGCGAGCGGCGCGGTGACCAGCACGAGCGAGGCGATCGCGGTGACACCCATGGCCATGGTCGCGATGGGCATGCTGCGCGTGAGGAACAGCGCCACGCTGAAGACCGCGATGACGCCGACGGAGCGTAGCGTTTGGCTCATTCCAGCCAAGTAGAGTTTGTCGGCCTGCTGCAGGCGGCCTTCGTACACGTCGGCGACGCCGTCGATGACCTTATACAGGTAGACGCCCAGGCCGATCGTCGCCATCTGCGCATCATAGCCGCGGGCGCTGCTGTACATGAGGCCGCAGCCTAGGGCGAGCGCTCCACAAAGCCAGCGGTTGATCTGGTAGGAGGCAAAGGACGTCTTTTCGTCGATGTCTGAGACCTGGAAATTGCGCACGCCGTAGTTGCATGCGATCATGATGAGCGTGCCGGTGACAAAGGCGATGGAGAATTTGCCTGCTTCTTCGGCGCCCACGAGCTGCGTAGACACGATGGTGAGCAACGGAAACGCCAGGCCCCACACGGCGGTGCCGAGGGTGTTCCAAAGATAGTCGCGGCGGGTGGCGTGCTCCTCGTATTCCGCTTCCTGCATGGAGAAGCCGCCGCCGTAGACGGCGCCGAGCAGACGGTTCCACCAAGCGTTGACCATGCGGCGGACGGGGCCGGGCTCCCGATCGCGTTCGCGCCGGCGACGGCGCGTGGCCTGGCTGCTGTCGGGGCCGCCGGCGTTGCGCTGGCTCAGCTCCTGGATGCGCGCGAGCTCTTCGGCCGTGTGGGAGGCAGGGAAGAGACCGTTCTCGATGCGGCCGCCCTGGGCCTTCGCGGCGCCGTCTTTCGATGCAGCGGGGTTGGAGATGCCGTTGCGGCGGGCGATGGCGCGGCGGATGCTATCGAGGGGCGTGATGCTCAAAGCGGAGTCCTTTCTATTGCTGTGCTCTAGTATAGACGCGACGGTGTTCGCTCGTGTTTTTGAACGGATTGTTCAATATTTTCGGGGGGCGGCAGTAAATTGTCGGTGAGCGTGCGGTATCCTGTTGAAGTTTTGTGACACCCCCGATGCCGCCCACGCGGCACCAAGGAGCTTCTACCTATGGACGTCGCCGCATTCTTACTGGCTCTTGTGCCGATTATCTGGCTCGTCGTGATGCTGCTGTGCTTTAAATGGCCGGCTTGGAAGGCCGCTATTGGCTCGTTCGCCCTTTCGTGCGTGTTTGCCTTCGCATGGTGGCACCTGCCGATGGCACAGATCGCGACCGCCTCGCTCGAAGGCTTTTTGATGGCTCTGTGGCCCATCGTCCTGGTGATCATCGCCGCGGTGTTCACGTATAACCTGTGCGTTCGCACGGGCGCCATGGACGTGATCGGCAGCATGATCACCTCCATCAGCAGCGACCGCCGTCTGCTGGCGCTGCTCGTGGCTTGGTGCTTCGGTGGCTTTATGGAGGGCATGGCCGGTTTTGGCACTGCCGTCGCCATTCCTGCCGGCATGCTCGCGGGTCTGGGCTTTGAGGCCGTGCCTGCCGTGCTCATCTGCCTGCTGGCCAACGGCGTGCCCACGCCCTACGGCTCCATCGGCATCCCCACGGTGTCCGTTGCCGACCTGGTGGGTCTGGATTCCCTTCACCTGGCGACCGTTCAGCTGGTGCAGCTCGCACCGTTCTTTGTGGTGATGCCGCTATTTATTATGCTGGTTGCGGGCCGTGTTGCCGATGACCAGGGCAATGCCGCGAGTGTGGGCGAGCGCCTGCACGGTGTTGCCGGCGTGGCGTTGCTCTCCGGCGTGTCGTTTGTCGGCGCGGCTCTGGTCGTTGCCATGTTTGTGGGTCCCGAGCTGGCCGTGGTCGTAGGCTCCATCGTGTCGCTTGCGCTGACCGCCGCGCTTGCCATGCGCGCCGAGAAGTCCGGCCACCTGGATGCGCGCTTCCACATGAATATCGAGGCGGGGGAGAAGCTCACCGTTAAGTCGGCGCTTTCGGCCTGGTCGTGCTTCATCCTGATCTTTGTGTTGCTGCTGGGCACGTCTAACCTGGTGCCCGCTGTACATGCCGCGCTCGCGCCGTTTGCGAGCCACGTGCAGGTGTATTGCGGTGAGAATCCCGGTACGCTTACGTTTTCGTGGATCAACACGCCGGGCGTCTGGATTTTCCTGGCGGCGTTTGTCGGCGGTGCCATTCAGGGTGCTTCGCCGCGAATGATGGGCGAGGTGCTGGCCGCGACTGTGAAGCAGATGACGCCGACGGTGATCACGATGCTTTCGGTACTGGGCTGCGCCAAGGTGATGGGCTATGCCGGCATGATTTCGTCGATCAGTGCGTTTTGCATTGCGGTCGCCGGCGGCCTGTACCCGATTCTGGCTCCGTGGATTGGTGCGGTTGGTGCGTTTGTGACCGGCTCGGGCACGTCCTCGGGCATGCTGTTTGGCCCCATCCAGAGCCAGGCCGCTACGGCGCTGGGTGTGAGCGACTACTGGATGGTCGCGTTGAACGCCCTGGGCGTCGCCGCCGGTAAGATGATCTCGCCGCAGACACTCGCCATTGGTCTTGCCGCCGTGCACGTGCGCGGTAAGGATGCCGAGCTCCTAGGCGCGGTGCTACCCTACGCTGCCGGCATGCTGGTCCTCATGAGCGCCATTGCAATGCTCGGCCAAAACCTGCCGCTGTAGTTGGCACTTGGGGACGTTCCTTATGTGCCGGCACTTTGGGAACGTCCCTAAGTGCCGGCATCCGGGGACGCTCCTTGAATGTTGCCTGTTCAAGAGTGTCCCCAATGACTAGTCGTTTAAGAACGTCCCCAATGACTGGGCCGCTTGCCTGCGATTTTTGACCGTTGGGCGGGCTTGCCGCCCTTGCCGCAAAAACGTTTTTGCATATCGGGTACAACGGGCTTTACGTGAGTAAAGTGCGCGCCGCGTCCACGTGCCGCGTTTTTAAAGGAGGCCCCATGCCTGGTGTTACCCCTGCAGAAGTTCTGTCCAATTTTGGCATTACGCTGGTCGAAGACCCCGCTGAGAACCAGCCCCGCCTGCTGGTTGACCTGCCGGCAGCCGAGCTCGTCGAGCATGCCATCCGCCGCAACGAAGGCCGCATGGCATCCAACGGCGCGCTGGTGATCGAGACGGGGGAGCGTACCGGACGTTCGCCCAACGACCGCTTTATCGTTGACACCCCCGATGTCCACGACAAGATTGCCTGGGGCGCCGTCAACCGCCCGCTGTCCGTCGAAAGCTACGAGGTCATCAAAGCCGGCATCGTCGACTATCTCAACGAGCGCGATGTGTTCGTCACCCGCGGCATGGCCGGCGCCGACCGCAACCATACGCGCCGCCTGCTCGTCGCCTGCGAGCGTGCCAGCCAGGCGCTCTTCATTAAGCAGATGCTCGCCCGCCCGCTCGCCCGCGAAATCGCGCGCACCGGCGAGCCGGACTTCTGCGTGCTCGCCGCGCCGGGCTACCAATGCGACCCTGCCATCAAGGGCCTCAACTCCAGCGCCGCCGTGGTCATCAACTTCCAGGAGCGCGTGATTTTGGTCGCGGGTACCGGCTACTCCGGCGAGATCAAAAAGTCCATCTTCAGCGTTATGAATTACCTGCTGCCCGTCGAGGACGACGTGCTGCCCATGCACTGCTCGGCCAGCATGGATCCCGTCACGCACGAGACCGCCGTGTTCTTTGGCCTGTCCGGCACCGGCAAGACCACGCTTTCGGCCAATCCCATGCGCCTGCTGATCGGCGACGACGAGCACGGTTGGTCCGACATGGGTATCTTCAACATTGAGGGTGGCTGCTACGCAAAATGCGAGGGCCTGGACGCCTTCCACGAGCCCGAGATCTTCAACGCCGTCCGTTTTGGCGCCATTTGCGAAAACGTGGTGCTCGACGAGAACCGCAAGCCCAACTATGACGACATCTCGATCACGCACAACACGCGCGTGGCCTATCCCGTGGAGCACATTCCTAACGCGTGGACTAAGGGCATGGGCACCACTCCGAGTGTCGTGCTGTTCCTGACTTGCGACGCTTTTGGCGTGCTGCCGCCCATCTCACGCCTGACGGCCGATGCCGCCATGTACCACTTTGTGACGGGCTTTACGGCTAAGATTCCCGGCACCGAGGTCGGCGTCACCGAGCCCACGCCCACGTTCTCTTCGCTGTTCGGCGAGCCGTTTATGCCGCTCGACCCCATGGTTTACGCCAAGATGCTTGGCGAGCGCATTGCCGACGGCCGCACGCGCGTGTACCTGGTCAACACCGGCTGGATTGGCGGCGGCTACGGCGTGGGCCATCGCATCGAGCTGGCCTACACGCGCTCGCTGGTCGCGCGCGCCCTCGACGGCACCATCGAGGACAGCGAGTTCGTGCACGACGACATCTTTAACGTCGACATTCCCACGACGTGCCACGGCGTGCCCGATGGCATCCTGGTGCCGCGCCAATACTGGCAGAGCACCGCGCGCTATGACGAGGCCGCGCACAACCTGGCGGTGATGTTCGAGGAGAACTTCGAGAAGAAGTACTCGCACCTGCCCGAGTCCGTCAAAGCCGCCGGTCCGCACGCTCAAGTACACGCCGACGCCCGTCATCGCGGCCGCGGCCTGCTGGGACTCCGCCACTAGCTTCGCCGTGAGTCCATATCCACCACAAAGGGGACAGGCACCTTTGTGGTGGTTTTGCTCGCGTGGATGACTCGGGTTACAATACGCCTGACATATCGTCCCCTTCTCCGGATGGGGACAGCGCAAGCGTTCTTGTGACGGCACCGTAGGACTTTGAAGGTGGCCGTTGTAAGGGCGCTTTTTGTTTAGGCGCCCTCACTCGGGCGCGCACAATGAAGGGAGAGCGTATGAAGAGCTTTATTGCCGAGGATTCATTCTGGGAGCTGTTTCCGCAGGCAGCGGTCGGTGTTGTGGTCGTGGAGGGCATGAAGCCCACGGCTCAGATTCCTCAAGAGGACGTGGATGCGATTGCGGCGTTGCTCGACCGCGCCAATATCGATGCGGAGCGTCATCTGACCAGCGACACTATCAGCGAGAACGCACCGGTCAAGGCATGGCGCGAGGCCTATCGTCTGTTCAAGACCAAGAAAGGCGCGCGCTGCTCGATCGAGAACTTGCTCAAACGCGTGCTCAAAGGCAAGCCGGTGGGCCACATTACGCCCGCGGTGGATATTTACAACACGGTGTCGCTGACCTACGCGCTGCCCGTGGGAGGCGAGGATCTGCATGCGATCGAGGGGGACCTTCGCCTGAAGGTGACCGACGGTGGCGATGCGTTCTTGCCGCTTGGCGAGGAGGCGGACGATCCGACGCTGCCCGGCGAGCTCGCCTACATCGACGATGCGGGCGCTGTGTGCCGCTGCTGGAACTGGCGCGACGGCGTTCGCACGGCGCTGTCCGATGATTCGGCCGATGCGTTCCTGGCGATTGAGTGCGTGGAGCCCGAGCGGATGGGGGATTGCCAGGCTGCGATCGATCGCTTAGCCGAGCTGCTTGAGCGCTATCTGGGAGCGACGGTTGTCATTAAGACGCTTGTGACCCGCGACAATCCTTGCGTGGAACTGTAGCGGCGCCTAGAACCTATTGATGCCCCAAACCACCACAAAGGTGCCTGTCCCCTTTGTGGTGGTTTTTATGTTGATGGGTTAACAAATGGGGTATTTGGGTACGGGTGTCGCCTTATGCGACTAAGATGTTTACCCGTTAGCATTATGCAAGCGAAAGGCGGTCGTCTCCCATGCAGCAGAGCGACGAGACACGTTTCGAGGACTTTGTCGGACTGATCAGCGGACTCTACAAGGAGATCCAGCGCATTAAGACGTCTGAGGGCGCTAGGCTGGGTCTCAAGGGCTCCGACGTTATGTGCCTGTACTATCTTGAGCGCAGCAAGGATGGCCTGACTGGCGCCGACCTGGCTCGCATGGCAGGCGTGACCCGCGCCGCCGTCTCGCGTACGCTCGCGCATCTGGAGGAGGGTGGCTACGTCGAGGTCGATGATTCGGGCGATGCCGCCGTTAAGTATCGTGCTCCGGTGCGCCTGACCGCTCTGGGCGGCGAGAGCATGAGCGAGGCGGACCGCATCATTCGCGAGGTGCTCGATGCCACCGGTAAGGCTATGGGTGTGGAGCAGCGCGAGCAGATGTATGCGTCGCTGCGCACGATTCTCAACACCCTGCGCGAGATCTAAGGCCGCCAAGGCATTTGCTACCCATTAACAACTGCATCGTCCCGTTTTAAGCGCGTATACCGTGCCGGGGCATTGTTGTCAAAATTCCCTGCGCGGGACCTGCGCAAGAAAGGATTCGTTATGTCCGTCCGCATTATTACCGATTCCGCAAGCGATTTGTCTCCGGCGGAACACCCGGCGCTGGCTGTTTTGCCGCTGTCCGTCACCTTTGGCACCGATGTGTACATGGATGGCGTCGACATCGATCACCAGCGCTTTTACGAGATGCTCGTGGAGCGCGATGAGCTGCCCAAGACCGGCCAGGTCAACCCGTACGCGTTTTCGCAGGCTATTGCCGAGGCGCGTGAGGCCGGCGATGAGGCTGTGATTATTACCGTGGGCGCTAAGCTATCAGGCACCAACCAGAGTGCCCGTACCGCACTTGCCGAGGCACCAGGTGGCGACGTGTTCGTGGTAGACAGCAACAATGTCACCCTCGGCGAGCGCGTCCTGGTCGAGTACGCGCTGCGCTTGGTGGACGAGGGCCGTAGTGCGGCCCAGATCGCGGCGGCCGTCGAGGCCGTGCGTGACCGCGTGGCCGTCATCGGCCTGCTCGAGACGCTGGAGTACCTGGTTCGCGGCGGTCGTCTATCTGCTGCGGCCGGCGCCGTGGGCACGCTGCTCAACGTGAAGCCCGTGGTGGCTGTCGAGGACGGCCTTATCGTGCAGCTGGGCAAGGCGCGCGGTTCCAAGAACGGCCGCAACCTGCTGAACCAAAAGGTCGAAAAGTCAGGCGGCATCGACTTTTCCATGCCGCTGGCGCTGGGCTATACGGGCCTTTCGGATGCGGTGCTCAAGAAGTATGTCGAGGACAGCGCGGCACTGTGGGCTGGCCACACCGAGGGCGAGTTGCCCGTTCACACCATCGGCGCCACCATCGGCACCCACGTAGGCCCCGGCGCCGTCGCCGTAGCCTTCTTCCAGCCCGCCAACTAACCGACCTGCCATAAACCACCACAAAGGGGACAGGCACCTTTGTGGTGGTTTATGCTTTTCCGGGTGGAAGGGAGCGAGCAATGGCGTCTGAGGGCTTTTTTGAACGGGTGTACGAGGTGGTCGAGCAGATCCCCGAGGGGATGGTCGCCACGTATGGCCAGGTGGCGCTGCTTGCCGGTCGTCCACGAAGTGCGCGGTACGTGGGGTATGCCCTGCATAGTAATCCGCGCCCCGGCCAGATTCCCTGCCATCGTGTGGTGTTTGCCGACGGTCGCATTTGCGAGGGCTTCGCTTTTGGCGGTCCCGATGCTCAACGTGAGCTTTTGCTAGGGGAGGGTGTGGCGTTTAAGGACGACATGCACGTCGACTTGGCCGCCTGTCGCTGGCCTGCCGGGCTCTAGCGGTTCTGCCGTGGCGAAAACCACCACAAAGGCGCCTGTCCCCTTTGTGGTGGTTTTACGCTGTAGGTTTACCAGAGCTAACTTATGGAGAAGGTGTGTTGGCGTACTTTGCCGTCAGAAAGTAAACCACGGTGAACTATATTGGTTTCAGCAACGGAGCAGGCAATAGGCGATGAAAAAGCCTGCCCTGTTGAGTTTGATTCGCATTCCTCCCCTCTGTGCGATTCAACGGTGTACTTCGGGAACAGGCCCGCTGGCAACTAGCTGCCGGCGGGCCTGTTCCTGTTTGTCGAGGGGGTGCGATGGACGGAGCCGAAGCGGTCCGGCTCCAAAAAAGGCGGACGCCGTAGCGCCCGCCCTAAAGCAATCGAAAGCTCAAGCCAGCAGATCGGTCTAGTACACCATGCCCATGGCGTCCTGAACCTCTGCCAGGGTCTGATCGGCGATCTCGTTGGCGCGACGGTTGCCCTCGTGCAGCACGTCCTTCACGTAATCCAGATCGTTCTCGTAGCGCTGGCGACGCTCGCGGATAGGTGCGAAGTACTCGTTGACGGCCTCGGTCACGTACTTCTTGAGCTGGCCGGAGCCGCCCATGCCAATCTCCTCGGCAATTTCGACCTCGGAGCGACCGGTGCAGATGGCGGCCGTCGAAAGCAAACCGGACACGCCGGGGCGGTTCTCGGGATCGAACGTGATCATGCGCTCAGAGTCGGTCTGGCTCTTCTTGATGCGCTTGGCCGTCTCCTCAGCGGTCATCGAGATGTTGATGGCGTTGCCGTAGCTCTTGCTCATCTTGCGACCGTCAAGTCCGGGCAGTAGCGGGGTCTCGGACAGCAGCGCCTCGACCTCGGGGAACACCTTGCCGTAGCGGTTGTTAAAGCGGCGGGCGATGGTGCGGGTGAGCTCGATGTGCGGCAGCTGGTCGCGGCCGACGGGCACGACGTTGCCCTTGCAGAACAGAATGTCGCAGGCCTGGTGCACCGGGTAGGTGAGCAGAAGGCCGGTAAGCTCGTGGCCCGAGGCCTCCATCTCGGCCTTGACCGTGGGATTGCGCGCCAGCTCGGCCTCGGAGACCAGCGACAGGAACGGCAGCATGAGCTGGTTGGCGGCGGGCACGGCGGAGTGAGCGTAGATCATGGTCTTGTCGGGGTCGATACCGCAGGCAAGGTAGTCCATGACCATGTTGTACACGTTGTCCTGGATGTGCTCGGTGGTGTCGCGGTCGGTGATGACCTGGTAGTCGGCGATGAGTACGTTGGTCCTGGCGCCCATGTTCTGCAGCTCCACGCGGCCCTTGAGGGTGCCAAAGTAGTGACCCAGGTGCAGACGGCCGGTGGGGCGGTCGCCGGTAAGCATGGTGAACTTCTCGGGCGTCTTGGCCAGGCCCTCGCGAATGGCGTTGCTCTTTTGCAGCGCGACTTCGTAGCTGTTCTCGTTTGGCATGATTGCTCCTAACGTTCGTTCGCAGGTTTTGATGATAACGCGTTTATTGGAGGGGCGGGGCGTAAGTAGGCGAGGGGCGGGAGAGGGGTGGCTTGTGCGATGGGCGCGGCGTGGCCGCGCTTGGCCAACGGTGCCTTGGCACATCCTCGGCAGCTTGCCCTAGAGCTTGTGGTGGCGCTCTTCTTTGCGCTCCTCGGCTGCCTGCTCCTCCTGCTTAAAAGCGGGGTCGTCGGGGGTGACCAGCTCGTCCTCGTGCGTGCGCTTGTTGTAATGGTGGCGTAGCACGGGTTCAAACAGGTGTAGGTGCTTGGCGAAGGCAGCCGAGCCAATGGCGAGCACGGTAAAAATGAGCACGCGCATGGGCACCTCGACCTGATTGATGGCGGCGGCGCCGGCCGAAAGCATAATGCACCAGGCATAGATGAGCAGCACAGCCTGTTTTTGGTTGTAGCCTTCTTGGATCAGGCGGTGGTGGATGTGGCCCTTGTCGGCCTGCCCGATGCTAATGTGGGCGCGCTTGCGGCGCACAATGGCGCTAAACGTGTCGATGATGGGCACACCGGCAACGATGAGCGGGATGATAAGCGAGGTGAGTGCGGCGGTGCGGCTCACGTTGAGCAGCGAGATGGAGCCCAGCGCAAAGCCCAGAAGCAACGACCCCGAGTCGCCCAAGAAGATACTTGCGGGGTTGAAGTTGTAGCGCAAAAAGGCCAGACAGGCGCCAAAGAGCGCAATGGAGAGCGCGGCGGCGTCGATGCGGCCCGAGAGAACAGCCATCGAAAACATTGTGAACGATGCGATGCCGCAGATGCCCGTGGCCAAGCCGTCGAGGCCGTCGATGAGGTTAATGATGTTGGTGAATGCCACCAGATAGATCACGGTAATGGGGTAGGCGAGCCATCCGAGCATGATCTCGCCGGGAGCAAACGGGTTGACGATGACGCCGATCCGCAGGCCGCCCATGCAGGCGATAAGCGCGGCGAGGACCTGTCCGGCCAGCTTTTGCTTGGGCGTGAGCTGGAAGACGTCGTCGATGGCGCCGGTCGCAAAGATAACGGTAAAAGAAAGCGCAAGTATGGGGTAGCTGATGTGCAGACGGGGGTGGGGCACCAAAACGGGCGGCCAACCCAGGTACCAGGTGCCTAGGATTTGCACAGTGCAGGCGACGACCAGGCCCAAAAACACCGCCGTTCCGCCCAAACGCGGGATGGGCTTGGTGTTGATGCGGCGCTTAGAAGGATAGTCGACGGCGTCGAGCTTGATTGCCAGGCGCTTGACCAGGGGTACCGTGAGGAAGGTCGTGATAAAGGCCGCCGCTGCCACGCATAGGTACGGTATGTAGCTCGGGGATGAAGCCATGAATCTAAAAACCGCCAAGCGTCGAAGGAAAAGGTCAGAAGAACGCCATGCGCAAAGGGCATAGCCGAACCATAATACTCGACCAAGGGGGGTGCATGGAATTGCACGCAGCGATAATCACGCGCTTACCAGATATTGGGATGTTGTCGATGGCTTGTCGGGATGCCGGCGGGGATCCATATGGACTGTAATGGTGATTTTCGGCAAAAGAAAACCACCCCCCACGTTACGAAAATGAACCCACCTAAAACAGGTGGGTGCCCTCATCGACTGTTCCAGCGTCCTTAACAACGAAGGATACCTGTACTAGGTACGACTGTGTGGGCTCCCTAAATAAACGCGACGGTTCACCCAGTTGCTCCGCGGGGGGCGGAATACCTACATCATAAAGCGGCACTTTATCGATTCCAGTCTTGACATTACAAAAATCGTGTCGGACGATTACGGCGCCTTGGGCTCGAGCCGTCTGTGGGGTTGATCCCTTTACGTTTGAGCTGCTGAATCGTTGTTTTGGAGCATGGTTTTATGCCGACGTCGTTGACCGAACTTTTTTCGCCCGCCTGCCATTTGTGTCCGCGCCGTTGCGGTGCGGCGCGCGATGAGGGCGCGCACGGCGTCTGCGGTGCTAACGACACGCTCAAGGTGGCCCGCGCCGCGCTTCATATGTGGGAGGAGCCGCCTATCTCGGGCGAGGCCGGTTCGGGCACGATCTTCTTTAGCGGCTGCTCGCTCAAATGTATCTACTGCCAGAACCACGAGATCTCGACCGGCAATTTTGGCCTTGAGATTTCGCCTGAGCGCCTGGTCGAGATTATGCTGGAACTGCAGGACCAGGGTGCCAACAACATCAATTTGGTGACGGCGACGCACTATGCGCACCTGTTGCCTGCCGCGATTGCCGCGGCACGGGCGCGCGGACTGGTTATCCCAATCGTCTACAACACGAGTGGTTACGAGCGCGCGAGTGCCGTGGCGGCGCTGGGCGACCTGGTCGATGTGTGGCTCACCGACTTTAAATATGCCGATGCCGGGCTTGCGCAGTCGCTCTCCCATATAAAGGATTACCCGCGTGTGGCCGTGTCGGGTCTGGCCCAGATGGCGCGCGAGATCGAGCGCCGCGGGGGAGAGTTGGTGGACGAGGACGGGCTTATGAAGCGTGGCATGATCGTGCGTCACCTGGTGCTTCCGGGGCATGCAGACGATTCGTGTCGCGTGCTGGACCTGGTGTGGCAGACGGTGGGCGACGTGCCGATCTCGGTTATGAACCAGTACACGCCCAATGCGCTCATGCGCGAGCAGGGCGGCGACCTGGCACGCGCCGTGACGCGTGAGGAGTACGAGCAGGTGCTCGACCATGCCGACGACCTGGGTTTTACGACGATGTTCTGGCAAGAGGGCGGCGCGGTAGACGAGAGCTTCACCCCCGCCTTCGACACCACCGGCGTCCTCACCAGCGCAAAGTAGAGCGCACGCTGATGATTTTTCTGGGACGGGGATTAAAAAATCATCGAGAGGATCGCCTGTTCGAAAAGTTGTCAAAATAGCCGCGTCCCAAAAAGACTGGTTATTGGGCGTTGACAGTTGGCGAGCCGTAGGTAAAATATCGACTTGTCCTGGGGACGTAGCTCAGTTGGGAGAGCGCTGCCGTCGCATGGCAGAGGCCGAGGGTTCGACTCCCTTCGTCTCCACCCATGGATTTGATAAGCCGCTGACATTGTGTCGGCGGCTTTTTTTAAAAGAAAGGGCTATATCATGGCCGAGCTTGAGTCCCAACCATTGTCCGACGAGGAGCGCGCCGAGTTGGAAGAGCTCCGCGCTGAGAAGGCCCGCCGCGAGGCTCGGGAAGAGGCCCGTCGCGAGCGTGAGGAGCTGGCTGCCCTGCGTGCCGAGCGTGCGAAGGCCGAGGAGGCCGCCGCGAACGCCGCATCCGCATCGGCGCCCGCGCCCGCACCCAAGCCCGCTGCTGCGAAGCCTGCACCTGCCGCGCCCAAACCTCAGCCTAAAAAGGCCGCCCGTCCCAAGTCCGTCGAGCCCAAGCCGAGCCGTGACGAGATGACCTTTGCCCAGCGCATGGTTACCTCCAAGGAGCCTATGGGCGAGAACGAGATCCCTGGCATGGCGCCGGCTCAAAAAATCATCATTGTCCTTGCCCTCATCGCGTTTGTCATCTTTATGGGCTACACGATCCTGACCAGCATGGGCCTGCTCTAACCGACTCGCATCGGGCGTCATGTCCGCATGCTCTGCTCTCGTCCAACCCTCAAATTCTGCACCACACATCCGAAAGGTCGCCCCATGGCTTTGACCGACATCTCGCATCCCACCGACATTGCAATGCTCACCGATCTGTACGAGCTCACTATGGCCCAGGGCCTGTGGGAGAGCGGCAAGGCCAATGAGCAGGGTTGTTTTACCGCGTTTTACCGCGACCATCCCTTTGGCAGCGCCTATGCCGTCATGTGTGGCACCGCCGAGCTGCCCGAGCTCGTCGAGAACCTGCGCTTTACGCCCGAGGATATCGACTACCTCGCCTCGCTTGAGGCCCCTGCCGGCGGCGCGATGTTCAAGTCCGCATTCCTCGACTACCTGCGCGATTTTCGTGCGCATGTAAATATCGACGGCGTCCCCGAGGGCGAGCTCGTCTTTCCGCGCGAGCCCATGGTGCGCGTCACCGGTCCTGCGCTCGAGTGCCAGCTGCTTGAGACGGCGCTGCTCAACATCGTCGGGTTCCAGACGCTTGTCGCCACCAAGACGGCGCGCGTGGTGCTCGCCGCCGACGGTCGCCCCGTGGCGGAGTTTGGCCTGCGCCGCGCCCAGGGTCCCGATGGCGGCCTGGCCGTTGCGCGCGCGAGCTACGTTGCCGGCTGCTCCTCTACGTCCAATGTGCTCGCCGGCCGCCGCTATGGTATTCCCGTCTTTGGCACGCATGCGCACAGCTGGGTGATGAGCTTCGATTCCGAGCTCGAGGCCTTCCGCGCCTTTGCCAAGTCGAGCCCCAAGAACTGTACGCTGCTCATCGACACCTATGACGTGCGCGAGGGCTGCGAGCATGCCATTACGGTTGCCAAGGAGATGGAGGCGGTGGGCGAGCGTCTGTCGGCTATTCGCATCGACTCCGGCGACCTCGCCAAGCTCTCCAAGTATGTTCGCGGCCGTTTTGATGCCGAGGGCCTGCCCTATGTGGGGATCTCGGTTTCCAACGATCTTGACGAGTACACGATTCAGTCGCTGCTGGACCAGGGCGCGCCCATCGATAGCTTTGGCGTGGGTACCAAGCTCGCGACCTGCTATGACCAGCCGGCGCTGGGTGGCGTGTACAAGCTTTCCGCCCGCCGTGCGAGCGAGACAGATCCATGGACGCCGGTGGTCAAGCTCTCCGAGCAGCCCTATAAGCGCACGATCCCGGGTGTGCAACGCGTGCGCCGTTATTACGACGGCTTTGGCGGCCCAGTCTGCGACATGATCTACGACGAGGACCATCTGGCGGGGGAGGGCGCCGCGCGCGGCAATACCCTCGTGGCCGTGAATGATGCCGCCCTGGTGACCGACGTGTCCGAACTTGAGTATCGCGAGCTGCTGGTGCCGATCGTGCGCGATGGCAGTGCGGTGGCTCCGCGTGAGAGCATCCAGGACGCGCGCGAGCGCTGTGCTTGGGCGCTCGATCATCTGGACGCAGCTTTCAAGCGCTTCCTGTACCCGCAGACCTATGTGGTGGGCATGGAGCAGGGCCTGGCTCAGGTGCGCGACGAGCTCGTGCGCAAGAACATGGCCGCGGCTTCGGCCTTCCCCTGGGCAAAATGATCCGAAGGGGACGGAGGAAAACGGATCATTTTCGTCCGTCCCGCACCGGGTGCCCCGGCTGCTCCAGCTCGCCCGCCTGCTCAACACTCGATTGGTTTGACGTATGACGACTTCTTATAAAACGATGGTGGTAAAGATCGGCTCGTCCACGGTGGTGGGCGCCGACGGCAAGGTCAACCGCGCCTTTATCGGCGGGCTTGCCGATCAGGCCGCAGCGCTGCGCAAGCTCGGCTGGCGTCTGGTCGTGGTGAGCTCGGGCGCTATCGCCTGTGGCTATCCCGTGCTGGGCTTCGACCGTAAGCCGGTCGGCGACCTGCCGAGCCTGCAGGCCTGCGCTTCGGCCGGCCAGTGCATCATCTCGTCGGCCTACGACGAGGAGTTTCATGCGCGCGACCTGCTCACCTCGCTCGTGCTGCTCACGCGTCACGACACGGCGCGCCGTACGTCCTACCTGCACGCGCGCGACGCCCTGCTGCGCCTGGTGGAGCTTGGCGTGGTGCCGGTCGTCAACGAGAACGATACCGTTACTGTCGATGAGATCAAGTTTGGCGACAACGACACACTGGCGGCGCTTGTGAGCTGCCTGGTTTCTGCCGATCTGTGCGTGACGCTCTCGGACATCGATGGTCTCTATACTGCCAATCCGCATGAGGACCCCACGGCCGAGTTTGTTCCTGTCGTGCATAAGATCGATGCCAAGATTATTGCCTCGGCGGGCGATTCTTCCACATCGGTGGGAACGGGCGGCATGATTACCAAGATCCGCGCGAGCCGCATCCTGATGACGGCGGGCATTCAGAGCGTGATTTGCTCAGGCGAGGAGCCCGATGCGCTCGTGCGCCTCGCCCGCGGCGAGAGCGTGGGCACGCTGTTCGATCCGCCGGCGGAGCGTCTGGACATCGCACCCCGCAAGCTGTGGATCGCACTGGGCGACAAGGCGCATGGCTCGGTGACGGTCGATGATGGTGCTGCGAAGGCGCTGGTTAGCCGTGGCTCTTCCTTGCTTGCGGTGGGTATTCGCGAGGTCGATGGCCAGTTTGCCGAGGGCGATGTGCTCGATGTGTGCGATCCGAGCGGTATGGTCGTCGCCCGCGGTATCGCCGAGGCCGATTCGGACGTGCTGGAGCTTGCTGCCGGCCGCCGCCAGGACCAGATCGCCAGCAACCGCCTGCTCGCTAACTTGGCCGAGAAGCCGGCGATACACAGGGATAACCTAATCGTCTTCGCTTAACCAATTGACGCTGCAAACGCCCCTAAGCGGCAATCTGACGTTCAATCGTCGGGCATGACCAAAAGGTCAATGCCCTCCTCATTCACGTCACCTTGCTCGCTTAGGGGCGTTTTCGCTTTCCGTTCTCTACCTGCGATGGCCGTAACGCCGACATATCGTAAGTTGCGGTGAAATAGGGATGGTTTGGCGGCTTTAAAGCCTTTAACAGTCCTTATTTCACCGCAACTCGTTGAGGCGGCGGGGTCCCACTGCCGGCACTTGGGGACGTTCCTTTTGTGCCGGCACTTTGGGACACTCCTTAGCTAGAAGAACCGGCGCAGGTCTCCGCGGTTGAGCGCTTCGTCGAAGAGGTGCTTGAACACCGCGCTGCCGTGCAGGCCGTCGTGCTCGAACTCGTTGGTCACCCAGGCATGCGAGTTGCCCACGCGGCTGAGCGTATCGAGCTGCATGCCCGAATCGACGTACATATCGTCGAAATACACCGCGGCCTGGAGTGGCACCTCGTTGCAGGCTAGGCGCTGCGGGTCGTAGATCTTGTCCCAGCTGGTGTCTTCCATCAGCAGGTCCATGGCGGGCTTAAACGGCATAAGCTCGGGCATCTGCTCAAACATCCACGGGAACATGGCCTCGCCGGTAAACATGAGCGGGCGCGCGAGTGTGTCGAACTCGGCACGATGGGCCTTCTCCTCTGCTGCGGCCCAGCGAATGGGCATGGTGTCGCCGTCGGCGTAGATAAACTCCTGCAGCGTCCAGTACAGCGGGTTTGTACGCGTGTTGGTGCGCTCGAAGGCGCGCATCAAAAAGCTGTCGGATACCGAGGAGCCGCAGCTAAGCGTACCGTCGCCAGTAACAAACGCGTGATCGATAATCCAATGCATGCGCTCAAAGCTCGGCTTCATGCCAAAGTCGCTGCCCATGAGCTGTAGGCGCTCGACCGTCATCGGCGAGCCGTCGGGCAGCACGGGCTTCTGGGCCTCGAGCGCATCGGCCAGGGCTGCCACGCGGTCGACGTCAGCGGGGTAGCGGTCATAATACTGCTGCGTCTTGGCGGCCATGCGCGGGAAGGTGTGCGCGTAGACCTCGCTTGCGCTCGCTGGCACGTGTGGAATGCCGCCGCAGGTAAAGCTTGCCGCCACGCCTTCGGGGAAGAGCGACAGATAGCTCAACGTCAAAAAGCCGCCGTAGCTCTGGCCGAGCGTGACCCAGGGCTTGCCGCCAAAGCCCACCAGACGCAGGTACTCAAAATCGCGCACGATGGAGCTGGCGAGGTGGCGCTTGAGGAAGTCGGCCTGCGAGCGTGCTGTATCGGCGCCGGCGGCCGTTGCGCGATCACCCAGTGCCTTGATCGTGCGTCCGTCCACGCAGCTACTGCGTCCGGTGCCGCGCTGGTCGGGAAGGACCACACGGAAGTGCTTGACGGCCTCCTCGATCCAGCCGTCGCTTGTAGGCGACAGCGGACGCGGGCTCTCGCCGCCGGGGCCGCCCTGCAAAAACAGGAGCAGCGGCAGATCGTCGTTGATGCGGTCGGGCGCGCAAACCACGCGGTAGAAGAGCTTGATGCTCTCGGGCGCGCCGGCGATTGGTGCCGGCATAGCGCCGCGGCGCATGGTGCTGCCGACGGCCAGGAGCATCGGCTCCAGGCCGCGCCAGTCAAGGGGGACGTCGATGCTGTGGTCCTCGACGTAAAGGCCGGGGACGTGGTACGAAGTGATGAGGGCCATGTGAGTCTTCCGTTCGTTGCGGTGTTTCGGGTTGACCAATTCTACCGCCGCGGGCGAGGCCATGCGCAAATCGGCTACCATGGTTGCAAACTTCTAGGAGAAAGGGCCGCCCATGTCGGTCGATATAGCCACGTATGTCCACGATCTTGCCGTTGCCGCCAAGGCAGCGTCGGCCTCGCTTGCCACGGCGAGCGATGAGCAGCGCCAGGAGGCCGTGCGCGCCATGGCCGCAGCACTGCGCAACGGTGTCGACTCCATCGTCGCCGCCAACGAGCTCGATATGTCCGCCGCGCGCGATGCGGGCACTTCGGCCGGTCTGCTCGACCGTCTGCTGCTGACGCCTGAGCGCGTCGAGGGCATGGCCGCCGGTTTGGAGAAGCTCGCCGAGCTGCCCGATCCCGTCGGCCGCGTGCTCGACCACCGCGTGCTTGCGAGCGGTGTGGACCTGACCCGCGTGAGCGTGCCGTTGGGCCTGGTCGCCATGGTCTACGAGGCGCGCCCCAACGTGACGGCCGACGCCGCAGGCATCTGCATCCGTACCGGCAACGCCTGCATTCTACGCGGCGGCTCGCTGGCCTATCACTCGTGTGCCATGATCGCCGAGCTGCTGGCCGATGCGCTCGAGGCCAAGGGCTTCCCGCGCGAGGCCGTGTCGATGATCGAGTCCACCGACCGCGAGGCCACTGGCGAGCTCATGAAGCTCCGCGGTATCGTCGACGTACTCATTCCGCGCGGCGGTGCAGGCCTGATCCAGCGCTGCGTGCGCGAGTCGCTTGTGCCGGTGATCGAGACGGGCACGGGCAACTGCCACATCTACGTGCATGAATCCGCCGACTTTGATAAGGCGCTCAACATTATCGTCAATGCCAAGACCCAGCGCGTAGGCGTGTGCAATGCCGCCGAGTCGCTGCTGGTCGACCGTGCCGTTGCTGATCGCTTCCTGCCCGCAGTCGTTGCCGTGCTGCACGACCACGGCGTACTGATTCACGGCGACGAGGCCACGTGCGCCGCATGCGCCGACGCTGGGCTTGCCGAGGGCGACAACTACGTCGCCGCGACTGAGGAGGACTGGGGTCGCGAGTACCTGGCGCTCGAGATGAGCGTGAAGGTCGTGGCAAACGAGGACGAGGCCATCGCACACATCAATCGCTACGGCACGATGCACTCCGAGGCCATCGTTGCCGAGGACACGGATGCTTGCGAGCGCTTCCTCGATGCGGTCGATGCCTCGGCCGTGTACGCCAACGCCAGCACTCGCTTCACCGACGGCGGCGAGTTTGGCCTGGGTGCCGAGATCGGCATCTCGACCCAAAAACTCCACGCCCGCGGCCCCTTTGCCGCCGAGGCCCTCACCACCTACAAATACAAGCTCCGCGGCACCGGCCAGGTCCGCCCCTAAACCCCTCGTAAACGAAAAACCACCACAAAGGTGCCTGTCCCCTTTGTGGTGGTTTTAGGTGGCGTGGGCGGTTAGGCCTGGAAGGTATCGCGGTCGGGGGCGAAGGACTGCATGGCCGCGATGGTGCGGTCAAAGAGCTCGGGGAGCTCCCAGCCCAACATCTCGGCGCCCTGCGAAATCACGTCGCGCGAGCAGCCGGCGGCAAAGCGCTTGTCCTTGAACTTCTTCTTGAGCGACTTGGTCGTAAAGTCCATAACGCTCTTGCTCGGGCGCATGATGACTGCAGCGCCGATCAGGCCGGTGAGTTCATCGCAGGCAAACAGGATCTTTTCCATCTGCAGCTCGGGTTTGGGCAGCGAGGTATTGAAGTCCGACGTGTGCGTCTGGATGGCGCGAATGAGCTCGGGAGACGCACCTTCGCCCTTAAGAATCTCGGCAGCATAGATGGTGTGGTTCATGGGGTCGTCCTCATGCTCCTCCCAATCCAGGTCGTGCAGCAGACCGACGATGCCCCAAAACTCCTCGTTCTCTGGGTCGAACTCGCGCGCAAAGTAGCGCATGGTGCCCTCGACCGTCTCGCCGTGGGTGATGTGGAACGGATCTTTGTTGTGCTCGTTGAGCAGTTCGAACGCACGGTCGCGGGTGATTCCGGCGGTAAGCGGCTCTGCCATAAGAGACTCCTTGTGCTCGTGGGTATCGATAAGAATGAATACTACTAGAACAAGAAAACCACCACAAAGGTGCCTGTCCCCTTTGTGGTGGTTTTTGGCGCGGATGGGTTAGTTGAGGGCGGCTTGGGCTAGGCGAGCTTCGGCGTCCTCCTCGGTGACGCCCAAGGCCACGGCGAACTCCTCGATGGAGCGGCGCTTGGCCTCCTTGAGTACGCGCATGTAGTAGGAGCTGGGTTTTTTATCAGCTTCCTCGGCCTGGCGAATGCGGTGCATCATGGTCTTTGCCACGCGGACCGTCTCGGGTGCGCCCAGTTTGAGCTGCTGCTTAAAGTGCGTCTCCTCAAGCGAGCTGTTGCGCTCGGTAAAGGTGTCGCACTCCAGCTCGTCATAGTGGCTCAGCAGGTGCTCGGCATCTTGCTGCGAGATGGCGGCGTGCAAACGGTCGGCCTGCGCCACGGGGTACATGAGGATCGTCTGCGCATGTCCCTGCTTGGTCTCGAGCAGCAGCATGGGCTGCGGTGTGTCGTCCCTAAAACCGACGACGGTGCAGACTCCCTGGCCCGGATGAATGACGTGTTGACCGATTGAGAACATGCTACCTCCAACTTATACGAATTTACGTATGTCTAGAATAACACGCTGACGTGCGCAAACCCTTACTTTATGCAGGAAAAGCACACAACTCTGATAGGTAAGAGTATTCGATAACAGGCGCAGCCCATTCACACCTTTATACATTTTCAACGCCTGCATAATCTGCAGGCAGACCGGCATCTTTGAGTGACTCCATACAAGCTGTAGTCATTTTTGTGCATATGCAATATCTATTAGCTTTACCCTGCGACAGTGCCCGTCGCTTGTGATAGAGTGCTACAAACTCTGGCTTTTGCCCTACGAGTGACCAAGAGCTCGGGGGCTTTAACACAAGGAGGATCTATGCCCGAGAAGATTGAAGAGCTGGTACGCGCTGCGCTTGCTGCGGCCCAGGAGGCCGGCGACCTTTCCGCATTTGAACTTGACGATTGCGCTATCGAGCGACCGGCTGACACTTCTCATGGCGAGTGGACCTCTACCATGGCCCTGAAGTCCGCCAAGCTGGCCCACTGCGCCCCGCGCAAGATCGCCGAGGCCATCGTTGCCCATATGCCCGAGGACCCCGCGATCGAGAAGGTCGAGATCGCAGGCCCCGGCTTCATCAACTTCTACCTCTCCGTTGCCGTCAAGAATGCCATCTTTGGCGAGGCTCGCGAGAAGGGTATGGACTTCGCTAAGTCCAACGTCGGTGGTGGTCTGAAGACCCAGGTCGAGTTCGTTTCCGCTAACCCCGTCGGCCCCATGCACATCGGCCACGGCCGCTGGGCCGCGCTGGGCGACTCGCTCTGCCGTGTGATGGACCACGCCGGTTACGACATCCAGCGTGAGTTCTACATCAACGACCACGGATCTCAGATGAACACCTTCGGCAACTCCATCAGCACGCGCTATATGCAGCTTGCCGACATCATCGCCAAGCAGGGCGTGGATATCGACGAGGCTCACAAGCTGCTGATCGCCGACCGCGACGCCTTTGTTGCCGACGAGAACGACGAGCATCCCGAGACCCATCCGTATCAGGACAACTTTGCCGAGACCCTGGGCAAGGACTCCTACGGCGGCGACTACATCATCGACGAGGCCGCCGAGTTCTGGCGCACCGACGGCGATGAGTGGGTCAACGCCGATCCGCAGGAGCGCATGGAGAGCTTCCGCGAGCGCGGCTATGTAAAGATGGTCGACAACATGCGCGACCTTTGCCATGCCGTTAACTGCGACTTCGATCGTTGGTTCTCCGAGCGCTCGCTGTATGTGAAGGACACCGAGGGCGAGACCGCCGGCACCTCCGCCGTCGACCGCGCTTTTGAGAAGCTCGACAAGATGGGCTATCTCTACACCAAGGACGGCGCCCTGTGGTTCCGCTCCACCGACCTGGGCGATGACAAGGACCGCGTTCTGATCAAGTCCGACGGCGAGTACACCTACTTCGCCTCCGACGTTGCCTATCACTGGGATAAGTTCCAGCGCGTCGACCACGTCATCGACATCTGGGGCGCCGACCACCACGGCTACATCGAGCGCGTCCGCTGCGTCTGCGATGCCTTGGGTTACCCCGGCAAGTTTGAGGTTCTGCTGGGCCAGCTCGTCAACCTGCTGCGCAACGGCAAGCCCGTCCGTATGTCCAAGCGTAAGGGCACCATGGTGACCCTGCAGGAGCTCGTCGACGAGGTCGGCTCCGACGCTGCCCGTTACACCCTCATCTCCAAGAGCTCCAACCAGATGGTCGACTTCGATATTGAGGCCGTCAAGAAGCGCGACAACTCCAACCCGGTGTACTACGTGCAGTACGCTCACGCCCGCGTGTGCTCCATCCTGCGCCGTGCCGCTGACGTTACGCCCGAGCAGGCTGACGAGATGGGCATGAAGGCCGTCGCCGCCAAGGCCATCGGTGAGAACGTCGATTACTCGCTGCTGACCGACCCGACCGAGCTCGCCCTTTCGCGCAAGCTCAACGAGCTCACCGACCTCATCGCCAGCTGCGCTCGCGACCGCGCCCCGTTCCGTCTGACGCACTTTGCTGAGGAACTCGCCGGCGACTTCCACAGCTTCTACGCTGCCTGTCAGGTGCTGCCGAGCGAGGGCCGTCCCGTCGACCCCGAGCTTTCGCGTGCCCGTCTGGCCGCTTGCGATGCCGTCCGCGTGACGCTCGCCCTGGTGCTCACCCTTGTTGGTGTCTCCGCTCCCGAGCAGATGTAAGCTGCGGGTCATTTAACCGTGTAGGTTCGGCTTTGCTGAGCCCTATAAGCCCGATCTCCATGCGGAGGTCGGGCTTTTTGCAAACGCCGACGTATTGACGAATTTGGAACTGCTGGAAATACGAAACTATGCCGGTTTACTACGATGAATATGAGAAATTCCAACCACGCCAGCTTTTCGCAAAAAAGTGCAGGGCATCTACCTGCGGTTTTAGTTCAACAAGTTTCGGAGTGGTCGCGGTTGAGCGATTCATCGTAGTAAACCGCCATAGTTTTGGCGGAGGCAGTCAGATTTGTGGGTGTTAAACCAAAGAGTGCCCCTTTTGACTAGTCGTTTAAGAGCGTTCCCAATGACTAAGTTGCAGGTGGCGGCGGTTGTGTTACACTAACGCTGCGTATATGACGCAATCATCTCGATACAGATCAATGATGTCCGTCGTTTTGAACGGAACTAGACTGTTTAGCCGCCCTGAAGGTTTATGCAGGGAGCATGTGATCACAGGGCTTGAAAAGAAAGTTGAGCAAACACTGTGTCTGATCAACAGCAAGAAAACGAAATAACGACGACGCAAGCCGCTCCCGCTGCACCGGTTGCGTCGGACCAGGTCGCGGCGCCCGCGCATGCCTCGGCTCCTGAGACGCCTAAGGCTGCTTCGACGCCTACGCCTGCAACGGCTGAGAAGGCCGTGCCTGCAACTGGTGAGGAGGCTGCTCCGGCAAAGCCCAAGCGTACGCGCCGCACGGCCAAGCCTGCTGCTGACGGCGAGGAGGTCACCAAGCCCAAGCGCCGTACCACGCGCATGACGCGCGTCAAGCGCACCGTTGCAGCTGACTCCTCGGCGCCGATTTCCGATGAGGTCGCGCAGGCACGTGCGTTGGCGCAGATTAGCGAGGCTCAGGTGGTGCGCGCCCGCCGTCGTGCTGCCGAGCGCGAGGCCGCGGCTCTGACCGAGCTTGCAGCTCCGTCTGTGCCCGAGACGCCTGCCGCCACCGAGACCCCTGTCGCCGACCAGCCGACCGAGAAGTCGGTACTGCGCACACGCCGTCGCACGGCTGCTAAGGCCGAGCAGGTTGCCGATCAGGTAACCCCCGAGCTCACTGAGGCTTCGGTCCGTTCCGCGGCAGGGGAGGGCACATCGCCTGTTGAGCCCGCTGCGCCTGTCGAGGCCAGCGAAGTTCCCGTTGTCGATCCGGCTTTGCGCCCGCACCGTCGCGGTCGCAAGCCCAAGGCCTTCGTCGAGGCCGAGAAGGCCGCAGCCGCAGCCGCCGCCGCTCGGGATGCTGCAGCGACCGCCGAGTCTGCAACCGCCGCCGACGCGCCCGTCCAGGATGCTACGACTTCCGAGGCCGCTCCCGCCGATGTCGAGCCCGCCGACCTCCGTCCCGGTCGCAGCCGTCGCACTGCTGCTAAGCGCACGTCCAAGGCTAAGGCTGCCAAGAAGGTTGCGTCCGAGGATTCCGCCGAGACGACCGCCGATGCATCGACTGACGCCGCCGAGCCCCAGGACGTCGAACAGCCTGCGTCTGAGAAGCCCAAGCGCGGTCGTAAGAAGTCCGCTAAGGCCAAGGCGTCCGAGCAGCAGGCCGAGGCCGAGCTGCAGGGCGATTCCAAGGCCGAGGCCAGCGATGATACTGTGGCTAACGCCGACGCCGCCGCAACCGATGGCGCCGCGCCCGCCGAGGCCGAAGACAACGCTCGCCCCAACCGTCGCCAGCACAAGCGTAACGACGAGCGCAACGAGCGCAAGGACGAGCGCAACAACGACCGCCGCAACCGCCAGCGCGATCGCAAACAGCGCAACAAGGAGCGCAACGCCGCCCCCACCGAGCCCACGCTTTCGCGTGAGGAACTCGCGGCCATGAAGGTCGCCGAGCTGCGCGAGAAGGCCAAGGAGTTCGAGATCGAGACGACCGGCAAGAAGAAAGCCGAGCTCGTCGAGGAGATCTACGTCACCGCCGCGAAGGCCGAGGGCTTCCGCGACATCAAGGGCATTCTGCAGATTCGCCCGGACAGCTCCGGCATCATCCACGCCCATGGCTACATGAAGTCCAACGACGACGCCTTCGTGCCCGCCTACCTCATCCGCTCCGCGCGCCTGCGCACGGGCGACGTCATCGAGGGCTCGCTGCGTCCTTCGCGCGGCGGCGACAAGCGCGCCGGCCTCGCCAAAATCACGACCGTCAACGGTCTGGACCCCGAGCAGATTCGCAACCGTCCCAAGTTCGGCGACCTCACCCCGGTCTATCCCAACGAGCCGCTGCGCATGGAGCACGGCAAAGACTCCATTACCGGTCGCGCCATCGACATCGTGTCGCCGATCGGCAAGGGTCAGCGTGGCCTGATCGTGTCCCCGCCCAAGGCCGGCAAGACCACGATCCTCAAGAAGATCTGCCAGTCTATCTCGATTAACAACCCCGAGGTGCACCTCATCTGCCTGCTCGTCGACGAGCGCCCCGAAGAGGTCACCGATATGCAGCGTTCCATCAAGGGTGAGGTTGTGGCGTCGACCTTCGATATGCCCGCCGACAACCACACTCGCGTGGCAGAGCTCGTCATCGAGCGCGCCAAGCGCATCGTGGAGCTGGGCGGCGATGTCGTGGTGGTGCTCGACTCCATTACGCGTCTTGCCCGCGCCTACAACTTGGCGGCGCCCGCCTCGGGCCGCATCCTTTCGGGCGGCGTCGATTCGGCGGCCCTGTATCCTCCCAAGCGCTTCCTGGGCGCAGCCCGTAATATCGAGAACGGTGGCTCGCTCACCATCCTGGCCTCTGCCCTCATCGACACCGGTTCCAAGATGGACGAGGTCATCTTCGAGGAGTTCAAGGGTACCGGCAACATGGAGCTTAAGCTCGACCGCGACCTGGCCGACCGCCGCATCTTCCCGGCTATCGACCCCGTTGCCTCCGGTACGCGCAACGAAGACCTGTTGGTCGACGAGCAGATGCGTCCGTTTGTCTTTGGTCTGCGTCGCATTCTTGCCGGCATGAACAACACCGAGCGCGCAGCCGCGTCGTTTATCAAGGGTCTTAAGGGCACCAACACCAACCAGGAGTTCCTGGTGCGTTCGGCCAAAAAGCACAGCGACTACGAGCAGACGTTCTAGGTTGTCATCCACGCGCAGCGATAGTCATCAATGCGATAAAGGGTCGGGGCTTTGAGCCTCGGCCCTTTTCCATATCGCCGCTCCGCGCTTATTTTTGACCATAAGACTGGCAAGCAGCAGGTTTCCCGTTTCAATCCGACATCGTCGCTTGCAATCGACAGGGCGGTTTCGCATAATAGCTTTTAAGCTTCGCGACGGAAAACGCAGATGAAACGAACCATATACCGTTGCTTTGGGGCATAGCCCCGCTTCATCTTCTCTCGCGCAGCCAACTGAATGTTGCGATTTGGGTGCTGGAAGATGGGGAGAGCTCATGGCTTCTTCTGATGCAACACAACGAGCAGTCCTTGCCGGACTTTCGTGCGGGATCGGCCTTGCCGCTCCCGTGGTTATGTATGCCGCGACGCTGCCGTTTTCGTCTGTGAACGAGACGGTCGTGGCGGGTGCGGTTCCCTTCGCCGTGGGCGCGGTGGCGGGCGTGGGTATCTATGCCGCCTCGCTGGGTATCTCCGAGTATCGTGCGCAGCGTGAAGAGCGTCTGTTCCAGCCCGATGCCATGGGCGGTGCCGCCAATCTCAATCAGCATCAAAGCGAGTTCAAGACCGCCTCGATTCCAGCTCAGCAGCAGGATGCGACTCCTTACGCTGCGGCTTCTGCTTCTCAGGCTCAGGCGGAGCAGTCTACCTCGGCATTCCTTTCCGGCCTGACCGGTGCGTTCCAGCGCCGTCATGCCGATGATGGTGTCCCTACCATCGCTCGAGCCGCAGATGCTATGGACGAGGACGAGGCTTGGTCCATGATCGACAGTATGCTCGACGACGATTCGCCAGTGAGCTGCGACCCTGCACACTCGCGCGACGTCTATCAAGTCGCCATCGACGAGCTCACCAACGGCGGGCAGACCGGCTCCTTCAATCGCGACGACATCGCCGCCGCGGCACGCGCCGTGTCTGGCTCCCAGGCCGCCCCTGCGGGCAGCACGGCGGCTTTCGTGGCACTCGTCGCCAACGCGGCAGCCAATAACGCCTACAGCGCTACCTCGGCGGACGCGAACGCTTCTGCCGACAATTCGTACGTTGATGAAGCCATGGCCGCGGACGAGGAGGCCGTTGCCGCCCGCCGTGCCGCCGAAAGCTCGCTGTGGGGCGCTCCTGCCCAGCAGCAGGCGGCTGAGGCTGCGTCGTACAATGTAAACCTCGCCAGCATGCCTATCATCTCCGGTGCCGCGGACATCGATCTCGATGACCTCGATGAGCCTGCAGCCATCACCGCATCGATTGATGCCCAAGATCGCATCGACACCGGCGACCTTCCGGACGCCTCGCTCGAGGTCGATGTCCCCATGGCCGATTATTCGGGCCACGAGGACATGTGGGCCGCCGCCACCGCGATTCTGGATGAGATTGACGAGCCCGCTCCTGTTGTAGCGCCCGCTCCCGTCGCTGCCCCTCAGTCTGCTGCCCCCGCCTATGTCGGCCGTCACAGCGCTGTGCTCCCCGAGGATACCGCCCGTATCTCGCGCGAGAGCATCGAGCGGGCCGAGGCTATTGCCGCCGGCATTATGGAAAATCGTCGTCACGAGCGCGTCAATCAGATCCTCGAGGAAGAGATCGAGCGCCTGCAGTCCTCTACCGCCAAGCGTACGGGCCGTGCCTATCTGAGCGTTATCGAGGGCGGTACCGCCAGCTTTGCGCCGCTCCGCGCGGAGGCATAACTTCTGCATGGTTAAGATCAATCGAAAATGGGCGGTTGTAACCTGCCTGATGGCGCTCTTGATCTGGGGCAATTCGCTGGTTCCCGGCTCGGGGTCGGGCTCGCTGAGCCTAACGGTCATGGAAGCTATCCGCGGTTTCCTGCACAGCGTGGGACTTCCATATGAATGGGTGACCAACTTTGTTGTTCGCAAGTGCGCGCATTTTACCGAGTATATGGTGCTCGGCATCTTGGCAACGCACGCCTTTGATTTTGAGGGCCGGCGCACCTTTGACGTGCTGCTGCCCACGGTGGTGTTCCTGCTGCTGATTCCCTCGATCGACGAGACGATTCAGCTCTTTGTGCCGGGACGCGCCGGCATGATCACCGATGTGATGATCGACTGCTGTGGAGCGGCAACGGGCGTTGTGCTCCGATATCTACTACGATCGCTCATATGTGCCAAAAAGGCCGCCTAGGACGTATGCTTGGTGCTAGGCGGCCTTTTTTATTAGAGGGCTTATATAGGGCGTGGTGGCGTCGTTCCGTAGGTTGGATTTGCCGGGCGCGCCACGCCCTGTGGGTGCGTCTGTTACTGAAGCGCCTGCGCGCCCAGGGCCAGGCAGCCCATGATGCCCTGCTTGCCCTCAAGGCTGTTGTTGACAATATAGGTATCGATGTCGTTGACCTCGGGCGTGACGATATAACCGTTGAGCATCTCGGCGCACTTCTTGCGCGCGAGCGGCACGATGGGGGTGTGGTCGGCCACGCCGCCACCGATGATGATCTTTTGCGGCGCGTAGCACAGCGTGTAGGTCATGAGCGCCTGTGCCAGATAGCCTGCGAGCAGGTCCATGGCCTCCGGGTCATCGGCCATGTCTCCGGCGCTCTTGCCATCCCAGCGCTTTTTAACGCCGGGGCCGGCGATGAGACCCTCGAGGCAATTGTCGTGGAAGGGGCAGGCGCTGTGCTCGCCAATGGTGTCGCGCGGGTCGCGCGTGACCAGGATGTGGCCGGCCTCGGGATGCATCATGCCGTGTACGAGCTTACCGCCCGAGAGCACGCCGGCGCCCACGCCGGTGCCGATGGTCAGATACACAACGTCAGTGAGGCCCTGGGCGCAACCAAAGGTGACCTCGCCCAGGCAGGCGACGTTGACGTCGGTGTCGTAGCCGCAGGGGATATTGAGCTCGTTTTGGATAGTGCCCAGCAGGTCAAAGTAGCGCCATGCCGTTTTGGGCGTCTCCAGGATCTTGCCGTATTGGGGCGAGGCAGGGTTGACTGCGGTGGGGCCAAAGGCGCCGATGCCCAGCGCGGCGATGCCCTTGTCGGCAAACCATGCATTGACGGCCTCAACGGTCTCCTGCGGGGTCGTGGTCGCGATCTGCTCACGCTCCAGGACCGTACCGTCTGCATAGCCCGTGGCGCAGACCATCTTGGTGCCGCCGGCCTCGAGCGCTCCGATAAGCTGCTGTTCTGCCATAGTATTCCTCTCTCTGGGACGAGTTGCTCCGTGACTAAAGTATAGGGCTCTAAACCATTTAAGAAAGCGCTATAAAAAGAAGCCTCGCAACGTGGCGGGCGGTGCGAGGCTTCTTTGGCTACTTTAGCTGCCGGGCCGTCCTTACCCGCGCGGCTTGATTTTATCACGTAGAGACTTGAGGTTCTCCAGTGCCGCGTTAAGCGTCTCGTCCCGCTTGGCAAAGTGGAAACGAATCAGATGGTTGACGGGCTCGCGGAAGAAGCTCGAGCCGGGCACGGCGCCCACGCCCACCTTGGATGCGAGGTCCTCGCAGAATTCGAGGTCGCTGTCATAGCCAAACTCAGAGATGTCCATCATGACGTAGTAGGCGCCCTGCGGCACGTTATGCTCAAGACCGATGCTATCGAGCCCCTGGCAGAACAAGTCGCGTTTGGCGGTGTAGAGGTCGAGGACCTCATCGTAATAGCTGTCGTCGAAGTTGAGGGCGGTGACAACGGCTTCCTGCAGGGGAGCGGCGGCACCCACGGTGAGAAAGTCGTGGACCTTCTTGATACGCTCGGTGATCTGGGACGGAGCGATGGTGTAGCCCAAGCGCCAACCGGTGATGGAGTACGTCTTAGACAGCGAGCTGCAGCTGATGGTTCGCTCGAACATGCCGGGCAGCGTGGCCATATAGACGTGCTCGTGGGGCGCGTAGACGATGTGCTCGTATACCTCGTCGGTAATGCAGTAGGCGTCGTACTTTTTGCAGAGGTCGGCGATGAAGGTGAGCTCCTCGCGCGTAAAGACCTTGCCGCAAGGGTTAGAAGGGTTGCACAGGACGATGGCCTTGGGGTCGTTGTCGCGGAAGGCTGCCTCGAGCGCCTCGCGGTCAAAGTCGAATGTGGGCGGGTTGAGCGGCACATAGATGGGCTCGGCACCCGAGAGAATGGTGTCAGCGCCGTAGTTCTCGTAGAACGGCGAGAAGATGACGACCTTGTCTCCGGGGTTCGTAACCGTCATCATGGCGGCCATCATGGCCTCGGTGGAGCCGCAGGTGACCACGATGTTCTCGTTGGGGTTTACCGGCATGCCCATAAAGTGCTCCTGTTTGGCGGCGAGCGCCTCGCGCATGGCCTGGGAGCCCCAGGTAATGGAGTACTGGTGATAGAGCGGCTTGGGGTCGCTGGCGATGGCGCTGAGGCTATCGAGCAGCTGCGCCGGGGGATCGAAGTCGGGGAAGCCCTGCGAGAGATTGACAGCGCCGTACTTATTGGAGATGCGTGTCATGCGGCGGATGACCGAATCGGTAAACGTTGCCGTGCGGTTGGAGAGTTCTTTCATGACGGTCCTTTCGAGGATTTGCAGTGGGGCAAGTTTACTCCTATGAAACCGGTGGGATTTGTTCGAAATGGTCTCGAAAAACTCTTTTCAAAATTCTTGAAAATTGGGGCTTGCATCGTGTGGCGTTCCTTGCAATAATAGTCGAGCGCGAAGCGCACAGGACACGGTGGGTGTAGCTCAGTTGGCTAGAGCGACGGGTTGTGGTCCCGTAGGTCGAGGGTTCGAGTCCCTTTACCCACCCCAGTTCTTGCTTTGTGTTGATATCGGGTCGTTAGCTCAGTTGGTAGAGCAGGGGACTCTTAATCCCAAGGTCCAGGGTTCGACCCCCTGACGGCCCACCCAAAGATCGTTAAAGCGACTGGCTCAGGCTGGTCGCTTTTTTGTTGACCTCGCATGGGGTCGAACCCGAAAGGGCACAGCCGCTTTCACAGATCGAGCCTACCCTGGGGATCGGTAAAACCGTCAGTACCCTCCTTGAGTTTCTTCTCGTCTGTCTTCACGCGACGCTCGAGCTTTTTTGTATCCTCGGCAGGCGGTAGGTTCTCGGGGACAATTCCGCGGTCGATGAGGCTGCCACGCACGCTTGTGTTGTTCTCGACGTGCTCTTGCTTGATCTGGTCCAGGCCGTACAGGTCGTGTTCCTCGGCGTTGAAGGCCGTCATCGAGTTCGTAAGGTCCTTTGCTTTGATGAGGACATCGGCTAACCTGTCCGCCAATGCCGCGCTCTTGGGTACGCCGAGCTGCTGCTTCATTTCCGCCGTGCTTCTGCCGCCGAATAACGCCTCATCGCCCTTCGACTTGATGATCGCGAATCCTTTGGAGTCCACGCCGCGTTTGAACGCAATACCCGAGAGCTGTTTCTCTGAATCGGATAGCGAGTGACGCGCCTGCAAGCGCTGAATCTCTGCGAAGCGCTGCTCTATGAGCTCTTGGCGGCGCGTCTGCACGGCAAAGTATGCCTGGGCGAGCGCGATCTCTGGCTTGTTTGAATCTCCGTTCTGCGCGATTAAATAGCATGCATAGCGCGTAAGTTTGTAGTCTTTAACCGCGCGAGCGGCGACACCGGCAGTTACCATTTTCGTGGTGTCACGAAAATGGGAATCAACTGGAGTTTTGTTTGTTTCGCATGAGACTTTTGCCCTCTTAACAACTTCGGCGAAGTTCTCCCATCGAGTGTACCCCATGGGTTCCATTAAATCGCGTGCGAGCCAATACTCAACGCCGTCTTCCACATTGGCGTAGCTATCAAGTTCGATACGCCACTTCTCGATATCTCTACTGTCCATATCTCCTCCTCGCTGGTCTATTTTCTATGCGGGCTTTGCCCGCTCTGTATTCAGAATAAGGATACGCTGTCGTGCGGACACGAATGGGCCCCGTGCTGCTTCGAGCTCACGGGGCCCATGGATATCGATTGGTTGTGTTCTGCTTTAGATAGGTGTCCGGTTTAATCCGCTCGATAGTGCGACCCGAGACTTTCGGTTCGCTTGCGCATGGCTTTGACCATTTCCTGTGCTAGTCGAATCTGCGATTGCAGGCGGGCGAGGGCAGCGATTTCGCTGTCGTTGGCATGTGGCTTATTTAGAGCCGTGGCTTCGTCTTGCAGGCTTTCAAGCTGTTGCAGGGCCTCGGATAGGCCTGTTTCGGTCCTGTTGATCATGCAATAGGTGCTCATCGTGTGCCTAAGGCTGTGTGTCAGGCGTTCGGCATCTGTTGTGGCAATGCCGTACTGGGGGAGGGTGATATCCGCCTTCAGGGCTGCCTCAGGCTCCTTCTGCGCTGCAAGGGCTGCCGATGCGCCCGCGACGCGCCCGAACACGATGCCGTTGGCGCTTGACAAGCCACCAATGCGGTCGGCGCCGTGCATGCCGCCTGTCGCCTCGCCGCAAGCGTAGAGGCCCTCAACGCCCGTGTGCGCGGTCTTATCGATCTTGATGCCGCCGTTAGCGGCGTGGGCATACATCGCAACGCGCATCTCGTCGGTCGGCGCGATGCCGTGCTCGTCTTGCAGCCAGGTGGCAAAGGTCTGCACAAACTCTGGGACATCCTCGCGGGGGAAGTCGTAGTGGAGTGCCAGGCCTTCGACACCTGCCTGATCGATGACGAGATCGATAGCGCGGGAGGCCAAGCGTGACGTGAAGGGACCATATCCAGAGCGCTGCTCGAGCAGGTCGTTCAGCTTGTCGTCGGCAATATCTACCGGCTGGTCTACATGCACGTAGCGCCAGGTTTTCTCGTTGAAGACCAAGTTACGCCTGGGCTCGATGAAGCCGGGCATCATCTGCATGAACTCTATATTAGTAAGTGTTGCGCCGTGCGCCAGTGCGATGGCCTGCGAGGAGCTGAGCACATCAGCCGACGTAAGGCTGCGCTCGAACAGGCCGCCTGTGCCACCGGCTGCGATGATCGTGGCCTTGGCAGCAAAGGGCACGATTCGATTTTCGGTAAGGTCGTAGAGTACGGTTCCGGTTATTCTGCCGTTCGTGTCCTCAACAAGGTCGATAAGCTCATGGCGGGGGAGCAGGCGAATGCCGAGCAACTCGATCCAGGTCGTCAGAGCGTCCTCAAGGGGCTTGCGGGTGAGGCCGCGCCACATGCGCGTCTTGTGGTCAAAGCAGGGGATAAATTGCTTTTGTTGAGCACTCTTGGCGCTTTGCGGACGCTGGAGCTCAACGCCCAGGTCTTGCTCGAGCCAGTCAATCGCTTGGGGAATGCCGTGGACGAACGTTTGGACGAGTTCGGGGTCGGCGACACCGCCGCCGACGGTCTGGATGGTGTCGATGAGGTCCTGCTCGTCGTCTTCGTCGACGGGACCGATGAGGCCGAGGCCCCAGGTACCCGGGAAGAAGCTCGATCCACTCATGGTCTTGCCGGCGCTTGCCACAGTGACGGTTGCACCCGTGCGTGCCGCTTCGATGGCGGCACAAAGGCCCGCAATGCCAGATCCAATTACCAGTACATCAGTCGATTCCATCGGATTCCTTTCTCGTCCGGCGCATTGTCGCACGGGTGATCGGCAATGGGGCCGCAAAGACCCGTCAAATCGGTAAAGGGCAAATATGGCAGGTGGGCGTCATGGACGCTCTGACGCTCCATCTCTTCACATCTCGTATTTCGCCCCAGCTGATATATCGGCATTAGATACCCTGCGCCAGCGCAAACAAAAAGAGCCGCTACCCGGGTGGGTAGCGGCTCCAAAGCTCAACTATCTGAGCATCGCGCGGGCGCGATTAGGCCTTGAGGGCCTCTTCGACGGCGACAGCGCAGGCGACGGTGGCACCGACCATGGGGTTGTTGCCCATGCCGATGAGACCCATCATGTCGACGTGCGCAGGCACGGAGGAAGAACCGGCGAACTGGGCGTCGGAGTGCATGCGGCCCATGGTGTCGGTCATGCCGTAAGAGGCAGGGCCGGCGCCCATGTTGTCCGGGTGCAGGGTACGGCCAGTGCCGCCACCAGAAGCGACGGAGAAGTACTTCTTGCCAGCCTCGAGGCGCTCCTTCTTGTAGGTGCCAGCGACGGGGTGCTGGAAGCGCGTGGGGTTGGTGGAGTTACCGGTGATCGAGATGTCGACGTTCTCGTGCCACATGATGGCAACGCCCTCGCGGACGTCGTCGGCGCCGTAGCAGTTGACGGCGGCGCGGGGACCATCGGAGTAGGGGATGGTCTCGACGACCTTGAGCTCGCCCGTGAAGTAGTCGAACTGGGTCTTCACGTAGGTGAAGCCGTTGATGCGGGCGATGATCTGAGCAGCGTCCTTGCCCAGACCGTTGAGGATGACGCGCAGCGGCTTCTTGCGAGCCTTGTTGGCGTTCAGAGCCAGGCCGATAGCACCCTCAGCGGCAGCGAAGGACTCGTGACCGGCCAGGAAGGCGAAGCACTCGGTGTCGTCGGAGAGCAGCATAGCGCCCAGGTTGCCGTGGCCCAGACCGACCTTGCGGTCCTCGGCGACGGAGCCGGGAACGGTGAAGGCCTGGATGCCCTCGCCGATGATGGCGGCAGCCTCAGAAGCGGACTTGGCGCCACGCTTGACAGCGAGAGCGCAACCGAGGGTGTAGGCCCACTCGGCGTTCTGGAAGGCGATGGACTGGGTGTTGTTGACGATCTCACGCGGGTTGAAGCCCTTGTCGGTGCAGATCTGCAGAGCTTCCTCGAGGGAGGCGATGCCGTTGTCGGCGAGGCACTTGTTGATCTTGTCAGCGCGGCGCTCGTAACCTTCGAACGTAACAGTCATAGTTATTTCCCTCCCTTTCTACTCGTGAACCGGGAACACGCTGGCGACGGAGTGAGTCTCCTCGTCGGTGCGCGGGTCGATGTACTTGGCAGCGTTCTCCCACTGACCATAGTGGCCCATAGCGCCAGCGATGGCCTCCTCGGGGGTCTTGCCGGCCTTGACGGCGTCGGTGAACTTACCGAGGTTCAGGAACTCGAACGCGATGATCTCGTTCTTGTCGTTGAGAGCCATGCGGGTGACGTAGCCCTGAGCGAGCTCGAGGTAACGGGCGCCCTTGGCCTTGGTGCCGAACATGGTGCCGACCTGGGAGCGAAGGCCCTTGCCGAGGTCGTCGAGGGAGGCGCCCACGGGCAGGCCGCCCTCGGAGAACGCGGTCTGGCTGCGGCCGTAAACGATCTGCAGGAAGATCTCGCGCATAGCAACGTTGATGGCGTCGCAGACGAGGTCGGTGTTGAGGGCCTCGAGGATGGTCTTACCGGGAAGGATCTCGGAAGCCATGGCGGCAGAGTGGGTCATGCCCGAGCAGCCGATGGTCTCAACGAGGGCCTCCTCGATGATGCCGTCCTTGACGTTCAGCGTGAGCTTGCAGGCGCCCTGCTGAGGTGCGCACCAACCCACACCGTGCGTAAGACCGGAGATGTCGGTAATCTCCTTAGCCTGGACCCACTTGCCCTCCTCGGGGATGGGTGCGGGGCCGTGGTATGCACCCTTGGCAACGGGGCACATGTTCTCCACTTCCTGTGAGTACTGCATGCCTCTCCTCTCTATCGTGTTGGCGTCCCGTCTGGGGGTCGTGGCTGGCGATTGCCGGGCGACCCTTCGAAAGGGACATGACATGCAGCCCCTATAATACCGCGAAATGCACGGAATATTCGGCGAACGGCTCAGTTTTCGTAGCGAGAAGTCCGGAAGTTTTAATTGAAACGGTTTAACTCTATGTTCTGTGGTCGCGAACTTCCGTAGAGGGGGTCCGTCTTGGGCAAGCTATTGGTCAGCTCTTGTAAGCATTGCGGGGGTTGACCTGTTGCAACGGTGCCGTTCGCCGCCTGATTTCTGCCTTTGGCCGCGCGAGTGTATTGTTTTGCGTGAATGTTTTGATGGCACGCTTCAATCGTGCTGTATTGGATGGCAAGCAGATCCCGGCGAAGGGAGCGCCATGCAGCGCGTTTGGAGAACGGTTACCGGCTTTTACCATGTCTGTGCCCGCGGTACGGGCAGGCAGCTCATCTTTGAGGGCGATGAAGACCGGTGGGAGTTTTTGGAGCTGATGCGCGAGTGCTGCTGCGAGGAGGGTGTGACGGTTATCGCCTGGTGCCTTATGGGCAATCACGTGCATTTGGTGCTTACAGATTACGAGGACAGGATGAGCGCGGCGATGCACCGGTTGCTTTTGACGTACGCGCGGCGGTTCAATAAACGCACGGGGCGCACAGGGCATCTGTTCCAGAACCGTTTTGACCGGCGCTCGCTCGATACCGACTGGCAGGTGATGGAGGCTATTCGCTCCGTACACGCCGATCCGCAGGAGGCGGGCATCGGTCTCATTGAGCGTTATCCCTGGAGCAGCTTTGCGGAACATCTACGCTCTTACGACTGTGATGCGGCCGATGCCGCGAGGGGATTTTCTGATCCTTCTTGCGTGCTTGAACTTTTTGGTTCTGCCGAGGGCTTTATTGCCTATTCGCTTTCGACGCCCGACGGCAGCGAGCCGGCGCTGTGCGATATGAAAGATACAGAGTGGGAACGCCACGCCTTTGCCGACAAGTTGGCGAAGAGCCTCGGGGTTCCGCTCAATGGGGTTAAAACTGAACCGCCGGCGCAGCGCGATACCGTTATTGTTGGATTGAACAATGCCGGCTTTACGGTGCGCCAGATTGAGCGGTATACCGGGATTGGCAAAAGTACCGTCTCTCGTATCGTGCGCGCTTATGCTCAGGTGGACGCGCAGGTCGAGGGATCGAAATAAAGGCAGAAAAGAAAAATGGCCGAACCGCTCTTAGTCAAGCGATTCGGCCAACGAAATTCTTAAGATTTGGGATAAATACTACTGATTATTTTGCCCCTCGAGCATGCCGTCGAGGGTGCGCCAGGCGAGCTCGGCGCATTTGACGCGGGCGGGCATGTGCGAGATGTCCTGGAGCTGGGCGGCTTCGTCCAGGTCTTCCAGGTCCTCCTCGGAGAGCTTCTCGCCGCGGATCATGGCGAGGAAGAGCTCTGCCAGGCGGCGAGCTTCCTCGACGGTCTCGCCGGTGATGAGATCGGCCATGATGTCGGCACTGGCCTGGCTGATGGCGCAGCCGTGGCCGGTAAAGGAGGCCTCCTCGATCACGTTGTTCTCGACACGCAGCTGCAGAGTGAGCTCGTCTCCGCAGCTGGGGTTGATGCCGTCGTGCTCGTGCGTGGGAGCATCCATCTCGTACTTGTAGTCGGGGTGCGAGTTGTGCTCCATAAATGTGGTGGAGGTGTACAGATTACCCATTGAACGTGCTCCAAACGTGATGCAGGCCGGCGATGAACTTGTCAATGTCGGCCTTGTCGTTGTAGAAGGCCACGCTGGCGCGGCAGCAGGCAAGGTTCTCGACGCCCAGCCAGGTGAGCAGCGGCTGTGCACAGTGGTGACCGGCGCGGATGCAGACGCCGTCCATGTCCATGATGCTCGCGACGTCGTGCGGGTGGATGCCGCGGACGTTAAAGCTCACAACGCCGTGGTGGTTGTCCCAATAGATGGAGCCGATGATCTGGACAAAGTCGAGCTGCATGAGCTCGCCCATCAGGTAGTGGACGAGTGCCTGCTCGCGTGCCTGGATGTTCTCGTAACCCACCGTGTTGACCAGGTAGTCGAGTGCCGCACCCGTGGCGAAGATGCCGGCGGCGTCCTGTGTGCCGGCCTCGAATTTCTCGGGAACGGGCGCCCAGACGGCGTCCTGCTCGGTAACAGAGTCGATCATCTCGCCGCCGGTGAGCATGGGCGGCATGGCGTTGAGCAGGTCCATCTTGCCCCACAGCACGCCGATGCCCATGGGGCCCATAGCCTTGTGTGCGCTAAAGGCAAAGAAGTCGGCGCCCAGGTCGGCCACATCGACCGGCATGTGCGGCAGCGACTGCGCACCGTCGACGACCAGGTAGCCGCCATACTTGTGCACGAGCTTGCCGAGGTTCTTGACTGGGTTCTCGACTCCCAACACGTTGGAGACCTGACCCACGGCCAGAATCTTGGTCTTGGGACCAACCTTGGCAAGAACCTCCTCGGTGGTGAGCTGACCGGTCTTGGTGGGGTAGAGGTAGACGAGCTTGGCGCCGGTCTCGCGGCAGACCTGCTGCCACGGAATCAGGTTGGAGTGGTGCTCCATGATGGTGATGACGACCTCGTCGCCCGGCTCGAGGACTGTGGGTGCAAAGCTCTTGGCGACCAGGTTGAGCGACTCGCTCGTGTTGCGGGTGAAGACGACCTCGTTGGCCTGGGCAGCGCCGATGAGGTCGGCGATCTGCTGGCGCACCTTCGCGATGGCCTCGGTGGCCTCGACGGACAGCGAGTACAGGCCGCGCAGGGGGTTTGCGTTCATGCGCTGGTAGAAGTCGCGCTCGGCGTCGAGCACGCAGGCGGGGCGCTGCGCGGTGGCGGCGCTATCGAGGAAGGCGATCTCGGGGTGCTGCTGGAAAAGCGGGAACTGTGCCTTGTAGGGGTTGGTCTCGATGTCCACAGTGGGCCAGCCGCGCGAAGCCTCGTCGCTGGCGTCGAGCTCCATGGGCTCGGGGGCAGTGCAGGTGTCGCATTTAACGTGCTCGGTGTCGATCATGCGAGCTCCTCTTCAAAGTTGTCGATCAGGTTGTTGCCCAGGCGGACGACGGCTGCGCGGGTGCGCTCGTCGGTGGCGGAAAGCGCGGCGTCCTCCAGCTTGGCGCGGATGAACAGGTCCTCGGCGGCGTTTTGGTCAAGGCCGCGGCAGGCGAGGTAGAACAGCTGCTCGTCGCGGACGTGACCGATGGTGGCGCCGTGGTTGCCGGCGACGTCGTCCTCGTCGCAGAGAATGACGGGAACGGTCTTATTGTCGACGCCCTTGTTGGCCAAAAGCACCGTCTCGCGCTCGGTGCCGGTTGCACCCTTGCAGCCGTGCACGAGGTCGATGGTGCCGCGGTAGACCTTCTTGGACGTGCCGGTCAGCACGCCGTTGGCGTCGATCTCGCACTCGGTCTTGCGACCGCGGTGGCGCAGCTCGTAGTTAAAGTCGCGCACCTGCTCGCGGGCGCCCAGGTAGTCAGTATCGATGGCGACCTTGGCGGTATCGCCCAGCAGGTCGCCGGCAAGGCCGGTGGCGCTGGCGCCGGCACCCAGGACGGTGTGCTGTACGTTGACACGGGCGCCCTCGTCCAGGAACAGGCCGGTGTCGTCGAGCGCGATCCAGCTATCGTCGAGCGTCTGCGTGCAGGTCACGTTGACGGTGGCGTACTCGTGGGCGCACACGCGTAGCACGGAGCCCACGACGCCTTGGCCGGCAACGGGGGAGTCTAGGGCAATATGCAGATCGAGCGTCGACTGGGGACGGACGACGACGTCAATGGCGGCAATCGCAGCCGCTGCGTCGACGCCACTCACGCGCACGGTAACCGTGGCGTGCTGGTATGCGGGCACATCGATGACGATGCGCTTGGTGGCGTGGTCGGCCAAGTAGGTGTAGGCAGCCTCGCCCATGCCAGTCTCGAAGGCTTCAGCAGGGGAGAGCTCCTCCTCGAGCTTGATGGCACCGGCCTGGTAGATGGAGGTGGCGGGCACATCAAGCTCGGTCTCGGGCGTGATGCGGGCGCGGTCGGCGGCATCGCCAGGGGCGGAGGCGCGGCGCTCGGGGAAGCGCTCGGCCATGGCGTCCATGGCGGCGTCGAACGCGTCTGCCACGCCAGCAAACTGCTCGTCCAAGCTCTCGACCTCAATGGTCTCGGCGGGAGCGGCGGCAAGCTCGTCAGAGAGCTCGAGCTTGGTCTGATTCATCTTCAGCCAGCCCCATGTGGCAGCCGGCATCGCATTGACCTGCTCAAGGGTGGTAGCAGCGGTGTCCGTGGTCTGTTCCATTATCCGATCGCTCCTTCCATCTCGAGCTTGATCAGGTTGTTCATCTCGACGGCGTACTCAAGCGGTAGCTCCTTGGAGACCGGGTTGGCAAAGCCGTTGACGATCATGGTGCGAGCCTCTTCCTCCGGGATACCGCGGCTCATCAGGTAGAACACCTTGTCGTCGCCGATACGTCCGATGGTGGCCTCGTGGCCGATGTCGACGTTCTTGGCGCGGATGTCCATGGCCGGGATGGTGTCGGAGCGGCTCTGGTCGTCGAGCATGAGCGACTGACAGCTCACGGTTGCCTTGGAACCCTCGGCCTTGGGCGTGGCCACGATGGAGCTGCGGAAGGTCTGGATACCGCCGCTCTTAGAGATGCCCTTGGTCTCGACGGTTGCCGAGGTATCGGGTGCGTTGAGCACGACCTTGCAGCCGGTGTCGAGGTTTTGACCGGCGCCGGCAAAGGTGATGCCGGTAAAGCTCGAGCGGGCGCGGCGGCCGTTGAGCACGCTCATGGGGTAGAGGTAGCCCACGTGGCTGCCGAAGGAGCCACTGATCCACTCGATGTCGCCGTCCTCGTCCACGCGCGCACGCTTGGTGTTGAGGTTGTACATGTTCTTGGACCAGTTCTCGATGGTCGAGTAGCGCAGGTGTGCGCGCTTGCCTACAAAGAGCTCGACGGCGCCGGCGTGGAGGTTGGCCACGTTGTACTTGGGCGCGGAGCAACCCTCGATAAAGTGCAGGTCGGCATCGTCCTCGACGATGATGAGCGTGTGCTCAAACTGGCCGGCGCCCTTGGCGTTAAGGCGGAAGTAGCTCTGCAGCGGAAAATCGAGCTTGGTGCCCTTGGGCACGTAGACAAACGAGCCGCCCGACCACACGGCACCGTGCAGGGCCGCAAACTTGTGGTCGGTGGGCGGGATGAGCGTCATGAACTTCTCGTGGATGAGCGGCTCCCACTGCGGGTCGTGCAGGGCCTCCTCGATGCCGGAATAGACGATGCCCATCTTAGACGCTGTGTCCTGCATGTTGTGGTAGACCAGCTCAGAGTCGTACTGCGCGCCGACGCCCGCCAGGTAGCTGCGCTCGGCCTCGGGGATGCCCAGGCGCTCAAAGGTATTCTTGATGTCGTCGGGCACCGACTCCCAGTCGTGCTTTTGATCGGTGTTGGGTTTGACGTAGGTGACGATGTTGTCCATGTCCAGGCCCTCGATGGAGGGACCCCACGTCGGGTCGGGAAAACGATTAAAAATCTCGAGGGACTTGAGGCGCAGGTCGAGCATCCACTGCGGCTCGTTCTTTTTGGCGCTGATCTCGCGCACGATGTCGGGCGTGATGCCGGCGTCGAGGCGCTCGAATCCCTCCTCGCCATAGGTGAAGTCGTAGAGGCTGCGGTCGATGTCCGCGACCTCGGTGCGGTTCTTGGTCATTGCGTCGCCCCTTTACGCCTGCTGCTCGGCAGCGGCGGACTCGGCCTGGGCGCGCTGCTCGGCGGCCTCGCGCTCGAAGGTCTCAAAGCCGTTCTTGTCGATCCAGGGGATGAGCGAGGCGTCGTCCTCGCGCACGATGTGACCCTTGACCATAACGTGGACGCGGTCGACATCCAAGTGCTCCAGGATGCGCGTGTTGTGCGTGATAATGAGCATGGAGCCGTCGCAGCTCTTGCGGTAGGCGTCCATGCCGTGGCTGACGGTGGAAAGCGCGTCGACGTCCAGGCCCGAGTCGGTCTCGTCGAGGATGGCGAGCTTGGGCTGCAGCAGCAGAAGCTGGAGCATTTCGACCTTCTTCTTCTCGCCGCCCGAGAAGCCCACGCCCAGCTCGCGGTTGAGGTAGGCGGTATCCATGTTGAGCTCGGCCGCGAGCTCCTTCACGCGGCGGCGGAACTCCTTGCCCTTCATCTCCAGGCCGGGGCGGCCGGCGATGCTGGCGCGCAAAAAGCTCGACAGTGGCACGCCCGGAATCTCGACCGGAGCCTGGAAGCTCAGGAACAGGCCGGCGCGTGAACGCTTGTCGGTGGTGAGCTCGGTGATGTCCTGGCCGTCAAAGACGATGCGGCCGTCGTTGACCGTGTAGACGGGGTCGCCCATGACCAGGTGGCCGAGGGTGGACTTGCCGGCGCCGTTGGGTCCCATCAGCACGTGGGTCTCGCCGGCGGCGACGTTGAGGTTGACGTTGTGGAGGATGGTCTTCTCGTCCACGGAGGCGGTCAGACCTTCGATGGAAAGCAGCGGATTTGCGCTCATGCTGTCCCTCTCTGTATATGGTGTACTCATAGGTGTACTAAACCCTAGGAATCTTCTCGGAATAAAGTTACTATGGGTTCGGCGTTAGTCAAGGGAAAACCCGACTAATCCACTCGACTTTTTAGATGTGGGACAAAATAACAAGGTTTGTTTGTCCCACTTACTTAAGATTTGGGACAAACAAACCTGGTTATGTTGTCCCAGATGCGATGGGAGGGTAGGTATGCTCATTTCTTCCAAGGGCCGCTATGCCCTCCGGCTGATGATCTATATCGCGGCGCTCGGTGACGCCGAGGGCAAAATTGCCCTGCGCGAGGTTGCCGACCGCGAGCATATCTCGCAGAAGTATCTGGAACAGCTGGTTCGTCCGCTTATGAAGGCTGGCCTGCTTAAGAGCGTGCGCGGCAAGGGCGGCGGCTACATGATGGCCAAGGATCCCTCCGAGGTACGTGCGGGTGACATCCTGCGCGCCGTCGAGGGCAGCACGGCGCCCGTGGCGTGCGACGGCATCGACAACAGCTGCACCCGCAGCGATTTGTGCTCGACCGTCAAGTTCTGGCGCGGTCTGGACGACGTGATCGAAAAATACGTCGACGGCGTGACGTTGGCCGACCTGGCCGCCGTCCCCGAGATCAACTTTGACATTAAGCTGTAGGTTGAGCGCAATTCCTTAAGATTTCGCGGAGGGTTGTTGCCGTTTACCGAGGGGTTGTTGTGCAACAACGGGCGAGCTGCAATACTTATTTTTATCTTTGCAAACTGAACTTTAACTACACCAATGCAGGGAGGGTCTTATGCAGCCCAAGCATTCTGCTATTGTCGCGGGCCTGACGCTGGCGCTTTCGTTTGGCGCCGTTTCCGCGCCGGCACCCGCCGCTGCCGAGGAGCCCACGCCGGGCATTGCCTCGGATGCCACCGATATCGATAAGGGCCTTTACACCCAACAGTCCTTCTCGGGCGTGCTGAGGTCGGTCCAGGGCGTTTCGTTTGTCAACGTGACTCCCGAGATGAAGTACTTCACCAAATATGAGAGCCATGGCAACTATAACCAGGGCTTTTCGTATGGTGACGGCTACAACGCGCTGGGTTATTACCAGTTCGACCGTCGTTGGTCGCTCATCCCGTTTATGAAGCAGGCCTACAACTACAACCCCGAAAAATACAGCATGCTCAAGGATGCGATTGATCGCGGCAGCGAGATTTCCAACACGAGCAATGCCATGTACGAGAACGGCCAGCCCACCGAGTTGGGCCGTATTGCGCAGGAGGCCTTCCAGGGCGCTTATAACATCGACCCTGCTGAGTTTTCGGCTCTGCAGGATGCGTATGCGTACAACTCGTACTATGCGGTGACCGAGGCGTGGCTCAAGAGCGGCCTTGGTATTGATATTTCGGGCCGTGCCGATTGCGTCAAGGGCATGGTGTGGAGCATCACCAACATGTGTGGCACCGGTGGCTGCAGGGACTTCTTCCGCTGGGCGAATCTTTCTAATGATATGACTGACCGTGAGTTTGTGACGGCGCTCTCCAATAGCGTGGTCGATAACGTCGCTACCAAGTATTCGAGCCAGCCCCAGTATCATGAGGGCTGGAAGAATCGTTATAAGAATGAGCTGAAGGACTGCTTGGCTTATATCGCCGAGGACGAGGCAGCCGCTGCGACGCCCGTGCAGCCCGAGCCTACGCCGGCGCCCTCGCCGACACCTGATTCGAATGACGACTCGAGTGACGATCCCAACGATGACAGGATGGATGCGCCCTCGACCGATGCTGACGGTAATGGCTCTGCTGGTGGCATTACCAACGACGGTTCCATCTCGAACGGCTCTGCTGCGGGCGATTCGTCTTCAAGCTCTGCCGGCAATACGGACAGCGACGCTTCTGGTTCGACCGACGCTGACACCTCTAACTCATCCACCGGCTCGAGCGATTCGTCCGTTGACACCGGCTCTAACAACGGCTCCGGCTCTGACGCAACCCCTGATTCCGATGCTTCCAAGGACGATTCGAATAAGGTGCCGGACGCTCCCGTTGCTTCGCCGGACAAGAAGCCTTCTTTCTCCGAGCAGCTTGGTTCTACGCTGGGTTCTTCGCTGATGGCTGGCGTCAATAACGGCTCGGCCCAGAACAAGGACAACTCTGATCAGGCTTCCACGGAAAAGACCGAAGCCGCAAAGGGCGACTCCAAGGACAAGGCTTCCGAGATGACCGAATTCGATAAGGGTTCTAGCTCTGAGGAGAAGAACGAGAAGTCCGCTCAGAAGAAGGACGAGGGTAAGAAGCCTGAACCTGAGGAGAAGGACAAGAGCAAGGACAAGACCGAGGACGGAAAGCAGCAGGGCGAGGACAGCGGTAAGAGCGGTGCTGACAACCAGGTCCAGGAGCAAAATGACTCCAAAACGGTGACCACCACGACCACGACGACTACAGCTACCAAGTCCTCGGGCGGCAACATGCCCAAGACGGGCGATCTGATTGTGATGGCGAGCCTTGCCAGCGCGAGCTTGGCCACACTGGGCGCTACGTCTATCGTAAGTGGTAAGCATAAGCTCGATCAGCAGAAGAAGGCTTCTGGGGAGGACGGCTCGGAGGAGTAGCCTCTCGGTTGCCAGATAACTAAAGAATCGGGACGGGGTCCGGTGCGAATGCGTCGGGCCCCGTTTTGTTGTGCAACGATTAGTTGTGCCCCCTCACACCTCTTGTTGCTACCGTTGCCCGATATGTTCGCGCGGCGACATCGGTACATGCGATGCGGTCATTACAATTGGCATCGTGCTGTGATTTAGGGGGAACGTTTTGGTGTCTGAACAGGCAAATGTTGATTGTGCTGCTGGCTTTGGCGTGCGCTTGATCGGCTGTGCCGACGATGCGGTTTTGCCCATTGGCATACACGACTATGCGGAGGCCCTTGGTTGCTGCGTGCTGGTTGACAAGACCATGTTTATTGCTGATGTGTTGGACTGCGACGCGTCCGTTGTGGTGTGCTGTCGACCCGAGGGTTTTGGCAAGAGCATGAACTTGTCGATGCTCAGGGCTTTTCTGGAGCGTCCAGCGGTCGGTCGCTCTGGTCAGCGTTTGTTTGCCGATGCTCAGATTTGGGATGCGAACGGCGGGCGCTATCGGGATGAGTATGCTTGCTATCCGGTGATATCGCTGGACTTTTCTGGCGCTGCGAGGCGTGGCCCCGCTGTTGCCGGCGTCGTGCGCGATGCCCTTTCGGGCGAGTGCGCTCGCTTGTTGGCGCTCTTGGAGGCCCCGGATTTAGCTCGAGATAAGGTGCGTCACATCGAACGTGTTGCGCGTGGCGCGGCGAGCGAGGACGAGGTCGCCTCGGTGCTTGGCGTGCTCATTGAGTTGCTGGAGATTGCCTGCGATGAGCAGGTTGTATTGCTCGTTGATGGGTACGACGCGGCGTGGTTGGGCCGTGCGAGCGCAAGGGGCGCTTCCGGCGCCGATCCGGCAGGGCTACTTGACCGTGTGCTGTTTGACGCCATTGCTGCCGCGGGCCATTCGCTACGCTTTGCATGTCTGATGGGGGAGTGTCCCGGCCCTGCCGAAGCGGCGCTTTCTTTGCACGGCTGCTCGTATTATCTGACGACGCCGCTTTCGACGTGGTGTGACCGTTGGTTCGGCTTTTCGGATGCCGAGGTCCAGGCTCTGTTGAATCATGCTGGGCGCGAGGAATACCTTGATGATGCGCGTGAATGGCTCGAGGGATATCGGTTTGGTAGGGATTATTGCTCGAATCCAGCGCGTGTGATCGGTTTTCTGGACCGAGGCTGCACGGCGCCCGTGCGTGCCGATCTGTATGGATATGCCGATTGCCTGAGTAGGGTAGTTGCCGGGTGGAATCTCGACCGCCTTTCGGTCTTGTTCGATTTGCTCGAGGCCCATGGGTGCGCTGAGGTCCCGCTTTGTTTGGGCACTGCAGAGCCAGATGTCTCGCCTGACGATGGCATGTGGACAGCGCTATATCTGTCCGGTTTCCTGACGACGGATATGACTGAGGAGCCAGAGCATGGCGATCGCCTCCGTGCTTTGCGATTGCCCAATAAAGAGCTTCGCCAGGCCTTGCGTCTAGTGATTGTTGAGTGGTTTGAGTGCGCTGCCGAAGACATTCGAGACGTCGATGCGTTTCGCGACGGGCTGTGCCGTGGGAACGAGGATACCGTGAAGCGGGCGCTAAGCCGCATCCTGGGGGATGCGGGAATCGGTGAGACCGACCCAGATAAGCCGCTGCCATATCATCTGCTCTTGCAGGGGCTCTGCTTTGGCTTGCCGGGCTATGCCAATCCTGCTTCGAGGCGAAAGTGTGGCGCGGGTCGCTGGGACATCCAGGTTTTTCCTACGGGCGCTGTGTTCGACGTAGCTGACACGATCGGCATGCTGGACGAGCGCCCGCTTATAACGATCAATATGATGTATGACCCCGATGTGGATGCGCTGGGGTTGGAATTGCTGGCCGTGCAGTCGCTACTCGACATAGAGCGCGATGGCATCGACGAAATCCGTGTACCGCGCCCCGGCGTGGGTCGCATGCGCTGGGGGTTCGGTTTTGATGGGCAGCATGTGGCTACGGTGTGCCAGCGGCTTTAAGCGCCGAGGTGTTTCCGGCTTCCGTTACTCGGTGTCCTTCATGGGCGGCATGGGCTTCCAGTCGGGGTCCTTGATGATCTTTCGGGCGTCCTTCATGCCACGGCGCAGCGCCGGAATACCGGTCTTAAAGCATTTGTCGACCGCAGCCAAGCGGATGAACTCTTTGCAGAAGGTCGCGGCGTTGCCCAGACGGAACAGCACGGGGTGATAGTCGCCGTAAATCTGCATGTAGCGGGCCAGATAGCCGCGGTTGCGCATGATGTAGTAACGGTTGGTGTCGCTCGTGGAGTTGAGCTGGCGCTTGCCGGCGATATCCCAGTTTGAGACGGCGCGGGCGCGCTTGAGCACCAGGTCGGCCACAACGGCGGCGGGGAAGTGCTGGCTGGCCACGTAGCCATAGCAGGCATCGTCGCCGTAGATGAAGAATCGCGCATCGGGCAGGCCGATCTTGTCGACCACGCGGCGCGAGAACATGCCGCCCTCAAAGCACAGCTGGTTCATGGCGCGATAACCCTCTGGACCCAAGTCCCACTTGGCGACTGGGTTGGGAATGCCGAGCGAAAGGATGAGTTGGTATTGCCAAAAGAAGGCGCCGCCGTCAAAGTCCAGGCGCGAACCCTGGATGACATCGTAGCGGTCGGTCCACTTGGCAAGACGCTCGATGCCTTCGGGGATGACGAGCACGTCGTCGTCCATCACCCAGAACCACTGGGCGCCCAGGTCGTAGGCGCACTTGGTGCCGGCGGAGAAGCCGCCCGCGCCGCCACCGTTTTCAAGCTGCGGCGCGTAGATAACGCGGTCGGTGCCGCCCTGCGCGTCAGGTTGCTCGGTGTCGATGCCCCACAGGTTGGCCAGGCGCTCGTTGAATGCGGTGCACATGGCCTCGGTTTCGCGTGAATTCTCGTTATCGACAATCACGATGCGCCAGGGCGTTGCCGTGAGCTCGGTCATAGAGTCGAACAAGTTGGCCAGGAGTTCCTGGCGCTTGTACGTAACGACGACGATGGCGAGCTTATCGATGGGAGCGGGAAGGGTTGAAGGCATGGGGCAATATATCCTTTCACGCGCGGCGGGCGAGCGCTGCACGGAAGCTATCGAATACGTCCTTGGGACTGTCCTATTGTAAAGGCTCGGCGCACCTTAGCGGCAAGCTTTGAATAAAACGCAGGAACCTGCCATGGGCCCGCCGCATGACGTGGGGCTGCTTTGCCCGCAAGAGGCTCCATAGATTATATAAACGCCCGCTGGCGCGCTGACCCTTTGATACCATGAAACGACAGGTATTTCCTAAGGAGCACATTTGTCTACTAACGCCTCTGGCAGCCCTGTTCTGTCGCTGCTTATTCCCATTTACAATGTTCAGCGCTACCTGCGCGAGTGTCTCAATTCCGCCCTGGCGCAGACGCTCAAGGATATTGAGATCATCTGCATTAACGACGGGTCGACCGACAACTCGCCCGCGATTATCCGCGAGTATATGGAGCGCGATAGGCGCGTCAAGATGATCGACAAGGCCAACAGCGGCTACGGCGACTCGATGAACCACGGTCTGGAGATGGCGCGTGGCAAGTACGTTGGCATCTTGGAGTCCGATGACTTTATGGCGCCCGACGCACTCGAAATGCTTGTCTCGGCCGCCGATAGCAATAATGCCGACTTTGCGAAGGCGAACTTTGATTTCTACTGGTCTAAGCCCGAGGAGCGCCGTTCGCTGCACGAGATGTTTAAAGCCAAGGACTGCGGCAAGCCAGTGCACCCGAGCGATACGACGCAGTTCTTTAAGCAAAAGCCGTCGATTTGGTCGGCCGTGTACCGTCGCGATTTTCTTGAGCGCAACGGCATTACGTTCCTGCCGACTCCGGGGGCATCCTTTCAGGACACGTCATTTGCCTTTAAGGTGATCGCGTGCGCCGATAAGGCTGTTTACCTGCATGATGCCGTGTTGTCGTATCGCCAGGACAACGAGAATTCCTCGGTCAATTCTTCGGCTAAGGTCTTTTGCGTCAATACCGAGTATGCCGAGATTGAGCGTTGGATTCGAGAGGATTATGCCCGCGACCACGTAAGCGGCGATGTCGCGCGCATGCTCAAGTTCAATCAGCTCATTAAGTACGATTCGTACATGTGGAACTACGTGCGCCTGGCGCCTAAGTTCTATAAGGAGTTCCTGGTTCAGATGGCCAAGGAGTTCCAAGCGGCCTTGGACGCGGGGGAGTTTTCGCTTGAAGACCTCAAGCCGTGGAAGCGCGCAAATCTCGCTGCCATCCTCAAAGATCCTGAGGGCTGGGTTGACGAGCATCCGAGTTTTGCGACGGATGGTGCCTTGGGGCGCGCCAAGTATTACGCCTCGGTTGGAGGCCCAGGCGTGGTCGCCGCCTTCCTCATCGAATCGCTGAGGGGGTAGGTCGGCATGGGAGAGGCCTCGTGTCCTAAAGCTACCATTGTCGTCCCCGTTTACAACTCTGCGCGCTCCATTCAGCGATGCCTCGATTCGCTGTTGGCCCAGTCCGAGCGCTCGATTCAGGTTGTCTGCGTCAACGACGGTTCGACTGATGATTCGTTGAACGTGTTGCGCCAGATTGCGCAGGCCGATGATCGCGTACTGGTGATTGATCAGGAAAACGCGGGCGTCTCGTGTGCTCGAAATGTCGGAATCGATGCCGCCGAGGGCGAGACCGTCTTTTTTGTGGACGCCGACGATTACATCGATGCCCAGACGATCGAGCGCGTGCTGCATGCCATGAAGTCTGCAGATGCCGAGGCCGCCGTTTTTGGCGGCGTCTGTGAACCTGCCGATGCTGCCCCCAAACGCGTCCAGCAACTCATGAGCCCCAAAGCTGGTACCTTCGGCGCCCGTGATCCCCAACTGCTGTTCCATTCGAATGCGCAGCCCTATGCCTGCCGTGCAGCCTTTTCGCGCGAGCTGCTCAATCGCGAAGGCATACGCTTCGCCCCCGGTTTGGCTTTGGGCGAGGACGTCGTCTTCCAATTTGCGGCTTATGCGCTTGCCCGCAGGACCGTCGTCATGCCTGACAAGTTCTACCACTACGTGATGGAGAGCGAATCGGCGACGCACGAGTTCAACAGTGCCGAGGCGCGCGCCAAAAAGCTTGACGCCCACATGAGGATGCTCGAGGAGGTCTTGGAGGACTGGGCGGCCTACGGTCTTTTGGACCTGTGTCCCGGCGAGCTGATAACTTGGTTTTTGGACCTAATTGTGTTCGACCTGGCGCGCTTGGATGCCGATGACTTCCATCGCGTGGCGGCTCGCGTCAACATGGACCTCGCGACGTTTTTGGGAACGAAGTGGGCGGATATGCCCGCTAGGGGTGCCGTTCGCCGTGTTGCCCACAAGCTCGTTGCGGCGACCTCGGGCGTTTCGATGGCAGACGCCACGCTGTTCTATCTTTCGACTCGCGGTCTCAAAGCCTGCCTGGAGCGCTTTATCTAATTCCAAGCGTTGCCGCCCGCCGCAACTCGGCTGCTAAAATAACCCTGTTACACGCTATTCAACAGGAGGTTCTCTTGCAGAACTCTGATACCCCTAAAGTTTCGCTGCTTGTTCCCATTTGCAATGTCGAACGCTACTTGGGCGAGTGCCTCGATTCCGCCGTGGCGCAGACGCTCAAGGACATCGAGATCATCTGCATTAACGACGGGTCGACCGATAGCTCGCCAGATATCATCCGCGAGTACATGGAGCGCGACCCCCGTGTAAAGATGATCGATAAAGCCAACAGCGGCTACGGCGACTCGATGAACCGCGGCCTGGAGATGGCGCGCGGTGAGTACGTGGGCATCCTTGAGTCCGACGACTTTATGTTTGAGGATTCGCTCCAAAAGCTGGTCGCCAAGGCCGATGCTGAGCATGCCGATGTGGTGAAGGGCGACTTTTACCTGTATTGGTCTACGCCCAGCGAGCGCCGTGAGCTGTTTGGGATCATCGACGAGCATATGACGGGCGCCGCGTATCGCCCCATCGATCGCCCGGGCATCTTCTACCGCAAGCCTTCCATTTGGTCTGCCATCTATCGGCGCGAGTTCCTCAACGCCAATCAGATTCGGTTCCTTCCCACGCCGGGCGCCTCGTATCAGGACGCAGGCTTTAACTTTAAGGTTTGGGCTTGCGCCGAACGTGCCGCGTTTATTGCGGACCCCATTTTGTGCTATCGCCAGGATAACGAGAAGAGCTCCGTTAATTCGCCTAACAAGGTGTTTTGCGTGTGCGACGAATATGCCGAGATGCAACGCTTTTTGGACGATCGTCCCGAGCTCAAGGCTCAGCTTCAGGGCATTTTAATGCGCATGAAGGTCGATACGTACCGCTGGAATGATGAGCGTCTGGTCGATGAGCTGCGTGGGCAGTTTTGGGAGAAGGCTTCACTCGAGCTGAAGGCCGATTGGGATGCCGGTCGCTTTGACCTGTCGCTGTTTGATCCGCGTGGCGAGACCGACTTGCGTCTGATGGTCAAGTCGCCCCGCGCCTATATCGATTCGCGCTTTGACTTTAAAAAGCCGGGCAAGCTCAATACGTTTAAGCATTACTTTAAGATTGGCGGCCTGCCGCTGGTCTGGCGCGTGCTGACGTATCAGCGCACCTACGGCGACAACCCGCACCCCGATGACGTTCCGGCCGCACAGTAGGAGCGAGTAACTATGGCTACCCCCAAGATTTCCGTTGTCGTTCCCATCTATAAAGTGGAGGAGTGCCTGGCCTGGTGCCTGGACTCCCTGCTTGCGCAGGACGTGCCCGATTGGGAGGGCGTGCTGGTCAACGATGGCTCGCCGGATGGCTCGCGCGATATTGCGGCTGCCTATTGCGAAAAGGACGCGCGCTTTAGGCTGGTCGATAAGGAGAACGGCGGCCTGTCGAGTGCACGTAATGCAGGCATCGCTGCGTCCACGGCGTCTATCGTCGCGTTTTTGGATTCCGACGACCGCTTTACGCCCGATGCATGCCGCGTGATCGTCGATACCTTTGAGCGCGAGGACTGCGACGTTTTGACCTTTGGCGCGAATCCGTATCCGCTGGAGGCAGGGTATCCGTGGCTTAACTATGTGCTGAGCCCGCGCGATGTGTCGTTTGAAGGCTATAGCTCCGACCTGCTGTTTAAGGAAGCGTCTCGCCCCTTTGCATGGCGCACCGCTTGCAAGCGTGAGTTTTTGCTGGGCAACGGGATCGTGTTCGACGAAACCGTCAAGTATGGCGAGGACCAGGTCTTCGATTTTGCCGTGTACGGTCGCTCGCGCAAGACCGCGCTTATTTCGAACAGGCTGTACGACTACCGCGTGGCGCGCAAGGGCTCGCTCATGGACACCATGCGCTATGACGACGAGACGCGCCTGCTGGAGCACGTGAAGATTTACTCCGCGGTGCTGGCTGACTGGCAGCGCGACGGTCTCGATGTACAGCACGCCGATGATCTGGCATATTTCCTGTGCGATCTGGTGCTTTACGACGCGCTCAGGTTGCTGGGCTCGGACTGTGGCAAGGTGTTTGCTGCCGTCGCCGCGGCCCTTGCCGGTTCTGCCGTAGGCAACGATGCCGCGCTCGCGCAATGTGCCCCGTCTGTTGCCGCTATGGTGCGTGCGGCGCTTACCAGCAAGGCCCCCAATGCCCGCGCATACAAAAAGCTCATGTTCGATTACGACGTCTTGAGGTTTGGGCGCCTGGGTGCCTGCAAACGCATGGCAGCGAACGCCCTGGGAAAGCGAGAAGTGTAGATGAGTATCAAGCGTTTGGCGCTTTGCCGCAGTCAGGGCCGTCTGTTTGTGCTGCTTCGTTTTGCCGGTCAGGATGTCGCCGCGCTTATTGAGCGGGAGGGTTCTCAAGCGTTTGCCCATGCGACGACGAGCGGTTTTTGTGTGCCGTCGCTGGTGCTCCCGGTCGATCATGGCCGTGTGCTGGCGCTTTGCCCTTCCGTTTCCGGTTACGAGCGCGAGCTCGCCGTCATGGTACTTCCGTTTTTGGATGGCTCGTCGATGGATGTCGTTTTTGCATCCGGTGGTCAAAGGTTGGGCTCCATTCGCCTCGATAGCCGCGTGGCCAAGCTGGAATCCAAGATCAACTACAAGGCAAAGCCTGCGTTGTGTGCGCTTATCCGCGATGCGCAGCGCGGCGAGCGCTGCGGCTGCTACGAGATCGATGCCATTCGCTATTTGCCGGCAGACGCCGGCGCGGTGTGGCGCTATGAGGTTACGTGGGCGGGAGATCCTCAGTGCGCCCCTGAGATCCAGATCTTCGATACGCATATGAATGCGATCGATGCCACCGTGCATGTGTTTGAATCGCAGATCGATGTGCCGCAGCGCAACGGTTGCCGCGTCAATAAAACGTATTTGAGCGTTGAGATGCCCCAGGATATACGTGATTTTGTCGCGATTGCGGCTGATCCCACGGGCCTAATCCAGAGCGGTTTTTGCGCCATGGATGGTCGCCTGTACAACGGCATGGTCGACGACAGCTGGAACCGCATGAAGGACGCGCGTGCAGACGACGCAGCTTATCGACGTTGGTTTGAGCAACATCGCGCAAAGCCGGGCGATTTAGCGTGCCAGCGTGTCGCTTCGGTAGCTTTTGCCTATAGACCACTCGTGAGTATTGTGGTGCCGTGCTACAAGACTGATCGGGAATACCTGCGCGAGCTGCTGTACTCGGTGCTAGTCCAGAGTTATGACAACTGGGAGCTGCTCCTTATGGATGCCTCGCCTGAATGGGATGCGGTGGCCGCCCTTGCGGCAGGCGCCAACGACGAGCGCATCCGTCGCATCGAGCTTCCCGGCAACGGCGGCATTGTGCTCAACACCAACGCAGGTATCGAGCGAGCGACAGGCGACTACGTCGCGTTCTTGGACCATGACGACATTCTGGAACCGGACGCGTTATTCCAGTATGTTTCCGCGCTGAATAAGGCGGCCGAGGGCGAGTGCCCCCAGGTCCTGTTCTGCGACGAGGACATGTTCCAGAAAACGGGGGAGTGGGGTCAGCCGGTCTTTAAGACGCAGCTCAACGTCGATCTGCTCTATAGCCATAACTGCGTGACGCATTTCCTGATGGTGGAGAAGGCGCTTATCGATCGTATTGGCACGTCCCCGGAAGACGTTGCGGGTGCCCAGGACTACGACCTGACGCTTCGCTGCCTTTCGGCGGACGCGCGGTTTGAGCATGTTGCGCATGTGTTGTATCACTGGCGCGTGCACCCCGGTTCCACCGCCGACGGTTCTGCCGATAGCAAACCGTATGCCATTGAAGCCGGGCGCCTTGCGCTTCAGCGCCACTTTAACGCGCTGGGCATTTGCGGAACGGTCGAGGAGACTGAGACGCCGTTTGTCTACCGCATGCGTTATGCACTGCCGGAGCCTACGCCGCTGGTGAGCATTGTGATTCCCACCAAGGACCACGTTGAGACGCTCGACGCCTGCGTGATGTCGATCGCTCAGAAGGCAACGTATGCCAACTTCGAGATCGTCTTGGTGGAGAACAACAGCGAAGCCCCGGAGACGTTTGCGTATTACGAAACCCTGCCGGAACGCGTGGCTGCGGCATCCGAAGGCAAGGGTATCGCGCGCGTTGTGTACTGGCCGGGTGAGTTCAATTACTCCCAGATCATTAACTTTGGCGTGGAGCATGCCAAGGGCGACTATCTGCTGCTGCTCAACAACGATACCGAGGTCATAAGTCCGGACTTTATCGAAGAGATGATGGGGTATCTGCAGCGTCCCGATGCGGGCGTGGTGGGCGCCAAACTCTATTTTGCCGATCATCTGGTACAACATGCCGGCATTTTGGTTGGCGTGCGTGGCGCACTTGCTCATGCCAACCAGGACTTCTCCGCAAAGCGCGAGGGTTATCTTGCCCGTGCCGTGCGCCCGGGCAACTTCAGCGCCGTGACGGGCGCCTGTCAGATGGTCCGCCGCGACGTATTTGAGCGCGTCGGCGGCTACAACGAGGAATTCGCCGTTGGCTTTAACGACGCAGACTTTTGCCTGCGCGTATGGGAGGCGGGCTACCGCACCATCTATACGCCCTATGCCGAGCTGTATCACTACGAGTTCACCTCGCGCGGCAGGGAAGAGGCCAACGAGAAAAAGCTGCGCCGCTGGAAGCGCGAGCAAGCGCTGTTCATGCAGCGCTGGCCAGAGTTCTTCCTCGATGGCGATCTGTGGCTCGGGTCAAACCTATCCTCCGACAGTGAGTACTTCTCGTTTTAGTGCGAAGTAATGCCAAGGTCCGGCAAAGTATCCTCCAGAGCTGCAAGAGCGGTGGGGTTCAGGTACTCCTCGTTCAAGCAGCTCTTGTCATATCGAAAACGTGTGTCTCGTGAGCATTCGATGAGTTCTGCAGTAAAGAACTTCTCCCAGCTAAAGAACTTTGAGCTTTCGATATGTTCAGCGGGGTTAAGCAGCATGTCCTTAATGTGTTTGCTGTTGAATAATCCCGACTTCAACACGAGCCATTCAAACGATTCCGGTAGGAATAGCTTGATGTTCTTTCGGCGCAATAGAGCAGCTACTTCCGCAATTTCTGGTCCAAAGGCGGCGCCGTCGGCAATCACGAGGATGTCGTTTTCCGGTGCGTCCATAATGCAGTTGCAAATGTTTGATTTGCCTCCCGCGCTGATGCACTTAATGTTGCTCTTTTTGCATAGCAAACTGAAGAATTCGTAGCCCGAATTTATGTCCTCGACGATGACAAGCTCGGGCCTCTCGCCTCTAAATTCAGTATCACCGTAAATACGATATGTAGAGGTGTAGACACGAGAGTAAACGGGATACTTCGTTGTGGTTCGGTTGGTGTTCTTAAGACCGTAGATTTCATCAACGCTATAGGGTAGTTGGCGCAGTGACTCTCTGGCGACGATTACGTAGTAGTTTGAGCTTCGTTTTGCTTCATGGGCAAATTCTCTTGATCGAACAAAAGTATTGCCCTCATCAATAAAAACAATACTGCTGGAAATCTCTTGTAGATCTCTGCGCCAATTCTTTCCAGCTATTGTCTTACAGGACGCTTTGCAACTTACTGTTACGCCGCTTTGTGCCCCTAATTCTTCGTGGGCAGTCACCATATCGAGCAACGTCGTTTTGCCCGTGGCACTGTTGCCTTGGATGATGGTCAAGTTTCTATTGATGGTCAGTTTAAACTGAACCCGGTTATTTTGAATAATCACCTTGTATGATCCGCGCATCAGGAGTTCTCCCTTAGGCATTTTCCAGCTATGGGGACAAGGTCAAACATCGTGTGAACGACATCGCCCGTATTTGCAATGGTTACCGTGAATTTGCCGTTTCCAAAATCCATTATGTGGTAGAGATTGATTGTTAGATCCTTTTGCGCGGCGATCCTCAGAATCCAGTAGGCGCAATTATCACCGCAATTTGAGGCGTTATATATATTCTGCGGCATAAAGTACATAAGCAGTAGCGTTTTGGTGCCGCTGGATAGTTTCTCGGGAGGAATGATGCCTAGAATCTTGGTATCGATTGCATTGGGGCCTACCACGGTGCCTTTGTCGATGGATTTTATGACCCTTTGGGCAAAGGAGTCTTGAAACCACTGGGGCGAATATACGTTATCGAAGTAAACGGACGTGTTGTAGATAACGTTTTCCATATCACCATAGTGAATTGTTAGCACGTCAGCTCCTTCGGCTTGCTGATTTGGCATCTAGTGAGATTGATTATATCGCAGCACATGAGGCGGGCGTTATCGGCCCGCGGTAGATGTGATTGATGACCAAGGTTTGTATTCTGTTGCTTTATTAATCAGTTCACTCGTTTAATCAGTTCGTTCATGCGCTAAGTTTGCCTTAGAAGCTATTTAGCGTAACGGTTGAGGTGTGGCGACTCATATTTAAATTGCAGTCACAAAGACACCTTTTATCGATTTCCCGTTGAAATACTGAATTGATAGTTTAAAAATAACTTAAGAGAGCCTTAAATCTCGGAGAAAGGATGTCGTATGAAAAACCTTCGAGAAAGATGGCGCGGACTAACAGTGCTGGGAGTTGTTGCATTTGCCGCTGCCTGCATGACGGTTGCCCCGGTGCCCTCATTTGCTGATATTGCTGGCGGTGGCGGAGACGGTGGACCGATTACGGAATGGTGTTCCGACGGTCGTTCGAAGACTGGACTCGTTCGGTGCGAGGACGGCAACCTTCGCTATTTCGATCCCGAAACTGGCGCCATGGTCACGAACCAGTGGCATAACGAATACGAAGCTGTCTGGTACTATTTTGGCGCTGACGGGATCGCGGTGTCGGGCTGGCAGTCTATCGGTGGGGACAAGTATTACTTTTACCCCGAAAGCCATGATATGGCATACGGCCGAGTTCAGATTGACGGCAAGAACTACTTCCTGAACACCCCTGGTGCCAACGCCGATGGCCGCATGCAGCATAGCGGCTGGCTCTATGACTCCATCTATGGAAAGTGGTTCTATGCGACCTCCAGTGGCGAACTGCTGACCGGTTGGCATAATATCGGTGGAACTTGGTATTTTTTCGACGAGTATGGTGTCATGCTGACCGGCTGGATCAACGTTTCGGGGACGTGGTACTACGCCAACGCTTCCGGTGCGATGGTCACTGGCTGGCTCAATATCGGCGGTACGTGGTTCTACCTCGATGGCTCGGGCGCCATGGTTGCTAACGGCTGGCGCAGCCTGGGCGGCTCCTGGTACTGGTTCGGCGATTCCGGCGCGATGGCTACCGGCTGGTTCTTGGCAGGTGGCTCTTGGTACTATGCGAGTGGTTCGGGCGCCATGGTAACCGGCTGGCTCAGCAATGGCGGCACGTGGTATTGGCTCGGAGGTTCGGGCGCTATGGCCTCTAACTCTTGGGCCAACGTTGGTGGAGTTTGGTACTGGTTCGACGATTCCGGCGCGATGGCCACCGGCTGGCGTCAGATCGGCGGCGCCTGGTACTACTTTAGCGGTTCCGGCGCTATGGCCCACGACTCCTGGGTCGGCGACTACTACCTCCAGTCTTCTGGTGCCATGGCTACGAATGCCTGGATCGGCTCCTATTATGTCGGCGAGGACGGTAAGTGGATTCCGGGCTACGGCCTAGTTTGGTATAAGAACGGTAGCAATGTTTACCATACGCATAAGTGCCGTACCGTTGGTAAGGACGCAAAGGGCTATTCGCAGATCTCTATTCAGGAGGCCCAGAGGCGTGGTGCTTCACGAGAGTGCAAAAACTGCCAGCAAATTGGCTAGCACATTACTGAGTTAGTTTTGATTGAGACCCCGTTGCCCTGAGGTGACGGGGTCGCTGCGTGATTGGATACCGTGCTGCTATGAAGAAATGCTCATTCGGGGTGCTGGTCTTTTCCGGCCTTGTTTCTTTGGGGCTCCTTTTGAGTTCGCCCTCGATGTTATACGCCCTTGATTCGAATAACACTGACGAAGGTTCCGCATCTAACGTTGCTATTGCTTCTGTTGAGTCAGCCATTGATGCTCAGCGCGATTCGACCTTCGCTGTCGAGCAGAACTCTCAGGTGGATAATGAGACCCCTTCTGAGGTTTCGAATCAAATTGTTTGGCATCAGGGGTGGATATCACCCGAAGAAGGGGCTGGTTTTTGGCGTTGGGGCTTGTCCGACGGAACGATCGCTGTTTCTTCTTGGAGACATATAAACGGTAGCTGGTACTGGTTCGACGACGAAGGTCGAATGGCTCAGGATGGGTTGGTTCAAGTTGGGGGTGCGACGTATGCCTTCTCCTCTTCGGGCGCAATGCGTGTCGGCTGGTACCTAGATTCTACGGGCTCCACTTCTGCTTGGCGTTATTTCTCCGGTTCTGGCGCCATGGTAAAAGGCTGGCTTTCAGATGGCAGCAACTGGTATTGGCTGGATGATGAAGGCAAGATGGTCCACGACTCGATGCTACAGATCGGGGGAGCCACGTATGGATTCTCTTCTTCTGGCGCGATGCTTATCGGATGGCATCTTGGTGCTTCCGTTTGGCACTATTTTTCCGGCTCTGGCGCCCTGGTGAAGGGTTGGCTCTCGGATGGGGGTCGTTGGTACTGGCTTGATCCTGCAGATGGTTCTATGGCCACCGGGCTGAATGAATGCAATGGCACCTCTTATATCTTTAACAGTTCAGGGGCCATGCTATCCTCCCAGTGGGCACTTATTGACAACAACTGGTATTACGCTGACTCCAACGGCTTACTGCATGGAGGTTGGTTACTTCTAGGGAATTCTTGGTATTACCTGGATCCAGGAAGCCATATTATGCTCACGGGCTTTGTGCAAGTGGACTCGTCCACCTATTTCCTTACGAGCTCAGGTGCCATGGCAACAGGCTGGGCACTTGCTGATGGTACTTGGTATTACGCCGCATCAAACGGAGCTATTCAACGAGGGCGATGGATAAAGTCCGGAAGCGCCTGGTATTACCTTGATGATGTATCCGGCGCAATGCGTACTGGTGAATTTGCGGTAGGAAGCAAGCGCTATTTTTCTTATGATTCCGGTGCAATGGCATCTTCGTGCTGGATCAACTTGAACGATGGTATGGCATGGGCGAATTCGTCTGGAGCACTGAGCGAGCCGTTGCCTACTTCATCTGATGGATCTCCTGTAGTCGCTGATCGTACTGACTCGTCTTCATTGCCAGGTGTGATTCATATTGGAGATGCGGTTTTCTATGCGGATGCGAATGGTGTCGTTAACGTGGCGTCTGGTTGGATTATGTCGAAAGACGCTTCTGACGAAAGTGGCAATACTTGGTATTACGCATCTTCCAATGGTGTCCTTAAGTCTGGTTGGCAATATGTCAACGGTGCGTGGTATTGGATGGACCCTTCCACATTCAAGATGAAAACTGGATGGCTTAATGACGGCGGTACGTGGTACTGGCTCCAGCCTTCGGGTGCCATGTTTGCTAACGGGTGGCTGAAAATCGATGGCGTTGACTATTACTTCAATGCAAGTGGTGCATGGTTGAATACGTCTGGTTCTGTTTTGGGGGTCAATAGGTCCAGCTTGGTCAATTGGCTTATGAGCCACGAAAACGACGGCTATTACCGTGGAACACGCTACGACACGCACCTCAGCCAGGAAACGTGCATGTACCCAAAGGGTGATCCGCGTTGGGACGGTTATACGGGCATGAATTGTGGTGGATTTGTATCGCATGCATATATGAAGGCGGGCGGGAATTTAGCTCCCATTGCCGCCGAGCAGAGCCATTCCCCTTGGAGTGGAGGTCCCGGAAGGGGCGGCTGCGTAAACGCTTATCGTTGGTACGGCTACGCTATCGATACGTGTGCGAACGTGACTTATTTCAACTCTATTGATGAGTTGTTACGTAGTGGTTTGGCTCGTAAGGGGGACATTGTGTTCTTCAATCCTTACAACCCATATGCGGACGATAGTCACATTGGCTTTTTCTGGGGCAATTCGCCGAGCGAAAATTTGTTCTGGCATAGTGATGGTTATGGAAATCGCATCTCCGGTTTGACCGCTTTGGGCCCATCGAAAGTAATACTGATTCGTTAGAATTCCGAGTTGTAGGGGACTCTCTGGGCCCCCTACCTTTTTGACATCTGGTTTGAAAGTTTATTTGAAGTCGGTATTCTTGGGGGCAAGAGGAGGGGGCAATGAGCCTGCGGGTTCAACCCTGCCGGTAAGTTCTTCTTTTCTTTGCAGCATTGCGCCCAACTATTTATTGTCCTAGATGGCATCTTGTCCTGTTAGATGTTCGGGAATCTTTCATAGCTATGCTGTAAGCTAGACGCAATCAAGAGCGAATGACGAGGTTTACATGAACAAACATCTTAAGTTGTTTTCGGCATTGTTGGTGCTGATGCTCTTTGCGCCCGTTTCTATGTTTGTATGCCCTGCGGATGCAGAGGCTGCTCAGACTCTGGTTGAGAATTCTTGGCGTTATGAGGGTGGACAATTAGTTTCAGATGATGCTTCTTCCGAAGAAGACGGAATAGCTTTATTGTCTATGGACGCTCTTCCCGATGGGGTTACAGCTCAGGGCATTGACGTCAGCGAGCACCAAGGGCGTATTGATTGGGACGCAGTTAAAGCTTCTGGCATCGATTTCGCTATTCTGCGCGTTGGGTTTGGCGCTCCGTCTTTCGGCGGTCGAGTTGACTATCAATTTAATCGAAATATTTCTGAGTGCGAGCGACTCGCAATTCCCTACGGCGTCTATGTCTATTCATATGCTTTTGATAATCGACAGGCAGCCGATGAGGCGTCCATGGTGATTGACTGCCTATCGGGGCACAATCCTAGGCTACCGGTGTATTACGATCTTGAGGACAAGACAATTATTGCAGATGGTCGTCAATCCGGAATTGCATCTAGAGCTCAGACATTCTGTAATAAGATTTCTAGTGCTGGATATAAGCCAGGCATTTATGCAAACCTAAATTGGTTTAACAATATATTGACCGACCCTGTATTTAAGAGCGGTTCTTGGGATCATTGGATTGCTCAATACAACTCCCAATGTCACTATACCGCCAGTTACAGCTTTTGGCAGTATACAAGCCGCGGAAAAGTTTCTGGTATTAGCGGAAATGTTGATATGAATTACGCGTATGTTGATGTCTCTCTTTATTACTGGCAGTTAAAAGAGGGCACTTGGTATTACGCAACCTCTGACGGCAAAGCGTATACCGGATGGTTGCGCCAGGGCGGAGCCTGGTATTGGCTCGACCCCGACGCGGGCGGTGTAATGGCCACCGGGCTCTACGAGTGCAACGGCTCCATGTACTGGTTCAACGCCTCCGGCGCGATGGCGACCGGATGGGTCCTCGACGGCGGCACCTGGTACTACGCGACTGGCTCCGGCGCGCTGGCGCGCGGCCCCGTTTCCGTCGGCGGCGTGCCCTACTGCTTCGACGC
>CABURU010000008.1 GCA_902494085.1 uncultured Collinsella sp.
CGCCCCCGCCGTTGCTTCTATCGCATCGTTGAAAGGATGCAATCATGCTGCTCCCCGATTCCAAGACCGAGCTCGTCCGTCGCGGCAACAAGGTCGTTTACGACCTGGGCGACAAGATCGTCAAGGTCTTTAACGAGACCAAGCCCGTCTCCGACGTGTTCAACGAGGCTTTGAATCTTGCCCGCATCAATGAGTGCGGCATCCGCAGCCCCAAGGCTCTCGAGGTTTCTCAGCTCGAGAACGCCAACGGCTGGGCACTCGTGACCGAGAAGGTTCCGGGCACCACCCTTGCCGAGAAGATGACTGCTGAGCCCCAGCGCTTTGGTGAGTACCTCGAGATGTTCGTCGACCTCCAGATCGAGATCCACGGCTACACCTCCCCGCTGCTCAACCGTCAGCGCGACAAGTTCGCCCGCATGATCGACAGCCTCGATCAGCTCAATGCCACCACGCGCTACAACCTTCAGGAGCGTCTGGACGGTATGACCAAGGAGTTCAAGGTCTGCCACGGCGACTTCAACCCCTCCAACGTCATCGTCGGTGACGACGGCCAGCTCTATGTGTGCGACTGGGCACACGCTACCCAGGGCTCCCCTGCTGCCGACGTTGCCACCACTTACCTGCTCTTTGCCCTCAACAGCAAGGATCAGGCCGAGGCCTACCTGGAGCTCTACTGCGACCGCGCCGACATGCCCATGCAGGTCGTGCGTCAGTGGACGAGCATCGTCGCCGCTTCCGAGCTCGCTCGTAAGCGCAACGTGAACGATGAGTTCCTGAAGAACTGGATCGACGTCGTCGATTATCAGTAATATCTGAGCGATTCATTTCGCATCGGAGGCACAAAGGGAAACCCCGCAGCTCATATGGGCTGTGGGGTTTTCCTTTTAACTATAAAGATCCTTTATGCAAAAGCGGCCCTGCATCTCTAACTTGAGAGACGCAGGGCCGCTTCGTAAGTGCACCAAATGCAGCGTGCTCGATTAACGGCGTGCTGCCTTCACAAGCTCGGCAACCTTGGCGACGACCTCATCGATTGCCACGTCCTCGCGCTCGCCCGTAGCACGGTCCTTGAGCTCAACGGTGCCATTCTTAAGACCGCGCTTGCCCAGAATCACCTGATACGGGAAGCCCATAAGGTCGTTGTCGGCAAACTTAAAGCCGGGACGCTCGTCACGGTCATCGACGACAACCTCGATACCCTCGGCGCACAGAGCCTCAACGATTTGGTCGCAAACGGTAGCGCACTCCTCCTTCTTGGGGTCGAGTGGAATCACCGCGACCTCGTACGGGGCAACGGAGACCGGCCAGACGATACCGTGCTCGTCGTTGTGCTGCTCCACGACGGCAGCGAGCGAGCGGGACACGCCCACACCGTAGCAACCCATGATGAGCGGCTTCTCCTTGCCGTCCTCGTCCATAAAGGTGGCACCCATGGCCTCGGAATACTTGGTGCCCAGCTGGAAGACCTGGGAGACCTCGATACCGCGGGCAGCGGAAAGCGGCTTGCCGCAGTGCGGGCAGGGATCGCCGGCAACGACGGTGACCAGGTCGGCCCACTCGTCGACGGTAAAGTCGCGCTCGGGGCAGGCGCCGGTAAAGTGATAGTCGACCTCGTTGGCACCGCAGGCCCACTGCTTGGACTCACGCAGGCTCTCGTCGCAGACCAGACGAATGCCCTCGGGTAGGTTGACCGGCCCGATAAAGCCCTTGTGCAGACCGTAGGTCTGGAGCTCCTCATCGGTCATCATGCGGTAGCCCTTGCCAAAGACATGCTCGGCCTTGCAGTCGTTGAGCTCGTGATCGCCCGGAACGATGGCCACAACCGGCTTGCCCTCGGCATCGATCAGAGCCAGGGACTTGCGCGTGCCGTTCTCGGGGAAACCAAAGAACTCGGCAACGGCCTCGATGGTGCCCATACCCGGAGTCTCGACCTTGGTGAGCGTGCCGTCGCCGGGGCCCTCGGTCACGACAACCTTAGTGCTTGCCGCCTCGTCATCGGCAGCAAAGCCGCAATCGTCGCAGTAGACGAGCGAAGCCTCGCCGGCGTCGGCCAGAGCCATGTACTCGACGGAGGTATCGCCACCGATCTCGCCGGAATCGGCGACGACGGGCAGGGCCTTGATGTAGCAGCGCTCGCAGATATTGGCGTACGCCTGCTTCATCTTGTCGTACTCCTCCTGCAGGCTCTCCTGCGTGGCGGAGAAGCTGTAGGCGTCCTTCATGATGAACTCGCGACCGCGCATCAGGCCAAAGCGGGGACGGAACTCATCACGGAACTTGTCCTGGATGTGATAGAGATTCACCGGCAGCTGCTTGTAGGAACGCAGCTCATTGCGCACCAGGGCAGTCACGGTCTCCTCATGCGTGGGTCCGAGCACGAACTCACGGCCGTGGCGGTCATCAAAGCGCACAAGCTCCTTGCCATACGCATCGATACGGCCGGACTCACGCCACAGCTCGGCATCGACCATGATGGGCATCATGAGCTCCTGGGCGCCGGCAGCATCCATCTCGTCGCGCACGATGTTCTCGATCTTGCGAATCGAGCGCCACGCGAGCGGCAGATAGGAATAGAGACCGGCGGCCTCCTTGCGAATCATGCCGGCACGAAGCAGCAGGCGATGGCTCGCAAGCTCGGCGTCAGCCGGATCCTCTTTGAGCGTCGGAGCATACAGCTTAGACATATACATTGCTCGAGTCATTTATTTCTCCTCAATAAGCTTGTCGACCTCGGCCATAAGCGCGTCGACAATTTGGTCCTCAGCTACTTTACCAATGATCTGGCCGTGCGAAAAGAGCAGGCCCTGGCCTCGTCCGCAGGCAACACCCAAGTCGGCGTCAGAGGCCTCGCCGGGGCCATTGACCGCACATCCCATAACGGCGATCGAAAGCGGCGCGGAGTAGTTCTTAAGCCGCTCGGTGACCTCCTCGGCGATAGGAATGAGGTTGACCTGGCAGCGAGCGCACGTGGGGCACGAAACGATCTCGGGACCACGGCGGCGAAGACCGAGTGATTGCAAGATACCCCAGGCGACCGGCGGCTCCTCGACCGGATCGGCCGTAAGCGAGACGCGCATGGTGTCGCCAATGCCCTCGGAAAGCAGAATACCCAAGCCCACAGAGCTCTTAATGGTGCCCTGGAGTTTGGTTCCGGCCTCCGTCACGCCCAGATGAAGAGGAACATGGGGGATTTCACGCGACAGCGCACGATAGGTGTCGAGCGTCGTGGTCACGCTATGGGCCTTGGCGGAAAGCACGATATTGGTAAAACCGCGATCCTCAAAATGTTTGACGAAACGCTCGCTCGACATCACGAGCTTTTCGGGCTGCGTCAGGTCATCGCGCTCGGCGATATCCTGCTCGAGCGAGCCAGCGTTCACGCCGATGCGAATCGCACAGCCCGCGGCGCCCGCAGCATCGATCACCGCGTCAACCTTAGCCCAATCGCCGATATTGCCGGGATTGATGCGCAGCTTGGCAGCACCGGCCTCAACGGCACCAATGGCGAGCTTATGGTTAAAGTGGATATCGGCGACAATCGGCACCGGAGACTCGGCACAGATGGTGCGGAAACCCTCGAGCGCGGCCTCGGTGGGCACACTCACGCGCACAACATCACAACCCGCCTGGGCAAGCGCACGCACTTGCGCAAGCGTTGCCTGGGCGTCGGCGGTATCGGTGCAGGTCATGGACTGAACCACCACCGGAGCGCCGCCACCCATCTGCACGTCGCCCACAAACACGGGGCGCGTCAGCTCGCGCGGCAAAGGATGGGACAAAGACAATCCAAACACTCCCCTACAAAATAAATCGAAGGACGTCGGAACGAAGCATATAGACAAACAGCAGCGCAAAGAGCGCGATGCCCACATAGCTCACAATCGTCTGGACCTTGAGAGGTAGCTCGCGGCCCGCAATCTTTTGAATGATCTCGATGACCAGCTTGCCGCCATCGAGTGGTGGGATGGGCAGCAGGTTCATAAAGCCAAGCGAGAACGAAATGAGAGCGGCAAACGAAAGGAACGTGGCAGGGCCGGCAGCAGCAGCCTGTGAGGACATAACGCTAATACCCACGATCGAAGAAGACTGATCGAGAATCTCCATCGTATGCTGCGGCTGGAGCAGGCGCATCACGCCCTCCGCTGTCTGCACGACATAGGAGAAAGACAGGCGAGCCGACGTGATGGGGTCTAAACGGACCACCTGCGTAGAGGCATACACACCTAGGCGCTCCTCCTCCTTGAGTGCAACCGTGGTCGAATGCTGCTTGCCGTCACGCTCGTACTCGATGGCGATATCGTCCTTACCGGCGGCCTTGCCGATGGCATCGTAAACGTCCATCCAGGTAGAGCACGATACTCCGTCAACCGAAAGGATCGCGTCGCCGCCCTCGATACCCGCCTTGGCGGCAATAGAACCCTCGTCAACCTGACCGATCACGTTGGTATCCATCGGCACGGTGACACCCGCAATAGAGTAGATGCTCATAAGCAGCAAAAAGCCCGTCAGGATATTGACGAGAATGCCCGCGAGCAGCATAAAGGCGCGCTTGAGAAAACCCTGGCCCAGATAGGTATGCGAACGCTCTTGCGCAAGGAACTCGGCTTCGCCGCACGGCAGCTCCCACACATCGCCCTCGGTAGTCGCATGCTCTCGATCGAAACGGCGGCCGTCAAAGGTGGTGTAACCCGCCGCATCTCGTGGCAGCGTCTGATACTTGGTGGGATAGTAGCTCGGCGAGGGCTTCTCCCCTTCCTCATACCAAGGCGCGATAGAGCCCCAACCCAAGAGCAAGGCGCATGCCTCGAGCACAACCTCCTCGGATAGCTCGAGCTCGACAGCAAGGTCGGCCACGGTCACGCGACCATGACGATAGATAGCCGCGAGCACGCGATCGGCACACGAGACGTCGGTCGGATCCATACCGCAGATGGCAGCGTAGCCACCCAGCAGCAGCGGGGTCACGCCAAACTTGGTTCCAATGCGACGCGACGTGTAATGTATGTCAAAGCGGCACGGCAGGCCCAAAAAGAACTCGGTCACACGGACGCCGCAGGCACGCGCCGCCAAAAAGTGGCCGCCCTCGTGCAAAAACACGAGGACGGAAAGCATCAGCAGGCCCCAAAAGACCGATGAGAGAACGCTCAGAACAGTATCCATAAAACGAAAAAGCAATCCTTATGGGTTAGGAACGGGTTGCGGCGAGCACCTGCGCAGCCTTTTCACGCGCCCACGCATCGATGTCGCGAAGCTGCTCAAACGAATCGACCGCCTGCTTATCGTGGGCATCCATGCAGGATTCCACAATGCGATCGATATCAGTAAAGCAGCAGCCATCGTGCAGGAAAGCATCGACGGCGACCTCGTTGGCGGCATTGAGCACGCACGGCATGGTGCCACCCGTCTTGCCGGCACGTTCGGCCAGTGCCAGACAGCGGAAGGTATCCATGTCGGCAGCATCAAACGTGAGCTGCCCCAGCTCGCGGAAATCGATACGAGGCGCCGGGGTATCCCAACGCTCGGGATACGAGAACGCGAACTGGATGGGAATACGCATGTCGGAAGCACCGAGATGCGCCATCACGGAGCCGTCGGCAAACTCGACCATAGAGTGAATCTTGGACTGACGCTGCACGACCACGTTAATGAAATCGAGGTCGCAGTTAAACAGATGCATGGCCTCAATGCGCTCCAGGCCCTTGTTCATGAGGGTGGCGGAGTCGATGGTGATCTTGGCGCCCATGGCCCACGTGGGATGTGCGAGGGCATCGGCACGCGTCACGCGGTCGAGCTCGTCGCGCGTGCGGCCAAAAAACGGACCGCCCGAGCAGGTGAGCCAAATACAATGAGCCTCGCGTGGGTTCTCCCCCAGATAGCACTGGAAGATGGCGGAGTGCTCAGAGTCGACTGGAATAAGCTGGCCCGGTTGCGCCAACGGCATAAGCAAGTCGCCACCGACGACGAGGGACTCCTTGTTGGCAAGGGCAAGACGCTTATTCGAGGTCAAGGCCGCATGGCTCGCCTCGAGACCGGCGGCGCCCACAATAGCGACGAGCACGCAGTCGACATCGTCGCGACGCGCGAGCTCGCAAACCGCCTGCGCGCCAACGCCGAGCTTCGTTCCCTCGGGCAACTCCTGCAGCACGGCGTCATCGCCATGAGCGACATCGGCCACGGCAACCGCCGGAACCGAGAACTCGCGGGCAGCGGCAACGAGCTCGGAGGTACTGGAGTTAACGGACAGCGCCGTCACCTGCAGGCGATCGGCATGCTGGCGGCACACATCGAGCGCCTGGGTGCCGATAGAGCCCGTACAACCCAGGATGGCAACACGGAGACGTCCATCGGGGCCATACGTCGTCTGGAAGGACATTACAGCACGCCTCCGATCATCAAAAGCAGCTGCGCGGTAATGCAGCCAAAGATAAGCGAATCGCTACGATCGAGCATGCCGCCGTGGCCCGGGATAAGGTTACCGGAATCCTTAACGCCCACACCGCGCTTGATGCGCGACTCGATGAGGTCTCCGATAACGCCCAGGACGGACACGACCAAGCCGCACAGCAGCGCATAGGGCAGGCTGAGCTTGTAGAAGTGCGTCGCCCACAGGATGAGCCAAATCAAAACCGAGCCCAGGATGCCGCCGACAAACCCCTCCCAGCTCTTTTTGGGAGAGATCTTGGGAACCATCTTGTGCTTGCCGATACGGCTACCCACGATGTAGGCAAACGAATCGGAGACCCAAAGGGACGCGCAAACGCCCACCGAAAGCAGGGCGCCGGCAAAACCGGGCACGGCATCGCGCAGCAGCACGATAGCCGACAGCATAAAGCCAGTGTAGATGGGACCCATGAGCGTCACGGCCACATCAGAGATGCGGGTACGCGGCGACCAAACATACCAAATGCCCACAGCGAGCATCAGGGCAAAAAGCAGGGCATTCAGCAACATCGAATCGCCCAACGCCGACAGCGGAAAGAGTACGGCGGCAGCGATACCCATGCGCTCGTTAGCCATCTTGCCATCGAGCCTCGTCATACGGAAAAACTCATAGCAGCACAGGCCGCTCATGACAGAAACAAAGATGGCAGTGGGCACGATACCCAAAACCAGACACAGGATAAAGACAACAGCGTAGACGATACCCGCGGCGGCACGGGTAATAAAGCCCGCCAGCCACGAACCGGTGCCGCTCTTCGCTGTAGGCGCTCCCGCAGCGGTAGCTTTGCGCGCAGGCGTCTTGGGAGCAGATGCCTTGGGACGATCGGACACGATTAAGCCTCCTCGGTCTTGCTCAGTCCACCAAACCTACGGTCACGGCCCTGATAGGCCAAAATGGCGTCGACAAGGCCCCAACGATCAAAGTCGGGCCAATAGGTATCGGTGACATAGAACTCGGAATAAGCCACCTGCCACAGCAGATAGTTCGAAAGGCGCAGCTCACCAGAGGTGCGAATCACAAGCTCAGGATCGGGAAGGCCGGCGGTATAGAGGTGGGAAGCCACCATGTCGTCATCAATTGCGGCAGGATCAATCTTACCGGCGGCAACGTCGAGCGCGATCTGACGGACAGCGCGGGTAATCTCGGCACGCGCGCCGTAGTTGACGGCAAGCGCCAGCGTCATACCGGTGTGATCGGCGCACTCGGCAAGACCGCGTTCAAAAACGTCGCGGGTCTTCTTGGGCAGCGCGGAAATATCACCCAAAAAGACAACGCGCACGTTTTCGCGCTTCAGAAGCGGCAACTCGTCGATGAACGTCTTGGCAAACAAGTGCATCAAGACGTTGACCTCATGCTGCGGGCGGTTCCAGTTTTCGGTAGAAAACGCATAGGCAGAAAGCACGTCGACGCCCAGGCGCACGCAGGCGGTAATGATCTCGCGCAGCGAGACGATACCCGCCTTGTGGCCCTCAGTGCGTGCAAGACCGCGCGACGTGGCCCAACGACCGTTGCCGTCCATGATGCATGAGATATGGTGCGGAATGTTATTAAGGTCAAGGTCGGAAAAACCGACGCCCGCAGGGGCGTCGGCAAAGTACTCGACCAGTTTATGCTCGTCGTATTGCACCTTAGATCTCCATGACCTCGGCTTCTTTTTCCTTCAGAAGCTCCTCGACCTTGGCGACATACTCATCAGTGTGCTTCTGGACCTTGGCCTGCTCGCGACGGACATCGTCCTCGGTGAGCTCCTCATCGCGCTCGAGCTTGTTGTTGAAGTCGCGACGGATGTTACGGATAGACACCTTGGCCTGCTCGGCGTACTCGCGGCACTCCTTGACGAGCTCGCGACGGCGCTCCTCAGTGGGAGCCGGGAACGGAAGACGAACGACGGTGCCATCGGAGTTGGGGGTAATACCCAGATCGGAAGCGCCGATGGCCTTGACGATAGCATTGATGAGTGCCTTGTCCCACGGCTCGATGAGCAGCATGTGGGCCTCGGGGGTCTTGACGGCGGCAACCTGCGTGACCGGCGTGGGAACACCGTAATAATCGACGGTGATGTCGGACAGAATGTTGGCATTGGCGCGGCCGGTACGAACCTTGGAGAAGTTATGCTTGAGGGACTCGAGCGACTTGTCCATATGGGCGGTGATGTTCTCTGCCATGCTTAATCCTCCTGATAGACGAGCGTGCCGACGGGCTCACCCGAAAGCGCGCGCTTGACGGTGTCCTCGCCATCGATGTTGAGGACCAAAATCGGCATACGGTTGTCCTGGCACAGTGCCGTAGCCGTGGAATCCATAACCTGCAGACCGCGGACGAGAACCTCGTGATAGGTAATCTTGTCAAAACGGACGGCATCAGCGCACTTGACGGGATCCTTATCGTAGATGCCGTCAACCTTGGTGGCTTTAATCAGAATCTCGGCGCCGATCTCACACGCACGAAGAGCCGCGGCGGTGTCGGTCGTAAAGTACGGATTGCCCGAACCGGCGGCAAAAATAACGACGTTGCCCTTGGAAAGGTGGTTGATGGCGCGACGGCGAATATAGGGCTCGCAGATCTCGTTCATCTGGATAGCGCTCATCACGCGGCAGGGAACATCGTTATGCTCGAAGGCATCCTGCAGGGCGAGCGCGTTCATAACGGTTGCCAGCATGCCCATGTAGTCGGCCTGAGCACGCTCCATGCCACCGGCAGCGCCTGCCATGCCGCGGAAAATATTGCCGCCGCCGACAACGACGCCGACCTCATGGCCAACGGCGAGCAGCTCCTTGACCTGCTTAGCAAGATGGTCGGTAACCTTGGGGTCGATGCCATATTGGCCGTCGCCCATCAGCGCTTCGCCGGAAAGCTTAAGAAGCACGCGTTTATATCGGATGTCGGACAAAGCGATCCTCCTTTAGATTGAACTCTCAACATTCTATCAAAGGCTCTAAGAAGAGCCATGAAAAAGCAGGCTGTGAGTAAAACCCACAGCCTGCTCATTACCAGCTACAAGAGCTTATTTACTCGCCACGGACCAGACGGTCAAAGGCAACGACGGTAATGGTGTCGCCGAGCTCCTTGGAGACCTGCTCAGCGTACTTCTTGATGGTGAGGGAGCTGTCCTTGATGAACTCCTGCTCGGTGAGCACGGACTGCTTGTAGAACTTCTCCAGACGGCCGACAGCCATCTTCTCCTGGATAGCCTCGGGCTTGCCGGACTCGGCAGCCTGGGCCATGTAGATCTGCTTCTCGTGCTCGACGGTCTCGGCCGGAACCTGATCGCGGGTAGCGCAGATCGGGGCGACGGCGGCAACCTGAAGGGCAACGTCGTGAGCGAAGGTCTTGAAGGATTCAGCCTGAGCGGTCTCAGCCTTCTCGAAGGCGAACTCGACGAGGACGCCGATCTTACCACCCATGTGGATGTAAGAAGCGAGCGCGCCGTTCTCAGCCTTGCGGGCAGCGAAGCGGGAGATCTTCATGTTCTCGCCCATGATGTGAATCATCTCGGTGAGCTCGGAGGAAACGGTCTCCTCGCCCATCGGCTTCTCGAGCAGAGCGTCGACGTCAGCAGGCTCGGTGGTAGCGACAACCTCAGCGACCTTGGAAGCAAAGCCGGTGAACTTGGCGTTAGAGCCAACGAAGTCAGTCTCGCAGGAGAGCTCGAGCAGAGCGCCGGTCTTGCCATCCTCGGAGACGAACGCGGCGACAGCGCCCTCGTTGGTCTCACGGCCAGCCTTCTTGGCAGCCTTGGCAAGGCCGTTCTTACGCAGAACGTCGACAGCGGCGTCCATGTCGCCGTCAGCCTCGACGAGAGCCTTCTTGCACTCCATCATCGGGGAGTCGGTCATCTCGCGGAGCTGCTTGACCATAGCGGCGGTAATCTGGGCCATTGTGGTTCCTTTCAAAGAGATGAAAAAGAATTAACTAAGACTGATTTACTCGGCCTTGGGCTCAGCGGCCATCTCGGCCTCGGAGACCTGCTCCTTGCCGGAGCCAGCGAGGCAGGCGTCAGCCATGAGCTCGCACATAAGGGTGACAGCGGAGATAGCGTCATCGTTGCAGGGGATGCCGTACTCGACCTCGTCGGGATCGGAGTTGGTGTCGATCAGGGCGACGACGGGGATGTTCAGGCGCTGGGCCTCCTTGATGGCGTTCTCCTCGCGCTTGGTGTCGATGACGAAGAGAGCCTGGGGCAGACCCTTCATGTCGCGGGCGCCACCGAGGTTGGTCTGGAGCTTAGTGAGCTCCTTGCCGAGAACAGCCTGCTCCTTCTTGGGCAGAACAGCCATGCGGCCGTCCTCGACCATGGCCTCGAGCTCCTCCATGCGGTTGATGCGGGAGCGGATGGTGACGAAGTTGGTCAGCATACCGCCGAGCCAACGCTGGTTGATGTAAGGCATGTTGGCGCGCTCAGCAGCGTTCTTGACGGCCTCCTGAGCCTGCTTCTTGGTGCCGACGAACAGCACGTTGCCACCCTTGGCGACGTTCTTGACGAAGGTGTAGGCCTGGTCGGCGTCGAGGATGGTCTGCTTGAGGTCGAGGATGTAGATGCCGTTGCGCTCACCGAAGATGAACGGCTTCATCTTGGGGTTCCAGCGACGGGTCTGGTGACCGAAGTGGCAGCCGGCCTCGAGCAGGGTGCGGATATTAATCTTGGTAGCCATGTTAAACCTCCTGTGGTTTGCCTCCGCGCGGGGTCATCCTCCAAAACCAACCCGGACATGTGCTACCAAAGCCCGGGCACCACGGTATGAAGTAGCCGCGCGTGCGTGATAAAAACATGTTGCCGTGAAGCAACCCGATGAATGATAGCAGGAATGCCTCTTCCTGCCAACCCGCAATCAAAACCACACACCTGAGTGCGGCGCGGGACGTGCCAGCCACTATTCGCCGCGGGGATGGGCTTGAGCCACAGCCCGCTTAAGCCGATCGGGTGTGAGATGCGTGTAGATCTGCGTCGTGGACAGGCTCGCATGACCTAGCAGCTCTTGAACCGAGCGCAGGTCCGCACCGCCCTCGAGCAAGTCGGTCGCAAAGGTATGGCGCATCGCATGCGGGGCGATGTCAGCCGGAATGCCGGCGAGCGTCGCCAGCGTATGGAACCGCCGCCGGAGCATCGCGGCGCTCATGCGATTGCCGCGCGCCGATATAAGCAGCGGATGCGGCCCGGTAGCGAGGTCGCGGCGCTTTGCCCGAGCGAGCAACTCCGGCCTCCCCTCTTCAATATAGAGACGCGTCACATCGAGCGCACGACGATACAGAGGAACGATGCGCTCCTTGCTTCCCTTGCCCCACAGGCGCAGTGTGCGCTCGGACCATGAGATGGATTCCACATTGAGCGCCGCAAGCTCTGAGATGCGGGCACCCGAGGCATAGAGCAACTCGAGCATCGCCGCATCGCGCAGTCCCGCGGGTGTTGAGGTATCAGGCGTCTTGAGCAGCGCCTCGACCTGCTGGGTCGTAAGGACGCCCGGCAGGTCACGCGGCAGCTTGGGCGACGCGATCGCCGAGACCGCATCGCCCTCGACAATCCCCTCGGCAGCCATCCAGCGATAGAGAGATCGAATAGCCGACAGGTGCGCCGCAAGCGTTCGGGGAGCCACCTGCTCACGCGAAAGCTCGGCAAGATAGCGACGAATGGTGCGCACGTCGGCAGCGAAAGCATCAATATCCTCGCGCTCGCACCAGGCAGCAAAGCGCTCTAGCCTCGAGCCATAGGCCGTCACCGTGTTGGGAGAAAGCCCCTCAACGCGTGCGATATAGGCGATAAAAGAGTCGACGGTGTCGTACAGGTCAAAGGCTATGACCGGTCGCCTCCAAACAAGTCGGAACGCGTGGCCAAGTAGGCATCGAGGGCCTCGAGCGCACGGTCCGCATAGGCCTGATAGCGGTCGCGCTTGCTGCGGCGCTTACCATCCTCGAGTGGCGGCACCAGGCCAAAGTTGACATGCATAGGCTGATAGCCCACGGTGGCAGGATCGGTCGCATAGCCCACGAGCGCACCCAGGGCACCCACACGCGGCAACTCGACGCCCGCGGCACCGATAGCCTCGGCATAGGTGTTGAGCGCCGCGAGCAGACCTGTCGCCACGGCTTCCATGTACCCCTCGGTGCCGGTGATCTGACCGGCCAGGCGCACGCCGGTACCGGGCACGGCAAAGGTGCCATCGAGCACGTGCGGAGCGTCGACAAAGGTATTGCGATGCATGACACCGTAGCGGAAGAACTCAGCGTTCTCCAGGCCCGGCACCATATGGAAGACGCGCTTCTGCTCGCCAAAGGTCAAGTTGGTCTGGAAGCCCACCAGGTTATAGGCGGTCTTCTCCTTGTTCTCGGCACGCAGCTGTATCGCCGCCCAGGGGCGACGTCCGGTACGCGGGTCGGTGAGGCCAACGGGCTTCATGGCGCCAAAGCGAATGGCGTCCTTGCCGGTGCGCGCAACTTCCTCGGCAGGCTGGCAGGCCTGGAACAAATCGCCGCCCTCAAAGTCTTTGAGCACCACGCGGTCGGCCGTGGTAAGCGCCTCGATAAAGGCCTCGTACTCCTCCTTATTGAGCGGAGCGTTGAGATAGTCGCCGCTCCCCTGCTCCTCGTAGCGCGACTGCGAGAACAGCACGTCCATATCGAGCGTGGAGGCATCGACGATCGGCGCCGCCGCATCGAAGAACGCAAGGGCGTCGCCACCGACGAGCTTCATGACCTCTTCGCTCAGCGCCGGTGAACACAGCGGGCCCGCGGCAATGACCACGTGACCCTCGGGAATCTGCGTGACCTCGCCGTGCACGACCTCGATATTGGGACGGGCGGCAACCTCGGCCTCGACAAGCTCGGAAAACTTGACGCGGTCGACCGCCAAGGCGCCACCGGCGGGAACAGCCGCGCGATGGGCGCAATCGAGCAGGACTGAACCCATGCGCTCAAGCTCGGCTTTCAGCAAACCAGCCGCGGAATCCGGACGGGTCGACTTAAACGAATTGGAGCAGACGAGCTCTGCCAGGTGATCGGTATGGTGGGCCGGGGAGCTCACCTGGGGGCGCATCTCGCACAGCTTTACGGCAAACCCGCGATCTGCCAGCTGGATCGCGCACTCCGACCCCGCCAGACCGCCACCGATAACTGTCACCTGATCGAACTGCATCTGCAAACACCTTTCTAATTGACACGTTTTCCATTGTGACCGAAGGGTGTCTGGGCGTGAAGGGCAAACTTGGAGGGCGCATACCTTCCATCCATCATGCGCTCGATAAGGCCCTCGAGTTCAAGCGAACCCAAGAGTTTGAGTACGCCGACAGCATCGAGCGAGACGAGCGCCGCGATGTCGTCGACCTTGAGCGGAGAGGCGATGAGCGCATGCATCACGGTCTGCTGCGTTGGATCAAGGTCGGCAATGCCGGGAGCAATGGGGCGCGAGTAGCGCAGGGTTCCGTAGATGCGTGAGATAGCCATCTCGATAGATTCCTCGTCGACGATGCAGCAGGCACCGTTCGCAATGAGGTAATTCGTGCCACGCGACTCGGGCGATAGGATCGACCCCGGCACGGCAAGAAGTTCGCGCCCCAAATCCATAGCAGCCTCGGCTGTAGAAAACGTCCCAGAAGGCATACCCGCCTCGGATACAAAGAGGGCTTGCGACAGGGCCGCGATCACGCGATTGCGGCGCGGAAAGGCAAACTTGCGCGGACCCATGCCCCACGGAGAGATCGACACGACCGCGCCACCCGTATCAAGCGTGCGCGTAATCAGCCCCGCGCTCGAACGCGGGTAGACCACGTCGGCGCCCGTCCCCAGCACCACAACGTGTTTGCCGCCGGCGTTGACCGCAGCCCAACCCGAGGCCTGGTCACAACCGACCGCACCGCCCGAAACTACCGTCACTCCCGCCTCAACCGCCACCTTCGCCGCAAGCTCTGCCACGGCAAGACCATACGGCGAGGCCTTGCGCGCGCCGATGATGGAGAGCGCGGGCGTCGAAAGCACCTCGGGGTTGCCGCGCACATAAAGCGTCTGGGGTAAATCTGAAAGCTCCAAAACGGTCTCGGGATACAACGCATCACCTGGATGCAGCTCGAAGGTCCCCTCGGCCATCATTGGTCCCTCCTTCCCTGGTACATCGCCGCCTCGAGCACGTGGTCCTGCGTCACCTGCTCGCTCTCGGCGACATCTGCGATCGTACGCGCAATGCGAACCAGGCGCACGATGCCACGCCCTGTGAGATGCGTGCGTTTGGATAGGCCGAGCACACACTTCTCCGCCGCATCATCGAGCTCGAAGGTCGAAACGACGCCGTCAATGGACCGTGTCTCGTCATCCTCGGCCTCGGCATCCGCATCGTCCATGCGGGATTCGCGCCAAGCGCGAAAGGCGCGACCGCGCACAACGTAGTCACGTAACTCGGCCGACGACATACCCTCTGCGCCCTCGATAATCACTTGAGGGTCGGGACGGGTCACATCGATCATCATGTCGATACGGTCGGCCAAAGGACCGCGCAGTTTAGACCGATAGCGCTCGACCATCGCCGCCGAGCAGCGACACGGTACCTCGCGATCGCCCAAAAAGCCGCAGGGGCAGGGATTGCTCGCAGCCAGCAGCTGAAAGCGCGACGGGAAGGTAAAAGCCCCGTCGACGCGTACGATCCTCACGTAGCCGCGCTCGATGGGCTGACGCAGCGTCTGCAGCACGCCAGTGGGAAACTCGGCAAGCTCGTCCAAAAAGAGCACGCCGCCATGAGCAAGGCTGATCTCACCCGGGCGCACCGGGCGCCCGCCGCCGATAAGGCCTGCGGTCGAAATACTGTGGTGGGGACTGCGGAAGGGGCGGTGCCCCGCCAACAAGCCATCAATGTTCTCACCCAAAACCGAATGGATGCACAGTGCCTCCTGCTGATCCTCAACGGAAAGCTCGGGCAGGATGCCGGTCATACGGCGTGCGAGCATCGTCTTGCCCGATCCCGGAGACCCGATCATGAGCAAGCCGAGTTCTCCTGCCGCCGCAAGCGCCATGCCGCGTTTAGCGACTTCCTGCCCCAGCACGTCTGCATAGTCAAGCTCGGGCTCAAAGGTCGCCTCGACACCCTCGGAATCCAAGTAGTGCCGTGCGGCATCGCCCATGCCGTGAGCAAGCTGAGACAGATGCGCGATAAAGCCGCAATCCACGCCCGCGAGTGGCACATGCTGGTCGGACCTACCGGCGATAAAAGACAGCCCCATGTCGCGAGCCAATAGCTGAAACGCCACCTCGCCTTTGACAGGAAGCACCGTACCGTCCAAGCCGAGCTCGCCGGCGATAAGGCAGCGATCGAGGTTGTCGCGGGGAATCTGACCATCGGCCGCTAGGACCGCGATGGCGATGGGCAGATCAAAGCCGCTACCGGTCTTGCGAATATCGCCGGGCGCCAGATTGACCGTAATGCCCGAGCGCGGGATCTCGAACCCGGCGGAGCGCATCGCACAGCGAATACGACCACGTGACTCCATCACCTCCATACTCGGGATGCCGAGCATCTGAATGCCCGGAACGCCGCCGGCAAGCGAGACCTCGACCGTGACGTGAATCGCCTCGACGCCGCGGATGCAGGCCGCGTGAACGGCAAACGTCTCGAACGCCATCACGACACCTGCCAATCGAACGCGTTGTACTGATGCTCGATCTCGGCGATATGCCCGCCGCGAATGGTGACACCCACGGCATCGAAGCGGATCGCCTTGAGCGGATAATGCTCCATAAGATAGCAGCTTGCGATGCGGCGGTAGCGGCGTTGCTTTTGGGCGTCCACGGCCTCCTCGGGAAAGACCCGCGTGTTGCAATCCAGTACGACGCGTCTGGTCTTGACCTCGGCCATCACCACGACATCGTCGAGCTCATCGAGCAGCACCAGATCAGCCTCGCCCTCGGTGCAACGATAACCCTGCTCCAGCAAGGTGTAGCCGCGCTCGTTAAAGTAGTCGATGGTGATCAGCTCGCCCAGCATGCCCAGCTCGCGGGGACTGAGTCCCTTGATAAACTCGGGCGTCATCGCCCCGCAGTCGAGCTCGCCGTTTTCCCAACGCTCCTTGAGCTGCTGTGTCTTGCTCTTTTTGCTTGCGGCACTCATGGGGTCTCCTTTCCCGCACACTGCAGTGCCCCGATGATGAGGGCACCTTTCATGCGGGTAAGTACCGGAAGCTAACCAAAAGCTGACCAAATGCCGTCAAAAAACGGGCCGTACGCAACAATGGTGTTGCATACGGCCCGCTACCAGCAGGTTTATAAAACCCCAGAGGTCCCTGTCTCCACAATTGACCTAGAAAAGGCGCTCAGTCTGCAGAAAGTTTCCGCAAAAGCTCACACGATGCAGTGGACAAAGTCCATGTTTTCGAATGGCCTCGATGTGCTCGGGGCTCGCATAGCCCTTCGACTCGGCCAGATGGTACTCGGGATACTCAGCGTCGTACTCGACCATCATCTCGTCACGCGTGACCTTAGCCATGATGGACGCCGCGGCGATGCAGGCGATCTTGGCATCGCCCTTCACCACATCGCGCTCGTTAGGAACGGCGCCCAAGGGGTTGCCATCCATAAGCACGCAATCGGGCTCGAGCCCCGTATCGGCCACGGCGCCCGCAACGGCGGTACGGATAGCACGGGCCATGCCCATCTCATCGATATCCTTAGGCGCGATATGGCAAAAACCGATCGCCGTCGCCACCTCGGCAATCTTCACTGAGAGCAACTCGCGGCGCGCCGGCGTGAGCTTTTTGGAATCGTTGATGCCCCAGACGCGCGGCTCCATAGGAAGGCAGACAGCGCATACCGTCAAAGGACCGGCCACCGATCCGCGACCCACCTCGTCGACACCAACGACCACCCCATCGCCGCCAAGCTCATGCATAAGCTCGTACATGTCATTGACGCGCTCGCGCTCGGCAAGTTCCTTGGCATGGCGCTTAAGAGCACGCTCGCAAGCCTTGATCACCTGCTGGCGCGGGTCCTCGCGATAATGCTCCACGAGGGCGGGGATCTCCTCAAACGTTGCGCTCGCCAGCTCTCCGGCAACCTGCGATGCCGAAACCGAGCTCGTCATATTGGCCATACCAGGCCCTCCTTGCATGCAAATCAGATAAAAAGAAGGGCCACCCGAAGGTGACCCTTGTGTCCAAACGAGTGGACAGACGCTGCGATCTTCTTAGCGCTTCTCGGGGATGCGAGCAGCCTTGCCCACCTTGTCGCGGAGGTAGTACAGCTTGGCGCGACGGACGCGACCATGACGAACGACCTCGAGCTTGGCGATCTTGGGGCTGTGAAGCGGGAAGGTACGCTCAACACCGACACCGAAGGACATCTTGCGGACGGTGAAGGTCTCGCGGGCACCGGCGCCGGCCATGCGGATGACGTCGCCCTGGAAGACCTGGATGCGCTCGCGGTCGCCTTCCTTAATGCGGTAGTGAACCTTGACGTTGTCGGCGACGCGAACCTGAGGAATGTCCTCGCGGATCTGCTGACGCTCGATTGCGCGGATGTAATCCATGTGCAATTCCTTACTCTTCTAGAGGTGCCGTACCACCTTGGCCGGCACGTAGTTGAACAAACGTATTCGAGTATACACGCGCGGGTTTCTGCTGCAAGAACAATTTTTTACGCAGACAAAAAGACAAAACCCGCACATGATAACCGCCCGTCTCACGAATGAGACGGGCGGCATGAAGGGGACTACGCTAGGCGTCTAAACCCAAAACGTTAGGCGGAACGCTTGGCCTCGAGCTTGGCCTGAGCGGCAGCCAGGCGTGCGAGGGGCACGCGGTAGGGCGAGCAGGACACGTAGTCCACGTCGGCCACGTTAAACAGGCCCTTGATGGACTTGGGGTCGCCACCGTGCTCACCGCACACGCCAAAGTGCATGTCGGGGTTGGTGGCGCGGCCCTTCTCGACGGCCAAGCGCACCAGTTCGAGTACCGCCGTGTCGATGGTCTCGAAAGGATTGTCCTCCAAGATCTTCTTATGCATATACAGCGGGATGAACTTAGCCTCGGCGTCGTCACGCGAGAAACCGAAGGTCGTCTGGGTGAGGTCGTTGGTGCCAAAGCAGAAGAAGTCTGCGTAATGGGCGATCTCGTCGGCGACCATGCAGGCACGCGGCAGCTCGAGCATCGTGCCCACGGGAATATTGAGCTCGACGCCCTCTTCGTCGGAAACCTCTGCGATCACGCGCTCGATAACCTCGCGGGTCTGGACATGCTCCGCCGTGATGGAAACGAGCGGAACCATGATCTCGGGGCGCGGGTCGACGCCTTCCTTGATGAGGCGGGCAGCAGCCGTGGCGACGGCGCGAACCTGCATGAGCGGCAGATCGCTAAAGACGACAGACAGGCGCACACCGCGCAGGCCGAGCATCGGGTTGGACTCGACCATGTCGTCGATACGACGCAGGCGGGCGCGCAGGACGGCAAGCTCTTCCTCGCTGGCGCCAGCGGCTTCCTTCTTGGTGATGGCGACCTCAAGCTCGCGAGGATTATCCAGGAACTCATGAAGCGGCGGATCGAGCAGGCGAACGACCACATCGCGACCGGACATGGTCTTAAACATCGCCAGGAAGTCCTCGGTCTGAACCTTGAGCAGGTCGGCCAGGGCCTGCTGCTTCACGGCCTCATCGTCAGAAAGGATAAAGCTCTGGATGATGTTCTTGCGATCGCCCAGGAACATGTGCTCGGTGCGGCACAGGCCAATAGCCTCGGCGCCAAACTCGAGTGCGAGTGCAGCATCCTCGGGGTTGTCGGCGTTGACGCGCACATGGTTGGCATGGCCGCTGGTCTCGTCCAAACGGATTTCGTCGGCCCAGGACAGGATGGTGTCCAGGTCGCCGGTGAGCTCGGCCGAGACCAGATCAACGGCGCCGTCGACGACGATACCCTGGGTACCGTCGATGGAGATAACGTCGCCCTCGTACAGCACGCGGTCACTGCCCTCGATGCGCACGACCTTCTCGGCGGCGTCGATATGGAAGCGCTCAACGCCGCAGACGCAGGGCGTACCCATGCCGCGGGCGATAACGGCGGCATGGCTCGTCTTGCCACCGTGGCTGGTCAGAATGCCCTCGGCGGCGACCATGCCCTTCAGGTCGTCGGGGTTGGTCTCCCAACGAACCAGAATGACCTTGTGGCCCTCGTTGGCGCGCGCGACGGCGTCGTCGCTCGAGAACACGACCTCGCCCACGGCGGCACCGGGGCTGGCATTAAGACCGCTGGCGAGAGCCTCGTACTTTTTGGAAGCGTCGAACTGTGGGTGCAGGAGCTGGTCGAGCTGCGCGGGATCGATGCGGCTCACAGCCTCATCGCGGGTGATCAGACCCTCCTCGACCATCTCGATGGCGATGCGCAGGGCGGCGGTGGCAGTTCGCTTGCCCACGCGGGTCTGGAGCATCCAGAGCTTGCCCTGCTCGATGGTGAACTCAATGTCGCACATGTCGCGATAGTGATCCTCGAGCGTCAGGAAGACGCGCTCGAGCTCCTCGCCCGCGGACTCAAGGCCCGGGGTAGTCTTGAGGTCGGCGATGGGCTCGGTGTTGCGGATACCGGCGACGACGTCCTCGCCTTGGGCATTAACCAAAAAGTCACCGTAGAACTCCTTGGTGCCGTCGGCCGGATTGCGCGTGAAGGCAACGCCGGTCGCAGATGTCTCGCCCTTGTTGCCAAAGGCCATGGCCTGCACGTTGACGGCGGTGCCGAGTTCGTCGGAAATGCCATGCTGCTTGCGGTAGATGCAGGCGCGCTCGTTCATCCAGCTGCCAAAGACGGCCTGGATGGCAAGGCGTAGCTGAAGCTCCGGGTCGTGCGGGAAGACGGGCTTGCCGTCAGCGACCTCGAGCTCGGGATACAGGGCGGCATCGACGTTCTCGGAGAAGATGCCCTTAAAGGTCTCGACGAGTTCCTGCAGGTCCTCGGCCGAAAGCTCGGAATCGACGCGAACACCGGCGACCAGACGGGCCTGGGTCAGGGCGTTCTCGAACAGGTCGGCGTCAACGCCCATGACGACGTTGGAAAACATCTGGATAAAGCGGCGGTAGCTATCCCAAGCAAAGCGCGGGTTTTGCGTCTGGGCAATGAGACCCTGAACGGAGTCGTCGTTGAGACCCAAGTTGAGGACCGTGTCCATCATGCCGGGCATGGAAAACGGAGCGCCCGAGCGAACCGACACGAGCAGCGGATCGGAGGCGTCACCGAGCTTTTTGCCGCAGCGGGACTCGAGGTCTTCCTCGGCGGCAACGATCTCATCGAGCGCGCCTTCAGGCCAGACGTTGCCGGCACCGGAGTACTCGACACAGGTCTGGCAGGTAATGGTAAAACCACCGGGAACCGGCAGGCCGATGCGGCTCATCTCGGCAAGGTTTGCGCCCTTGCCGCCAAGCACGAAGTTCATGGACTTGTCGCCCTCGGTGACACAGGTGCCCTGGGCGTCGGTTCCAAAACGGTAAACCCTCTTGCAATCGCTCACGATACTTCCCCTTCCATGCGCTTACGCACACGACCGTGGTAACGAATCGACCCGCCAGATGCGGGCCATGAGGGAACTATACGGCGGGTTTTGAGCGGGCTTAAGCAGAGGATGCGCGGTTTGGTAAACGTGCTAAAACTGGCGGTAAATGGTAGGTAAAGGTGGTTACCTTATGAAGATACCACTGTAAGAAGGTGCAGGTCAGATGCGATATTTTTGCTAAATCGCTTTATCAAAATGCTGCTACTGTTAGGCTCGACGGGCGGCGCGGCGGGCACGGGCTTCTTGGATTTCCTCCAAGTGGCTAATGATCTCGGCAGCGCTCTCCTCGATGGCCTTGCCGTCGGTACGCACCACAAAGCAGCCTAGCCGCTTCATGAGGGAACGGGCTTCCTCGAGCTCGCTGCGCACGCTCTCGGGCTCGGCATAGGAGCCGGCAACGGCACGAGCGTAGTCATCGCCCAAGCGGCTATCGCGAATTTCGGAAATCACATCGACGGTCGAAATCAGGCCGAACAGGCGCATCGGGTCGACCTCGTAAATCGACTTCGGCGGCTCCATACCATGGGCCAACGGAACATTGGCAACCTTGTAGCCCTGATAAGCCAGATACATCGACAGCGGCGTCTTGGACGTGCGCGATACGCCCAGCAGCACGATATCGGCACCCGACAAATCGTCGCAACCGCGCCCGTCATCGTGCTCAACGAAATACTCCATTGCCTCGATACGATGGAAATAGCGGTCATCGGTCTTGTGAATCACGCCCGCAACGCCCTTGGGCGGCACACCGATGAGCGACGACAGCACGGCGAGCGTCGGGCCGATCAGGTCGACCGAACGGATATGCAGCATGCCCAGGTAATCGAGCACGCGGGCGCGAAGCGCCGGATCGACAATGGTGTGGAACACGGCAATATCGCGATGATCGGCATCGACGCGCGGACCCACAAACGACTTGACCTGCTCCACGGAGGTCACCTTGGGCAGGCGTAAAACGCGAAAAGCCCCTTCATCAAATTGCCCGGACGCCGCAAGCACCACCTCACAAGCGGTATCACCGAGCGAGTCGGAGATAACGATAACGGTGGGACGAGCGGTGACCGGGCAATCCATGCGGGGCTCCTTTTGCGCTTATGCGCAGGCTGGCTTACTTTTTGCGAGCAAGCTCACCGATGTTTGCGATGCCGGAGAAAACGGCCTCGAAGCGGTTGAGCAGCTTAAGGCGATTATCGCGAAGCTGCTCGTCCTTGTCCATGACCATGACCTCGTCGAAGAAGCGGTCGATGGGGGCGCGCAGGGCGGCGAGGGCGGCAAATGCGACCGGGTAATCCTCGGCAGCGAGGGCGGCGTCGACAGCGGTCTGAGCAGCCTCGGAGGCATCGGCAAGCGCGAGCTCGACCTCGCCCATCAGGGCGCGGTCGTACTCCGCGCCCAGCTCGGGCTTGGAGATGTGCGCGGCGCGGGCATAGGCGGTCGCCAGGTTATCGAACGTCTCGGCGTCGTTCTTGCGGGCCTCGTCGAGGGCGGCGCAGCGGGCGAAGAAGACGGACGGGGCGATGATGTGCACCGCGGAGACGGCGGCAACGGTATCGGCCGGGATCTTTTCGTCGCGGGCCATGCTCACCAGACGGCCGTGGAAGAAGTCGCGAACCTGCTGGGCGACCTCGGCGGCGTCGAACTCAATGCCCTGCTCACTGTAGAGCTCGAGGGCGAAGTCGATGAGCGACGTGGGGTCGATCGGCAGACGGTCGCGCAGAATGTTGATGATGCCGATAGCGGCACGACGCAGCGCGTAGGGGTCGGAGGAGCCGGTCGGGGGCTCGCCGATGGCAAAGATACCGGCGATGGTATCGAGCTTGTCGGCGCAAGCCACGATGCAGCCAGCGGTGCCCTCAGGCAGCTCGTCACCGGCAAAGCGGGGACGATAGTGATCGCGGATAGCATGAGCGACCTCGTCGTTCTCCCCCATCGCGGTCGCGTAATAACCGCCCATCACGCCCTGCTGGCTCGTGAACTCGACAACGGCGTTAGACACCAGGTCGGCCTTGCACAGGTGCGCGGCGCGAGCGGCATCGGCGGCAAGGTGGGCGCCCAGATGAGCCTCGCGGGCGATAGCGAGCGCGAGCTGCTCGATGCGCTCGGACTTGGCGAGCACGCTACCGAGCTTCTCCTGGAAGGCAACCTTGGCCAGACGCTCGCGGAACTCGTCGAGGGAGATCTTCAGGTCCTCCTCGTAGAAGAACTTGGCATCGTCCAGACGGGCACGCACAACGCGCTCGTTGCCGTCGATCACGCGCTCGGCGTTCTCGGGCTTGCTGTTGGAGACGACCACGAACTCACGCGTGAGCTTGCCCTCGCCGTCATAGATCGGGAAGTAGCGCTGGTTGGTGAGCATGGACTCGCAGATAATCTCGTGCGGGACCTTGAGGAACTCCTCATCGAAGGTACCGACGAGCACCGTCGGCCACTCGCAGAGGTTAATGACCTCCTCGAAGACCTTCTTGGGCGTATCGACATGGCAGCCGGGACGGGCAGCCTCGACCTCGGCGATACCGGCGAGGATGGCCTCACGACGACGCTCGGCAGAAAGCACGCCGGCGTCCTCGAGCACTTGCTCGTAGACGGCGGGGCTGGCGACCACATGGTCACCGGGGCCAAGTACGCGATGACCACGCGTGGTGTTGCCACTCGTCACGTCGGCAAACGACACGGGCACAACATCCTCGCCCAGAAGGCAGCAAATCCAACGGACCGGACGAACAAAGGTAGCATGCTCGTGACCCCAGCGCTGGGAGCGGTAGTTGGGCCACTGCAGGCCGGCGATGGTCTTCTCGCACAGAGCGGTCAGAATCGGCGTAGCCGGTGCGGAGGGAATATTCTTCTCGGCGAACACATACTCGCGACCGTCAGTGTCCTCGCGACGGACCAGGTCCTCGGCAGCCACACCGCACTTGCGGGCGAAGCCCTGGGCGGCCTTGGTGGCGTTACCGTCAGCGTCGAAGGCAATGTTGGCCGCGGGGCCACGCTTGACCTCGTGAACCTCGTCGGTCGCGGTGGCGACATCGGCAACGAGTGCAGCCAGGCGGCGCGGGCTCGAGATCACGCGGACCTCGCCGTGGGCCAGACCGGCCTCGTCGAGACCCTTGGCGATCATGGTGCCAAGCTGCTTGACGGCATTGTTCAGCGGTGCAGAGGGCATTTCCTCCGTACCGATCTCAAACAGGAAATCCTTAGCGTCTGCCATGGCTTACGCCACCTCGCCTTCCTGGTCGGCATTCTCGTTGACTCCGGCGACCTCGGCCATGTAGGCCTCGCAGCACGCCTTGGCGACGGCGCGGACGCGCAGGATGTAGTTGGCACGCTCGACTGCGGACAGAGCGCCGCGGGCATCGAGCAGGTTGAAAGCGTGGCTGCACTTCATGACGCAGTCATATGCCGGCAGCGGCAGCTTGCGCTCTAGACAGGAATGGCACTCGGCCTCGTAGTCGTCAAACTTCTGACGCATCATCTCGACGTTGGCGACCTCAAAGTTGTAGGCACTGAACTCGCGCTCGTTCTCGAGGAACACGTCGCCATAGGTCATGGGCGTGCCGTCGGGCAGGTAGCTCCACACCAGGTCGTAGACCGAGTTGACGCCCTGGGCGTACATGGCGATGCGTTCCAGGCCATAGGTGATCTCGACAGGAACGGGGTCGACCTCGATACCGCCCACCTGCTGGAAGTACGTAAACTGCGTGACTTCCATGCCGTTGAGCCAGACCTCCCAGCCAAGGCCCCAGGCGCCGAGCGTCGGGCTCTCCCAGTCGTCCTCGACAAAGCGGACGTCATGGTCGTTGGGGTCCAGACCGATAGCGGCAAGAGACCCCAGGTAAAGCTCCTGGGCGTTGACCGGAGAGGGCTTGATGAGCACCTGGAACTGATAGTAGTGCTGCATGCGGTTGGGGTTCTCGCCGTAGCGGCCGTCGGCGGGACGGCGGCAAGGCTGCGCATAGCAGGTGCGCCACTCGGCGGGACCGAGCGAGCGCAGCGTGGTCGCGGTATGGAAGGTACCGGCACCGACCTCGGAGTCATAGGGCTGCATAATGACGCAGCCCTGCTCGCCCCAGTACTGCTGGAGGCGCAGGATGATGTCTTGGAAGGAAAGCGATGAAGCGTTCATGCCTCTAATATCCCCTCGTCGAAACGATTACACGGTTAGGTACTGTACTATAGCGGTTTTTAGTCGATAGCGCCGATGCGGTTGAGCGGCCAGTAGCGCACGAGTGCCACGGCGATCAAATCAGAGCGATCGACGGGACCAAAGTAGCGTGAGTCGGCAGAGTTTTCGCGGTTGTCGCCCATCACCCACACGCACCCGTCGGGAACGGTGTAGGGATAGCTTACCTGAGCACCGGGCGCTTGGACCGAAAGTGGCCAGCTCATGCCCGTCGTATAGTCCTCGTCGAGCGCTTGGCCGTCAACGACCACCTTGCCATCCTGCAGGTCGACCGTCTGGCCGGCCGTGGCAATAACACGCTTGACAAGAACATCATGCTCGGAGGTGCCATCGGGGTTGTGAAACACCACGATATCGCCCTGCTTGACGGGCTGACCGAGCTCGAGGCTCACCTTTTGCGCCAGGATCTGGTCGCCAATCTCGATCGTGTCCTCCATAGAACCGGTGGGCACCACAAAGGGCTCGACCACAAAGGTACGGATCAGGAACGTGGCCACGAGCGCGATCGCGATGACCGCGATCCACTCAAAAGCGCCCCTCAACGCGGAATGTTGCGTAGGAACCATACTCACTCCTCGCTCTGCGAATACGAAGCGTCCAAAATCTCCTGCGCGTAAGCGCGCTCCTCGGGCGTGAGCCGCGCTGTCTCGATCAGATCGGGACGCCAGCAGCAGGTGCGCTCGATGGCGTTCTTGCGACGCCAGGCATCGACCTTGGCGTGATCGCCGCTCACAAGCACCGGCGGCACGCCCTCGCCGTTGAACTCGGCGGGGCGGGTGTACTGCGCGTACTCGAGCAGTCCTCCGTCCTCGGCGGTCGAGAATGACTCGTCGACGTTGCTCATTTCGTCACCAAGGGCGCCGGGAATCAGGCGTACGACGGCATCGGCAACGACCATAGCGGGAAGCTCGCCGCCCGTGAGCACGTAGTCGCCGATCGACAGACGCTCATCGGCATACGCATACGCGCGCTCGTCGACGCCCTCGTAGCGACTGCACACAAACAGCAGGCGCTCACTTTTGAGCAGGCGCTCGGCCACATGCTGCGTAAAAGGCTCGCCACAGGGGGTAAAGAACACCACAGTGGGCTTGGGACCCTCTGCGCTAATGGCCTCGATGGCCTCTGCGATAGGCTCGACCTTCATGAGCATGCCCTGCCCGCCGCCGTACGGCTCGTCATCGACGGTACGATGGCGGTCGTGCGTCCAGTCGCGCAGGTTATACGCCTTAAAATCAAAAAGGCCGGCCTTGCGGGCGCGGCCCAAAATCGACGTGGACATGACGGGCTCAAACATCTCGGGAAAGACCGAAAGGGTCTCGATCAGCATGTTGTCCTCCCTAATTGTCCATATCGATCAGGCCGTCCATAGCGTGGACGGAAATTGTTCCTGTGTCGGGAAGATCGAGCACGACCTGCTCGATCACGGGAATCAGTACCTCGCCGTACCGATCACCCTCGACAACCCAAACATCGTTAGCGGGCGTCGACATGATCTCGACGATCGTACCGAGCGAACCGAAGCGCTCGTCGACCACCTCGCGACCCATCAGGTCGGTATAGGCAGCGTCGAGCGAATCGAGCTCAAAGTCGTCACGATTTGCTAGCACGTAGCATCCCGTGATGCCCTCGGCGGCCGTCAAGTCGTCAATGCCCTCAAACGAGACCAGATCGCCATCGCCCGTATCGGTGACGGACACGACCGTGCAAAAGCGGTCGCGCTTGAGCGCCGGCGGCGTCAGGGCGACGCGCATACCAGGCTCTAATACAGAAGGAAGCCCCCGCAGCGGCTGCGCGAGGACCTCCCCCTTCCTTCCGTGCGGCTTGACCACACGGGCGATGTTTTTGTACTGGGACCTCAAGGTCCTAGCCCAGAACCTCTACCTCGACAGCAGTGTCGAGGCGAGAGGCCAGTGCACGGGCGAGCGTGCGAATGGCCTTGATGGTACGGCCACGACGGCCGATGACCTTAGCGACGTCATCCTCGGCGACCGAAACCTCAATCGTAGAGGCGTCGTCACCATCGATGACCTCAAGGCTCACGGAATCCGGGTCGTCGACGATCTGAACAACGAGATATTCGACGAGATCGGCGATGCGATCTGAGAGCATTGCCTCACCCTCGAGCTGTGCAGCGTCAACCTCAGGCACGATTTACTCCTCGGCGCCCTCAGCGGCCTCAGCGGCAGCCTTAGCGGCCTCGGCCTCTTTGGCGAGCTGCTTCTTGGACTTCTTGACGACGGTCTCGGTCTTCTCGCCCTCGTTGGCGGCCTTGACCAGAGCGGCGACGGCGTCGGTGAGCTGAGCGCCCTTGGACTGCCAGTCGGCGATCTTCTCGAGGTCGAGGTTGATGGTCTTGGGGGCGGTCATCGGGTTGTAGCGGCCAACCTCCTCGATGATACGACCGTCACGCGGGGCGCGGGAATCGGCGACGACGACACGGTAGTACGGACGCTTCTTAGCGCCGTGACGAGCAAGGCGAATCTTGACTGCCAAAGGAAACTCCTCCAACCAAGCAGCTTTAGGCTGCAACTACAAACAAACAGTTGAACATAATACGCCATCGACGCGGGCAGGTGAAGTCCGTGAGACCAACTTCTTCGGTGTAGTCGAGGGCAAATCCATATCTTAGACAAGAATTCGGGATTTGCAAGCACATACACGCACCCCACATGAGCTGCGCGGTATACTCATGACATGGAAAGACGCGAACATACATACGGTTATGAGGATGCCATGGGCGTCACGCCGCCTCCCTGGACGGGTCCGGCGGTGGGCCTGATGGACCTCGATGCGTTTTTTGCGAGCGTGGAAATGCTCGATCATCCCGAATGGCGCGGAAAGCCGCTCATCGTGGGCGGAGACGCCGATTCGCGTGGCGTCGTGTCCACGTGTTCGTATGAGGCGCGTCGCTTTGGCGTGCACTCTGCCATGCCCTCGGCCGAGGCGCGGCGCTTGTGCCCGCAAGCCATTTGGACACACGGGCACTTTGACCGCTACCGCGAGGTGAGCGCGCAGGTCATGGCGATTCTCGCCGACGAGACCCCGCGTGTTGAGCGCGTATCCATCGACGAAGCCTTTATCGATATCACACCGGGTCGCTTTGCGCCCGAAGACCCGCTGCTGGTTGCGCGGCGTATAAGCGACCGCGTGGCAGGGCTGGGAGTGACCTGCTCCATTGGCGTGGGCTGCAACAAGACGGTCGCAAAGATCGCAAGCGAGCGGGATAAGCCGTTTGGGCTGACCATCGTGCGCCCCGGAACCGAGCAGCGCTTTTTGGCCGCGCTGCCGGTATCTGCCATGAGCGGCATCGGGCGCTCGGCCGAGGAGCGACTGCGCCGCATGCGCATCTACACCCTCGGCGAGCTATCACGTGCACCGGAATCCACCTTGGCCTCTATTTTTGGCGTCAACGGCGAACGCATGCGCCAGCGTGCGCTGGGACTCGAAATCTCCGAAGTCACGAGCCTCGATGAAGAGCGCGAGGTCAAGTCGGTCAGCAATGAACGCACCTTTGCTAAAGATTTAACTGAGCGTGGGGATATTGAGGCGGCGATTGCGCTGTTGGGAGAGTCAGTGGGACGCCGCCTGCGCCGTCAGGGGCTGACGGGTGCCACGGTAACGCTCAAGCTTAAGTATTCGTATGGCAGCGGGCGTACGGCACAGCGCCGGCTGCCTCATCCGACCGACGATGAGAACATCTTCGTGGCGGTTGCACTCGAACTGCTCGACAACATCTGGCAGGATGGTATGCATGTTCGCTTAGCGGGCATCGGCATGAGCGACTTCGACCACCAAGGCGGCATCCAGACTGACCTGTTCTGCGAGATCGATGACCGCGGAGCCCAATCCAGCGACCGCCGCGACCTCTCCGTCGCCATCGACGCCGTCCGAGACAAATTCGGCGACACCGCCCTTTCCTTCGGCCGCCAATCCCGCTTCAACGATTAACCGCCTTTGGGCAAAAAGAAAGCCGGGCAGGTGCGGAAAACCGCACCTGCCCGGCGATATGCGTGAGGGTAGCTAAACCCCGTCTCAAATGAGCTACTAGAGGAGGTTGAGGGGGAGCTGGGGGGCGTCTCCCCAGAGTTTCTCGAGGCGGTAGAAGTCGCGGGCTTCGGGAGTGAAGACGTGGACGACAACCGAACCATAGTCCATGAGCATCCAGGTCTTCTGCTCGCGACCCTCGATGGAGAACGGGTGCTCGCCGCAAGCCTCGGCGACCTTCTCCTCGATCTCGTCGACGATAGAATCGACCTGGCGGTTGTTGGTACCGGTGGCAAGCACAAAGTAGTCGCATACGTCGGAAAGCTCGGTCAGGTCGAGCACCTGAACGTCCTCGCCCTTCTTGTCGTAGGCGGCCTGCGCGGCGGCGCGGGCGACATCCTCGGCGGCGACACCGCTCGCAGACAGCGAGGCGGCAGTGCGGTCGGACGTGGCGACGAAGCTCTTGTGCTCCACACCTTCAAGAATCTGCTCGTCGGTCATGGTCTCGTCGGCCATGGAATACCTCTTTCTAGACAGCCCGAGCTAGCGCAGCTGGGCGTAATGGTTGTAAATCGAAATAGCCGTGGGATAAAGATAGCGCCCGGACTGAATCACATAGACCAAACCCTGCGCAAAACAGGAGAAGAACAACTCGTCGAGCGTCGACTCCCCCACCATCTTGCGCAGCGCATGGGCATAGTCGCCGTGACGGTTGGGCTCGATGGCATCGGCCACAAAGACCACCATATCGAGCGGCGTCATGTCGCAGGCACCCACGGTGTGACGGTCGACAGCCTGGAAAACGGCCGGCGACAGCTCGGGAAAAAGCTGCGGAAGCTCATAGGCGGCAACAGGGCCATGCAAAAGCGGCGTCGCGGCAGAAGGAGAGCCGGCAATCTTAATGCCGTAATGCAGAGCGCGCGTGACCAGCTCGTCATCGGAAAGCACCTTGTCCCAGTCGTGGATCAAGCCGGCGGCAGCGGCATCAAAGCGGTCGACGCCGTAGACCTCGGCCAGATGAAGTGCGGTCTCGGCAACGCTCAGCGAATGCACATAGCGCTTGCGCTTATCCTTCATGCGAACATCGAGCAGCTCTTGAATGCGCTTGAGCAGCGCGCGCTCATCGCCCTCAAACTGATCCTCTACCGACAACGTAGACCCCCATCACTCAAAATCTTCTTGGCCCAAATCGGCATATAGCCTGCGTTTGCGAATGTAGCCGAGCACGGACTCGCTCGTAAGATAGCGCACGCTCATACCGCGGGCAACTCGCTTACGAATGTTCGTCGAGCTGATCGCCAGCGCCGGAATCTGAATATAGCGCACGTCGAACGGCAGCCCCGACTCTTTGATTCGGGCACGCGCCGTATCGATATCAAAGCCCGGTCGCGTCGCCGCAATAAAGGTAGCAAGCTCAGCGATTCGTTCGGCATCATGCCAGGTCACAATATCGATAATCGCGTCGGCGCCCGTAATAAAGTAGAGCTTTACCTGCGGCGGGTAAAAGTCGCGAAGGGCATGAAGCGTATCGGCCGTATAGGTTACGCCCGGACGGTCGATCTCGAACCGGCTCGCCAAGAAAGCCGGGTTCGCGGCGGTGGCGAGGACCGTCATGGCATAACGGTCCTCGGCAGGCGTCACCGGCTTGTCAAGCTTAAAGGCAGGCGTGCCCGCCGGCATAAATAGCACGGCATCCAAGTCGAGGGACTCACGCGCCTGCTCGGCAGTCACCAGGTGCCCGTAATGGATGGGATCAAAGGTGCCGCCCATAATGCCGAGCCTAAACTCCTGCCCGTCCTCTAGAGGAAGCTCGGGCAGACCGATTCCACCGCGCAGCGACATGGCTTACTCGCCCTCCGGGGTCTCGACATCGTCCGCGGCATCCGTCGCATCGACAACCTCGACGCCCTCATTCGCAGCTTCGGTCACGTCAATGGCCTCAACGGCAACGTCCTCGCCAGCATCCTCGAGTTCCTCGTACTCCGAGAAGTCCTCAGCGCCCTCAAAGTCAAAGGCGCGCTGACAAATGCGGACCTCGTCGCCCGCACGACAACCGGCCTTCTCAAGCGCGTCGTCAACACCCATACGCGCAAACTTATGCTGCAGGTAAATGACGGCTTCTTCGTTTTCCCAGTCGGTCTGGATGACCATGCGCTCGATGGCACGACCGACCACGCGGAAGGCACCGGGCTCTTCCTGAACAATGCGGAAACGCTTCTCACGCTGCAGGCGACGGCGCTCCCACTCATCGTCGCGCAGAACGACCGGCTCATCGGAGACAGCCAACTCGGCGCGCAGCTTAGCCACCTGCTCGCCCACGGCAAGCATCAGCGTGTTGAGGCCGGCGCCCGTCACAGCAGACACGGCAAAGAACATATGTCCATCGTCGAGCGCTGCGCGCTTAAGGTCGGCAATCTTGTCGGCCGTGCCCGGCGCGTCGCACTTGTTGGCAACGACGATCTGCGGACGCTCCGAAAGCTCGGCGCCATACTGCTCGAGCTCGCGGTTGATGATGCGATAGTCCTCAACCGGATCGCGATCCTCAAAACCACCCGTCATGTCGACGACGTGCATGATGAGTGCCGTGCGCTCGATGTGGCGCAGGAACTGATGGCCCAGGCCCTTGCCCTCGCTCGCACCCTCGATGAGACCGGGAACGTCGGCAACGACGTAAGAATATTCGCCGGCACGCACCATGCCGAGGTTCGGCACGAGCGTGGTAAACGGGTAGTCGGCAATCTTGGGACGGGCGGCACTCATGCGCGCGATGAGCGATGACTTACCCACCGAGGGGAAGCCCACGAGCGCGGCATCGGCCATAAGCTTCATCTCGAGCTCGATCCAGTGTTCCTCGGCCGGCTCGCCCAGCTGAGCGAACGCGGGCGCGCGGCGCACCGACGTCACAAAGTGCGTGTTGCCCAGGCCGCCGGCACCGCCGGGCGCCACGACAACGCGCTCGCCATCGTGAACGAGGTCGGCAATATCGAACATCGGGGTCTGCGTCTCGGGATCGAGCTCGCGCACCACGGTACCCATAGGGACCTTGAGAATCAGGTCCTCGCCGCTCTTACCGTTACGACGGGCACCCTGCCCGTGCGTGCCGCGCTCGGCGCGGAAGTGATGCTTAAAGCGGTAATCGATCAGCGAAGACAGCTGAGCATCGGCCTGGATGACGACATTGCCGCCACGACCGCCGTCGCCGCCATCGGGGCCGCCCTTGGGGACAAATGCCTCGCGCCTAAACGACATGCATCCGGCTCCGCCGTCGCCGCCGCACACGTTAATGCGGCTGATATCGGTGAACTGTGACAACAGAATCGCCTCCTACAAAAAGAGGGAGACCCTTGAATCCTAAAACTCAAGTGCCTCCCACATATGTGCTCTATGAAGGGTGAATTACGCGTTCGCGAGCGGGCGTACGCTGACCCTGTGCTTGATACCCTTGTGGAACTCAACGGTACCGTCGACCAGCGCGAACAGCGTGTCGTCCTTACCACGGCCAACGTTCTCACCCGGGTGGATGTGCGTGCCGTGCTGACGGACGAGAATCGTGCCCGTGGTTACCGTCTGGCCGGCATAGCGCTTCGTGCCAAGGCGCTGACCGCGGGAGTCACGGCCATTACGGGAGGAACCGAGTCCTTTTTTGTGTGCCATTGTGTATACCTACTCTTTCGTTACGAGTGTAATCTACTCGGCGACGGGAGCCTCGGCAACAGCCTCAGCCTCTGCCTTGACAGCCTTCTTGGCGCGGGAGGTAGCCTGGACCTTCACGATCTTCAGCTTGGTGAGCTGCTGACGGTGACCCTTCAGACGACGATAGCGCTTACGCTTGTGGAACTTGAAGACCAGCTGCTTCTCGCCCTTGAACTGCTCAACGATCTGAGCGGTAACCTTGGCCTTGGCCAGCTTGTCGGGATCGGTGACGATCTTCTTACCATCGTTGAGGAAGATAACCGGCAGGGTGACCTTGTCGCCCTCATTGCCCTCGATCTTCTCGACGGTGATGACATCGTCGGTGGCGACCTTGTACTGCTTGCCGCCCGTGTTAACGATTGCGTACATGTTTACTTGCCCTTCATGCATCAGTTAGTGCAACAGCCGAATATAGTAGCAGGCGAAAATAACCCCGTCAACGAGTATGTGGAGCAAATCCACAAGTTCGCACAGGTATGGGGCTGACGAGTCGGCCCTCGTCGTCCTCGCATGCTTGATTCTGACGCTCGACATCGTAGGAGCAGATGGTCACGAGGTCTTGCATACCGGTGGAAACAATAGGTGCATCCACGCCCGGGGTCAAGCCCTGCAACAAAACATCAGCAGCAGAAAGCAAAATTTCCGGACGCATGGAGCCCTCGTTGTCGGCATGGGTGTCGAGCATGAGCACCAAATGGTCCGGGCGCTCCCCCGCCGTGAGCTCATAGCCCACGAGCGTGTGATCCAAATCCAAGCGCTTGCTCTTTTTTCCGCGCGCGTAGTCGATGCCATGGCCCGCGCGCAGCGTGTCGATCGCACGATGCACCTCGTCGGCGCTTACGGGCGCCTCGGGGTCCAGATGCAGGTCGATGCGATACGACAGGCGCGTGAGCTGCGCCGTCAACGCCGGCGTGCGCACGTCGATGTACGCCGCCTCGATGGGCGCCAGATCGGCCGGAGACGCCGCAGCCAGGCGCCCAAACGCCTCGTCGAGCGCCACGAACTCGGTCATAAACAGGTCATACCACTCACATGTCGACGACGTACCCACCGGTAGCGCCGAAGAGAAGCCCACGCGCATGTGCGGAGAGAAGCCCTGCGTGACGGCATAGGGAAGTCCCGCACGGCGCACGATGCGCTCAATGGTATGGATCACTTCGAGATGGCCCAGGTACTTAAGGCGATCGCGCTTGCCATAGCGAACACGAAGCCTAAAGAGCGAGGGGTTGTCGGTCAGGCGCTCACTCATGCGCGATCACCCATCAATACATTCTTGGCGTGGAGCGTGGGGCAGATCCCGCAGCCGGTGCACGACGTGCGGGTGCAGTCGGGAGTCGTGACGCCCTCGAGCGAGCGACGGTACTCGCGCTCGAGAAAGCCGCGTGTGCAGCCGGGGCTCACGTGCTCCCACGGCAGGCGCCAGTCCAACTCGTAGGGCAGGTGCACGAGCTCATTGAGGTCGATGCCGTTTTTGGCAGCAGCCTCCTTCCAGTTATCGAGCGAGAAATGCTCTACCCAGGCGTCAAAGCGAGAGCCCGAGCGCCAAGCGTCGATGATGACGGGCGTCATGTCACGACCGGCGCGGGACAGTGCGGCCTCGATGAGCGAGGTCTCGGCATCGTGGTAATGCACGCGGACGGCACGGTTGCGAACGCTCGTGATAAGCAACTTCTGGCGACGTTTGACGTCGTCGTAGTCGAGCTGCGGGCACCACTGGAACGGCGTGGCAGCCTTGGGGATAAAGACCGAAACCGAGATCGACACCGAGATCGAGCCGCGACGAGCCTTGGGCACCACGGAACGACCGAGCTCCAGCACGTGATCGGCCAGATTGGCGATGGCCACGATGTCCTCGTCGCGCTCGCCGGGAAGGCCCATCATAAAGTAGAGCTTCATGCGGTTCCAGCCGGCCTCGAAGGCCGCCTTGGCCGCACGGTCCAGGTCCTCCTCGGTCACGTTCTTGTTAATGATGTCGCGCATGCGCTGGCTGCCGGCCTCGGGCGCGAACGTCAGGCCGCCCTTCTTTTCGCCGGCAACCGACTCGGCCATATCCACGCCAAACGAATCCAGGCGCTGCGACGGAATAGACACGCGAATACCCGTATCCTCCAGGCGACGGTTGAGCCTGCCGAGCACGTCGCGAATGCAGGAGTGGTCGGTCGTGGAGAGCGAGGTCAGCGACACCTCGTCATAGCCAGTCTTTTCCAGACCCTGAATCACCGACGAGACAATCTGGTCGGCCGAGCGCTCGCGCACTGGGCGATACGTCATGCCGGCCTGACAAAAACGACAGCCGCGGGCGCAGCCGCGCAGGATCTCGATAGACAGGCGGTCGTGAACCAGCTGCGCATAGGGCACGCACGACTGCGACAGCGGATTCGTGGCGCCGAAATCCTCAACGACGCGCTTGTAGACCACGGTCGGCGCATCCTTGCCTTCACGCGGCACGGTGTAGCCATGCGGCGAGCAGGGCTCGTCGTGACGAACCTCATAGAGCGACGGCACGTAGTTGCCGGCAATGGATGCAAGCTGCTCGACAATCTGCGCGCGCGGGACTCCTTCATCACGCAGGCGGCGATGCAGCTGGCAGGTCTCGAGCAGCGATTCCTCGCCCTCACCGATGAGGATGGCATCGAAGAAGGCCGCGTACGGCTCGGGGTTGTACACCGAGGGGCCGCCGGCGATGATAATGGGGTCGTCCTCGGTGCGGTCAGCCGCTAACAGCGGAATACCAGCGAGGTCGAGTGCCTCGAGGAAGTTCGTCACCGCCATCTCGTGCGGCACATGCAGGCCGACGATATCAAACGAAGCGACCGGCGCTGCACCCTCGAGCGAGAGCAGCGGAATGCCTGCCTCGCGCATGGCGTCACCCATATCGGGCCACGGCACATAGCCGCGCTCGCAGGAGATGCCCTCGGCCTGGTTAAGGATGTTGTAGAGGATGGCGATGCCCTGGTTGGGCAGACCGACCTCGTACACATCCGGGTAGATCAGGCAGCAACGGTAGTCGGCATCGGCCTTGGAAAGCGTGCCCCACTCGTGATCGATATAGCGGCTCGGTTTCTCGACCTTGGCGAGCAGCGGCTCAATTAAATGAAAACAGTCTTGGTATGCAACGCGCAACGGAAAACCCCTAAGCTGCGAGATCGGATGCGTCCTGGTAGGACGCCATAGGACGGGTAGCGCCCGCGACCGTGGTCACCAGATCGCGAACGCGGGAGAACGTGGCAGTGACCACCTCGTTGGCACGACTGTAGTCGACATCGCGCTCGTAGAGCGAAACGAGCGCACGGCCCATGCCATAGGTGCCCGCGGCAGCAGTGAGCGCCTTGACGGCAAACCCAATATGCGGCGTCTGCTTGACAAGTGCGCGGGTGACCGCTCGGATCACAAGACCGCCGGCAAGCACGCCAGCGACCTCGTAGCCGCGCTCAGGCTTAATGCCGCGTCCAAAGACGGCAGCGAGCTCAAAGAGCATGCCCACCTGCGCCAGCGCCATAACGGGATAATCGGCGCCCGGCAAAAACACCAGCGCACCGGTCGCCATATTGGTGAGCGCGCACGAGGTGATGATACGATTGGCCGCCGCGATGCGCATGAAGGCAAAGTTCGCCGCAAAAGCCGTTTCCTTGTCGGTGCGATCGAGAATCCAGCGGGCAAGCGTCTCGAGCAGATACGTCTTATCGGTTGCCGCCACCACGCCGAGCATGGGCGTGGACTCCTCGATAAACGGCACCTCCACAGCAGACTCGGCAAGCACGCACACGGGCGCGCCGGCGATCACGAGCTCCTGCACGGCACTCTCCAAGCGGTCGGAACCACACGAGAGCACCAGCACCACATCGGTATCGGTCTTTGGAGCAATTCGCTCCTCCCCCAGACGCTCGACGCGCACAATGCCCGAGGTCGTCTGCGGCACAAAGGCGTCACGCACCGTCTCGGCCAGAAAGCGCGAGGCGGACGAATCCAGATAGACCGAGACGCGCACCGGCGTATCGGAATCCTTCTTAACGGACGCGCCCATCTTAAAAGCGCGGGTCAGCTTATCTACGGGAATTTTCATAGCAAACCCCTCCAGCGGTTACGCGGCGCCCGAACGATGCCGCCATATGGATTGTACGATACCCACCGTCAGCAGCTGAATCATCATCGAAGACGAACCGAAGCTAATAAACGGTAGCGGAATACCGGTAATCGGCATCATGCCGATGCACATGCCGATGTTTTCGAAGGTCTGGAACGCCCACATGCCAACGATGCCAACACACGAAAGACGCAAAAACAGGGACTCGCACTTAAAGGCGACGCGAATCGTCGAAAAGATCAACAGCACGTAGAGGCACAGGAGCAAAAAGGAACCGCAAAAGCCAAAGGTCTCGGACAGGAAGGCGAAGACGAAGTCGGTGTGGAACTCAGGCAGAAAGCCGCCGGCCGACTGCGTCGCATGGCCCAAACCCTTACCAAAGAAGCCGCCCGAGCCAACGGCGATAAGCGACTGCTGCAGGTTGTAGGCATCGTCCGAATCGGCATTATCGGGGTCGATAAAGACCGTCAGACGGTTCATCTGGTACTGCTTGATGAGCACATCGTGGCCGAGCAACGAATCAAAGACCGAATCAAGCGCCAGAACGAGGGCCACCAGGCCCACGAGCAGGGCCAGGGTCGACAGCACCCATTCGCGGCGTGCACCGCTCATACAAATGACGATGGCGCCCGAAACAAGCACGACCAGGCCCGAGCCCAGGTCGCCCATGGCAACGACGGCCAAAAACGGAATGGACAGCATGCCGCAGAGCTTGACGTAGTCGCGAACGGTATCGATGCGACCGTTATACTGCGAGCCAAGCGTAGCAATAAAGAAGATGGTGATGAGCTTGGCAAGCTCAACCGGCTGGAATGTCAAGCCGATACCGGGAATCTTGATCCAGCCCGTCATGCCCAGACCGCCCGTATAGGACAGACCTGGAATCTTGGGCGAGAGGATCACGATCAGGTCGATGACGAGCAACGCCGTCGAGAAATTGGAAATACCGCGCAGATCGGTACGCCAGACCAGCACCGCCAGCACCGTACCGATTCCAATTCCCAGCAGATGGCGTGAGAACGAAGCGTCGGCCTTAAACTGCGAAGCCGACCAGATAATGATGGCACCGTAGGCGACGAGGGCCACAGTAGCCACGAGCACACCGATATGCACCTTTTGGCGAAACGTGCCGCGCGAGGCCGAAAGTTGCTTGTTGACACGGTCCAGGCTGCTGCGAGAGCCGGTCTTGGTTGAACGGAACAGATCCGCCGGAGAAAAATCCATCGCAACCTCCTATCGAACCGAAGAATCGCCCGAGGCCGAAGAGGTATCGGGCTCGTCATAAATCACGCCGAGCACGTCGCGCACGACATGCATCGCGGTATCTGAGCCACCGCCGCCCTGCTCCAGGACGGTAGCGATGACATACTTGGGGTCATCGGCCGGTGCATAGGCGCAGAACCACGCGTATTCATCCTCGCCACTTTTCTCGCCCGTGCCCGACTTGCCGTATACCTGCGGCGTCAGGGTGCCAAAGTGAGCCGCCAGGGACGTCGATGCCGTGTAAATCACGTCGTGCATGCCGTTGCGAACAAGAGCCAAATCCGAATCGCTGTTGATCTTGGCCTCCAGGCGCTTCTTCTTGCCCTTGCCGTTGTACTTATAGGCATCGCCGTCGCCATCGCGCGACACGGCAGACAAAAACACGTGAGGCACGTACTGTTTGCCGCCGTTGGCAAGACCCATATAGGCGCACGCCATCTGCAGGGGCGTCACCAGGATGTCGCCCTGGCCGATAGCAATGTTAGTCATATCGCCGGCATTCCACCTGCGGTCCTCGGCAGATGCGTCGGTGAAGTACGACTCTTTCCACTCGGCATCGGGAATACGGCCCGCGCCCTCACTCGGCAGATCGATACCGCAGGTCTTGCCTAGGCCCCAGCGACGAAAGACCTCCTGCAGGCCCTCGGAATGTTGCTCGTCATAAAAGAACGCCTTGCCCATGTCATAGAAGACGGGGTCGCACGAGTTGGCGATACCCGACTGCAGCGTCATGGTGCCGTGGCCAGACGTCAGCCAGCAGCGCTTGCCCCAAGCCTTGCCCAGGCCCGTCCAATAGCCCGTGCAGTTGGTTGTCTGCGTTGGAGTGTAGGTTCCAAACTCAAGACCGGCCAGTGCCGAGAGCGGCTTGATGGTCGAGGCCGACATGTACTGTCCGCTAATGGCGCGGTTGAGCAGCGGGTGCGAACCCTTGTCATCATTGAGCTCGGTCCACACGTCATTTGAGACACCACCGATAAAGACAGACGGATCGAACTTGGGCTGGCTCGCCATGCCCAGGATCTCGCCATTGTTGGGATCGAGACACACCACAGCGCCGTTGCCGGCATTACTGTAACCAGTGGTCTTGGCAAGCTCGATAGCGCTCGCCAGCGCCGTCTCACAGGCCTGTTGGATCTTAAGGTCGAGCGTGAGCTTAATGTCGGAGCCGGCCTTCGCGGGCACGGCACCGGCCTGACCGGTCACATTGCCCGAGGCATCGACCTTGACGGTCTGCTCGCCACGAATACCCTGCAGCAGGTTTTCGTAGTAGCTCTCAACGCCCGCCTGGCCCACGATATCGCCCGACTGGTACGTAATCTTGCCAGCAGAAGCATCATCATCGCCAGAGGTTTTCTTATTCTGAGCCTCGAGCTGCTCGGAGGTAATGGTGCCGGTATAGCCCAAGATATGGCATGCCGTCTCGCCATACGGATACTGGCGCTCGGTACGCTCGGCAATCTTGACGCCCGGGAACTCGCCGGCGTGCTCCTGAATATAGGCAACCGTGGAGCGGCGGACGTCCGTCGCAATGGTATGCAGGCTCTGGGCACCCTCTGTATTGTCCTGGATATTGCGCAGAACCGCCACGTAGGGCATACCGAGCACGTTGGCAAGATGGCGAACTAAAACCTCATCCTCGGCAAGGTCGCGGTAGGCCACGACAGCAAGTGAGGGACGATTCTGGACAAGCGCCACGCCATTGCGGTCGAGGATGCGGCCGCGCACAGCGGGTGTGGTAACGGTACGAGTCTGATTACTATTGGCCTGCTTCTCGTAATAGTCCGACGAGACCATCTGCATGCCCCACAGCTTGATGGCAAGCGCCGCAAACATCGCGCCTACGCCCGTGGTGAGGATGGAAAAGCGGCCCTTAAAGGCGGTCGCCGCGGTATTGCCCTCGCCCTCGGTGGCGCGCGGGGCCGTTCCATGCTGCGTATCGTAGGTAAAACGGGAATCGCCACGACGCATGATGACCAGCGCGACCACGATGGCCACAACCAGCACGATACCGGCGATAATAACCGTCAACTGGGAAGACATCTACGGGCCTCCCCTATTTGAGCTTGCGGGTCTTGGGCTTAAAGCGCATACCCGTCTGGCGTCCGCCACGTGCGGAGAATCCATAGCCGGACTGCGGCACGACACCGGACATCAAAAACGGAATGGCAACCAGACCCGTCAGGATCGAGGACGGCAGCGCATGGCCGAAGATCGCCACAACAAAGCTCGTCTCCAAACCCATAAACAGCAAGATGATGCTGTAGATCACATTAATGACGAGCGCGAAGGCGCCCACAGTGACGCCGCGCGCACTCGGGGTACCGCCCGTCTGACCGACGGCGCTGTGCACCAGGGCAAAAGAACCCACGGTCAGCAGGAGCGACATAACGCCCACCGGCACGGCAGCGGACAGGTCATAAAACAAGCCGCTGCAAAAACCGCACACGACGGCACGGGTCGGGTCGCCAGAGAACACGCTTAGGCACACCAAGATAATCATGAAGTTGACGCGACCGCCCGCAATGGAGATCTGCGGTGCCAGGCCTGCCTGCAGCAGCACGCACACGATGGCGGCGATTACAAACGTGCGGGAGCTCATCCCCTGCTCGTGTAGATCCATGGACATGCCCCCTATTCGCTCGAGCCGGAATCGGTCGTCTCGGACGTGTCGGAACTGTCATCCGAGCTCTCGTCCTTCGTCTTGGTCGCAGCATCGCGCGACGTTCCCTGCGGCGTGCTGTTGGCCGTGCTCACGTCCTCATCCGAGGCCGACTGTTCGTCGGTCAGCGAGGTAATGACCAGCACTTCCTCGTTGTTCTCGGCCGTCGTCTGAGCGCGCACCACAATGGTGTAGTACACATCGTTTGCCGATTTCTCAACCGACGAGACGGTGCCGAGCGGTAGACCCTTGGGGAACACGCCACCGATGCCCGAGGTCACGATGATGTCGCCAACCTTAACATCGGAGTCGACGCTCACGTACTCAAGACGCAGCGTGCCGTCAGCCTGACCCTGCAGCATGCCCTGGGCGCGCGTGTCCTGCACCATGGCGGACACGCCCGAGTTCTCGTCGCTAATCAAGCGCACGGTAGAGCTCTTGGCCGATACCTCGATAATCTGGCCGATAACACCGGCAGAACTCGTCACGGGCATGTTGATGGTAAGGCTGTCGGCAGAGCCCTTGTCGATGGTAACGGTCGAAGTCCAGGCATCGCCGGAGGCACCGACAATACGAGCAGCGGTCGATTTGAGGTTATAGGTCGACTGCAGGCCGACCAGCCCTTCCAGACGCTCAGCAGTCTTTTGAGCCTCGGAGAGCTCGGCAACCTTAGAGGTCAGCTCCTCATTTTGCTTCTTAAGCTCGTCAAGCGTGTCCTGCGACGCCGTAAGGTTAGAGAACACGTTGCCGATCGCATTGAAGGGAGCCGCCACAGCCGAACCCACAAAGCGCACCGGCGAGGTAATCGTCGTTACGCCCGAACGCACGGCATGAATCGGTCCTGCCTCGCCCTCGCGGATGTAAAACGTGAGCAGCAACACCGAAATCAGGCTGAAAACAATCAACGGGCGCATACCCGTTGATTGTCGCTTGGTATTCAGATTTGTGGAGAAACCCGAAGATCGTGCCAAATGGAATCCACCTTTTGGAAATTAAGCATTGGTCTGGACGAAGCCACCATCAAACGCATTGGCCTCGAGCACGCGGGCGCAGCCGTTAACGACGTTATCGAGCGCCGTAGGACTGACGTTGACCGAAACGCCGGTCTCATCGCGCAGGCGCACGTCGAGACCGCGCAGCAGCGCGCCGCCACCGGTCAGCAAAATGCCGTAGTACATAAGGTCCGAGGCAAGATCGGGCGGCGTGGCATCGAGTGCGTCCTTGACGGCCTTGGCCATCTCGTCAAGCGGCTTGTTGAGTGCGCGACGGATCTCCTCGCTCTCGATGCGCACGGTCTTGGGCAGACCGGTGATCACGTCGCGGCCGTTGACCTCGACGTCGAGCTCGTCCTTGAGCGGCACGGCGGAGCCGACCTTGATCTTGATGTCCTCTGCCGTACGCTCGCCGATGGCCAGGTTGTAGGCATCGCGAACGTGCGTGAGGATGGCCTGATCGAACTCGTCACCGGCAATACGGATGGACTGCGAGACGACGATGCCGCCCATAGCGATAACAGCGACCTCGGTGGTACCGCCACCGATGTCGATGACCATGGAGCCGGTGGGCTCCTCGACGGGCAGGTCGGCGCCGATAGCGGCGGCCATAGGCTCTTCGATCAGATAGGCCTGGCGAGCGCCGGCCTGAATCGTGGCCTCAAAGACGGCACGCTTCTCGACCGACGTGACGCCGGAGGGAACGCAGACGACAACGCGCGGACGCGGGGTCCACGGATAGCGCTTCTCGGAAGCCTTGTCGATAAAGTAGCGGAGCATGGCCTCGGTAACATCGAAGTCGGCGATGACGCCGTCCTTCAGGGGACGAACGGCCACGATGTTGCCGGGCGTACGGCCGAGCATGCGCTTTGCCTCGATACCGACCGCCAGGATGCGCTCGTCGTTCTTGTCGATGGCGACAACAGAGGGCTCGCGAATGACGATGCCCTTGCCGCGCACGGAGACAAGCGTATTTGCGGTGCCGAGGTCGATGGCAAGATCGCCCGCATAGCTACCGAAGAACATATCCATCAAAGAAAACAACGCAACTCCTGATGTGTTGGATGATTGCTGGAAAACTACTAGCTCATCATACTAGCGTAAGCCCGGCACCTCACTTGCGGTGAAGCGCCGGGCAAAGCTAAATCCCATAAGGTCACTACTGGTTGTCAGCAGCCGAGAAATCCATATCGAGCGAGGAAACGGCCCAGCCGATATGGTTGTCGGAGCGCACGAATTTGACGGTGTACTCCTGCTCGCCGCCCTTGGACAGCGATGCCTTCACCTTGGCGGTCGTCTCGGTCATGGACTGATCCATGCCCTCGACAGACACGGTGGCACCCTGCGGAATCGAGGAGATGATCATCGACTTGGCGTCCTCGGACAGGCTCGAGGCCAGGCAAGACTCGGCCTTTGCGGTGTCACCGTCGCCGGCAGCCTGGAACAGATCGGTAACGACAGACTCCTGGGACGGGAAGCCAAAGCCGCGCGTGTAGGCAAAGCCCAGACCGCCCGCGGCGATCAAAATGAGCAGAAGCAGCACGATGAAGACTTTAAGACCCGTGTGGCGATGGCGACGACGGACCTTGGCCTGCTTACGATCCTGACGGTCCTGCTGGACCATCTCGGACTCGGACAGCGTAAAGAAGCCGGTGTCCGAGGGATCGGGCATAAACTGACCGGTCGCGCCCGTAGGATCGAGCGGATCGACGACAGGAGCGTCCATCGCGGGCGCCGGAGCCGTGGCCATAGCCGTCTGGGCAGACAGCGCGGCAAGCGAATCGTGCACGCGGGCAAGCTCATCGGCCTGCTCGGAGGTGAGCTGGTAGATGCCATCGGCAGTAGCGGCGTTAAAGGCGTCGAGTGCGTCGGAGGGACGGCCGGCGGCAGAAAGCGCCTGACCCATGCCGGCGTTGAGCGCACGCGTGTCGTCACGGGGACCGGCAAAGTCGATAGCCGTGCGGTAGGTCTCCACGGCATCCGCCGGACGGCCGAGCTTAATGAAGCAACGTCCAAGCTCGCCGAGTGCGGCGGCAGGAGCCGGATTGGCGCCGTCGATGGCAGCCTGACGGAAGGCAGTACCCGCGTTGGCATAGTCGCCCGACTGGAACAGCGCGTTACCCAGGCCCAGATAGGCCTTGAACGGCGTGGCATAGGAAGCATCCTGCGTAGCAGCAGAGAACGCCTGAGCGGCCGTCGTGTAGTCGCCCACGGCGGCGAGCGCCTTACCGCGATTGGTGAGCAGCGCGCCGCGCTTGCCGTAGGTGCCGTCGTTGAGGGCGGCGGCGTAGGCCTCGGCGGCCTCGGCATACATGCCCAAGTGCATCAAGGCGTTGCCACGAAGGTGATCGGCCTCGCCCATAATCTCATCGGGAGTCTTTGCCGCCCCAAGCATCTGGGCTGCAGCGGAAAAATCACCCGCGCGGTAAGCGGCGCGGCCCTGTTGGATCAGCTGGCTATTCAAGGAAGTCCCCTTTACTCGTGAACGATCTCGACATGGACGATCTCGTCGCCGGCACGCAGCTGCGAAATCACATCGAGACCCTCGACCGTGGTACCAAAGACGGTGTAACCGGAATCGAGGTTATGCTGGGCACCCAGGCAGAAGTAGAACTGCGAACCCGCGGAATCGGGGTCCATGGAGCGTGCCATGGCAAGGGCGCCATCGACATGGCTGTTGCGCGGGTTGGTGGCAAACTCGCCCTTGATGCAGTAGCCGGGGCCACCGGTACCGGGCATGCCGTCGGGGCCCTCAAGACCGGCAGCGACGTCGGCGCCGGACATATCGCGGGTATTGGGGTCGCCGCCCTGAATGACGAAGCCGGGAACATAGCGATGGAACTTAAGGCCGTCATAGAAGCCCATCGTGGAAAGCTCGCAGAAATTCGCCACATGGATGGGGGCGCCCTCGCCGTCAAACTTGACCTTGATGGTACCCTTCGACGTCTCGATTACGGCGCACTCGTCGCCGGCAAGCTGATACTCGGGCGTGTAGAGATCTTTCTTAAAACCAAACATGTGGTTCCTTCCTCGTGCGTTTAAAGCATATTTGTACGAATTGTAGCAATAAGCATGGGCTTACATCAATTGCGCACGTAGGTTATGCCGACTATAGCGAACTAATTTTAGGAACGCTGCTGCGGCTTCCAGGAACCGACATTGGCGTCGTACTGGTTCAGCGCACTGTTGCCGCCCTGCGCGATGGGCGCCAGGATCTCGCTTTGGTGGGAACTCATCGACTCGCCATCGGGAATGGCCAGCGAGATATCCCAGCTCTGGCAGATCACGTCGACGCGCTCATACATCCACTCGGCAAGCTGCTTTAAGTGGGCGATGTCGTCCGCATAGACCGTATCGTCCTGATACTTAAGGTTGTTGAGCTCATCTTGCGTCTTTTTGATCTGGTCGCGCAGGGCGTAGGCACTCTGCGACAGCTCCTGACGGGTGGACAGCGGCGTTCGGAGATAGCCGTTGTTAAAGGAATCGATGACCTCGCCGATCTGGTCCTCGTCACCGTAGGACACGATGGTCTGATACAGACCGTCGAGCCTGGTATAGAGCTGATCATCGGTCAGCACGGTTTCTTCCTGGACCACCTCGGCAGAATCGTCCTGCTTGGTATCGTCCTCAGTCGCCTCGCCTTTTTGGCGCGTAGGGAAGGTCGTCTGCGCGGCCTGGCCAAACTGGTCATAGAAGCCAGGCATGACACCCATGGGATCAGTCGTCACGAACCAATAGGCACCACCGCACACAAGGGCAAGGACCGCGATGACGATAAGCGGCTTGGGAATATGACGCTTGTGCTTGTGATAGGCGTCCTCGTCGGGGTGCACCTTGCGCTTGGGTTTTTGAGCATCGTCATGCAGGGAAACGGGTGTGGGAATATCGACCTTGGGAATACCGAAATCCTTATCGAAAGCCGGCAGCACGCAGGTCTCGTTAGGATCGGCGGCGTCCGAAAGCACCGCAGCGGCAGAGGCCGGCGCATGCGGCACCTCGGTATCGATCTGCTCTTGCGTTAGGCGCGGAAAACCCGCCGTGCGGCCCGCAGCCAAGTCGGATGCGGCCGCGTCCTCGGAGAGGATACACGGAGCGGGGCGTCCGCATTTGGGGCACGTACGATCATGCGGAGAAAGACGGGCACCGCAGCCCTCACAGAACACGAACTCGGTGTGCTCGGGGCCATCGCCCAGACCCACATAGGCGTTGCAGTAGGGGCAGAACGAGGCGCCGTCCTCGATAGTCTTAAGGCAATGCGGGCAGATCACGGCATCCTCTTTTCGAAGCAATTCAAACAATCGAGGTTAGAGCATAACATCGCCACGGCCCCACAGGAGCAAGGCACCAATTCAACATCGCCAGGGCGCGTAGTTACTTCTTCTTTTTGCTTGGCATCGAAACTTTGATGCCTTGGGCGGACTTGGTCACGCGAGAGCGCTTGGCTCCGGTACTCTTCTTTTTCTTGGGCTGGGCCTGGGCCACGCCCTCGAGTGCGCGGGCCTCGGCCTCGCGAGCGGTGCGATCTTCGCGGCGCTGCGCCATGTCGGCGGCGAAGCGCTTGGCAAAACGCTCGGCCGTCGAACCCGTCGAGCTCACCTTGCCGCCACCGCGACCCAGGTGGACGCGCACACCGCGGCCAAAACCAGTTGCAGCATGACGACGACGCGGCTTGAGCGAATCCATCATCGTGGCGAGCTTAAAGAACACCGAGCAGGTAAAGACCACGATGACAGCCAAGATAACCATCTGGCCCATCGACAGGTTGGCAATAGACAGCAGCTCCGGGAATCCGATAACGCCCACCAAGATGCCGGCGACCACAAACACAAAGAGCACCACACGCAGGGGCGTGAGAGGCTGCGAGATGCGCCAGATCAGGCTGACGCTCGCCGCACACGACGTAAGCAGGCACATCGTAGACAGCGTGAGCTGGCTAAAGCCAAACACGCGCGCCACAAAGATATCGAGTGCCGCAGCCAAAATGACCGCAATCGACGCCGGCAGTGCACGCTTGAGTACGTTCGTCAGGAACGACCCCTTCACGCGAGCATTGTTGGGCTCCAGACCCAACACAAAGCCCGGCGCGCCGATGCAGAAGAAGTTAATGAGCGTCATCTGGATGGGCTCGAAGGGGTACGGCGGCAGCGCGATGCACAGCGCGGCCAGGCCCATCGAGAACAGCGTCTTGGTCAGGAACAGCGACGCCGAACGCTGCAGGTTGTTGATGGAGCGACGGCCCTCGGCCACCACGGCGGGCATCGAGGCAAAGTCGTTGTCGACGAGTACGATCTCGGCCACGTTGCGCGCGGCATCGGAGCCGGCCGCCATGGCAACGGAGCAGTCGGCCTCCTTGAGAGCCAGCACGTCGTTGACGCCGTCGCCCGTCATGGCCACGGTGTGCTCGCGGCGCTTGAGCGCCTGCACGAGCTCGCGCTTCTGCTGCGGGGTCACACGACCAAAGACATGGTAGCGGTCCACTGCGGCATCGAGCTTGGCCGGCGTATCGAGCGTCGTGGCGTCCACATAAGCGTCCGCCCCCGGCACGCCCACCACGCGTGCGATCGACGACACCGTACGCGGGTCGTCGCCACTGATCACGTTGAGGGTCACGCCCTGCTCGTTAAAGTAGCCGATGGTCTCGGCCGCCGAGGTACGAATCTCGTCGCGGATGGTCACAAAGCCCACGGGCTCGGCCTCGCCCACCATATCGCCATCGGGCGTAAAGCCGTCCACGCTCGCCACCACGAGCACGCGGCAGGTATCGGCAAGCTCGGCGACACGGTTCTCGACCTGCGAAAACACACGCTCCGAAAGCACAAACTGCGCGGCGCCCATCACATAGGAGCCCTGCGCAAACGACGCGCCGCTCCATTTTTTGGAGGACGAGAACGGAATGACCGACAGCGGCTCAGACACCTCGACCGGGCGATCGGCGTAATAGTTGAGAAGCGCCTGGCAGGTCTCGTTGGCATCGGCCGAAGTCGCACGCGCGACGTTAGCCAGCGCAAAATCAAGCACCGTGGTATCGACGGGAACGGTCGCCTCGTCGGAGCCGGCGCCTAAGCTCACGCCCTCAACCGGCAGCGGATACGTGCCCTCGACCTCCATGCGGCCCGACGTGATGGTGCCCGTCTTGTCCAGGCACAGCACGTCGACGCGAGCAAGCGTCTCGATGCAGTAGAGCTGCTGCGCCAGCACCTTGCGGCGGGCCAGGCGCACCGTGGCGATGGCGAGCACCGACGAGGTCAGCAGCACCAGGCCTTGCGGGATCATGCCCAGCAGGGCGCCCACCGTGGACAGTAGCGCCGACGAAGGCACATGACCAGCCAGCAGCTCGGAGAAGCACCACGAAAGCGCGCTATCGCCCGGGGTTCCCGCGGCATCCCACAGCTCGCTCACGCTCGAGGCAAACAACGCCAAACCGAGCGGGATCATGATGATGCTCGCAAAGCGCACGATGGCGTTGAGCGCGTTCATGATCTCGGAATTGACCTTTTTGACGTACTTGGCCTCGTTATTAATTTTGGCCACGTAGTTGTCGGCGCCGACATGGATCACGCGGGCGCGCAGCAGGCCCGAGTCGATAAAGCTGCCGCTCATGAGCTCGGAACCGGGCTGTTTCTTAATAAGGTCGCTCTCGCCCGTCAGCAGGCTCTCGTTCACGAGCGCCTCGCCCGAAACCACCACGGCGTCAGCGGGAATCTGGTCGCCGCGCCCCAGGCGAATGATGTCGTCGAGCACGATCTGGTCCAAGTCGAGCTCCACCTCGGCGCCGTCGCGCACCGCGATGGCCTTCTTGGAGGTCAGCAGCGTGAGCTTATCGACCATCTTCTTGGAACGCATGGACTGAATGACGCCAATAGCGGTATTGAGGAACACCACGAACAGGAACGTCAGATTCTTAAACGAACCGGTCAAAATGACCAGGAACGCCAAGATCACGTTGATCAAATTGAACAGCGTGCAGAGGTTCTCGATGATGAGCTCTTTGACCGACTTGGTCTTGAGCTCCATGTTGCGGTTGATCTTACCGGCGGCGATGCGCTCCTCGACCTCGGCGGTCGAGAGTCCGCGCTCGATATCCGTTGCTGCCATACCACGTCCCATCACGTCGCGTCGGTATAAGAAAAACCGCCCGGACCATGCGAGGTTCGGACGGTCTTACGTTCGATGGTGCCCCATGTTGGATTCGAACCAACGGCCTTCTGCTCCGGAGGCAGACGCTCTAATCCCCTGAGCTAATAGGGCCAACGTATGACATTATACCCAAGTGCACCACGGGCTATCAAAATAAAAGAAAAAGCTTTGCAATTCCGAGGAAGACGCGGTGCAACGGCCCACTTTAGAAGGCAAAAGCGAGTCAGATAGTATAAACTCTCATGCACCATATATACGGCTCGCGATGCGGGCCGTTTTTGCAAGGGCTACCCATCGAGGTGAGAGGCACACCATGATTGCAATTTTAAAGCAGAGCGCCAGCGACGAGGCCGTAAGCCATATCGTTAGCTGGATTGAGAAAAAGGGCCTGAAGACCGATGTCTCGCGCGGCGAGAACGAGACGATCATCGGCCTGGTGGGCGATACGACCAAGATCGACCCGTTCCTGCTCGAGTCCATGGACGTCGTCGAGCGCGTGCAGCGCGTCTCCGAGCCGTTCAAGCGTGCCAACCGCAAGTTCCACCCCGAGGACTCCGTCATCGACTGCGGCCACGGCGTCAAGATCGGCGGCGATCAGTTCCAGGTCATCGCCGGCCCGTGCTCCGTCGAGGGCGAGAACCTCATCCGCATCGCCCGCCGCGTGAAGGCCGCCGGTGCCACGATGCTGCGCGGCGGTGCCTACAAGCCCCGCACCTCCCCCTACGCCTACCAGGGCATGGGTCCCGCCGGCCTCGACCTGCTGTGCGAGGCGTCTGCCGAACTCGACATGCCGATCGTCACCGAGATCATGGACCCACGCGACGTGCAGGTCTTCCTGGACAAGAAGATTGACGTCATGCAGATCGGCGCCCGCAACGCCCAGAACTTCCCCCTGCTCAAGGAGGTCGGCAAGACCAAGACCCCGATCCTGCTCAAGCGCGGCATGTCCGGCACGATCGACGAGCTGCTTATGGCCGCCGAGTACATCATGAGCGAGGGCAACGACAACGTCATCCTGTGCGAGCGCGGTATCCGCACCTTCGAGACCCGCACACGCAACACATTCGACCTCAACGCCGTGCCGGTGCTGCACCACCTGTCGCACCTGCCCGTCGTCGCCGACCCCAGCCACGCCACCGGCTACACCCGCTACGTTGAGCCCATGGCGCTCGCCGCGACCGCCTGCGGTGCCAACGGCCTGGAGATCGAGGTCCACGACGAGCCGAGCCGCGCCTGGTCCGACGGCGCCCAGGCCCTCACCCCCGATCAATTCGACGACACCATGCGCCGCATCCGAGCCATCCGCGAGGTTGTCTGCCAAGAGACCATGGAGTAACCCATGGGTACGGTGAGAAACGCGCGCGTTAACCAGGGCGGCCCCAAGTGCGCCGGTATCGTCGGCCTGGGCCTCATCGGCGGTAGCTTTGCCCGCGGCTATGCACAGGCGGGCGTCCGCGTGCTGGCCTGGGACCCCGATGACGATGTCATGACGGCCGCCAGCATGGGCACTGTCGCCGGAGAGCTCAACGACAAGACACTCGGCGAATGCGACATCATCGTCCTGGCCTGCTACCCCGAGGCCTGCATCGAGTGGCTCGAGGCGCATGCACAGGCACTCGCCGACGCCACCGACACCGACGCCATCATGGGTCCTGTGGTGATCGACACCGTGGGCGTCAAGGGCATTGTGTGTGAGCGGGCCTTTGAGCTTGCCCGCGAGCACGGCTTTTACTTTGTGGGCGCGCACCCCATGGCGGGCACGCAGTACTCGGGCTATGCGCACTCCCGCGCCGACCTGTTCCAGGGCGCGCCGCTCGTGCTCGTGCCGCCCGCAGTGGACGATGCGCTCAAGCTGGAGCTTTTGGGCCAGGTGCGCGAGATGGTGCGCCCCTTGGGCTTTGGCAAGTTCAGCGTGACCAGCGCCGCCGAGCACGACCGCGTCATCGCCTTCACGAGTCAGCTTGCGCACGTGGTATCCAACGCCTACGTAAAGAGTCCGACCGCCCAGGTCCACCACGGCTTTTCGGCCGGTAGCTACCGCGATCTCACCCGCGTGGCGCACCTCAACCCGCAAATGTGGTCCGAGCTCATGATCGACGACGCCAACGCGCTCGCCTTCGAGATCGACCATCTGATCGAGTCGCTTGGCGCCTACAGCCGCGCCCTTAAGGACCGCGACCAGCGCTATCTGGAGAATCTCCTTGCCGAGGGCGACCGCATTAAGCGCGCGCTCGACGACGAGGCCTCCCACTAGACCACCTATCACGCCAGGTCGAAAGGACCGAAGCTTATGGCGATTACCATCGATATCGACACCGCACGCCCCTACCAGGTGCATGTAGGCACGTTTTTGCTGGAGCAGGCGGGACCGCTCGTGCGCGCCACTGCCGGCGGCACCAAGGCCGTCATCGTGACGGACACCAACGTGGGCCCGCTCTACCAGATGCCAGTTAAGCAGAGTCTGGAGGCATCAGGCTACGAGGTGAGCATCTGCACCTTCGAGGCCGGCGAGGCCCATAAGCGCGCCGAAACCTATGTTGCCATTTTGGAGTTTGTGGCCGAGCACGAGCTTTCGCGCTCCGACGTGATCGTGGCGCTCGGCGGCGGCGTCGTGGGCGATGTGGCGGGCTTTGTGGCCGCGACCTACATGCGCGGCTGCAAGTTTGTGCAGATCCCGACGAGCCTGCTCGCCATGGTGGATTCGTCGGTGGGCGGCAAGACCGCCATCGACCTGGCTGCCGGCAAGAACTTGGCCGGCGCCTTTTGGCAGCCGAGCGTGGTTATCGCCGACGTGGGGTGCCTGGCCACCCTCACGCCCGAGCAGTTCGCCGACGGCTGCGGCGAGGTCGTCAAGCACGCCGTGATCGCCGACCCGGAGCTTTTCGCCGAGCTGGAGAAGACCCCGCTCACGCTGGAGCTGCTCAACCGCGATGTGGCCCGCGTAGCACTCATCATCGCCCGCAACATCGACATCAAGCGCGCCGTGGTCGTCGCCGACGAGCACGAAACCAACCAGCGCAAGCTGCTCAACTTTGGACACAGCGCCGGACACGCCGTCGAGGCCTGCGAGCACTTTGAGCTCGGACACGGCAACTGCGTGTCGATCGGCATGGGCATCATCACGCGCGCCGCGGCCCTGCACGGCGTTTGCGATGCTGCACTGCCCGGCCGTATTGAGGAGCTCTGCGCCCGCCACGGCCTCAAGACCCGCTGCGACCTCAATGCCGATGCCGTCTTTGCCGAGGCGCTCCACGACAAGAAGCGCGCGGGCGACACCATCGACCTGGTGATTCCGCACGGCATTGGCCGCTGCAGCATCGACCGCACGCCGCTTTCCACTTTCCACGAACTCATTGCCGAGGGCCTCGGCCAGAAGGGAGACGCATCCGCATGCTAGCCCGCATCACCCCGTCCCCGCTTAAGGGCACCGTTCCCGCCATCGCGTCCAAGTCGATGGCGCACCGTCTCATCATCTGCGCTGCCCTTGCCAACGGAGAGACGCATGTGACCTGCAACACCACCTGCGCCGATATTGAGGCCACGGTCCGCTGCCTCACGGCGCTCGGCGCCCGCATCGAGACCGTCGAGGACGGCTTCCAGGTCCACCCCACCATGAAGAGCATTGAGTTCGGCCTGCTCAAGGCCCTTGCCGGCGGCACGCTCGACTGCGGCGAGAGCGGCTCCACGCTCCGCTTTATGCTGCCCGTCGCCTGCGCGCTGGGCGCAGAGGCAACCTTTGTGGGACAGGGCCGCCTAGGCGCACGCCCGCTGTCCCCGCTCTCGGACGAGATCATTGCCGCCGGCTGCGACCTACAGGGTCTGGGCGGTTTTCCGCTCAAGACGAGTGGACGCATGCGCCCGGGCACCTTTGTGCTTCCGGGCAACGTGAGCTCGCAGTATATCTCCGGCCTGCTGCTGGCGGCCCCGCTGCTGGCCCAGCCCTCCTGCGTGCAGGTGACTGGCCTTATCGAGAGCCGCCCCTACATCAACCTGACGATCCAGGCCATGAAGGCCTTCGGCGTCGAGGTCAACGTCGAGCGTATTCCGGCCAAGGACGGCCAGCCCGAGGTCACGAACTTCCGCGTGAACAGCGGCTCGTACCGCACGCCCGGCAGCGTAGCCGTAGAGGGTGATTGGTCCAACGCCGCCTTTTGGCTGTGTGCCGGCGCCATCGGCTCCGACCCCATCACCGTCGAGGGCGTGTCGCTGAGCTCCGCACAGGGCGATCGCAACGTGCTCGCCGCGCTTTCGCGCTTTGGCGCCCGCATCGTGCGCTCCACGAACGCCGCCACCGTGCAGTCCGACAAGCTCGCCGGCTTTGAGATGAGCGCCTACGACATTCCCGACCTGGTGCCCGTTATCTCGGCCGTGGCCTCGCTGGCACAGGGCCGCACCTTTATCCGCGATTGCGCCCGCCTGCGCATCAAGGAATCCGACCGCCTGGCCACCACCACCCGCGAGCTCACCGCGCTGGGCGCGCAGGTGCGTATTGCCGGCGACGACCTCATCATCAAGGGCGTCGATGCCTTTACCGGCGGCGAGGTCGATTCGCACAACGACCACCGCATCGCCATGATGGCCGCCATCGCCGCGAGCCGTGCCACCGGCGAGGTCGTGATCCACGGCGCCGAGGCCGTCAACAAGTCCTATCCCGATTTTTTCGACCACTACCGCCTGCTGGGCGGCAAGGTCACACTCGAGGAGGAATAGCATGTCCTCGACCTTTGGCAACGTCTTGCACTTAAGCATCTTCGGCCAATCGCACTCCCCCGCTATCGGCTGCTCGCTCGATGGCATCCCGGCGGGCATCGCCGTGGACCAGGAGAAGCTGCAGGCCTTCCTCGACCGTCGCGCCCCCGGCCGCGACGAGACCGCAACCAAACGCCGCGAGGCCGACGCCGCGCATATCATCGCCGGTGTGATCGATGGACATACCACCGGCGCGCCCATCGCCGCGATTATCGAGAACACCAACACGCGCTCCAATGATTACTCCGAGCTGCGCCGCAAGCCCCGTCCCGGACATGCGGACTTCCCTGCGCGCGTGAAGTATCACAACATGCACGATGTCGCTGGTGGCGGGCATTTTTCCGGCCGCCTAACGGCCCCCTTATGCATCGCCGGCGGCATTGCGCTGCAGGCACTCGAGGCCCGCGGTATCAAGGTCATGGCGCACGTCGCGCAGATCGGCGGCATCTCCGACCTGCCGATGGACGATATGGTCTATCGCGAGGCCGACCGCAAGGCAATCCTTACGAACGATCTGCCGTGCATTGACGCCGCCGCAGCCGGCCGCATGCGCGAGGAGATTCTTGCCGCGCGCGACGAGCTCGACAGCATCGGCGGCATCGTGGAGTGCGGCATTTACGGGCTTCCCGCGGGCATCGGTGACCCCATGTTCGACGGCATCGAGAACCGCATCGCGCAAATCGCGTTTGGCATTCCCGCCGTAAAGGGCGTGGAGTTTGGCATGGGCTTTGCCGTGGCCGCCATGCGCGGCAGCGAGAACAACGACCCGTATCGCATCGACGCCGAGACCGGCGGGATTGCGGTCGAGTCCAACAACGCCGGCGGCATCCTTGGCGGTATTTCGACCGGCGCGCCCGTCATGTGGCGCATGGCCGTAAAGCCGACGCCCTCAATTGGCCGCGAGCAGCAGACCGTAGACATGGACGCCATGGAAAATGCCGAGCTCTCGGTCCACGGTCGTCACGATCCCTGCATCGTCCCCCGAGCCGTCCCCGTTGCCGAAGCAGCCGCGGCGCTCGCCATCTGGGACGCCCTCCTCGAGGACGCAGGCCAGCTCTAACCCGACTCACCTGAGTTGCCCGTCAACTCTGCCATTACGCGAAAGGGGCCTCCATGGACCTTGCCGATATTCGCCAAGCCATCGATGGCATCGACACCACGCTCCTCAACAGCTTTGTCGAGCGCATGGACATTGCCACCGAGGTCGCCAAATCAAAAATCGAGATGGGCAAGGCCGTCTTCGACCCCGCCCGTGAGCGCTCCAAGCTCAACAACCTTGCCGGCCGCGCGCCCGAGCGCTACGAGGCGCAGACCATCACCCTGTTCCGTCTTCTCATGAGCATGAGCAAGGCCGAGCAGCAGCGCTACATCAACGAGCTCATGGGCATCACAGTGTCGCAAAAGGCCCACGCCACGGCCGCAGCCTTTGACACGCCCTTCCCCCAAACGGCCACCGTCGCCTGCCAGGGCGTGGAAGGCGCCTACAGCCAGATAGCCGCGTGCAAGCTCTTCGACGTACCCGACATCGCGTTCTTCGAGACCTTCGAGGGCGTCATGCGCGCCGTGCGCGACGGCTTCTGCGAGTTTGGCGTGCTGCCCATCGAAAACTCCACCGCCGGCTCGGTCAACGCCGTCTACGACTTGCTCGCCCAGTTCGACTTCCACATCGTGCGTTCGCTGCGCCTTAAGATCGACCACAACCTGCTCGTCAAGCCCGGCACCAAGCTCGCGGACATACGCGAGGTCTACAGCCATGGCCAAGCCATTGCCCAGTGCGCCGGCTATATCGAGGCCCACGGCCTGCACGCCACCAAGTACCCCAACACGGCCATGTCGGCCGAGATGGTCGCCAGCTCCGAGCGCACCGATGTCGCCGCCATCGCCTCGCGCAGCTGTGCGGCGCTCTACGGCCTGGAGGTGCTGGAGCCCAACATCCAGGACTCGGACAACAACTACACGCGCTTTGTCGTCATCAGCCGCGAGCCGCGCGTCTACCCCGGCGCCAACCGCACCTCGCTCATGATCACCACGGCCAACGAGCCGGGCGCCCTCTACCGCGTGCTCGAGCGCTTCTATGCGCTCAACATCAACCTCATCAAGCTCGAGAGCCGTCCCATCCCCGGGCACGACTTTGAGTTTATGTTCTACTTTGACCTGGACTGCCCCTTTGGCAGCAAGGCCCTCGACGACCTGCTCGATTCCATCGACGACGTGTGCGAGAACTTCACCTACTTTGGCAGCTACACGGAGGTACTCTAGATGATCGATTCCGCTGCAACCCGTCCCTACGGCGTGCTGGGCCGCGTGCTGGGCCACAGCTACACCCCGACCATCTACAAAGAGCTCGCGGGGCTCGAGTACGTGCGCTTTGAGCGCGAGCCCGAGGACCTCCAGGCCTTTATGACCGGCGACGAATGGGAGGGCACCAACGTGACCATCCCCTACAAGCGCGCCGTCATGGAATACCTGGACGAGCTGAGTCCGCTGGCCGAGCGCATGGGCAACGTCAACACGATCACGCGTCTGCCCGATGGCCGTCTGCGCGGCGACAACACTGACTACTTTGGCTTCCAATGCCTGGTCGAAGAGCTGGGCGTAAAGGTTGCCGGTAAGAAGGTCCTCGTGCTCGGTGCCACCGGCGGCGCCGGCACCACGGCAAGTATGGTGCTGGGAGACATGGGCGCCATCGTCGTACCCGTGGGTCGCACGAGCGAGGTCAACTACGACAATATCGCGCAGCAGTCCGACGCCTCCCTACTCGTCAACTGCACGCCCGCCGGCATGTTCCCCCATTGCCCCGACGCGCCTTGCACGCTCGAAGGCCTCGATGCGCTCGAGGGCGTCATCGACATTGTCTACAACCCCGCCCGCACGGGCCTGATGCTCGAGGCCGAGCGCCGCGGCATCCCCTGCATCGGCGGCCTGCTTATGCTTGTTGCCCAGGCGGCACAAGCTGTCGAGCGCTATACCGGCAAAACCACCCCGCGCGAGAGGATCCTGGACGTAACGGAGCGCCTGTCACGCCGCGAACAGAACATCGCGCTGATCGGCATGCCGGGCTCGGGCAAGACCCGCGTGGGCGAGCAGATCGCCCAGCTCACGGGCCGCGAGCACATCGATCTCGATCGCGCCCTCGAGGAGCGCCTGGGCATGCCCAGCGCCGACTTTATCATCAAGTGCGGCGAGGCGGCCTTCCGCGAGCAGGAGACGGCAGCGCTGGCCGACATCTCCAAGCGCAGCGGCTTGGTGCTCTCCACCGGCGGCGGCGTGGTTACGCGCGACGAGAACTACCCTCTGCTGCACCAAAACAGCCAAATCGTGATGCTCAACCGCAAGCTCGACGAGCTCGCCCACAAGGGCCGCCCCATCACCGCGCGCGACGGCATCGACAAGCTGGCCGAGCAGCGTATGCCGCGCTACCGCGCCTGGGCCGACTACATCATCGACTCACGCGACTGCGCCGCCAACACCGCCCATGCCCTCCTCGACACCCTCCCACCCGCTCTCTAACCAAAACCACCACAAAGGGGGCAGGCACCTTTGTGGTGGTTTTGCAATCGCAAAGGAAGCAACCATGAAAGCACTCGTCATTAATGGCCCCAACCTCAACATGCTCGGCATTCGCGAGCCGGGCATCTATGGCAGCGACAACTACGACCGGTTAGTGCAGATCTGCCAGGAGGCAGGCGCCGCACAGGGCTTCGACGAGGTCGAGGTCTTCCAGTCTAACCACGAGGGCAGCATCGTCGACAAGATCCAGGAGGCTTACGGAAAGGTCGACGGCATCGTCATCAACCCGGCCGCCTACACGCACACAAGCGTGGCCATCCTGGACGCGCTCAAAGCCGTCGCCATCCCGGCTGTGGAGGTCCACATTAGCGCAGTCGAGACCCGCGAAGACTTCCGCCAGGTGAGCTACGCCCGTCTGGCCTGCTTCGCCACCATCACCGGAGAGGGCCTGAAGGGCTACGCCCACGCGTTGGAGCTGCTGAAAGAGCATCTCGAAAAGTAAAATGCCAACCCCAACAAACAGCAGCGGCTTGCTCGCGCTCGGCTCCAGCAACACACAAGATGAAAAAAGCCCAGACCACCAAGCGGTCTGGGCTTAATAAACGATGGTGCTCCATGGCGGATTCGAACCGTCGACCTTGGGATTAGAAGTCCCCTGCTCTATCCAACTGAGCTAATGGAGCAAATAACCGCACGCCCAAGCAAGCACAAGCCTGTCAGGCGCAAGTAATTATAACCTAGTTGAACTGCTCGCGGTACGCCTTGCAGACCTCATCGACCGGGCCGTCCATGCGAAGGTCACCCTTCTCAATCCAAACGGCACGCTGGCAGATGCGCTCAACCTGCTCCATAGAGTGCGAAACGAACAGAACCGTCACGTCGCCGCTCTGGATAAAGTGCTGGATGCGGGCCTCACACTTTTGCTGGAAGAACACATCACCGACGGACAGCGTCTCGTCAACGATCAGAATATCGGGCTCGGTAATCGTCGCGATTGCAAAGGCGATACGCGCCACCATGCCCGAAGAGAAGTTCTTAAGCGGCATATCGACAAAGTTCTGCAGCTCAGCGAACTCGATAATGCCGTCAAAGTTGGCGTCGATGAACTCCTTGGTATAGCCGAGCAGGGCGCCGTTCAGATAGATGTTCTCGCGGGCGGTCAGCTCGGGGTCAAAGCCGGCGCCAAGCTCAATCAGCGGCGCGATGTTACCGTGCACCTTAACGCTGCCCTCGCTAGGCTCAAGAACGCCAGCGATAATCTTGAGCATCGTAGACTTGCCGGAGCCATTGGTGCCGACCAGACCCACAACCTCGCCGCGATGAATATCAAACGAGATGTGCTTAAGCGCCCTAAACTCCTCAAAGAACAGCTCGTGCTTGGCAAGCTTAATGAAGTACTCCTTGAGGTTGGTCAGCGACTCGGACGCCATGTTAAAGATCATGGTGACGTCGTCGACCTCGACAGCCAGAGGCTGCTCGCTGTAATCAACAACAGATTCAGTCATCACAGCACTCCTTAGATGTAGAGGATAAATTTGCGCTCGGACTTATGGAACACGGTATAGCCAATAATAAGCGCAAGAACCGCCCAAGCGACGCACATACCAAACGTCATAAGCGAGGGCGTAGTCTGGAACAGGAAGATATCGCGCATAAACTGCAGGTAGTTGAACATGGGGTTCGCATACATCAAGATACGCACGAGATGCGGCATTTGCGCAATATAGTCAGTCGTCCAGAAGATGGGCGTAATGTAAGTCCACGCCGTAATGACGACGCTCCACAGATGCATAACGTCGCGGAAGAAGACCGTAAGGGCAGAGAGCATCATGCCCAGGCCCATGCAGAAGCACATAAGCAGCAGCAGGCAAACCGGCAACAGAATCAGGTGCCAAGAAGGCATAACGCGGAACCACAGCATGACGATGGCGACGGCGACCAGCGAGAAGGCAAAGTTGACCAGCGAGAAGAGCACCTTCTGCACCGGGAAAACCCAGCGGTGCACCTTAACCTTCTTGAGCAGAGGGGCAGCGCCCACGATCGACGTCAGGGCCTGGTTAGTAGACTCAGACATGACGGCAAAGGTGATGTTACCCACGATCAAGTACAGCGGGTACATCTCGGGCGTCATTGAGCCATTGCGGCCCTGGCCAAAAATCGTCGAGAACACGATGGCCATGACGATCATCATCAGCAGCGGGTTGAGCACCGACCATGCGACGCCCAGAACGCTACGGCGATACTTGATCTTAAAATCCTTGGTAACCAGCTGACGAAGGATAAACGCGTCCTTCTCAAATTCGTTCTTAGCAAACGTCGCAGGCAGACTGCGAGTTTCTTGTTGCTTTGTCTGATCCGACACGGATGCAACTCCTTTACTCGTAATCGTTGACAAACGAACAGTATAGACCCGACGGCCATGCAAACGATTCGCGCAACAAAACTGGAGAACTAACCCACATCTTAGGATGCCAGGCCCAAACGGCTATACTTTCTAGGATTGAATGTATAAGGAGCATTAAGTGAATTCTGAATCCATCGCCGTCATCATCCCTTGCTACAACGAAGCGCTCACGATCGGCAAAGTCATCGACGACTTTCACCGCGAGCTTCCGCAGGCGACGGTCTATGTCTATGACAACAACTCGTCGGACGATACCTCACGCATTGCCACCGAGCACGGCGCCACAGTCCGCTTTGAGCCCCGTCAGGGAAAGGGCAACGTGTGCCGCCAGATGTTTCGCGATATCGACGCCGATTGCTACCTGATGGTCGACGGAGACGACACCTACCCCGCCGAGGCGGCCAAGGCCCTCTGCGAGCCCATCCTTAACGGCACGGCCGACATGACCGTAGGCGATCGCCTTTCCAACGGCACCTACGCCGAGGAGAACAAGCGTGCCTTCCACGGCTTTGGCAATAATCTGGTCCGCGCCATGATCAAGTGGATCTATGGCTACAGCTTCGATGACGTCATGACAGGCTACCGCGCCATGAGCCGCCCGTTCGTTAAAACCTTCCCAGTGCTTTCCGAGGGCTTTCAGATCGAAACCGAGCTCTCGATCCACGCCGTCGACCACCGCTGGCGCATCAAAGATGTGCCCATCGAGTACCGCGACCGTCCCGAGGGTTCCGAGTCCAAACTCAACACCGTGAGCGACGGCATTAAAGTCGTTGCGATGATCGGCACGCTGTTCAAGGACTACCGCCCGCTGAAGTTCTTCAGCCTCGTTGCGCTTCTGTTCGCGGTATTCGGCCTCGCCCTGGGCATGCCCATCGTTGTCGAATATTTCCAGACCGGCCTCGTCCCGCGCTTCCCCACCGCTATGCTCGCCGCCTCGTTTATGTTCCTGTGCGGCCTGAGCCTTGCGACCGGCTTCATCCTAGATTCTGTAGCAAAGGTCGAAAAAAAGCAGTGGGAGGTCAACGTGTACAGCAAATACGCCTACGACGACCAGCCCGGCCACCCTACTTCCATGCCAAGCGAGAGGTAGATCTTCCGCAAAATACTATTGGCACCACTGCGCAGATAGCCACCAACAAGAAAAGCCGCCGTTAAAGAACGGCGGCTTTTACTCTCGAAAAGTTAATAGCGGCTAGAGCGTCTTGATGTACTCCCCCAGCTCTTCCTCCCAGTCGGGCATGTGGAAGCCGGCAGCCTCGAGCTTGGACAGGTCGAGCGCGGAGTGGACCGGGCGCGGGGCGACGGGGCCCTCGGCGCTCGCGTAGTAGTCGGCGGTCGATACCGGCACGACCCTGTCCCCGTTGCCGTTGGCGGCCTCGAAGACGGCGCGGGCGATATCGGCCCAGGACTTGACGGTGCCGGAGCCGGTGCAGTCGTAGGTGCCGTAGGGGGCGTGCGTCCCCAGCACGTGGAAGATGGCCTCGGCCATGTCGCGCGTGAAGGTCAGGCGGCCCAGCTGGTCGTCAACGACCGTGACCTGCTCGAGCCCGTCCTCGGGGTCGGCGACGCGGTCGGACAGGCCCTTCATCGTCTTGACGAAGTTGCGGCCCTCGCCGATGACCCAGCTGGAGCGCATGATGTAGTGGCGCGGGCACCCGGCCACGGCGATGTCGCCGGCGGCCTTGGTCTGGCCGTAGACGGACAGCGGGCTGAGGGGCTCGTCCTCGTCATGCACCTCGGCGGTGCCGTCGAAGACGTAGTCGCTGGACACGTGGACGAGGGTGATCCCGTGATCAGAGCATGTGCGGGCGAGGAGGGCGGGGCCGGTCGCGTTGGCCTTCCAGGCGGTCGCGCGGCCCTCGGCGGTCTCCGCCCTATCCACGGCGGTGTAGGCGCCGCAGTTGATCACGGTGCCGTAGAGCGACCAGTCGTACTGAGCGTAGGCCTCCGGGTCGGACATGTCGAAGGTGTCGATGTCGCAGAAGTCGAAGTCCTTGGCGACGCC
>CABURU010000009.1 GCA_902494085.1 uncultured Collinsella sp.
AGGGCAGCCCTGTGGGCGCCAGCGGAATGTGGGGTCACCGCGCGGTCCGCATCTGATGGTGTCGACGTCAATGGTATACGGGTGCATCATCGACGTCTTCAATACAGAAAATATCAGTGTGCGGAATGTTCCGGAGAGAAACCCCCGTCCCGCCCCCGGATTCCCTGCGTTTACGGCCTTGAGGTCGGCGGGCGGAGAAGGACGTGGTTGATAGGGATACGTGTTCCTTTCGCTGTTTCGCGCTTTGCGCGAAAGGCGCGTTACTTTGGGATGGGTGGGGAACGTGGTTGTTACGGCAACTGATCCCCACCACAAATTATCCTTGGCATACTTGCGCGAATACCTGCCCGTGCTACACTTGCAATTGCTGTTTCAGGGCGGGGTGGAATTCCCCACTGGCGGTAAATCGGGCGGTGCCAAAGGGGTGCCGTGGCGCAGACGAGGCGTCTGCGACCGAGCCGATGAGTCCGCGACCCGTGCGTGTGTTGGTTCGCATGCCGGCTGAACTGGTGAGACCCCAGTACCAACGGTTAGAGTCCGGATGAAAGAGGCAGGTGATCTTATGTCTGAACAGTCGCAGCATATCCATTTTGAGAACACGAATAGGTGGAGCACCAAACAGCTCGTTACCATGGCGTTGATGTGCGCCTTGGGCGCCCTGTTTATGTACGTGCAGCTGCCCATCCTTCCTTCGGCGCCGTTTTTGACCTACGACCCGTCGCTGGTGCCGGCGATGGTGTGCGGATTTGCGTATGGCCCCGGTGCTGGTACCGCTGTTGCAGCCATGGCGATCGTTATCCATGCGCTCACTACGGGTGACTGGGTCGGCGCGCTTATGAATCTGGTTGCCACGCTGGGCTACATTCTGCCCGCGGCTATCGTCTACCAGAAGATGCATACCTATAAGGGTGCCGTGATTGGCCTGGTGCTCGGCGTTATTGCCGCTACGGCGTTGTCTATGGTCGCAAATCTTACCATTGGCGTATGGTTCTGGTATGGCTCGGTCGATGTGATCGCCCCGCTCATGATTCCTGCCGTGCTGCCGTTCAACCTTATCAAGACCGTGCTTAACTCGGTGTTGACGCTTGTGGTGTACAAGGCGGTCTCCAACCTCATCACGCCTAAAAAGGACCAGGTCAAAGGCCGCGCATGATTGAGTGTCGGGGCGTTTCCTTTAGCTATGACGGTGCCGCACCGGCACTCGACGGCGTCGATCTGAACATCGAGGATGGCGAGTTTTTCTGCATCCTCGGTGGCAATGGGTCGGGCAAGTCGACGTTTGCCAAGCATCTGAATGCACTGTTGCAGCCCGATGCGGGCACGGTACGCGTCAACGGCATGGATGCGTCCGACCCCGAGCTGGTCTACGACATTCGTTCGACCGCGGGCATGGTATTCCAGAATCCCGATGATCAGCTGGTAGCAACGCTTGTCGAAGATGACGTTGCGTTTGGTCCTGAAAACCTTGGCGTGCCATCGGCGCAAATTGCGCAGCGCGTACGCGAGGCACTGAAGGGCGTGGGCCTGGTGGGCTTTGAGCGCCACGAGACCCACGCGCTTTCGGGCGGCCAAAAGCAGCGCGTGGCGCTTGCCGGCGTGCTCGCCATGGAACCGCGCGTGCTCATATTGGACGAGGCTTCCTCGATGCTCGATCCGCGTGGACGCAAGGGCCTCATGAAGGCTTGCCGTGCGCTCCACGATCGTGGCATGACCATCGTGATGATTACGCACTTTATGGAAGAGGCTGCCGAGGCCGATCGTGTCGCGGTGTTTCGGGCGGGGCGCGTTGCCATGCTCGGTACGCCCGAGGAAATCTTGACGCGGGCGGACGAACTTGCGCAGCTCAACTTGGATATGCCGGCGTCGTGCTGTCTAGGTAGGGCACTTCGTGAGAAGGGCGTACCCGTTTGCGCGCAGGTGCGTGAGGCGGATATGGTTGCCGAGGTTGTGGAGACTTATGCCGAGCGAAGTGGGGCAGGCACCGTGGGGCAGTCTTCCGCATCCCAGTTGGAAATCGCTGACGGCACTGTTCCGGTAGACAACGAGGGCAACGCGTCGGAGCCCGTCATAGAGCTATCCCATGTTTCGTACAGTTATTCGCTGAGCGCCCGCGAGCGTCGCCGTTGGCACAAGCGCTCGGCCGCCGAGGGTTCATCGAACAAACAGGCTCTCTGGGGAAACGACCCCAGCAGCCCGTGGGCGCTGCGCGATGTATCGCTGACGGTGCGTCGCGGCGAATTCCTGGGCTTGGCAGGTCATACCGGTTCGGGTAAGTCGACGCTGGTCCAGCATCTCAACGGTTTGATTCGCCCCCAGGAGGGATCCGTTCGCGCGCTGGGGCTTGATCTGTCAAACAAGAAAGACGCCGCCGCGGTTAAGGCCAAGGTCGGCGTGGTGTTTCAATATCCTGAGCGTCAGCTGTTTGCCGAAACCGTGGCGCAGGACGTGGCGTTTGGTCCGCATAACCTTGGCTTGCCGCAAGATGAAGTCGACCGTCGTGTCGAGTCATCGCTCTCACGCGTGGGCCTCGACCTTTCCACGGTCGGCGGCAAGAGTCCCTTTGAGCTTTCGGGCGGTCAGCAACGACGTGTGGCATTCGCCGGCGTGCTCGCCATGGAGCCCGAAGTCTTGGTGCTCGATGAGCCCATGGCGGGGCTCGATCCGGCTGCGTGCAGGGATTTCCTTGAGCTTATCGATCGACTTCACCGCGATGGCCTGACCGTTGTCATGGTTTCGCATAGTATGGATGACCTGGCCAATTGCTGCGACCGTATTGTCGTGATGAACGAAGGTGCAGTGTTTGCCGAGGGAACCCCCGTGCAGGTGTTTGCGCATGCCGATGAGCTCAAGTCGATCGGCTTGGGCGTACCTGCTGCTCAGCGCATGGCGTTGGCGCTCGCGGAAGCGGGCGTGCCGCTGCGTCGCGGCGGGCTCTATACGGTTGAGTCGTTGGCCGACGAGTTGGTAGATTTGCTGATCGGTCGCTCGGACGGTCCTTCTAACGTCGCGGACATTGCTAAATCCAAGACGGTCGCGCGAGAGGAGGGCTGCTGATGGAGGCGTTTTCGTTTGGCAGTTACTATCCCGGCGATAGTGCAATCCACCGCTTGGACCCGCGAACCAAGTTGCTCTTGGGCTTTGTGTTTCTGATCACGACGCTCACGGTCAGTGGCTTCCGCGGACTGGCCCCGGTCGCAATTTTCGTTGTGCTGATCTATGCCGTGTCTCGGGTGCCGTTGCGCCGGGTCCTATCATCGATGGCGCCGCTGCTGGCAATCGTCGTCGTGGTCGCGGTGCTCAACTTGTTTACCGATCAGAGTGGGCGCATTCTGTGGCAGCTCGGCTTTTTGCAGATAAGCGAGGGCTCACTGCGTTCTGCGGCGTTTATGGCGTGCCGCCTGACCCTGATGATGGCCGGCATGAGCGCCATTACGCTCACCACCCCCACGCTCGACCTCACCGCGGGCTTTGAGCGTCTGCTCGCACCGTTTGCGCGCGTGGGGCTTCCGGCGCATGAGCTCGGCATGATCATGGGTATCGCGTTGCGCTTTATGCCGCAGTTCGCTACCGAGATGAAGCAGACGGCCGATGCGCAGGCGAGCCGCGGTGCGCGCGTGACGGGAGGCCCGCTCGGCGGCGTGCGTATGCTCGGCAGTGTGGCCATTCCGCTGTTCACGGGCGTGTTCCGTCATGCCGAAACGCTTTCGGCCGCCATGGATGCGCGTTGCTATCACGGCGAACAGGGACGCACGCGTCTGCATGCACTTACGTTTGGCCGCGGCGATGCATTGGCGGCGGTGGTGACGGCGTTGCTGCTCATCTGCGTCATCGTCATCAACCTTCAACTTGTTTAGGCGCGATTCGAGCGCAGGAAAGGGGTCCCTATGACCGACAACGACCGCACAGCTCAGCTTGAGCGCGCCTGTTCGTATCTCAGGCGCATTCCGGCGTGGTATCTGGCCACGACCGATGCAAGCGACGGGCATCAGCCTCGCGTGAGGCCGTTTTCGTTTGCCATGGTCGATGACGGTAAGCTGTGGTTTTGCACATCGCGCGACAAGGATGTGTGGGCGGAGCTGAGTGCGAATCCCAAGTTTGAGCTCTCGGGCTGGAAGCCGGGGGAATGTTGGATCGTATTGACCGGCGAAGCCGCACTTGAGGACGACGCAGTTGCGAGCGACAAGGTGCGTCAAGCGGGTTTTAAGCACATGGTGGGCATTGGCGAGGAACACGAGAGTGCCAACGACGGCCGCCTTGCTTTCTTTTCGGTCCGCAATATTGTCGCGCGCTTCTGTGATATCGACGGCAGCGAGGAGCGCCTGGAGCTCTAGCTCGCACAAACCAGGTTCCCAAACTAGCTAGTACAGGAGGAAACGTGGACGGATTGAATACGGTTTTGGAGTATCTGACGTCGGTGCCGGCATGGTATTTGGCGACGAGCGTGGACGGACAGCCACATGTGCGTCCGTTCTCGTTTGCACAGATTCAGGACGGCAAACTGTGGTTTGTAACGGCGCGCACCAAGGATGTGTGGCAGGAGCTGCTGCAAAATCAGCGCTTTGAGGCCACGAGTTGGTGGCCGGGCCATGGCTGGCTCATCTTGCGCGGGCGTGCCGGCTTGGATGACCGGGCTTTAGACGAAATGCGCGAAGCCGGGTGGAAGCATCTAGAGCGCCTGGGCGAGCACTATGAGGGGCCTAACGACCCCACGCTCGTCTTCTTTAGCGTCGAGGATCCCGAGGCTTTTATCTGCAATCACGACGAATGGGTGCCGGTCGAGCTCTAGCCAGCTGGCTCATCCTAACAACTTGGTTTTCGCATGGGCGGGCCCCGTATTGCCCGACGCCGTTAGGAGCGCCGGTCAATACGGGGCCCGCTCCATTTGTCAATTCCTTCAAGCGAATGTGTCGGGAATGTTTCAATGCATGAATATGCAAGCCATTTACGTGTTCATGCATCTTTTGGTGCTAAAGTTTCAACCCACTTCATAACGACCGCTACGAAATGCGCATCGGTGCATAAATCGCAGACAAGGAGTCTGATATGTCTTTAAAGGTTGGAATCGTCGGCGCGGCTGGATATGCCGGAGCCGAGCTCATTCGCCTCGTGCTCGGCCATCCCGAGTTTGAACTTGTTGCCATTACGTCCAACGCCGATGCCGGCCAGCCGCTGTCCGCGGTGTATCCGAGCTTTGCTGGCGTGAGCGATCTGGTTTTCACCACGCATGACGCCCCCGAGCTTAAGAGCTGCGATGCGGTTTTTCTTGCCGTGCCGCACACGGCTGCCATGGCACAGGTGCCCGCGCTGCTTGCATCGGGCGTCTCCTGCTTTGATCTTTCGGCCGACTACCGCCTGAACGACGCGTCCGTCTTTGAGACGTGGTATGCCGCCGAGCATACGAGCCCCGAGCTGCTCAAGACCCGTGCCTTTGGCCTGCCCGAGCTATTCTGCCGGGACTTGGAGACCGCCGCATCCGACCATGCCGACGGCAAACCCGTGCTGGTCGCCTGCGCCGGTTGCTATCCCACCGCAACGAGCCTTGCCGCCGCGCCCGCCGTGCGCGCTGGCTGGGTTGCCCAGAGCGGCCCCGTGATCGTTGATGCCATCAGCGGTGTGACGGGTGCCGGCAAGTCCTGCAATGCTCGTACGCATTTTTGCAGCGCTGACGAGAACTTGGAGGCCTACGGCGTGGACAAGCATCGCCACACGCCCGAGATTGAGCAAATCCTTGGCCTGACCGATCGCGTCGTCTTCACCCCGCATCTGGCACCGCTCAAGCGCGGCCTGCTCTCCACGGTGACGCTGCCGCTCACGCCGCAGGCCATCGACTCCCTGGCTCTTGAGGATGTCGTCGACTATTACAAGCAGTTCTACGCTGGACGCACCTTTGTGCGCGTGCTCGATGCCGGCCAGCAGCCCAAGACGGCTTCGGTCGTCGGCACCAACGCCGCCCAGATTGGCCTTGCGTTCAACAAACGCGCGGGCGTGCTGGTGGCGACGGGCGCCATCGACAATCTGTGCAAGGGCGCTGCGGGCCAAGCGGTCCAGTGCGCCAATATCGTCTTTGGCTTTGACGAGCGACGAGGCTTGCCCACAGTGGCGTGCCCGGTGTAGCACATTCGATTGTTAACGATTTGGTAGTCGGGCATCGAGTGGGGCGCCACTCTTAAGCTGGTCTCATGATCACGACTGGCATGGCGCACCAACCGATGTCCGTTTTTTGTTTGACATAAGGAGTCATAAAGACGATGAATACCGAGCTGTTTGATATCAAGATTCGCGCCGTCGAGGGTGGCGTTACGGCTGCGGCTGGTTTTAAAGCTGCGGGCATCCACGCTGGGTTCCGCAAGAACCCCGAGCGTCTGGATTACGCGCTCGTCGTGCCCGATAAACCCTGTCCCGGTGCCGGCGTGTTTACTACCAATCGCTTTTGCGCGGCGCCCGTGCAAGTGAGCCGTGCCAACCTGGGCGGTGCCGACAAGGGTTACGGTATCATCGCCGGCGTTTCGGTCAACTCTGGCAATGCCAACGCCGCCACGGGTGAGACCGGCCTTGCATGCGCGCGCGAGACGTGCAGCATCGCATCGCAGGTCATCGGCTGCGAGCCCCGGCAGATTCTGGTTGCCTCCACGGGCGTGATTGGCCAGATTCTGCCGATCGACACGTTTGAGACCGCCATTCCTGCTGCCTACGAGGCGCTCTCCGCCCACGGTGGCGCCGATGCCGCTCGCGCCATCATGACGACTGACACGCACTCCAAGGAGTACGCCGTGTCCTATGTCAGCGAGGCTGCGGGTCATGCGGGCAATGTCTATACGGTAGGCGGAATGTGCAAGGGCTCGGGCATGATCATGCCCAATATGGCCACCATGATCGCGGTCATTACTACCGATGCCCCCGTCGAGCCTGCGGCACTTCATGCCCTGCTGCTCTCGACCGTCAAGCAGACCTTTAACAAGGTAACGGTCGATTCCGACACCTCGACCAACGACACCTGCATCATGCTTGCCTCCGGCGCCGCTGCCGCAGATGCCGAGCCTATCGTCGAGGGCTCCGATGCCTTCGACGAGTTGGCATTTGCCGTGCACGAGGTGTGCGAGAGCCTGGCGCGCAATATCGCCGCCGATGGCGAGGGCGCATCCAAGCTTGTTACGGTCAACGTTACCGGCGCCGTGAACGACGAGGAGGCCGATATCGTCGCTCGCGCCGTTGCCAACTCGCCGCTCGTTAAGACCTGCATCGCCGGCCACGACTGCAACTGGGGCCGCGTCGCCATGGCACTCGGCAAGTGCGGCGTGAAGTTTAATCAGGAAGACGTTTCCATCGACATGATGGGCATGCCTGTCTGTCGCGATGGTCTGACTGTTCCCTTTGACGAGGACGAGGCTCTACGACGTTTCGAGGCGCCCGAGATCGTGATCTCGGCCGACCTGGGCGCAGGCGACGCGGCAACGACCGTGTGGACCTGCGACCTCACGCACGAGTACATCTCCATTAACGGTGACTACCGTTCCTAGATTCCAGGCACGCTGCGCATCTTGCCGCGATTGCGGACAGCGGAGCACGGCGCGATAACGATACGAAAGACGAGGCAGATTATGAAATTCGCACGCGATTGTCGTTCGAGCGAATCCAACGAAGCAACCGCGCAGCTGCTGTTCGAAGCACTGCCGTGGATTAAGAACCTGACCGGCAAGACGGTTGTTATCAAATATGGCGGAGCCGCCATGGTTGATGAGCAGCTGCGCCGCGACGTGATGAGCGACATCGTTTTGCTCAAGATCATCGGTATGCGCCCCGTCATCGTGCATGGCGGCGGCAAGGCTATCAACGAGGCGCTCAGCCACTACGACATCCCCGTCGAGTTTAAGAACGGCCAGCGCGTGACTACGCCTGCCACCATGGACATCGTGCGCGAGGTACTGGGCGGCAAGGTCAATCAGGAGCTGGTCGCGGCGCTCAACCACCACGGCAACCTGGCCGTGGGCGTGTCCGGCAGCGACGCCGGCACCCTTATCGCCGAGCCACTCGACCCAGAGCTCGGCCGCGTGGGCAAGGTCACGCACGTCAACACCGACTATATCGAGCGCCTGCTCGATAGCGAGTACATCCCCGTCATCGCTACCGTCGCGGCGGGGGAGGACGGCGGTTTCTTCAACATCAACGCCGACACCGCCGCCGGTGCCGTTGCCGCGGCGCTCCACGCGCATAAGGCGATCTTTTTGACCGATGTCGATGGCCTGTACAAGGACTTTAGCGACAAGGACTCGCTTATCTCCAACCTAACGCTCGACGAGGTTAACGAAATGCTCTACGGCGGCGAGGTCGATAAGGGCATGATTCCCAAGCTGCGTGCGGCCGTCGATGCGCTTACCGGCGGCGTATTTCGTGCCCACATCATTAACGGTACTACGCCGCATTCGCTGCTCCTGGAGCTGCTGACCGATGCCGGCGTCGGCACCGTGATCCATTCCACCGAGACGGCTTACGAGTTCGATACGCATCCGCATCCGCTTTCGACGTTTGCTGCGCGTCTGACCGAGAACCTTGACGAGGTCGAGAAGCTTCAGACGGTCTAGCTGACCCTCAGCCGCCCCATTCCTGCACCCATAGCCCCGCGCCGTCTGGCGCCCAACGAAAGGCATCTCATGTCACTTGTAGCTCAGCAATCGCTTGAATCCCATTACGTTATGCATACCTTTGGCCGCTCTCCGGTCGAGTTTGTCGAGGGTCACGGCATGAAGCTCACCGGCGACGATGGCCGTGAGTACCTCGACTTTCTTGCCGGCATCGGCGTGTGCAGCCTAGGTCATGGCGACCCGGCTGTGCTCTCGGCGCTCGAGGCACAGACCAAAAAGCTCATGCATGTCTCCAACTATTTCTACATCGAGCAGCGCGGACAGGTCGCGGCGCTGCTGTCCAAGCTTGCTAACGACGACGTAGATGGTGCGCGCGTGCTTGCCGATGCCATTGCCGCCGGCGATGAGACCACGGCAGCTGCTCTTGGTGCCCCGGCTGCGGACGAGCAGGTGTGGGAGACCTTCTTTGCCAACTCTGGCGCCGAGGCCAACGAGGGCTCGATGAAGCTTGCGCGCCTGTACGCCAAGCGTGCCGGTAATGGCGGCAACACTATCGTGTGCATGCGCGGCGGCTTCCACGGCCGTACGCTCGAGACCATTGCCGCCACCATGCAGGATTGGCTGCAGGACAGCTTCCGCCCGCTGCCGGGTGGCTTTGTGGCCTGCACGCCCAACGATGTTGACGAGCTGCGTGCGATCTTTAAGCAGCTGGGGAGCGAAATTTGTGCCGTGATGCTCGAGCCGATCCAGGGTGAGAGTGGCGTGCACCCCATGACCGAGGAGTTTATGACGGCAGCGCGCGACCTGGCACACGAAGTGGGCGCCGTGCTTATCGCCGACGAGGTCCAGTGCGGCATCTTCCGCTCCGGCAAGCCGTTTGCATTCCAAACCTATGGCGTGGAGCCCGACATCATGAGCCTTGCCAAGGGCATTGCCGACGGCGTGCCCATGGGTGCCGTGGTGGCAAAGAAGGAGATTGCCGACGTGTTTAAGCCGGGCGACCACGGCTCGACCTTTGGTGGTAGCTGCCTGGCCATCACGGCGTGTGCCGCGACGCTCTCCGCGCTCGTGCGCGGCGATTATGCCGATCATGCTGCCAAGGTGGGTGCCTATATGGAGGCAAAGCTCGCCAAGCTGCCGCACGTGACCGAGGTACGTGGCCGCGGCTTGATGCTCGGCTGTGATTTGGATGATGCCGCGGGCGACGCGCATGATGTTGTTGCCCGCGCGCTGACCGCCGGTGCCGTGATCAACGCTACGGGTGCGCATACGCTGCGTTTCTTGCCGCCGCTCGTCTGCGAGGAAGCCGACGTGGACAGCCTGATCGAGATTCTGTCGGGTGTCTTGGGCTAACGCGGCGCAATAACTCAATTTGGACCGGGTTCCGGACTGCGGAAGTGCCCTACGCGGCATGATTCAGCGGTCTGGAGCCCGTTTTGCCTTAGATTTGCTAAGGCAGGGAGACCTGCTGGTCAAAAAACATCAAATATGAGTACTGTTACCGATTTGGTAGCAGCAATTTTGGACTAATAAGGCCAGATAGCAAGTCGAAATGGCGATGAAAGCACGATTTTGATTCAACTGTTAGCCCTTATAATGGACATATGTTGCGTAACTTAAGCAAATACTGTCTATTTATATGTTGCAAACAAAGTAGCAGTACTCATTTTTGCCATTTTTTGACCACGGCCTTTGTGACAGACGTGCTGGCGGGTTCGAATCCCATGCGCTGGGCCTGAAAAAGGAAAGGCCTCCATCGCCGGAGGCCTAACAATTCAGTGGTGGGCGATGAGGGATGTCCGCGTGCGGCTGGCGCCGCCCGCGCCCCGCTTCGTCGCTCCGCTCCTCGCGTGCTGCGCTGGAAAACGCTTCGCGTTTCCTCAGCTCCGCACCCTTGCGGGTTCGAATCCCATGAAATGGGCCCAAACAAAAACGGTCCCCTTTCGAGGACCGTTTCCAATTCAATGGTGGGCGATGAGGGATGTCGCGTGCGGCTGGCGCCGCCCGCATCCGCTTCGTCGCTCCGCTCCTCGCGTGCTGCGCTGGAAAACGCTTCGCGTTTCCTCAGCTCCGCACCCTGGCGGGTTCGAATCCCATGAAATGGGCGCAAACAAAACGGTCCCCTTGCGAGGACCGTTTCCAATTCAGTGGTGGGCGATGAGGGATTCGAACCCCCAGCCTTGTGCGTGTAAAGCACCTGCGCTAACCGTTGCGCCAATCGCCCGTGCGGAGAGAGTATAGCAAAACAATCGCCTCATTCACCTCATATCCATTAAAGGTAACTCGCGCGTGTCACAGCGGAGCTGATTCAGTTGAGATTGCCTGAACATTCCGCCCCTCTTTACGCCCTCGGGTATACTCAAAAGCTACTGATTCGATTTGATGCCCAGCAACAGCAGAGGGGATAGTATATGTGCGGTTTTGTCGGTTTTGTCGGTGGGACGGATAACCAATCCGAGGTGCTCACCAAGATGATGGACCGCATCGTCCATCGCGGTCCCGACATGGGCGGTCAGTTTATCGACGGCCGCGTTGCCCTCGGCTTCCGCCGCTTGTCGATCCTCGACCTGACCGAGGCCGGCGCTCAGCCCATGGCCAATGAGGACGGCAGCGTCGTCATTGTCTTCAACGGTGAGATCTACAACTTCCAAGAACTCCGTTCCGAGCTCGAAGCCAAGGGCTACAAGTTCCATTGCGGCGCCGACACCGAGAGCCTCCTGCACGGCTACGAGGAGTGGGGCGAGGCCGTCCTCGATCGCCTGCGCGGTATGTACGCCTTCGTCATCTGGGACAAAAAGAAGAACAAGCTTTTTGGCGCCCGCGACATCTTTGGCATCAAGCCGCTCTACTACTATCCCATGGCCGATGCGGGCGACGGCGCTCCGGGCGTGCTCTTTGGCTCCGAGATCAAGAGCTTCCTGGACTACCCGCACTTCCACAAGGCGGTCAACAAAAAGGCCTTGCGTCCGTACATGACGCTGCAGTATTCGGCAACCGAGGAGACCTTCTTCGAGGGTGTCTACAAGCTGCCGCCGGCGCACTACTTTACCGTCGATATCCCGACCGGCAAGATGAACATCGAGCGCTACTGGGATTGCGATTACTCTGCCGTCGAGAAGCCGTTCGAAGAGTATGTCGATGAGCTGGACGAGGTCGTGCACGAGAGCGTCGAGGCCCATCGCATCGCCGACGTCAAGGTCGCGTCGTTCCTCTCCGGTGGCGTCGACTCCAGCTACATCGCCGCTTGCCTCATGCCCGACAAGACCTTCTCGGTGGGCTTTGACTACAAGAACTTCAACGAGACCAACTACGCCAAGGAGCTTTCCGATAAGCTCGGCGTCGAGAACGTCCGCAAGATGATTACCGCCGACGAGTTCTTCGGTGCGCTTGAGGATATCCAGTATCACATGGACGAGCCGCAGTCCAACCTGTCTTCCGTGCCGCTGTGGTTCTTGGCCGAGATGGCCCGCAAGGACGTCACCGTCGTGCTTTCGGGCGAAGGCGCCGACGAGCTCTTTGGCGGCTACGCCTACTACGAGGACACGGTCCCGGTCCGCAAGTACAAAAAGATGGTGCCGCTGCCCATCCGTCGCGCGCTCGGTAACCTGGCGCTGCATATGCCGTACTTCAAGGGACATAACTTCCTGGTCAAGGGTGCCGAGATCCCTGAGAAGTCGTTCCTGGGACAGGCTCTGGTATGGCCGGAGCGCGAGGTCGACGGCGTGCTCAAGCCCGAGTACAACACCGGCGATGGCGCCTTCGAGCTTGCCGCTCCCATCTATGCGCGCGTGAAGGGTCAGCCCGAGCTGGTCAAGAAGCAGTACCTGGACATGAACATGTGGCTCCCGGGCGACATTCTGCTCAAGGCCGACAAGATGTGCATGGCACACTCACTGGAGCTGCGCGTGCCCTTCCTGGACCGCAAAGTCATGGAGTTCGCCGAGCACATTCCCGACCGCTACCGCATCAACGAGAACGGCAACAAACAGGTACTCCGCCACGCTGCCAACAAGTCGCTGCCCGATGAGTGGGCCACCCGTCCCAAGGTGGGCTTCCCGGTGCCGATTGTCTACTGGCTGCGCGAGCAAAAGTGGTACGACTATGTCAAGGAGTACTTCACCGCGCCGTGGGCAAGCGAGTTCTTCAATACCGACGAACTCATGCACCTGCTCGATCTGCACTTTGCGGGCAAGGGCGATTTCCAGCGCAAGATCTATACGCCGCTCGTGTTCTTGGTGTGGTACAAGCGCTTCTTTATCGACGAGGACCAGCCCGCTGTTCAGGCTGCCTAGCCTCGGCTGACGAACGCCTGCGCGTAACGGCTCCTCCGGGAGCCGTTTTTGCGTGGGTGCGTTTCAGTTACTATAAAACCGTCCCTGCCAAATGGCTGAGAAAGGTGAAAGATGCACCATTCGGATTCCGCGACCGTGACCACGGTCGATACGCTTGCCAAGCTTCTCGATGTGTGCGGCGAGCTGCGCGCATCAGAGCAGGTTGACGAGCGTGCCGTGACCGGCTGCTCGTTTGATTCGCGCGCGGTCTCGGCAGGTGACGTGTTCTTCTGCAAAGGTGCTGCCTTTAAGCCCGCGTTTTTGAGCATGGCGCTCGATGCGGGCGCCGTCGCATTTGTGTGCGAGGAGTCACTGGTCGAGTCTCTGGAGCCGCTGGCGCAGGAGAGCGGTGCTGCGATGCTGGTTGTTGATAGCGTTCGCACGGCCATGGCCCTGTTGCCGCCGGAGGTCTACGACCGTCCCGACCACGACGTCAAGATCGTGGGTATCACCGGTACCAAGGGAAAGACCACGGCCGCTTTTATGCTCCAGTCGATTATCAAAGCGGCGGGCGAGTCCTGCGGCATGATCGGCTCGGTGAGTACCGACGATGGCATCGAGTGCTACGAGAGCACCAATACTACGCCCGAGGCCCCCGAGGTCTGGCGCCATATCGCCAACTGCCGCACGTCCGGTCGCCAGTCCATGGTCATGGAGGTTTCGAGCCAGGCGCTCAAGTACCAACGCGTCGAGAATCTGCCGTTTGACGTGGCGTGCTTCCTCAACATCGGCCGCGACCACATCTCGCCGATCGAACACCCCACGTTTGAGGATTATTTTGAGAGCAAACTCAGGATCTTTGACCAGGCAAAGACCGCCGTGGTGAATCTGGGCACCGAAGAGGTCGACCGTGTGCTGGAGGCAGCGTCGACGGCCGAGCGCTTGGTGACTGTTGGCGTCGAGCATCCCGAGGCAAGCCTGTGGGCGAGCGACGTACGCATGGTCGGCTTTAGCATCGAGTTCAACTTGCATGGCCTGTGTGCCGACGAGTCCGAGGCGGGGGAGAAGGTCCTGCTGGGTATCGCGGGAGACTTTAACGTGGAGAACGCGCTGGTCGCTATCGCCGCTGCGCGCGAGATCGGCATCGGTATCGATGCCATCAAGAAGGGCCTCTCCAAACTGCGTGTGCCGGGCCGTATGGAGGTCGTGGAGTCGAAGGACGGCCGCGTGATCTGCGTCGTCGACTATGCGCACAACCAGCTTTCGTTCCGTTCGCTTTTCTCGTCGGTCAAGCGCGCGTTTCCCGCCAGCCCGGTCATCGCAGTGTTTGGCGCTGCCGGCGGCAAGGCGCAGGAGCGCCGCGAGCAGCTTCCGCGCGAGGCCGCACCATATTCCGACCTGATGATTTTTGCCAATGAGGACCCGGCTCACGAGGACCCGATGAAGGTCTGTCGCGAGCTTGCCGAACATGTTCCCGACGATACGCCGAACAAGATCATCCTCGATCGCGAAGCCGCTGTGCATGCGGCGTTCAAGGCGGCGCGCGAGGAGTACGTCAACCCCGATGCTCCCACCATTGTTTTGCTGCTGGCAAAGGGTGACGAGGAGCTCATGCACGTGGGTGACGAGTTCGTGCCCATCGAGAGCGACCTTTCGTTGGCCAATCGCCTGATCGATGTTACCCAGTTTGACTAATGAACCATGATGGCGGCGGCGCCCTGAGTGCGCTGTCGCCATAAGCGTGTTCCCTCAATCAAAACATGCCGTCCAAGTCCAAACCCTTCTACGTAAACGGAGTAACCATGTCCCACAATACCCTGCCGACCGTCGCTGAGCTTTCGGGCGAGATGCGCGAGCGCTTGGCCAAGGTCAAGTACGTCTTTACCGACCTGGATGCCACGATGCTCGCACCCGGCTCGTGCGTGCTACGCGACAACGACGGCAACCCCTCGACCAAACTCGTCGAGGCCGTCGTGGCGCTCGCTCGCGCTGGTATTCAGGTGGTTCCCACCTCGGGCCGCAACCGTACCATGATCCACGAGGACGCGCGCGTGCTCGGCCTCAACTCCTACATCGGCGAGATGGGCGGCCTGGTCATGTACGACCTCAAAGCCAACGATTGGGAGTATCTGACCGGCGACATGCCCTACGACTCCTCTTGCGGCCTCACGCCGCACCAGGTGATCGAGCAGACCGGCGTGTGCGAGAAGATCCTCGCCCGCTGGCCGCACAAGATCGAGTATCACAACGACATGTCGACCGGCTACAAATACCGTGAGGTCACCGTCGGCATGCGCGGCGATGTGCCCGACGATGAGGTTCAGGCCATCCTGGACGAGGCCGGCTGCGGTCTGATCTGGGCTTGCAACGGCCATCTGACTCACCTGTCCAAGCCGACGACGCTCGAGCTCGATCGCGTCGAGGACGGTCGCGCATTCAACATCAACCCCGCGGGTCTCAACAAGGGCGTTGCCATCGCGCGCTTCTGCGAGCACCTGGGGATCGAGCGCGAGGAGACGCTCGCGCTCGGCGATTCCGAGTCCGACTTCTACATGGCCGATCACGTGGGCACGTTCTGCCTGGTCGAGAATGGCCTGACGAGCGCCGGCGCGCCCGAGTTCCTGGCTGCTTGCGAGAACGCTTTCGTTACGCGCGGCAAAATTGTCGACGGTTGGGCGGCGACGGCAGAGCTGCTGGTCGCGGCGCGTTCGTAGCGCGGCGCCGCCGCACTTGGACATGTCTTTTCGAGAGAGACTGGTGAGGTAATGTCCGATATCGAGAATCCGGCAGGCGACACGCGCCCGATTGGCGTGTTCGATTCTGGTTTGGGCGGTCTGACGGTTGCGCGCGCGATTGCGACGGCGCTGCCGCACGAGTCCGTCTACTACTTTGGCGACACCAAGCGCTGCCCCTACGGCACCCGCACCGAGGATGAAGTGCGCTCGTTTGCGTTGCAGGCGGGTCGTTGGCTTTCGAAGCACGACGTCAAGATTATGGTCATCGCCTGCAACACGGCGACCGCTGCGGCCTTGCGTCTGGCCCAGCAGGTGCTCGACGTTCCCGTGATCGGTGTGATCGCGCCGGGTGCCCGTGCGGCAATCAACAGCACGCGTACGCGTCGCGTGGGCGTGCTTGCCACCAACCTCACTATTCGCTCGGGCGCCTACACGCGCGCCATTCAGGACCTGGATGCCGGTGTCGATGTATACGGCTGTCCTGCCTCGAGCTTTGTCGAGGTTGTCGAACACGAGCTCGCCTCGGGTGCACATCTGCAGGAACAGTGGCTTGAGAACGAGGACATCTTCGATACGCCTGCTGTGCGTGCGCTGGTGGGTGCCACGGTTGAGCCGCTACGCGACCACGGTATCGATACCGTGGTGCTCGGCTGTACGCATTTCCCGCTGTTGGTGGGACCTATCCGCCATGCGCTGGGGCCTGGGGTGCGCGTCGTAAGTTCCGCCGAGGAGACTACACGCGAGCTGACCGATATCCTCACACGCCGCGAGCAGCTGGCGGGCGACGCCGCCGAGCCGCAGCATCGTTTTGCCACGACGGCCGATAACATTGCCGAGTTTGCGGTGGCGGGCAGCTTTATCTTTGGTCAGCCGCTCAAGAGCATCGAACATATCGATATCGATGAGCTGAAATAGATGTAAGGCAGCCGCCCAAGCCTTCGCCACATCTTTTGTCGAAAGGAAATTTCTATGGAGTACATGCAGGTCAACCGCGCCAACGGTCGCGCCGCCAACGAGTTGCGCCCCGTTAAGCTCACCCGTGGCGTCATGAAGCACGCCCACGGCTCGTGTTTGGCCGAGTTCGGCGACACGCGCGTGCTGTGCGCCGCCACTATCGAGGAGGGCGTGCCGGGCTGGCGAAAAGGAGCTAAGGCCGGCTGGGTGACCGCGGAATACGCCATGCTGCCGGCGTCGACCGGCAAGCGCTGCAAGCGCGAGCACGCCAACCGCAAGGGTCGCTCCATGGAGATCGAGCGCCTCATTGGCCGCAGCCTGCGTACCGTCGTCAACATGAAGGCGCTCGGCGAGTACACCGTCACCGTCGACTGCGATGTGATTCAGGCCGATGGCGGCACGCGTACAGCGAGCATCACCGGCGCCTGGGTGGCGCTGCACGACGCCCTCGCCATGTGGGTCGAGGCGGGCAAGATCGAACGCATCCCGCTTATCGGCCAGGTGGCTGCCATCTCCATGGGCGTTGTCGACGGCAATACTCTGCTTGACCTCGATTATTCGGAGGACAGCCATGCCGAGGTCGACATGAACCTCGTCGCCACCGACACCGGCGAGATGATCGAGCTCCAGGGCACCGGCGAGCAGGCGCCCTTTGACCGCAAACGCCTCAACGCCCTGCTCGACCTGGGCGACAAGGGTATCGCCGAGCTCATCGAGCTTCAGCGCCAAGCCATCGCCTAACCTGCCAAAAGGGACGGGTTTATTTTGGTAGGTTTTATCTGCTGAAATGCTGCGTTGAAAGGTCCGATCGCCTGAGAGGGGAGAGGTCAAGTGCCCAAACGCCCCTCACGCGGCTTGCTATAGAGACAAGGAGGCCAGTTATGGCACTTGAGAAGATCGACATCGACACCCTCGACCCGGCGGCGACCATCGTCGTGGCAACCGGAAACGCTCATAAACTCACCGAGATCGAGGCCATTTTGGGCAAGGTCATGCCCGAGGTGCGCTTTGTGGCGCTCGGCCAGCTGGGCGATTTTGAGGATCCAGAGGAAAACGGCACGACGTTTTTGGAGAACGCCATCATCAAGGCGCAGGCTGCGGTCGAGGAGACGGGTCTTATGGCCATTGCCGACGATTCGGGCTTGGTCGTCGACGCGCTGGACGGTGAGCCCGGTGTGTATAGCGCGCGCTACGCGGGCGTTCACGGCGACGACGCCGCCAACAATGCCAAGCTGCTCGTGAATCTGGATGGCGTGGCCGACGAGGATCGCACCGCGCGCTTTATGAGCGTCGTCGCGCTCATCGACACGGACGGTTTGGTCACCTATGGCGAGGGCGCCTGCGAGGGCGTTATCGCGCACGAGGGCCGCGGCGATCACGGCTTTGGCTACGACCCGCTGTTCCTGCCGGTCGACACGCCGGGCAAGACCATGGCCGAGCTGACGGCTGACGAGAAGAACGCCATCAGCCATCGTTTCCACGCGCTCGAGCATCTGTCCGCCAAGCTGACGGGCGAGGAGTAGACCGTGCGTGCGGTGGTGCAGCGCGTGCTCAACGCCGGCGTGACGGTCGACGGCGAGTGCGTGGGCCGCATTGGACGCGGCTACCTGGTGCTGCTGGGTGTGGGCCATGGCGATACGCGTGCCGAGGCCGACAAGCTGTGGGGCAAGCTCCGCGGGCTGCGTATCAACGAGGACGAGAACGGCAAGACCAACTTGGCGCTTGCCGATGTCGACGGCGAGGTGCTCGTGGTGTCGCAGTTCACGCTGTTCGCCGACTGCCGCCACGGTCGCCGCCCATCGTTTACGGATGCCGGCGCCCCCGATGTCGCCAACGAGCTCTACGAGTACTTCCTGACGCTCGTTCGTCAAGATGTCGAACACGTGGCGCACGGCATTTTTGGCGCCGATATGAAAGTTGATCTTGTCAACGACGGTCCGTTCACCATCGTCTTGGACACCGACAACCTTTAGGTTACGCGGTTTACCAAACCGCGTAACAACTGGTCATGCGAGGTTGTCGTCTGGTACGTATTTGGGACGGGGCTTATTTAGCTACTTGCGTATGGCGGCAGCAGGGTGCTATAGTATTAGAGTTTTGTCTATCTTAGGGGTATTATCCCCTTTTTGAATTGCACCTTCTGGAGGCCCTGTTCATGGAAGAGATGGAAGTCAATCACGTCGACGACATCCACGAGAAGCTGACCGATATGGTGGGCGATCGCGTCAAGGTTAAGGCCAACATGGGCCGTACCCGCGTCGTCGAGCGCATGGGCACCATCAAGAGCGTCCACCCGGCCGTCTTCATTGTCGAGGTTGACGAGCGTCGTGGCCGCAAGTCGCGTCAGTCCTACCAGTATATCGATGTGCTCACCGGTCAGGTCGAGCTGTTCGACCCCGAGAGCGGCGAGCACATCTTTACCCCGCTCGGCAATCAGCTCGAGGAGCATTAACGGTGACCGATCGGTCCCTGACTCTTTCCGCGCCGGCAAAGATTAACCTCTACCTGGGGGTTCATACCGAGCGCGATGACCGCGGCTATCACAGGGTCGATTCCCTGATGGCGGCCGTCGGTCTTTCCGATACCGTGACGGTCACGCCGGCGCAGGCGCTGACCGTCCAGACGGTTCCGGCATCAGATTTTCCCATGCAAAAGAATACGGCGTATCGGGCTGCGGTTGCTATGGCCGAGCATTATGGTCGCGAGGCAAACATCTGCGTGACGATTGAGAAGCGCATTCCATTGTGCGCCGGCTTGGGCGGCCCCTCGACGGATGCGGCCGCGGCCATTGTCGCCTTGGCGGAGCTCTGGGGCATTGATCGCACCGACCCCGCGCTCGATGACATTGCGCGGGGCATTGGTGCCGACGTCCCGTTCTTTTTGCACGCGAGCCCTGCGTTTTACGTAGGTGGGGGAGACGTGCTGGCAACTGAATACTCCGCGCTGCCCGCGACGCCCGTTGTGCTGGTTAAGCCGCGGGAGGCGAGCGTTTCGACAATTGAAGCCTATCGACGTTTTGACGAGGCCCCGGTGCCTGCGGACAAGCCCGGCGCGATAGCTTCTGCCTTGCGTGCTGGTGATGCCGAGACGGCATATGCGCTCATCCATAACAACCTGGGTGTCATTTCCGCACAGATGGAGCCGCAGATTCAAACGGTCCTCGACTGGCTGCGTAAACAGGACGGAACCGTTGCTGTAGATGTGTGCGGATCGGGTGCCTGCTCGTTTGCCATTTGCGACACCGCTGCCACGGTCGAAAGGCTTGCCGATGCTGCCCAGCAAAATGGCTGGTGGGCCTGCGCGACTGAGCTTATTCCCAACACGGTTCAAATCGACGCGCCAAAGAAATAAAAATTTCTCTGGCACACGACGGAAATCTTTGTTACTATAGTCGAGCTAACGGGTTGTGGCTCAGTTTGGTAGAGCACTGCGTTCGGGACGCAGGGGTCGCTGGTTCAAATCCAGTCAACCCGACCAGAGCATGAGGAGGGACCGCTTCTTGCGGTCCCTTTTTTTAGCTACTGTTGTGATACCGCGATACCCGCGGTATACTCATTCGAGCTTGTCTCGCTGTATTGTGGAGGTCTACATGTTTGGACTGAGGGCTCCTGAGCTCATCATTATTCTCGTCGTTGTCCTGATTATCTTCGGGCCCAAGAACCTGCCGAAGCTCGGCAAGTCCCTCGGCTCTACCGTCAAGAATATCCGTGAGGGTATGGAGGGCGACGATAAGGCCGAGACCAAGCAGGCCGAGGAGGTCGTGGTCGAGCAGTCCGAGGAGGACAAGGAGATCGCTGAGCTCGAGGCCAAGCTCGCTGCTGCCAAGAAGAAGCAGGCAGAGGACAGCGACGCGGACGCAGAGTAGTCCCATCCCTTTGGGGTGAGCACCTGACCGGCTTGCCCGCAGGCTAGCCGGTCTTTTTCGTTTTGTTGACAGTTGATTGTTTGATCAGAGTTGGGGAGATATCCGTATGGACGCAAGCCAGATCGTACTGACCGCTGAGGGCCGCCAGAAGCTCGTCGAGGAGCTCGCTTGGCGTGAGGGCGATTACGCCAAGGAGATCGTCGAGGACATCAAGGAAGCCCGCGCGTTCGGCGACCTTTCGGAGAACTCCGAGTACGACGCCGCTAAGGACAAGCAGGCCCAGAACGCCGCTCGTATTGCCGAGATCCAGGCCATCCTCGCCAACGCTCAGGTTGCTGCCACCACGGGCGACCTGACCGTCTCCATCGGTTCCACCGTTTCGCTGATTGATCCCAACGGCGAGGTCATGGAAGTCACGCTCGTCGGTACCACCGAGACCAACTCGCTCGAGCACAAGATTTCCAACGAGTCTCCGGTCGGTCACGCCATCATCGGTCACGGCGAGGGCGACTCCGTCGAGGTCGTTACGCCTTCCGGCAAGACTCGCGTCTACACCATCGCCAAGATCGCACGCTAGACCACGGTCCCGCGTAAAGGTATGTTTTCGCTCCCTGGGACCGAATCCTGGGGAGCGTTTTAGTTTGAGGAGCTAACTTATGGCAGAGAACCAGAACGCCGCCGATCAGGCATCGACGCTCAACGACGAGCGCGCCACCCGCCTGGCCAAGCGCGCCGCCCTGTTCGAGGCGGGCCAGAACCCCTATCCCGAGCACTCTGAGCTTGAGGACTACGTCGCCGATATCGAGGCTAAGTACGCCGAGCTTGCCGATGGCGAGGACACCGAGGACGTCGTGAAGATCGCTGGCCGTGTGGTCGCCAAGCGCGGTCAGGGCAAGATCATGTTCATCGTCGTGCGCGATGCGACTGCCGAGATTCAGCTGTTCTGCCGCATCAACGACATGGACGAGGCTGCCTGGAGTACGCTCAAGGCCCTCGACCTGGGCGACATCCTGGGCGTGACCGGCGTGGTTGTGCGCACCCAGCGTGGCCAGCTTTCCGTTGCCCCTAAGAGCGCGACCCTGCTTGCCAAGGCCGTTCGTCCGCTGCCCGAGAAGTTCCACGGTCTTTCCGACAAGGAGACCCGCTATCGCCAGCGCTATGTCGACCTGATCGCCAACGACGACGTTCGCGAGACCTTCCGTAAGCGTTCGCAGATTCTCTCCACCTTCCGTCGCTTTATGGAGTCCGACGGCTACATGGAGGTCGAGACCCCCATCCTGCAGACCATCCAAGGCGGCGCTACTGCCAAGCCGTTCATTACCCACTTCAACGCGCTCGATCAGGAGTGCTACCTGCGTATTGCCACCGAGCTGCACCTCAAGCGCTGCATCGTCGGTGGTTTTGAGCGCGTGTTCGAGATCGGCCGCATCTTCCGTAACGAGGGCATGGACCTTACCCACAACCCCGAGTTCACCACGATGGAGGCTTACCGTGCCTTCTCCGACCTCGAGGGCATGAAGGCGCTCGCTCAAGGTGTCATCAAGGCTGCCAACAAGGCCATCGGCAACCCCGAGGTCATCGAGTACCAGGGCCAGACCATCGACCTTTCTGGTGAGTGGGCCAGCCGTCCCATGACCGACATCGTCTCCGACGTGCTCGGCAAGCAGGTCACCATCGACACGCCGGTCGAGGAGCTTGCTGCCGCCGCGCGCGAGAAGGGCCTGGAGATCAAGCCCGAGTGGACCGCCGGCAAGATTATCGCCGAGATCTACGATGAGCTGGGCGAGGACACCATCGTCAACCCGACCTTCGTGTGCGATTACCCCATCGAGGTCAGCCCGCTTGCCAAGCGCTTTGAGGACGACCCGCGCCTGACGCATCGCTTTGAGCTGGTTATTGCCGGCCACGAGTACGCCAACGCATTCTCCGAGCTCAACGACCCGGTCGACCAGGCCGAGCGCTTTGCCGCCCAGATGGCCGAGAAGGCCGGCGGCGACGATGAGGCCATGGAGTATGACGAGGACTACGTGCGCGCCCTCGAGTACGGTATGCCTCCCGCGGGCGGTATTGGCATTGGTATCGACCGCGTGGTCATGCTGCTTACCAACCAGGCTTCTATCCGCGACGTGCTGCTGTTCCCGCACATGAAGCCCGAGAAGGGTTTCCAGTCCGGTGCCGCTGCCGCCAAGGCTGCAGAGGCCGGCAACGCCGCGAGCCCGTTCGTTAAGTCGCTTAAGCCCACGCTCGATTACTCCAAGATCGCCGTTGAGCCGCTGTTTGAGGAGTTCGTCGACTTTGATACCTTCTCCAAGAGCGACTTCCGCGCTGTGAAGGTCAAGGCATGCGAGGCCGTCAAGAAGTCCAAGAAGCTGCTGAACTTTACGCTCGACGACGGCACCGGCACCGACCGCACCATCCTCTCCGGCATCCATGGATACTATGAGCCCGAGGACCTGGTCGGTAAGACCCTGCTCGCCATCACCAACCTGCCTCCGCGCAAGATGATGGGCATTCCCAGCTGCGGCATGCTCATCAGTGCCATCCACGAGGAGGAGGGCGAGGAGCGCCTCAACCTGATCCAGCTCGACGCCTCCATCCCCGCCGGCGCAAAGATGTACTAACTTGTTACGCGGTTCTACGAACCGCGTAACGGCTCGACGCTGCGCGGGCCGCATTTGGACAATCTGACGTTCAACTTCAAGGGCGCGACCTAGGTGGTTACGCGGGTTTACCAACCCGCGTAACCAGTTGACGCTGCGCGCCGCCCAGGGCGACAATTTGTCATTCAAAAGGTAAGGCATGACCAGAAGGTCTATGCCTTGCCTTTTTCATGCCAACTTGTTCGCCCTGGACGTCGCTCGCTGTCCGTCCTCTACCTGCGGCGTTGACTTGGTTGACACTTAGAACATCGATGTAGTCATTGGGGACGTTCTTAAACGACTGCCCAACGGCTGTTGAGCACATGGCTCGCATGACAGCCGTCTCTTTTATGTTTCCTTTAGCCGTTGCTGCCTAGGATGGGGGTTAGTCGGTAGGAAGGGAGCGTCTATATGGACGACGCGAGCGAGCGTTCAATCGAAGAGGACATGCTCGATCAGTTCAATTACTTTGATGATGAGGACGAGGAGCTGATCGACCGTCGCGAGCCAGCGCCGCTTGATTCCTTTGATCTGGTCGATGAAGAGACTGATGAGGTTGAGGACGAATCAACGGAGCCCCCACAGCCTTCGCGCCTTGACTCGCTGCTTTCGAGAGCCCCCATGCACCACGGCGTTCGTGCCGGCGCGCTCCATATGAAAACTGACTGGCACCAGATCGTGACGGCAGGCGATGAGCTTGCCGTCGATGCGCCGCTCACCGATAAATCATCCATCATCTGCCGCACCGGCATGCTTATGCTGGCAAGCGGAACGGGTGCCTGGCGCGTGCGCGATACCATGAATCGTGTTGCCGCCGTACTCGGTGTCACCATCCACGTTGACTTAAGTCTTCTGTCGTTTGAGTGCACCTGCATCGAAGATGGTCACTGCTTTAATGAGGTCGTCAGCTTGCCCACAACGGGCGTCAATACCCATCGCATTTGGATTATGGAGAGTTTCCTCAAGGAAATCGAGACCTATGGTCGTCGCTTCACGGTGCACGAGTATCACGAGATGCTCAAGACCGTTGAGAGTTCAAAACCTGATTACGCGCCTTGGCAACAGGGCCTTGCGGCGGCCTGCGCCTGTGGCGCCTTCGTTTTTTTGCTCGGCGGCGGCCCTATCGAGATGGCCTGCGCGTTCGTGGGCGCGGGTGTCGGCAACTTTGCCCGCTCCCATATTCTCAAGCAAGGCCTTGGTCAGTTCAGCGCGCTGACGACCGGCGTTGCGCTCGCTTGCGTTTCGTATCTGCTGGCATTGCTCGGCCTTGGCCAGGTCATACCGGGGGCAATGTCGCACCAAGAAGGCTATATCGGCGCCATGCTCTTTGTGATTCCCGGCTTTCCACTCATTACGGCAGGCCTCGACATCGCTAAGCTCGACATGCGAAGCGGTATCGAGCGCCTTTCATATGCCGTATCGATTATTGTGATGGCGACCCTCGTAGGTTGGATGGTTGCCGAGTGTGTTGGCCTGGCGCCGGACGACTTTGCCCCACTGGGCCTTTCGCCGCTTGCCCTTACGCTCCTGCGCGTGGTGATGAGCTTCGTTGGCGTATTCGGCTTCTCGGTGATGTTCAACAGCCCGGTAAAGATGGCCGCGGCAGCTGGGTTGATCGGCGCCGTGTCCAATACCCTGCGTCTGACCCTTGTCGATGCGCCGACGATGATTCCCTTCCTGGGCCTCAGCACGGGAATGCCTCCCGAGGCAGCAGCGTTTATCGGCGCGCTGGTATCGGGGCTGCTCGCAAGCTTGGCTGAAGTCAAGCTCACCTACCCGCGCATCGCCCTCACGGTGCCTTCGATTGTCATTATGGTGCCGGGCTTGTATCTGTATCGCTCGATGTATTACATGTGCACCTTCGACACGGTCAATATGCTCGGCTGGTTTGTGCGCGCAGTGCTCATCGTAGCGTTTCTGCCCGTTGGACTGGGTGTGGCGCGTACGCTCACCGACCCTCGCTGGCGCCACACCAGCTAATTGGTACAAGGGGGACAGGTTACTTTGCACCAAATGAGTTGCGGTGAAATAGGGACTGAATTGTTGCTTAAAGGGTCAAAACAGTCCGTATTCCACCGCAACTTATGGGGTCGGGGGTTTTGGTGCCCTGCATCTCCACAAACTCAACGCTTACGAAGCGCGCGCCGTTCGTGTTAGGGTAGTTCCACCACATAAGTAGTCGCAGACGCGCGTAACACGGGCGGGCGAGATGAAGTCCCAACAGCTCCATCTTGCCCGCCCGTTTTTGTTGCGTGGCGCCGCGGTACAACACAGAGAGGAATCTGCCCTTTATGCCTATCAACAAACGAGAGAGCCTGCTGTTCACCTTTATCATGTGCTTTTGCATGGTGCTCTGGATGAGCATCTACAACGTTGCCCTGCAGCACGGGGCCATCAACGGCGAGGTCGTTGCCACTGCGTGGCTCGGCTTCCCCGTTGCCTACATTTTTGCCATGTGCTGCGACTGGTTCGTCGCCAGCCCGCTCGCCAAGGGTTTCGCCTCTAAGTACTTGGTCACGCCGGGCAAGAGCTCGCCACTTGCCATGACGCTCGCCGTCAGCTCCTGCATGGTCGTTCCCATGGTCATCATCATGTCGCTGTACGGTGCCTGTGAGGGTCTGACGCACATGCCCGGCGGCATCCTTGCGAACCTGTATTCCGTGCCCGCGATCTGGATGATCAACATCCCGCATAATTTTGTGATGGCGCTGCCGTGGAACCTTTTGGTAGCCGGTCCGATTTCCCGCTTCGTCTTCCGTCGCGCCTTCCCTGTGGGGACGGTTTTCGAGGAGGAGCATGCCGAGCTCTTGGAGCAGGCTATGGCTCCTGAGTGCGAGTAGCTCGCTTAGGGATCTGCTGAGCGCGGGCGACTTGCTTGGTTGGAGCCCTAAGCGTGGATAGCTCTCTCGGCGACATCGCGGGCGTGAGCGGTGCGCATGACCGGAGGGCCCGTGCTGCTCCGTTGCCCGACGTGCTAGCGCGCAGAACAATCTGTTGGTGCATTCGGCGGCTGCTGAAGCGTTTCGGCAGCCGCTTTTTATACGGAGTTTAAATACAACAGTCTGTTGTATTACGTAGAGTGGTATATCTCTAGCGGGAAAAATGCGAGAGACGGAGCATTATGGCGTTGCTAGTAGGACTGGACGTAGGGTCGACGACGACCAAAGTTTACGCGATGCACGAGGATATGACCGAGGCGTGGTGGGGATATCGCCGCCACGGGGCGTGTCAGACAGCGAGCGTGCGCGCCATGCTCGGCGAGCTCGCCGAGCGCTTTCCCCATGAGTCGCTGCGCGTTGCGGTGACCGGCTCGGGTGCGCGCGATATCGCGACCGCGCTGGGCGCCTCGTACGTTCAGGAGGTGGTCGCCAACGCGCTCGCGATCAGCAGGTTCTATCCGCAGACGCGCTGCGCCATCGAGCTGGGCGGCCAAGACGCCAAGATGATCTTCTTCCGCACCAACGATAAGGGAGACATCGAGGTTGCCGACATGCGCATGAACGGCTCGTGCGCAGGCGGTACCGGTGCATTTATCGACGAGATGGCAAAGCTCATGGGGGTCGGCACCGAATCGGGCGAGTTCGAGCAGCTCGCAAGCCGGGGAACGACCGTCCACGAGGTCTCGGGCCGCTGCGGCGTGTACGCAAAGACCGATATCCAGCCGCTGCTCAACGAGGGCATTCCTACCACCGACCTGGCGCTTTCGGCGCTTCACGCGGTCGCCCGCCAAACGATCGGCGGTCTGGCCCAGGGTATCGACATCGAGCCGCCGGTAATCTTCGAGGGCGGTACGCTCGCCTACAACCCCACACTGGTCCGCGTGTTCCGGGAGCAACTGAATCTATCGGACGATCAGGTTATCGTCCCGCGCGATCCACAGATCATGGTCGCGCGCGGTGCCGCCCTGTCGCTGACCGACATGTTCGCATCGTCCCAACCGATCGACCTTCCCGACGCTTTTGTCCGGCTGGATAAGCTCGAGACGGTCGCGCCCGCAAGCGGGGAGGGACGTCTTGCCCAGCCCTTTTTTGCCACACCTGCCGAGCAGGCGGATTTTACGGCACGCCATGGCAAAGAGACGCCGGCAAAGGGTCCGGATGCGTATGCGCCCGGAGAGACGGTGCGTGTGGCGCTCGGTATCGATTCGGGGAGCACGACGACCAAGTTCGCCCTGGTCGATGAGGCGGGTGAGCTTGTCGATTCGTTCTACGCGTCTAATAACGGCAGACCGCTCGACGTCGCCCAACAGGGTCTTGTCAGCTTGAAGAACCGCTGGGAGACAGCGGGAGTCACGCTTGCGATCGATGCCGTGGGCACCACGGGATACGGCGAGGAGCTTTTCGCGCGCGCGTTCCACGCCGACTACCATACGGTCGAGACGGTCGCGCACGCCCGCGCCGCGTGCGCATGCGTTCCCGATGCGACCTTCGTGCTCGACATCGGCGGACAGGATATGAAGGCCATCTGGCTCAACCACGGCGTGCTGACCGATATCGTCGTCAACGAGGCGTGCTCTGCGGGCTGCGGCTCGTTCCTCGAGGGTTTTGCCAAAAACCTCGGAATAGCCGTTGAGGATATCGCGACCGAGGCATTTTCGTCCAAAGCCCCCGCCGTTCTCGGCAGCCGCTGCACGGTGTTCATGAACAGCAGCGTCGTTTCCGAGCAGCGGCGCGGTAAGGGTCCGGGCGACATCATGGCCGGTCTCTGCCGTTCGATTATCGAGAACGTGTTCACCAAGGTCATTCGCGTTTCAAATCTCAACCGTCTGGGCGACAAAGTCGTCGTCCAGGGCGGCACGTTCCGAAACGACGCGGTGCTGCGCGCATTCGAGCAGTATCTGGGCAAACCCGTCACGCGTGCGCCCCACCCGGGGCTGATGGGCGCTATCGGTATCGCCCTGCTCGCGCGCGAGGAATGCCGCAAGGGCGACGCCGGCACGTCGTTTATCGGGCTCGATGCCGTGGAGCGCTTCGAGCATCGCGAGTTCGGCGGCGTTACCTGCCGTCGGTGCAACAACCGCTGCCAGCGCGCGGTCGTGGCATTTGGCGACGGCTCGCTTTACGTCACGGGCAATCGCTGCCCGCGCGGCGGCGCCATCTCATGGGATGAGCTCGTGCGCGAGGTTCCCGCGGCGGAGGAGCTGCGTCCGCAGGGTGCTTGCGAGGCACAGGCACCCGGCACGGGGCGCGACCGGACCGCGGCTGCCCCCAATCTCTTTGTCGACCGCGAGAAGCTGCTGTTCGAGTCGTGCCCCACGGTTCCCGTCTGCGGGGGGCGCGATGTCACGATCGGCATTCCCCGTGTGCTCGAGTTCTGGGACACCATGCCGTTCTGGTCGACGTTCTTCAGCACGCTCGGCTTTAAGGTGCGCGTCTCGGGACGCAGCACCAAGGCGATGTACGAGCGCGGTCTGGCGCACGTCACATCCGACACCGTGTGCTTCCCGGCCAAGCTCGTCCACGGGCACATCCGCAATCTCGTCGACGCCGGCGTCGACCGCATCTTCATGCCCATCATCACGACGGTGCCCACCGAAAACACCGCCTCTACCAGCGAGTGGATGTGCGCCGTCGTAAAGGGATACCCCTACGTGATGCGCAATTCCGATAACCCGGAGGAGCGTTTCGGCGTTCCGTTCGATACGCCGCTGTTCCACTGGTACGACGAGGGCGACCGAAACCGCCAGCTCAAGGCGTGGTGCAAGGAGACCTTCGATATCGATGCCGACCTGGTTGCCAAGGCGACCGAGCAGGCGGACCGCGCGCAGCAGACGTTTGAGAACCAGCTGCAGCTGCGCGGCAGGCAGGTGCTCGAGAACGTGCGCGAGGACGGCGGCTACGCGGTGGTGATCGCTTCGCGCCCGTACCACAACGACCCGCTGGTCAACCACGGGCTGCCCAAGCTCTTCTCTGAGCGCGGCATCCCCGTGCTGACGCCCGATGCGGTGCCGGGGGTCTGCAACGTCGATCTTTCCAACAGCCGCATCGACATCGTGAACAACTACCATGCGCGCATGCTGTCGTGCGCGGTCATCGTCGCATCGACGCCCGAGCTCGAGCTCGTGCAGATGGGCAGCTTCGGCTGCGGCCACGATGCGTATCTCACCGACGAGATCGCGCGCATGATGGGCGAGATGGGCTCCAAGGTTCCGATGATGATCAAGCTCGATGAGAGCGACGTCGCCGGTCCCATGGGCATTCGCGTGCGTTCGTTTATCGAGTCGGTCAACCGTCGTCGCGCGGAGGAGCGTGCCGAGGGCGCCCGGGTGCACGCGGTCCATCCGCTCGACGACCCGTATAAGGTCAAGTACACCAAGCGCGACCGGCACGACAAGATCGCGCTGGTCCCCAACACCTCCCATGCGTTCTGCAGGCTCATGACCGCGGCGATGCGCAATCAGGGCGTGCGCGCCGAGGCCCTTGATATCGGGCGCGAGGATGCCATCCGCCTGGGCAAACGCTATGTGCACAACGACATCTGCTTCCCCGCGCAAATCGTGATCGGCGAGGCGCTCGCGGCACTCGAGAGCGGTAAGTACGACCCGCACGACGTCGCCGTGGTGACTGGCAAGTATATCGGCGACTGCCGCCTGACGCACTACATGCCCCTGCTGCGCCGCGCGCTCGACGACGCGGGATACGACTATGTCCCGGTGCTCACCAACGACGACGTCGATGCCCACAATGCGCATCCGGGCTTCAAGCTCGGCCTTGGCCCGAGCATCCAGATCGCCTACGGTCTTCCCATGATCGATGCCCTCGAGGCCATGCTTAGGCGCATCCGTCCCTACGAGCTCGAGAAGGGCGCGGCGGACGCTGCGTTCGACCGCGCGCTCGATGAGGTTATCGAGGGCATGGAGCGCTCCGGGCTGAGAGGCCAGGCGACGGGCTTCAAACGCGCGCTTGCGATCATGGACGCCGTTCCGTACGACCGCTCGAACCCGCATCCGACCGTTCTCATCGTGGGCGAGTACCTGCTCAATTTCCATCTCGGCGCCAACCACGAGATCGAGCGCTACCTCGAGGACAACGGGCTCGAGGTCATCGAGGCGCGCATGACCGACGTGATCCGCAAGACCTATTTCTACAAGCATGCGCAGTCGCGCGAGTTCCACGTCGACCTGTCGCTGCCCGAAAAGGCCTGGTACGCCACGGCGGACAACCTGTTCGAGCTCGCGCACGACCGTTGCGACCGCCTGGGCGCGGCGAGCCCGCTCTACGAGCCGCCGACGCGCATGCCCGAGCTCGTGCGCGCGAGCGATAAGATCCTGCACCATACGTTCGATGCGGGCGAGGGCGTGCTGATTCCGGCGGAGATTCTCGAGCACGCCAAGCGCGGCTGCCGCAACTTCGTGATCCTGCAGCCGTTCGGGTGTCTGCCCAACCATGTCGTGGGGCGCGGGCTCATCCATGCGCTCAAGGAGCAGTATCCCACGGCGCAGTTCCTGCCGCTCGACTACGATCCCGACGTGAGCTTCGCCAACGTGGAGAACCGTCTTCAGATGCTCATCATGAACGCCAAGGCGCAGGGGTGCGGTGAGGCGCATGGCGAGACCGCGTAAGGACGCCGATGCGCCCGATGCACGCACCCGTATCATCGAGGCGTTTTGGGAGCTCATCGAGAACAACAGCATCTTCGAGCTGTCGGTTGGCGAGGTGACCCGCGCCGCCCAGTGCAATCGCGGAACGTTTTACTACTATTTTCACGATTTCGATGAACTCGTCGCCATCGCCATAGCCCAGCTGCTGCAGGATAACGAGCTCATCACCGATGCCCTCTGGCATTTTTCGAGCGAGGGCGACCTTTCGGCGTTCGACCGGCGCGACGTCCGCTGCCTGCTGCGGCGCATCGTCATCACCATGAGGGCGGGTGCCGCCGAGCAGGTCGTGCAGGGCATCCATACGATCATCATCGACCGCGTGAGAGAGATCGTCCACCCCGACGGAGAAGAGCTCAAGGCAGATTCGAGCTTTGCGGTGGGCTTTCTGGTCTCGGGCATCATGGGCTTTGTGATGGCGGTCGGCTTTGCCCGGGAGGGCGGCGAGGAGATAGACCTCGAGCAGCCGGGGGACAGCGCGTGCGCGTACCTGAGGGCGGTCGCCATGCAGACGGTGGAAACGGTCGCGCAAGTCGAGGGCGTCGATACATCCGAGCTGCTCGAACGCGTCTCCAAGGAGGCCGATGCCTATCGCGCATCGCGTGCGACGAGTCCCGACGTGGTGAAAGACGCCTAGGGTTTCTCTTGCGGGGCGCCTGTCGCGCATCGCGCGGTGAGTCCCGCGATGCGGTCATAACCTGCATTCATGTGAGCCGGGTTTATAGATATTCCTCCAGCTGTTAACATAGACAACCTGTGGGTAAAGAGACAAAAGCGCCGCCGACGGGCGGGCGTTTTGATTTCGATGAACTCATGTAAGGAAACGAGCATGTTAGATAGATTTACCGATCGAGCGCGCAAGGTCATGTCGATGGCCAAACAGGAGGCGCTCGATCTGCACTCAAATAAGGTGGGCACCGAGCACCTGCTGCTCGCACTCGCCAAGGAGGACGAGGGCATCGCTGCCGAGGCGCTGCGCTCGCTTGATATCTCCTACGACGACATCATGGACACCCTCAAGGAGGTCCAGACCACGGTTCCCGAGCCCAGCGAGGAGACCGAGGCTGCCAAGCTTGCCTTTACGCCGCTCGTCATTAGCGTGATGGAGCGCTCCTTCCGCGTGGCACGTGAGAACAACCAGACCTACGTGTCGACCGAGCACTTGCTGATTGGCATCGTCGAAGAGGGTAACGGCATGGCCATGGACATCCTCATGCGCCTGGGTGTGTCGTCCGCCTCCATCAAAAAGGCTATCGAGAAACTTACCGCCAAGGACCAGGACAAGAAGCGTCCGCTCGCCGGCGCCGGTGCCGGGCGTCCCGGTGCGGGCCTGCCGTTCTTTAGCGGCTCGGACGCGTCGCAGCAAAAGGGGAGCGGTACCGATACGCTTAAGCAGTTCGCCACCAACCTTACGCAGAAGGCGCGCGACGGCGAGCTCGACCCTGTAATTGGTCGCGAAAAGGAAGTCCAGCGTATGATGGAGATCCTTTCGCGTCGCACCAAGAACAATCCGCTTATCTTGGGCGACCCCGGCGTGGGCAAGACGGCCATCGTCGAGGGTCTGGCTCAGCAGATTGCAGCTGGCAACGTGCCCGAGAACCTTATGAACCAGAACATCTGGACGCTCGACCTGCCGGGCCTCGTTGCGGGCGCCAAGTATCGCGGTGAGTTTGAGGAGCGCCTCAAGAACGTGATCCAGGAGGCCACCGAAGCTGACGACGTCATCCTGTTTATTGACGAGATGCACACCATCATCGGTGCCGGCTCTGCCGAGGGCTCCATCGACGCGAGCTCCATGCTCAAGCCCGTGCTCGCGCGCGGTGCCTTCCAGATTATCGGCGCCACCACGGCCGAGGAATTCCGCAAGTACCTCACCAAGGACCCGGCCTTCGAGCGTCGCTTCCAGACCATCGATGTCGAGGAGCCGAGCGTCGAGGACACGGTCAAGATCCTGACCGCGCTCAAGCCGCGCTACGAGGAGCACCACCATGTGCGCTATACGCAGGGTGCTATCGAGGCCGCCGCGAACCTCTCCGACCGCTACATCCAGGATCGCTTCCTGCCCGATAAGGCCATCGACCTCATTGACGAGGCCGGCGCCCGCGCCCGCATCGCCGCCAACCGCGCGCCCGAGCCGGTGCGCGAGGCCGAGCATCGCGTGGAGGAGCTTAAGGCCGCCGCGCAGGAGGCCACCGAGAGCGACGACATGAACAAGGCCGCCGAGATCACCGAGCAGCAAAAGGCTGCCGAGATTGAGCTCGCCGAGGCCAAGGCTGCCTGGACGGCCGAGCTCGACGCCAGCCCGCTCACCATCGATGTCTCCCAGATTGCCGACATCGTGTCCGTGACCTCGGGCGTGCCGGTGTCCTCGCTCACCGAGAGCGAGAGCCGCCGCCTGCTGCAGGCCGAAAGCGTGCTCAAGACGCGCATCATCGGTCAGGACGAGGCCGTCGAGGCCGTTGCCAAGGCCGTGCGCCGCAGCCGCTCGCCGCTCAAGGACCCGCGTCGCCCCGGCGGCAGCTTTATCTTCCTGGGCCCCACCGGCACGGGCAAAACCGAGCTCGCCAAGACGCTCGCCGAGTATCTCTTTGGCAGCAAGGACGCGCTCATCAGCTTCGATATGTCGGAGTTTGGCAGTGAGTTCGAGGTCTCCAAGCTCATCGGTAGCCCCCCGGGCTATGTGGGCCACGACGAGGGCGGCCAGCTCACCAAGGCTGTTCGCCGTCACCCGTACTCGGTCGTGCTGTTCGACGAGATCGAGAAGGCGCACCCCGACATCTTCAATATCCTGCTGCAGGTGTTGGAGGAGGGCCGTCTGACCGATAGCCAGGGCAAGACGGTCGACTTCCGCAATACGGTGATCATCATGACGTCAAACGTGGGCGCCCGCGAGATCGCGCAGGATGCGAGCGTTGGCTTTGGCACCACCGGCGAGCAGGGCCTCACCTCGAGTGAGATCCGCGGCCGCGCGATGGGCGAGCTCAAGCGCCTGTTCCGCCCCGAGCTGCTCAACCGTATCGACGACATCGTGGTGTTCCAGAAGCTCTCGGGCGAGAACCTGACCAAGATTGCGCACCTGCTGGTGGACGATCTGCGCCAGCGCCTGATCGCAAACGGCATGAACATCAAGCTTACCGATGCGGCCTACGACAAGATTGTGGCGGAGGGTACCGACCTCACCAACGGCGCGCGTCCGCTGCGTCGTGCCATCCAAAAGCTCATCGAGGATCCGCTGTCCGAGGAACTGCTGGCTGGCGAGTGGGGCGAGGGCGATACCGTCCTGTGCGACGTGGCCGATGGCAAGTTTGTCTTTAGCCGCGGCACGGGCGAGATCCCGGCACCGCGTCCGGCGGGCACGCTTGGTGGCGATACCGCCCCGGCGGTACCGCACACCGGCAACGCCGCGCCCGTGAGCGGCGGCGTGACCTCGGGCCCCGGCGGCATGATGCAAGCCGGTTCCGGCGCGCTGTAGGGCGTGGCGACAATTTGATACGCGCAATCGAGGCGCTCCGGAAAGGGCGCCTCGATTTGTAGAGCTGCGGAAGTTGTGACCGTTACGCTATACGGTCCACCGTTAGCCGATGATGCGAGGGCGCTCGGCGTTTTCGACTGGTTTATGCACGCAAAGTCTGGGAATATACAAGTCGCATGTCTTACTGTCTAACCAGTTGCGCCAAGGAGGCACCATGGACTACAAGATTACCGGCTACGAGCCCGCCCAGCTGTTCCATTTCTTTGAGGAGGTCAGCGCGATCCCCCGTGGGTCTGGCAACGAGAAGGGCATCAGCGATTTCCTGGTTGCGTTTGCCAAGGAGCGCGGTCTCGATGTGTACCAGGACGAGGTCTACAACGTCATCATTCGCAAGCCCGCATCTGCCGGTGCCGAGAATGCCCCGACCGTGATGCTGCAGGGCCACATCGATATGGTGTGCGACAAGTTGGGCTCCGTTGAGCACGACTTTACGACCGATGGTATCGACCTGGTCGTCAAGGACGGCGTCCTCACCGCTAACGGCACCACTCTGGGCGCCGACAACGGTATTGCCGTCGCGCTTATGCTCACTGTTCTCGATGACGATTCGATCGTTCACCCCGCCCTCGAGTGCGTGTTCACCACCGACGAGGAGACTGGCCTGGTCGGCGCCGAGACGCTCGACAAGTCCCAGATTAGCGCCCGCACCATGATCAACCTTGATTCCGAGGAAGAGGGCGTTGCCACCGTCAGCTGTGCCGGCGGCGTCGTCGTTACCTACACCTGCCCGATCGCGCGCGAGCACAAGACCGGTAGCACCCTCACGCTCGACATCTCCGGCCTGCTGGGCGGCCACTCCGGCAGCGATATCAACCTGGAGCGCGGCAACGGCAACCTCATCATGGCCCGCATCATCGACCGCCTGATGGTTGCCGGCGAGCCCGCCATCGTTAGCTTTAACGGCGGCACCAAGGACAACGCCATCAACCGTGAGTGCAAGGCTGTTCTGGTCTACGCCGACCACGCTGCCGCCGAGGCCGCGGCCCAGATCGCAAAGGGCATCATCGCCGACGTCACTGCCGAGCTCGAGGTCTTCGACCCCGGCTTTACTTGCACCGTCGAGATTGCCGACGACGCCGAGGTTGAGGCCATGGACCAGAAGTCCGCGCTTGCCCTCATCCGCGCCCTGCGCCTTGCCCCTAACGGCGTGATTCGCCGCAACGTCGCCACCGACGGCTCCGTCGAGGTTTCCTCCAACATCGGCGTGGTCGCCACCTCCGATGACGAGGTCAAGATTATGCTGTCCCCGCGCTCTTCGATCACCTCGCTGCAGAACGAGTTCAAGGACCGTCTGCAGACGCTGGCCGATGTCCTGGGCTTCGACGCCAAGTTTGAGTTTGAGTATCCCGGCTGGAGCTATGCCGAGCATTCGCCGGTCCGCGAAGTCTTTGTCGAGAGCTATCGAGAGCTCTTTGGCTCCGAGCTGCGCATCGAGTCCATTCACGCCGGCCTTGAGTGCGGCCTGTTTGCCGAGGCTCTGCACGGCCTGGACGCCATCGCCGTGGGCCCGACGCTCTCCGATGTCCATACCCCGGACGAGAGCATGGAGTTCGCTTCTGCCGAGCGCTTCTACGAGCTGCTCATCGACGTCCTCAAGCGCCTCGCTGCGTAAAGGTTGCGCTAGCAGCAGTCCGAGTCACGTGCTAGCGGATTGCAAATGACATTATGAGAGGGGGCACCCGGTCTTTTGCGACGGGTGCCCCCTCTCTTTTGTTTGATAATTGCGAAATTACGGCCACCTAGTCCATTTCTGCCCTGATGAGGTCGAGGGCGCGCTGGCAGTTTTCGCGGACGGGGCCGAGCATATGCTCGCGCAGGTCCGCCATGCCGGGCAGGTCGGCGTATTCGTCCATGACCTCTTCCATGCAAATGGGTACCTCGTAGGCGAGGTCCATCATGGTCGCAAAGCAAAACTTCTCGGATAGCCCGGCATCGGTGAGCGTCGCCTCCAGCGTGGGGTCGCCCATACCGTGGTATCGGCGGATAGCGCCTGGACCGATGCACCCCACACGATTTTCGCCGCCAACGCTCATGGCAAGGCGCGCCCGGCGGCGCATGCGCTCATACGCCAAACCCGACGCGACATCGTACATTCGAGCCATCATGGCTGCGCCGTCGTTTCCAAGGAGCAGGGAATAGTTTTTCGCGTGCGCATCCGGTGCGCCGATGATGGCGTTAAAGAAAAGTATCTGCGTAAACAGATACAGGTTAAGTTGATGGTGGCTCGTATTTACGAGGAGCTCTTGAATGTCGCGTGTGGTCGGGCCGCCGTCTGCCGTGTACTTTTGGGCGGGCATCACCCCAAGTGCCTGACAGAGGTCTTCTTGATGTAGGCGCCTGATCGTTCCGTCTTTGACTTTCACGCGGTCATAGCGCTCAACAATGAGGGCAGGTTCGTCCTCAAACATACGATATTCGACGTTTGCCGTTGCGATGCCGGCGCGCTGGGCGCTTTTCATGCAGACAAACTCATTGAGAGCCTCGAGTTTAAATCCGATAACGCCATTTTTGAAAATATGCGTCGTGGGCGAGGAGCCCATGCATTCGCACCAGCGGTCGTTTATGAACGCGAGCGCGAACTTGCCCTGGTTGCCTCCAAGTGACCAACTTTCATCTAGACCCATCCACGATGCATCGCGGTCATCTCTGATCGACTTGAGACGAAGAGCAATTTCGTGGTCGTCTATAGGGCGGTATTCGCCAGCGCGATGCAGGACGGCGTCGGCATCTTCTTCGGCACAAAACTGCACTCCGCCCGGACAGTCGAGTCCGATATGGCTGAGCAACGCAACGGGATTGTTGGGCCTAACGTCGAATTCGGCGGCAATCGCTTTTCGTTGGTCCTCGCTGTCGGGTAGAAGGCCAAACAGGTACGGATTCATGACCTGTTGTCCGTATGTGCGATTCGATACGGGTATGTTGGTCGATAGGGCTGGCCCGTCATAGTCATGATCGTAGGTAAAGCTGATAAGACCGTTCTCATCTTGCGCGAGCGTTCCAGCAGGCACGCCGCAAATAATGGTCCGAAGTGATGTTCTGGCCATTGGCTATTTCCCTTCGGGCATGGTTTGGCTAGATGCGTTTGCGGCAATCGAGACTCCGAGATTGGACATGGCGAAATCGGCGAAGGCCCTGTCGTAGAGCTCGGACGTAAGGGGGGTATCTGCAAGAGCCGGAATGGTTGTGCTGCGACGGTTGCGATGATGAAGACGTTGAGCGTGATGGCGTCTGGAGGTGCTGCAAGGTTGATCAGCATGCGGGGCGTCGACTGGGTGCTCATTTTTCGTTTCGCTTATATCCCCTTGTGCTGCGAGCGCCAGTTCAAGAGCGTCGAAAATCGCCAGCAGCTTGTCGAGTCGAATGCCGGTGGCGTCTCCTAGCTCGAGCGATGCAAGCAGGCGCTCCGAAACACCGGCCTTTTTGGCGAGGGTGGCACGGGTGAGACCCTGAGTCTCGCGTGCCTGGCGCACGTAGATGCCAGCTTGGCGTGGTGTGGTGATGGGAAGGGTATCCACGGCTATCTCCTAACGTGCAGGCTTTTGCATCCTAGTATGACATGCAAAAGTCTGCATGAAAAGGCCTCATGCAAAACTCTGCATGAGGCCTTATACGGACGTTTAGTTTTGAAGGGTGTTTTACAGCACTAAAATCCCTAGGTGCTCCAGCAAAATCTTGAGGCCGATGAGGATGAGCACAACGCCGCCCACGATGGTGGCGGGCTTTTCGTAGCGCGCGCCAAAGATGCGGCCAATCGCCACGCCGGCAACGGAGAAGATGAAGGTCGTGATGCCTATGAGCGACACGGCGGGAACGATGTCGACGGAAAGCGCGGCGAACGAGATGCCCACGGCCAGGGCGTCAATCGAGGTGGCGATGGCGAGGATCAGGTACTCGCCCAGGTCAATCTTTTCGGCATCCTTGCCGTCGCCTTCATCCTCGTCTTCGGTAAAGGCCTCCCACAACATTTTGCCGCCGATAAAGGCGAGCAGGATAAAGGCGATCCAATGGTCGATGGGTCCGATGATGCCCATGAATTGACTGCCGAGCGCCCATCCGATTACGGGCATGCCGGCCTGAAAGCCGCCAAAGAACAAGCCGAGCACTACGGCGGCCTTAAGGTTGATCTTCTTCATGCCAAGGCCCTTGCAGATGGAAACGGCAAAGGCGTCCATCGAAAGGCCAACGGCGAGCAATACGAGCTCTGCGAGTCCCATAGTCTGGCTCCCTCTCTGCGGGCGGGCCCGCGTGTACCTCTTGGGGGAGTAACAAAAAAGACCCGTGGCGTACGCGTTGCGCGCACAGCCACGAGTCTCGTTCATTAAGGCAAGCCAGGCCGCATCGGCCAGTGTGTTGACTTGCCGCGCCACCGGAGGCGAACCCGATCACGCGACTACTCCCTCATTTATGCGAATCCCGATGCTACCACATAAGCAGCTCATTTGGATTGGGGCTCTCAGCTGTGTTCGCTCATTCTGTAAGCATCGGATTTTGCGGGCGTCACAGGGGCAAACCGTGAGAAACTTATTGACGTTTATGGAGCGTATACGATGGGAGCGATGCCTTGGATAAGAACGAGCTGCAAAAGCGTATGGAACAGGCCATTCGCCTGACGGCACCTGGCCAGCCGATCCGCACCGCCCTCGACATGATCATTGCTGGTCACCTGGGCGCCCTTATCTGTGTCGGCGACACCGAAAACGTGCTCGCCGCCGGTAACGACGGCTTCCCGCTCAACATTTCGTTTACCTCGAACCGCCTGTTCGAGCTTTCCAAGATGGACGGCGCCATCGTTATCGATGGCGACCTCACCCAGATCCTGCGCGCCAACTTCCACCTCAATCCCGATCCCTCGCTCGCCACGAGTGAGACGGGCATGCGTCACCGTACTGCCGCTCGCATGTCGGTGCTCACCGATGCCATCGTGATCTCGGTTTCGGCTCGCCGTGCCGTCGTTAACGTGTACGTTCACGGCAAGAGCTACGAGATTCAGCCCGTCACCACCATCATGAGCTCGGTCAACCAGCTCGTCGCCACGCTTCAGACCACCCGTCAGTCGCTCGATCGCTCCTTGCTGCGCCTGACGGCCCTTGAGCTCGACGACTACGTTACGCTCGCCGACATCACCGGCATCTTCTCGAGTTTCGAGATCATGCAACAGGCAAAGACCGAGCTTAAGGATTGCATCGTCAAGCTGGGTAACCAGGGCAAGCTCGTGCAGATGCAGCTCGAGCAGCTCGCGGGCTCCAGCATGGATACCGAATACGACCTGATGATCCGCGACTACGCAAGCGATTCCTCCGAGGCAAACGCCGAGAAGATTCGCGCCGAGCTCGCTCGCATGACGCCTAAGGACCTGTCCGACCCGCAGCATGTGGCGGCGGTTCTGGGTTACGACGACCTGGACGAGGACTCCGTCATGACACCGCTGGGCCTGCGCACGCTTTCGCGCGTGTCCGTCGTGCGCGACGGCGTGGCCGAGAAGATCGTCGACGAGTATGGCTCGCTGCAGGAGCTCATGGACGACATCAGCGAGGATCCGGAGCGCTTGGGCGACTTTGGCGTCAACAACCCTGCCATTCTTGCGGACTCGCTGTACCGCATGAAGGGCACCAAACAGGGGAACGCATAATGGCGCCCGTATGCGCCGTGGTCGTTGCCGGCGGCAGCGGCCAGCGCTTTGGAAATCCCGGCGGCAAGCAGCTCGTTAACGTGGCGGGCCGTCCGCTCATGAGCTGGTCCATCCGCGCGTTCGATCGTAGCGACAAGGTCGGCCATATCGTCGTGGTTTGCCCTGCCGAGCGCCGTGCCGAGATGCGCCGCTTGGCTATCGACCCGTTTGACTATGACACGCCCATCAGCTTTGCCGATGCCGGCGATACTCGTCAGGATTCCACCCGCGCCGGCGTGCACGCGGTACCGGCGGGTTTCGAATATGTCGCTATCCACGACGGCGCCCGTCCGCTCATTACGACCGAGGCCATCGACCACGCTATCGACGTGCTCGTGAGCGACCGCTCGCTCGACGGTGTCGTGTGCGGCCAGCCCGCGATCGACACGCTCAAGATCGTCGATGGCGACAATATCGTCGAGACGCCGCCGCGTGAGCTCTACTGGGCAGCGCAGACGCCGCAGATCTTTAGCGTCGATGCTATGAAGCGCGCCCATGCTGCAGCCATTGCCGAGGGCTTTATCGGTACCGATGATTCGTCGCTGGTCGAGCGCATGGGTGGGCGCGTCCGCTGCGTCCAGAGCCCGCGCGATAACCTTAAGGTGACGGTGCCCGAGGACCTGCGTCCCGTAACCGCGATTCTGCTTGGCCGCATGGCCGAGGGAGAGGACCTTCCCCATGTTCAGTAACCTGCGCATTGGCCATGGCTACGACGTCCACCGTCTGGTGGAGGGGCGTCGATGTATCATCGGCGGGGTCGACATTCCCTACGAGCGCGGCCTGCTGGGCCACTCGGATGCCGATGTGCTCGCGCACGCCTTGGCCGACGCCATTCTGGGCGCCTGCCGCGGGGGAGACATCGGCAAGCTATTCCCCGACACCGATCCCACCTATGAGGGCGCCGACTCGATGGTGCTGCTCGCTCGCGTGATGGACTATGCGCGCGAGCTGGGCTTCGAGTTTGTCGATGCCGATTGCACCATTGCCTGTCAGCAACCCAAGATCACCCCGCACCGCGATGCCATGCGCGCCAACCTTGCCCATGCCCTGGGTGTTGACGTCGAAAACGTGGGCGTCGCCGCCACTACGACCGAAAAGCTCGGTTGGGAAGGCCAGGGCGAGGGAATCGGCGCCTGGGCCGTCTGCCTGCTACAGAAAACCGTTAAGGAGTAACGAATGCGTATCTACAACAGCGCTACCCATAAAAAGGAAGAGTTCCAGCCCATCGAGTCCGGCAAGGTCCGCATGTACGTGTGCGGCCCCACGGTCTACGACAACATCCACATCGGCAATGCCCGCACGTTCATCAGCTTTGACGTGATTCGTCGCTGGCTCATCGCGAGCGGCTACGAGGTTACGTTCGCCCAGAACCTCACCGATGTCGACGACAAGATCATCAAGCGTGCCAACGAGCAGGGCCGTACGGCCGCCGAGGTCGCGACGGAGTTCTCCGACAAGTTCATCGGCGTCATGCGCGCCGCCAACGTGCTCGATCCCGATGTGCGCCCCCGCGCCACCAAGGAGATCGGCCCCATGATCGCCATGATCAAGACGCTTATCGAGCAGGGCCACGCTTACGCAGCCGATAACGGCGATGTGTACTTTGCCGTGCGCAGCGATCCCAACTATGGTCAGGTCTCGGGCCGCAACATCGACGACCTTATGGTTGGCGCGCGCATCGAGGAGAACGAGGACAAGAACGACCCGCTCGACTTTGCCCTGTGGAAGGCCGCCAAGCCCGGCGAGCCCAGCTGGCCGAGCCCCTGGGGTGAGGGCCGTCCCGGTTGGCACACCGAGTGCGCCGCCATGGTGCATCGCTACTTGGGCACTCCGATCGACATTCACGGCGGCGGCTCCGACCTTGCCTTCCCGCATCACGAGAACGAGTGCGCTCAGGCCACCTGCGCCTGGCACCAGGGCTTCTCCAACACCTGGATGCACACGGGCATGTTGCTGGTAGACGGCGAGAAGATGTCCAAGTCGCTCGGCAACTTCTTTACGCTGGCCGAGGTCCTCGAGCAGCACTCCGCTGCCGCCCTGCGCCTGCTGATGCTACAGACGAGCTATCGCTCTCCGCTCGACTTTTCTTGGGAGCGCCTGGAGGGTGCCGAGAACTCGCTCACGCGTATCGCCGGTACGGTCGAGAACCTGCGCTGGGTCGCGAACCATGCGACGGCCGATGCCGATGAGGCAGCATCCGAGGCGTTTGCCGCCAAGGCCGCCGAGACCCGTGCCACCTTTAAGGAGTGCATGGACGACGACTTTAACACCGCTGGTGCCATGGGTGCCGTCTTTGGCTTTGTGACCGAGTGCAACCAGTACCTGGAGCAGGCGGGCGACGCTGCCGACAAGACCGCCGCGCTTGCCGCCGCCGACACGCTGGCCGAGCTGCTCGATACGTTTGGCGTCGAGCTTCCCGAGCCCAAGGTCGAGCTGCCGCTGGGTCTGCTGGGCGTTGCCGCCGGTTTGGTCGCCTACACGGGCGACGACGTGGACGAGGCCGCTGCCAAGATTCTCGAGGCCCGCGCCGAGGCCCGTGCCGCCAAGAACTGGGATCTGGCCGACGCCATCCGCGACCAGCTTAAGGACCTGGGCCTCACCATTGAGGATACGGCCGCTGGCACCCGCATTAAGACTCTCTAGAGGCAAAGCGCTTGAGTAGGGACGCCTCGGGACTGGCCTGAAAAATAATGCCGAAGGCGTGATTTCCGGACCTGTCCCAGGGCGTCTCGTCCATTTCAGTTTCTATATCTCGAGGATTTTCACATGGCTGATAACCGCAAGCGAGGGGGGTCTCGTTCCAATAACCCCGGCAAGGGTGGCAGCCGTCGCGACCAGCGTACCGGCCGTCTGCAGCGTGATGGCCGCGACCAGCAGCACAATCGCTCCCAGGCTCAGTCTGCGCGTCCGCAGCGCAACCGCGACAACGTTCAGGCTCCCAAGGGTGAGTTCATCGAGGGTCGTCGTGCTGCCGCCGAGGCGCTACGCACTGGTTTTCCCATCAAGTGCGCGCTCATTGCCGAGGGCGGGGAGCGCGATGCCGCCTTGTCGCGCCTGGTCGATGACCTCAACGCCGCGGGCGTCCGCATTAAGTTCGTTCCACGCGCGCAGCTCGATGCGCTGTCGAGCCATGGCGCTCACCAGGGCATTGCGCTCGAGGTTGGCAACTTCCCCTATGCCGATGTCGCCGACATCCTCGACCGCGCGGGTGATGGCCCGGCACTTGTCGTGGTGCTCGACCATGTGACCGACGACGGCAACTTTGGCGCCATCGTGCGCTCTGCCGAGGTTGTGGGCGCAGCGGGCGTCATCATCGCCAACAAACGCGCCGCCGGCGTAACGGTGGGTAGCTACAAGACTTCTGCCGGCGCCGTTATGCATCTGCCCATCGCGCAGGTCCCCAATATCGCTCGTGCGCTCGATGACCTCAAAGCCGCCGGTTTTTGGGTGGGCGGTGCCTCCGAGCACGCCGAGGGCAGCTGCTGGGATGCTCCCTTCGAGGGCCGCGTGGCGCTCGTCATGGGCTCCGAGGGCGACGGCATCTCGCGCCTGGTGCTCGAGAAATGCGACTTTTTGACCAAGCTTCCCCAGCGCGGCATGACCGAGAGCCTCAATGTTGCCCAGGCGACCACGGCGTTGTGCTTTGAGTGGCTGCGCCGCAACGCCAGCGAGCTCATGGGGGAGGAGTAGCGCATGTCCAAGAAGAACCGTGCCAAGTCCAAGGCCAAGCGCTTTGGCGAGGGCTCGGCCAAGCCGATTGTTTCGGCCGCGACCTACGGCGTGGGCGGCAATGCGTTTGCGCAGGCTATCGCCGATCCGGTCTCGACGGTGCACTCCAACAAGCCCGAGCTGCTGGTGGTCGACGGCTACAACGTGATTCACTGCACGCCACGCTACGAAAAGCTCGTCTACGACCATTCCGACGATCCGTATTCCAGCGACGTTCACGATATGGCGCGCACCGCCCTCATCAACGACGTCGCCGCCTTTGCCCAGGGCCGCTACGAGGCCGTGATCGTGTTCGACGGCGCGGGCAATATCTCCAACGAGCGCCCCAACCTGCCGGCCCGCGGCGTGCGCATCGAGTTTTCGCCGACGGGCGTCTCTGCCGATACCGTGGTGCAGAAGCTCTGCATCGAGGCGCGCGAGGAAGGCCGCGCGTGCTCCGTGGTATCGAGCGACGGCACGATTCAGGCTGTCGTCATGGGCAAGGGCGTTACTCGCATCTCGAGCCGTATGTTGGTGGACGAAATCAAACAGATCGATAACGACGTTCATGAGGCCGAGGAAGCACCCCAGATCAAGATGACCCTGGGCAGTCGCCTGAGCCCCGATGCCCTGGCAAAGCTCAAGGCCCTGCGCGGGAGGTAGGGGAGTTGGCGGGGCAATGCTGCTTCGCTAACTCCATTCAGCGATGTCGATCATTCTTTCGAGGCGCCACGTTAGCGCCTCTTTTAGATAAGGCAGTCTCGCTGTTAGGGCATCGTTTTTAGACAGAATCTCGATCGCCTCGTCAACGAAGCCTTCGAGTTTGTCTCCATCGAACCAGCCCATGTTCTCGAGGAGCAACATTTGTTTGGCGGGGCTTGAATGAAATTGTGCACTGGTAAAACTGTGCTCTCCCGCCCTAAGCTCCTCTAGTGATATGTTGCACCAGAGTGATGAGCCCGAATCGAAGATGGGGGCTGGTCTGCAAACTAGTGAGTTGACGTTTCGCACGAGGCCGAAGTTGCGCCAATGACGATCGTAGTTGGCGATGATGTCGTCGCATACGATCATGCGGTCAAGGGCATCCTTGACGCCTGTCGCCCCTAGCTCCTCGCAGTTTGCTACATATCGCTCGTAGTCGGTTAGCCGCTCATCAGCGTTTGCGTGCTGATTTACGTAGAACGCCGGTACATATTCTTCTTCGTCAGTTAAGAAGACATCGCATGTGCTCAAGGCAGAAGTGCCCGCGCCTTCGAGCGAATAGGGTACATAATCGCAAGCGTTTAGGATGCGACGGTGGAGCGCGGTCGCTACCAGCTCGTTATAAGGTTCCTGGTTTAGATGCGCACCTGCCTTATGCAGAATTCGACGCTCGCCCTCGCACGTCCAGTACTTTTGAAGATTGCCGTCCGAGGTGTTATCAGGCTTTGCGGCAGCCGCCTTACCCTCCGGGGCGAAGGGTGCAATGGACAGCGAGACGTCATCAAAGGCGTTATTGAAGAAGTTGATATCCTCCCAGGCGAGACCGGAACCTTGGGGCCTAATCCAATACTGGTCGGATAGGGAGAGGCCAAGATTTCGCTGTACGAGTTCATCGGGAACATCGACTGCGGCTTCTGCAAGCAGGGAGGCTAGCCCAATGCGTGCGAGCGGGATACCGCGGCCGCGCCACCAGATGCGGAAGGAGTCGAGCGATATGGGGCTATTAGGGCCAAAGACCCCAATAGGGGCGTGGGTGTAATCGATGTCGGCGCCGATGTGGGTGAAGTCTTTTCGCGATGTGCTGTAGACCAGTTGGGCTACTTCGTGCGTGCGGTTCATGAGGGTAAATGCGACTTCGCTTTTCCCATGCCCACGACGAGGTCGTCCCCCTCTTTTGGTTGCGGAGCGGAGTCGCGCGTCTACGCTGTCTTTGTCGATGAGCCACACGCCAGAAGCCTTGCGGGCGGTCAGCGCGCCGTTCTTAATGAGCTCCTGCACCCTGCGCGGGCTGATGCCGAGCAGCTCGGCTGCTTCCTTGGTAGTCAACATCGCGAAACCCTTCGCCAGAACGAATAGTTTTATATAGCCAATTGTAATTAAAACTATTCGTTCTGGCGAATGGTTTTAAGATTGAGGGCGCACTGACAGAAATGAACGGGCCTGGTACGCGCTGTTGCTGGATTTTGCATATTTATATAACGCCGTGCGGCCTGTTGCGCCCCGTCCGCAATTCCATTATTCTTAACAGGCTTCGCGCGAAAGCGCCAAGTGTGCCAGTGTGGCGCAACGGTAGCGCAACTGATTTGTAATCAGTGGGTTGCGGGTTCGATTCCTGTCACTGGCTCCATTAACAAAAACGCAGGTCAGAGGTTATTTTCTCTGACCTGCGTTCTTGTTTTGGGGCTGTTGTGTGCAATGGACTGTGCAATGGCGTGTGCAATAAAACGGGTTTTAGCCTCTAAATTGAATTATTGAAATTCATAGTTCCGTCATTTTACCGGCCATGTTCATCCATTTTGCGAGCGGCTTTATCCAGTTGATCGTTGCTGATCCTCTTGTCTTTTTTACGTCGGACGCGCTGCTCGTGCGCTTTACAGCAATAGCCATTTTTATCGCGCGCATTGTTTCGATCTTTGAACCGATCTTCGTTTGCATCCTCCTGTTTGACGTAGGCCTTCATTGTCTGCTGACGAATCTTGTACGGTCGCCCGCATACGCGACAAGTGTTCCAGGAGAAATGGCTCTCAAGGGTTTCAAGTAGCTGTATCGCCCAGGCTCTTGTCAAGCTTCCGTAAATTAGATTTTGATCGTTTAAATTCCGGTTGACCATTCGACGCAAAGTCTGCTCTTGAATGAAGGCATGAGGTTCAGGATAAGGGTTGATGGCGAGATCAATGAATGTTGCAAGGGCTATCTCTATCGACTCGAATTGATCGCTCACCCAGATCTTAGTCCCCTCCTCCATTTCAAATGTGCCGGGTTTAGCTACTGCTAGCTGTGGCTCGGAGGCATCGATCATTTGAAGTGCCCAACGCAACTGCGAAAATCTATTTTCAAAAATATCTTTGTTCTGAGAGATGCATACCTGATGCAAGACGTAGTCGTATGCACGGTCACCGTAAGCTGCTTTGCCTGTAAATAGAAGCGTGGCTAATTGCATGAATGCCATCGTTGTAACGAGATCGTCCAGCAAAATGACCTGTTCCTTCTTATACCTGATGCCCTCGGTTAAGTTGGCGACCTCGGTTCCCTGTGAGCGGCCCTTATCCTTGAAGCTATTAAATAGGGCGCAATCACGATTCGAGCTGATTTCAGCGCTTCTTTCTGATGCATTCAATGCGTCATACCAAATATCTAGACCATCCTGCTCCGGCTTATCGGAGAAGACGTCGTTTGAGATGAAACGTTTTTCAACGCGTTCAGATTGGTTCGCATATGGAGTGGTTGGAAGTCCATACCTCTCAACAAACTGAATGATTTTCTTTGGATCATTCAGATCTACGTCCAAAAGGGTTCCGGTTGAGAAGCCCGAAGGGATGCCGTAGGCAATCGAATGGGGCTTGCAGATAAGCGCGATTCGTTCTATTCCGAAGATTTCAGCATTTTTTTCCCGGCACGAGGGAAGCGTCCAAGGCATGATTTCCGTCGGCATAGATGCCGGTACTTTGATTGCGGGGCAGTTCATCGTTCTCTCCTTACTATCCGAAAATAATTCAATACCGTTCTATTCACATCTTATATATGACATCCGCCGAGGTAAAGCCTAGTTTATAAATTGCATTCGATATAAACGAAGGGAGTTCAAATGGACGATATGAATGCAAATCAAATGGGTGTGGTGAGGCGCAAGGAGTGGTGCCGCGCGTTGGGTAAAATCCCGCACGCTTACGTAACTGCTCGCGACATCGCAGTACTTCTCCATGTCTGTAAGACGACGGCGATTGAGGTTCTTAAAGCCGCTGGCGGGGTCAAGATTGGTCGAGCCTGGCGTGTCGATAAGGCCGACCTGGTTGAGTACCTGGCATCTCTGGAGAGCAGCAACCATGCCTGCTAAGCCGGTCGCCGCATGCCTCGACGCCGCGCTGCCCGTTGGCGGTACGCGCGGCGTCGCCGCGCACGTCACTGACGCGTGTGGCGCTGCCGAGCGTACCGCCAACGGTGCTGCGCTTGTCGAAAATGCTGGCTTAACGACCAAGATGGACTCTATGAACGGTGCCGATACCCCCACCCCCATCATCCATATCAAGACGACTGTCACCCCTGAAGAGTGGTCGTTGCTCTGTAAGAAAGAAGGCTTGAAGAATGAGGGGCGGGGTGTGGGGGTAAGGAATGCTCCGAAGTTGATCGAAGAGGAGAGCTCTAAAAGACTTAAGAAGGTGATGAAGAATCAAGAAATAATCAATGACGATTGGTTCGTGAAGGGGAAATGGCTCTGGGTTACCGGTAAAGACCAAGATGAAGCTGCAGTTGAAGCGACGTTGAAGGCAATTGCAACGGGCTCTGAGTTCGAGTTCGCTTCGGCGAAACAAATGGTGTCAGCCTGGAATAGTGCTGATTTGTACGGCTCGAACAACAAAGACAGGACTTTGGATAAGTATCGCTCGGTTCAGAACCTGCTGGTGTCGTATCTGGGTTATTCGAGGGACAAGACAGAAGTCAGCATGCTGTACGAGCTTCTCGACGAGCGTCGTCTAAATAAACGTGCGACCATTCTGTCGTCGATTTATTCAGGAAAGGAGCTGCGTAGCTACTATCTGCGTCTCGGCGCTAAAGCGGAAGAAGTCGACAAGCTGTTTGACTGTTTAAAGAAAACGGTTTGCACGACTGCGTAATGATCATCATCGACATTCGAATATAGTTGAGCCCGGCTATGCCGGGCTTTTTGATGAGAGGTCGCTAATGCAGTATTGCTCTTCGCCGATTCGCCTTCAAATGAGCATTATCTGATAAATGACTTTACCTAAAATGATGACATCTGAGCTGCAACAAAGGAGTCGCTATATGAAGACCGTCTACGATGCCCTTGACCCTATCGTCAACGGGTCGGCAACGACCAAGGAGAAGGGTGACAAGTACGAGGCGGCCTGCGTCTACTATCTCAAGAACGACCCCTTCTACGCGCTGTTCTTCTCCCGTGTCGGGACGATAGCCCAGGCACTCGAATGGGATGATTGCCCCGTCCACGATACCCAGGACAACGGAATTGACCTTATGGCCCAGACCGCCGAGGCGGGGGAATGGTGGGCGATCCAATGCAAGTGCTATGACGGCGAGAAGGACCTTCCCAAGGGCATCTGCGACTCGTTCTTTGCCCATGCTGCATTTATCGACGGCGTCGACTCTCTGATGGTCATGACGACGGCGAAGGGTCCGGGAAAGAACCTCCAGAAGCAAATTGACGCCAGCGGATCCATGTACATCGATACCGCCAAGATGGCGGCCTCCAATATCGACTGGACCCCGTTTATCGAAGGTGTTCCCGCCGGCGAGCGGGTGACCTACGACCTCCGCTCTCATCAGGAGCGCGCGGTCGCGGCAATCGAGGAGAAGTGGGCTGAGTTTGACCGCTGCAAGGCGATCATGGCGTGCGGCACGGGAAAGACTCTTATGTCCCTCCGCCTCGTCGAGGACTGGATCGGCCCCGCCGCCGGCACAATCCTCTTCTGCGCGCCGTCGATCTCCCTCGTCGGACAGTCCATGCGTGAGTGGATGGGCCAAAGCCGTGTGCCCATGTCCTCGCTCGTCGTCTGCTCGGACTCGAAGGCGTCGCGCAAGGACGATGTCATCCCGATGACGCTCGATTCATTCGAGTATCCCGCGACGACGAATCCCGAGAGCCTGTACCGCTCGTTCAAGCGTTGCAGACGCTCGAACCCCGATGGACTGGTTGTCATCTTCTCGACCTACCAATCCATCGGCGTCATCCATGACGCGCAGACGCTCGGCATGCCCGAGTTCGATGTCGTCGTGTGCGACGAGGCCCACCGCACGACCGGCAACGCCCTTCCCGGCGTCTCCAAGACGGAGGCTTCGGCCTTCATGAAGATCCACTTCAACGAGAACGTTGCCGCCAAGAAACGCCTGTACATGACGGCGACCCCGCGCATCTACGGCGAGACCGCAAAGCGCAAGGGCGCCGAGGAGGACTACACCATCGCCTCCATGGACGACGAGTCCATCTACGGCCCCACCGCCTACCAGATCAAGTTCGGCGAGGCCGTGGAACAGAAGCTGCTCACCGACTACAAGGTCGTCGTACTCACCGTCCAGGAGGATGCCATCGGGGACCGCCTGCCCTCCCTGGAGAGCGACCAGGGCGTCAACGCAATGAGCCTCGAGCCCTCGGACATCGGCAAGATTATCGGCTGCTGGAAGGGCCTCGTCGATCACGGCGAGGGCGCGCCCGACGACGCGACCGGCCTCGGTGGCATGCTCGTCGTCGATGACGTCGAGACCATGGTGACCGACTGCAAGCCGCTACACCGCGCCGTCGGCTTCTGCTCGACCATCAACGCATCGAAGACCATCACGGAGGCCTTCTCGCAAATCGTCGAGAAGTTTGCCGAAGACGAGCACGAGGAGCTCCCGCTCAAGTGCGAGCTGCGCCATGTCGACGGCAACATGCCGTCCGACCAGCGCACGAGAAACATCACCTGGCTCGGAGGGGACGTCGCCGAGGACGAGTGCCGCATCCTCACAAATGCACGCTGCCTCGCCGAGGGCATCGACGTGCCCAACCTCGACGCCGTCATCTTCTTCAATGCCAAGAACTCGACCGTGGACGTCGTCCAGGCCGTCGGCCGCGTCATGAGGCGCGCCGAGGGCAAGGACTTCGGCTATATCATCCTGCCCATTTTCGTCCCCGCCGGCATGACGCCGGAGGAGGCACTCGACGACAGCAAGGTGTTCGCGAACGTCTGGAGCATCCTCCAGGCCCTCCGCTCGCATGACGAGAGAATCGAGGCGAAGGTCAACGCGCTCGCCCTCCAGCAGGAGGCCGAGAAGAACAGGGTCGCAGGATCTGCCAACCAGAAGGGATGGGACGCCGGCGACCTCAAACTCAAGCAGGAGGAGGAGAGCCAGAAAGCGGCGGAGATCACGCAGGGCGTGCAGATGAGGCTCACGTTCTTCCCGGTCGAGCGCTGGGAGAAGGCCGTCAAGACCACGCTGGTCAAGAAGTGCGGCACGCGCATCTACTGGGACGAGTGGGCCGAGGACGTGGCGAAGATCGCCCAGCGCCACATCGAGCGCATCGGCAAGCTCGTCCGCGAGAACGACGAGGTGTCCGGCAGCTTCAAGACGTTCCTGCACGGCCTTCAGGACTCGCTAAATCCCAGCATCACCGAGCAGGACGCGGTCGAGATGATCGCCCAACACATCATCACCGTCCCGGTGTTCGACGCCCTATTCGGAGACTTTGAGTTTGCGAAGTCGAACCCCGTGTCCGTCGCCATCGAACGTTTCCTTGGTGTACTCGAAGAGCATAAGATCGAGGAGGCGTCGGATTCCGAGGTCCTCGACGACGTGTATGCGAGCGTGCGCCGCCGCGCGGCCGCCATCCAGTCGGATGCGGCGCGCCAGCAGCTCATCCGCGACCTCTACGAGAAGTTCTTCAAGGTCGCGTTCAAGGCGACCTCGGACAAGATGGGCGTCGTCTACACCCCGACCGAGATCATCGACTACATCCTCCGCGAGACCGACCGCGTTCTCAAGCGCGAGTTCGGCCAGTCGCTTGCCGACGACCGCGTGCATATCCTGGACCCCTTCGCGGGCACGGGCTCGTTCATGGCGCACCTCATCGAGAGCGATCTCATTCCCGACGAGAAGCTCAAGCGCAAGTACACCCGCGAGATCCACTCCAATGAGATCCTGCTGCTCGCGTACTACATCATGACGGTGAATATTGAGTACGCCTACCATGCGCGCATGGGTGGCGACTATCAGCCGTTCGAAGGTGCGGTGCTCACCGACACGTTCCAGATGACCGAGGAATCGAACACGCTCGATGACGAGGTGTTCTACGACAACACGGACCGCGTCCGTATCCAGAATGCGCTCCCGATCCGGGTGATCGTGGGCAACCCACCCTACTCGGTGGGCCAGACGAGCGCCAACGACAACAACCAGAACGAGAAGTATCCGACGCTCGACAGTCGTATCGCGCAGACGTACGTCGCGAAAACGACCGCGACAAACAAGAACTCGCTTTATGACTCGTACTTCCGTGCTTTCAGGTGGGCGAGCGACCGAATCGAAGAGAGGGGCATTGTCTGCTTCGTGAGTAACGGCGGATGGGTTGACGGCTCCTCTTCCAACGGGTTCCGCCGCTCGCTCGTGGAGGAGTTCAACAGCATCTACGTTTTCAACCTTAAGGGAAACCAGAACACTTCAGATTGGAAGCGCGAGGGCGGCAAGGTGTTTGATGCCGGCGCGAAAATCGGTGTCGCTATAACCATGCTGGTCAAGAATCCGGATTCTAAAGAGCATGGGACTGTACACTATCATGATATCGGTGACTATTTGAGTCGTGAGGACAAGCTCAGACTGATCCGAAAATTTGCAATCAATGGCGATATTGATTGGCAAACGGTAAAACCCGATAAATATGGCGACTGGCTGAACCAGCGCGATGATTCGTTCTATGAATTCGCGCCGCTGGGAATAACGAAGAGGAAGCCCCCCTACGGTCTATTTACCATCTGGTCTGCGGGCCTTAAAACACAGCGCGACCCTTGGGCGTGGGGATTTTCTCGTTCGAGAGTGCAGGAACAAATGGAGCGCCTGCTATCGAACATGGACGCTGAGATTCAAGCCGCAAAGGGCGAAGGGCGCGCAATTGAATATGATCCGACCCGCTTCAGCTGGACGCGGCGTATGGAGGATGCTGCTAGGAAGGGAGAGCGGCTAGTCTATAACTGTGACGAGGTCGTAATGGGGTCGTATAGGCCGTTCTGTAAGCAATGGGTTTACTACGACCGTGTGATGAACGAAAGGACCTACCAGCAGCCCCGCCTTTTCCCTCTCGCGGTAAGCGGGAGGGAAAAGGCCGAAAGGACCTACCAGCAGCCCAATATCCTCTCAAAGATAACGGGAAAAGGCGGGGCCGAAATGACCTACCAGCAGGGTTCTCTCCGTTGCCTTGAAAACCTATGTATCGTGTATACCGGCGGTTCGGCCATGAGCGCCATGGTGACCAGAAATCTGCCCGACCTACATTTCGTCGGAGATTCTCAGTGCTTTCCTCTCTACTGGTACGAGGAGCAACAGACAGGCACGACCCTCTTTGATGAAAACGACTATGTGACTCCTGGCAAACAGGCATCGCTGTTCGGCGACGGCATGACCCGTACCGAGAGGAGTTATTCGCGTCATGATGCCATCACGGATGAGGCTCTTAGAGTCTTCCGCGAAGTCTATCCGCATGCGTTCCCGAAGCGCTATAAGAAGGATGGCGGCGTCGAGCTCAACAAGACCGATATCTTTTATTACGTCTACGGTATCCTGCATTCTCCTGAGTATCGCAAACGCTTCGAGTCAAATCTCAAGAAAGAGCTGCCGCGCATCCCGCTCGCTGCGGACTTTGCCAGGTTTTCGGAGGCGGGACGAAAACTCGCCCATCTTCATCTCGATTACGAGGAAATTGACCCATGGGCATCGATCGTCGAGGACGGTGACTCGGTGAACCCCGGCCGTACGGTCAAGATGACATTCGGCAAGTGCAAGAAGGACGAGGAGCATCCCAAGGGCCAGGACATGACCGTCCTCAAGGTCGCCGAGAACATGACACTGCGCGGTATCCCGCTTGAGGCATACGAGTACGTCGTTAATGGGCGCTCGGCCATCGGCTGGCTCATGGATCGCTATCAGGTCCGCAAGGACAAGGCGTCAGGCATTGTCAACGACCCCAACGATTATAGCGACGACCCGCGCTATATCGTCGATCTTGTCGAGCGCGTCGTGACCGTGTCGATGGAAACGATCGCTATCGTTAACGAGCTGCCCGCCTTGAACGAGAAGGCCCAGCCTGCCGACTGGCCCGCCGCATGGAAGGTGAAGTAACAGCTGAAGGGGATTCATGATTCGCGGATAGCGACGTTGCATATTGGGGTTGATGAACATCGCCCGATAGCGTGTCGCCGCGGGACGGATGGTTATCACAACTGCCCGGTTCTCGAAGGAGGCACGACGCTATGCAGAAGGTCTACTCGGCCAGACGGTCGTGCTCGTCGACGGCCCAGCGCTCGCTGGTCTCATGATCGACTACGGTGTCGGCGTAAGCACAAGGCAGGTTTACGAAATCAAGGCCGTGGACACGGACTTCTTCGAAGAATAGCGAGCAAGCGGCTACCTCGCGCCCTTCCGCCCGTTGCACTTCGAGCAGAGCACCTGCAGATTAGACGGCACGGTCTTACCGCCCCTAGCGACCGGCACGATATGGTCGATGTGCAATCCAACACCATCGGGCATGTACTTCCCGCACATCTGGCAGGTGTAGTTGTCCCTTCGCGCTATCTGCTCGCGCAGCTGTTTAGTCATCAGCTTCCGCTGGTTGCGAGCATGGTAATCCCTGAGCGTCGCTTCGTCGTTAATGGCGGCGAGGCGGTTTCGCCTGTTCACAACCCAGTCCCAGCTCACGGCCATCACGCTATCGTCCACGGACACCTTGTAGGACGTCTTCACGTAGTTCCTCTGCCTGTAGCGTGTCTGCTCACGGCACGTGACAAACTGGAACGCGTGCGCGTCGTCGAGTGTCTCGGCGTATTGCCGCTTCCGGCGCTTCCGCAGGCTGCAGGTCTTCAGGTATTCCTCCTGCTGTGCCTTCCACTCCTGGATGTAGGATCGCTCCGCGACTATCTTTTCCCAGTTGGCGGGCTCGAGCATAAAGCGATCTATCAGGTCGTCGATCTTCACGTTGCGTCTGCCGGAGACATCGAACCGCTCGACGAAGTATGGGTAGTGAAAGGGATTCGCCAGGACTCTTCGCACCAGAGAGACGACGCAGCAGATGAGAACAATCGAGACAACGGCCGCAACGATGTAGGGAAGCAGATCGACGGCGACGAGATTTCCCCATTTATCGACATGATAGTAAGTAAACAAGATGGCTCCCATTCGCTCGTATTGGCATCAGATGATAGACCAACGCAAGCACTCGCCCTTTTACCACCCCGCCCAGACACAACCACGCAACCCCCACACCATGTTCGCTTTACAAAACCAAACGCCCGTTCGATACTGGTAGAAGCAAAACGCGAACACGTGTACGGGAGGTAAGGCATATGATCATGAAGAAGCACTCCCTCGCGGGCACCTGCGGCATCCCCACGGAGGACCGCCGCATCTACATCCCGGTGGACGCCAACGGGACCGACGACCCCGACCGCGGCCCGTCCGACCCGGTCACCATCCACTGGCCCGACGGCCGCTCCTGGCAGGTCGAGTCCATCTACTTCCGCTCCGAGTTCGGCCGCGCCCTCTTCGACAATCTCTGCGTGCGCTACGACGTCTGCATCGCAAAGCAGCGCAAAACGGTCTGGTGGGAGCACGGCGACTGGTTCGTCGAGCGTGGCAGCGGCATGGCGGTGACGCCCGCGTGACAGATCACACCAAGGACTTCGGCGGCGGCATCACGGTGCGCGCCCGCGGCGACAGGCCAGGCCGGCGCGTCCACAAGCAGTACGTCGACGTCTACGCCCGCGCAAACGCCGACGGGACCATGGTCCCCATCCGCGTCTGCTGGCCGGACGGGCGCTGCTTCACCATCGATCAGATCCTCGAGATCGAGCCCTTCGGGGCCATCGTGCAGAACGCCCAGACGGCCACCTACACCGTTCGCTTCGGCCAGTGGCGCACCCAGCTCATGCTCGAGCACTACCACGAGGAGGACGACATCCACGGGGCCGAGGACCACCTGCGCTGGTGGGTCTGGGCGTTCGACAACACCCTCACCAAGAACGACGTGGGGGTGTAGGCCCGTCGCCGGAACGTAAACGTCGTACGTCAAAAAGCCTCTGTCCTCCGAATGTCCCGTTCAAAAAAGTGATGAGCGCTCGTCAGGGTCAAAATGCTGCATATCAAAATCGCTCAAGCAATCGGCTACAATGCGAAGTGACGGGCAACGCATACGCGGTGCCCTTTCGCTTTAAGACCTCTTTGCGTGCTTTCCGGGCTACTTGGGGGCCTTTTATCATGTCACAGAGCAACCGCCAAACGTCAAAAACGTCCGCTAGGCGTAAGGCCATCAAGGCGCTCGTCGGAGTCGAAAGGTTTTCCTGTAATGCATGACGCGAGATTGTCGGCAAATCGGTCGATTTGGCCTGCGGCATATTCGACGATTCTGTCCGGATCCTGTAGGTCGCCGCGAGACGCCGCAAGGAGCGTTGCCGCAAGACCCCGCATCTCGTAGTAGATATCGAAGATCTGGTTCTGTTCGGCCTCTGTCACGGGCATGTTCCTCTCCGAAAACGACATCGCTCTATATTCTCCCCTTCAATCCTGCCATCGGCGAGCCTTTTACCGATACTCGGCGTTCGCCGCAGCAGGACCACGGCTCCGCGGCCGGGTGGCACCTCCGCTACGCCGCGTCAAGGGGGCCCATGAGACCCCGCACAAACCTCCGCTCCGCTCCGGTTGGTGGAGGTCGTCATGGACCTCCCTTGACCCGCCTTCGCTCCGGTGCGGCTTTGCAGGGAGCAAAGCCGACGACGACGCGCGGCGTCGCCATTCGGCTTTGCCCGCAGGGGCGAGATGTTGAGGGCAGGTTGCCCGGAACGGAGGAAGACATGCAGCAGCTGATGACCGAGGAAATCGCCAAGACGGCTCCAAGGCTCTACGAGCAGGACGGGGCAGAGGACCCCACGGTCTACGCCCACTACTTCTCGTGCATGAACGGATGGGACTGGTGGCTGCTCGAGTTCGACGGCACGGACGAGGCGTTCGGCCTCGTCGAGGGCTACGACGACGAGCTCGGCTACTTCAGCATCAAGGAGATGGAAGAGCTGAACCGCCAGATGGGGTTCGCCGCCGTCGAGCGCGACGAGCACTTCTCCCCGAAGCCGCTCAGCGCCGTCAGGAGGAGGTAGCCGCATGGTCACGGTCGAGTTCGACTCCATGGGCGAGGCGGTCCGCCTCGCCCTCGTGGCCGGGGAGTACGTGGGCGGCGGCCTGGCCGTCCTCCTCCTCGACGCCACGGACCCGCGCTCCGACGGCTACATGGCCGAGTGGGGCGTGCTCACGGCGAACGTGCCGTCGGCGGCCGAGTGGTGCCGCGGGCACGGCAACATCGCCATCGACGCCGCGGTCCCCGCGGAACTCCTCAAGGCGCTCGTGGCCGCCGGCATACTCCGGATGGCCGGCCGCTCGGCTGCGTCCGGGATGGCCCGCTACCCGCTGGCCACGGTCGCCGGGCACGCCCTCGACGGCATGGGCGGCCTGACCGAGACCCTCGAGGAGGCGCTCGGCTCGACGGTCGTCGTCGAGTACGAGTCAGGCGGCGACGGCGGCGCGTTCGAGGCGGGGACCGCGCCGGCGGGCTCGGCCGAGCTCGAGCGCCTCATCGCCGCCGCGAGGTCCGAGGCCGACGCGTTGGCGGCCGCCGGCGGATGGGCGGCCGTCCGGGTCGGTTTCGGGGACGCCGAGACCATCGACTGCGAGACGGGCCGGACGGTCTACGTCGCGGGGTGAAATAGGAGGAGAGCGCAAGCGCGGTCCGGATGGGCCGCGCTTTTCTTTTCCCGGGGATGCGGAACTCCCGCCGCCCAAGTGCCTTGGACGGTGGGAGCAGGATAAGGGCGCACTACGGGCGTCCGGGATTTTGCGGCGCAACTCGGCGGGCCGAGTTCGTTTCCGCTGGCAGCGTTGCCGGTCAAGCCGGAAAGGCGACGGCGGCCCTCCGTCATACGCGCCCCGAGCGCCGTATGACGGAGGGCCGTTTGCGCGGGCAGGGCCGTATGACGCGTCAGAACCCGTCGGGCGCCGCGGACACCTTGCGCTTCCTGCCGCCGGACGGCGACCCCTTGGGCTTTTTCGGCTTCTCCGGGATACGCCAGACCGGTGCCGGGGCGTCGTTGCGGGCCTCCCCCTCGAGCGCCCGCGCGAGCAGCGCGCCCTCGGCCTCCGGCGACGTCATGCCCAGCAGCGGCCCCAAGAACGTCTCCGTGATGTCGCGGCTGGCGAGCGCCATCGGTCCCTCCGCGTCGATCACGAGCGCGCCGTTCTCGCGCGCGCTCCAGGCCATGAGCTCCGACGGGGTGATCAGCGGACGGCGCGCCACGGAGAACGACTTGCCGGACGAGGAGCTCTGCGTCCCCTTGGTGGAGCTCTGCCCGGTCGTCTTGACACTGTAGTCGCCGAGTCGCTTGCTGATCTCCTCCGCCTCGCCGACGGACTCTACCGAGAGGACGACCTGGGTGCCGAGTAGCGCCAGCAGCGCGTCCGACTCTGCCCTGGAGTAGCCGCACCGGGCCTCGAGCAGGCGGGTGTTCTGGAGCACGAAGACGACGTGCAGGCCGATGCTGCGGACCTCCGCGAGATCGCCGAGGAGGCGGGGGATCTTGGGGATCCCGGACCCTTCGTCGATGGCGAGCAGGGTCTCGGCCGGCAGCCTGCCGCCCGACAGGCGCGCGGTCTCGCGCAGCGCCGACAGCGCCTGGGAGAAGATGCACGAGACGAGCGCGCCGCGGTCCCCTCGGTCCGTCGCGCTGGCGATGTAGAGGATGGTGGGCTTGCGCCCGACCGATGCGAGGTCGACCTCGCCGTCCCAGAGCATTCGGCTGACGTCGTCGTCGCAGAAGGACATGAGGTAGTTGCGCGCGGTGGAGACGAGGGCCTCCCCTCCGCCGCCGTTCGACGAGGCGACGAGGAGGAACTGGCGCGCCGGGTTTCCCGCCGGCAGGTCCGCGGCGAGCTCCTCCAGCGACTTCACGGCGCTCTTCCCGTCGCGGGGTTCCAGGAGCGCGAGCACGGTCGAGAGGTTTCGCGCGCCGTCGGGGATCCGCTCGTCCGCTATCACGAGCAGGCAGAGGCCGGTCAGCAGGTTGCGGCTGGCGTCCGTGAAGAACCTCTGGCCAGAGGAGAAGGCATCGGGCACGATGGCGGACGACAGCTCGCGGAGCTCCGCCACGGCGCCGGCGACGCCCTCCGTCCCGAGTGCGGAGATGGCGCGGTCGAGGGGGTTGAACCTCGCCGACTTGACGGGCTCGTCGAGCCGGACGGCGACGACCTCCATCCCGGCCCTCCGGGCGAGCGGCTCGGTCCATGCGCGGATCTCGGACTTCGGGTCGTGGACGATGACGGACGTCGGGATCCCGTGGGCGTTGCGGTCGATCGCCGCGGCCACGCTGACGGCAAGAGATCTTCTCGTCTTGCCTGCGCCGCTGCCCGCCCTTATGAGGCAGTGGACGGCGGGGACCATCGCGATCCCGCCACCGATGCAGCCGGCCGCCACGAGCCCCTCCGCGGCAGCCTTCCCGTCCCAGGGAGGGCAGCGCCTCGCGACCCTGGACGGCCTCGACTCGAGCCAGGCGTCCCCGTGCGTGCGCGTGGGCGCGCGGTCGCCGGCGAACGTCCCGTCGTGGAGACTCGCCCATGAGCGGGCCCAAGAAACGAGGCCGAGGATGAGGACGGTTGTCGCGACGAGGGCGAGGGCCGCGAGAAGCTCGCCCGCCTCGCCCGACGCCGCCGCGTCGGCGGCCGCTTCGAAGGGGTTGCGGAAGACGTGGGCGGGCTCGGGGCCCGGGTCGCCCGCGGGCAGCCGCAGTAGGGCGGAGAAGCCCGAGATGAGGGATACGGTCCACCATCTGGCGTAGGCCCAGGCGCTGACGGTCGCGACGCAGGCGACGCCGGCGGCGATGCCGTGGCCCACGAGCGTGCTGATGAGCTCCCTTTTCATGTTGCGGTTGAAGGATTTCGGTTTCATCTCGTGATCGTCCTCTCTATCCTGTTCGCTATCTTCACTGCGGGGACGTTCGTTTGCCTGGTGCCGCCGGAAGCGAGGATCCTCAGGGCCGCGGCGATGAGCCGCAGCGCCTTCTCGCCGGCCTCGTCCCCCATGTCGCGTCCCCCGGCGTCCCGCGCGGTCTCCCTGGCGACCAGTGCCGCCATCGCGGCTGCCCGCCCGAAGGCCGGACCGGGCGACGGCGCATGCCTGAAGGCCCGGTCTGCCGTGGGACATCCCCTGAGGTCTGCCGGCTCGAGGGTCCTGCCGTGCGCGACCTTTCGCGTGAGCCTTTCGAGGCGCGCCTTCGGGATGCAGGCTCGGGCTTCGGTGGCGAACCCGGCCTCCCTCCGCCTATCCGTCGCCGGGCCGGCTGCCGGGGCGGCGCGCCGCGCCGGTATTTGTTCGCGAATCGGCGTCCTGTCCGGGACCATGACTCGCAGTGCCGCGTTCTCGCACCGGAGGCCGAGGTCGGCGGCCGCCTTGCGGGTGTAGGCGTCCCGCGCCTCTCCGGTCAGGCACTTGAGGTCGGCGCACCTCTCGACGGCTTTCCTGTGGCGGTCCAGCGCGCCGGCGAGCTCGGGGGAGTCGGAGGCTGCCCGGTCGAGGGCCTCCCTCAGCGCGGCGGAGGCCTCCGGGTGGAAACGCCTGAGGTGGGCGGCCTCGATCCTTCCGTCCGGCGGCAGCTCGATGTCGAAACGGTTCCGGTTGATGCGGGCGACGGCGTCCAGCGCCGCCTCCCTCGCGAGGTCGCGCTCGATGTTGTTAGCGTCAATCTATTTTTCACCAGTTTCGCTAAACAGGCGCACCGTTCGCGCAAAGGCGGTTTCACCGGTTGCGCTAACGCTTTTTCACCGATTCCGGTCACGGCTTGACGGGCC
>CABURU010000010.1 GCA_902494085.1 uncultured Collinsella sp.
CAACGACGTGCTGTACAAGGAGGGCCTGGACCTTCTCGTCGTGCCCTCCGCCGAGCTCTCCCGCGGCCGTGGCGGCCCGCGCTGCATGAGCATGCCCTTCTGGCGCGAGGACCTCTAAGTCTTTCCGTTTCCGGTGCGGTCCCCCTACAACCGCACCGGTTTCGCCCGTCAAACGGGCTACACTAATTACTTACGTAATTCATTTCTTCGAAAGGAAACGAACCATGGGTGTTAACCTCTCCGGCCGTAGCTTCCTCAAGCTCCTCGACCTCACCACCGAGGAGATCGAGTACCTGCTCAAGCTCTCCAAGAACTTCAAGGATATGAAGCGCGCTGGCGTTCCGCACCGCTATCTCGAGGGCAAGAACATCGTTCTGCTCTTCCAGAAGACCTCCACTCGTACCCGCTGCGCCTTCGAGGTCGGCGGCATGGACCTGGGCATGGGCGTGACCTATCTCGATCCCGGTTCGTCGCAGATGGGCAAGAAGGAGTCCATCGAGGACACCGCCCGCGTTCTCGGCCGCATGTATGACGGCATCGAGTTCCGTGGCTTTGCCCAGGACGACGTCGAGGAGCTCGCTGCTAAGTCCGGCGTGCCCGTGTGGAACGGCCTGACCACTGAGTGGCATCCCACCCAGATGCTCGCCGATATCCTGACCGTCCAGGAGAACTTCAACTACGACATCAAGGGCAAGACCCTCGTCTTCATGGGCGACTGCAAGAACAACGTCGCTCGCTCCCTCATGGTCGTCTGCTCCAAGCTCGGCATGAACTTCGTGGCCTGCGGCCCCGAGGAGTGCATGCCCGCCGACGACGTCATCGAGGCCTGCAAGCCCATCGCCGAGGCCAACGGTTGCACCATCAAGCTGACCACCGACGTCAAGGACGGCGTCACCGGTGCCGACGTTATCTACACCGACGTGTGGGTCTCCATGGGCGAGCCCGACGAGGTCTGGGCCGAGCGTATCGCTCAGCTCACCCCGTATCGTGTTACCTCCGAGGTCATGGCTATGGCCAACCCGGGCGCCATCTTCCTGCACTGCCTGCCCAGCTTCCACGACACCAACACCACCATTGGCGCCGAGAAGTGCGAGCAGTTCGGCATCACCGAGCAGGAGGTCACCGACGAGGTCTTCGAGAGCCCCGCTTCCAAGGTCTTCGACGAGGCCGAGAACCGCATGCACACCATCAAGGCTGTCATGTACGCCACGCTCAAGTAAGAGCATCTAGCATCTCGCTCGGGGTGTCTTGCTGCACACCCCGAGCGGCTTTGTCTGGTAAATATCTCGCACCAGGCGGCAGGCACGGCACGGAAGAGCCGCTTCGGGCGAGATCAGTAAATGATTTATGAAGGGGGGATGAGAACTATGACTGAGACCGCTAAGAAAAAGCGCGGTATGCCTTCATCGTTCACCATTCTTCTTGCTCTGCTGGCAATTGTCGCAGTGATTACCGTTATCGTCTCCGGCACGTCCGGTGGCGCGGTTACTGCCGCCCGTCTGAGCGATTTCTGCACCGCCCCGATTAAGGGCTTCGCTGACGCTCTGCCCGTCTGCCTCTTCGTTATGATCCTGGGCGGCTTCCTCGGCATGATGACCGAGACCGGCGCCCTGGACAACGGCATCGCCGTCCTGGTGCAGAAGCTTAAGGGTAATGAGATCATGCTCATTCCCGTGCTGATGCTCATCTTCTCCCTCGGTGGTACCACCTATGGTATGTGCGAGGAGACCGTTCCCTTCTACGCCTTGCTTGCCGCTACCATGATGGCCGCTGGCTTCGACCCGATGGTCGGTGCCGCCACCGTCCTGCTCGGCGCTGGCTGCGGCTGCCTGGGCTCCACGGTTAACCCGTTCGCCGTCGGCGCTGCCGTCGACGCTCTGACCGGCGTTGGCATTGAGGTCAACCAGTCCATCATCATCGGCCTCGGTGCCGTCCTGTGGATTGTTACCACTGCTATGTCCATCTTCTTCGTCATGAGCTATGCCAAGAAGGTCAAGGCTGACAAGGGTTCCACCATCCTGTCGATGCAGGAGCTCAAGGACGCCGAAGAGGCTCACGGCAAGGCTGCTTCCGAGGTTCACAATGAGGTCAAGCTCACCGGTCGTCAGAAGGGTGTTCTGATCGCCTTTGCCTTCACCTTCGTCGTCATGATCGTCGGCTTCATCCCGCTGGCCGACCTCAACGAGGGCGTCGCCAACTTCTTTGACGCTGGCGCTGTCTACGATGCCGACGGTAACGCCGTCGTCCAGGGCTGGTCTGCCCTGATCACCGGCCTGCCCATTGGCCAGTGGTACTTCGACGAGGCTTCCACCTGGTTCTTCCTCATGGCTGTCCTGATCGGTATCATCGGTGGCCTGTCCGAGAAGCAGATCGTCAACACCTTCATCACCGGCGCTGCCGACATGATGTCCGTTGTTCTCGTCATCGCCCTCGCTCGTGGTATCTCCGTCCTCATGGCTAACACCGGCCTCGACGTCTACGTCCTCGACGCTGCCGCCAATGCCCTGGCTGGCCTGTCCGGTGTGATCTTCGCTCCCATGAGCTTCCTGGTCTACTTCGGCCTGTCCTTCCTGATCCCCTCGACCTCCGGTATGGCCACCGTCTCCATGCCCATCATGGGACCGCTGGCTGTTAAGCTCGGCTTCTCGCCCGAGGTCATGGTCATGATCTTCTCCGCCGCCATCGGTGTCGTGAACCTGTTCACCCCGACCTCCGGCGCCATCATGGGCGGTCTCGCCCTGGCCAAGATCGAGTGGACGACCTGGCTCAAGTTTGCCCTTAAGCTCATCGTCGCGCTCTCCGTCGTCTGCGCCATCATCCTGACCGTCGCCTGCGTGTTGCTCTAAGTACCCAACGGGTACCCCACGGAAACCTTGACGATCCTGTAGAGGATCACCTGGTCATCGTCTGTCCGGTGGGGTCAACCCACCGGTAGACTCCTACCTTTAGCCCCCTTCCGTTCCGTGCGCGGGAGGGGGCGCTCTTGTGTTCCGGCGTTTTACCAAACCGCGGAACCGGTCGACGCTACGCGCCGTCCAGAACGACAATTTGTCATTCAAAAGGCAAGGCATGACCAAAAGGTCTATGCCTCGCCTTTTTCATGCCAACTTGTACGTTCTGGACGGCGCTCGCTGTCCGTCCTCTGCCTGCGGCGCTTTCCATTGTTGGTGCAGAGGGCGCTTTGCCTACTCTGGCGGGCTTTCGCTGGCTTATGCTCAACCTGCGACGTTTCCATTATTGATACAAAGGCCAGGTTTGTTTGAACCAAAAAGGGGAAGTTGCGGTGGAATAGTTCCTGTTTGGCCGTCTTGAGGGGTTAAACGGGAACTATTTCACCGCAACTTATCGATGGCGTGTTTGGTTGGTGCCAGTTGATTGCTTGGGCGTTGGGGAGGGTCTGCTCCGTTATAATCGCCTAGAACATTAATTGGAAACGGGACGGGAGCCATACATGCGCCAGGGTTTCGACAACGCGAAGTATATCGAGCTGCAGGCTGCTCACATTAAGGAGCGCATCTCGCAGTTTGGTGGCAAGCTCTATTTGGAGTTTGGCGGTAAGCTGTTCGATGACTATCATGCGAGCCGCGTGCTGCCGGGTTTTGAACCGGACAGCAAGTTCCGCATGCTCAAGAGCATCGCCGACGATGTCGAGGTTATCATCGCGATCAACGCGAACCACATCGAGAAAAACAAGGCTCGTGGTGACCTCGGCATTACCTATGACGAGGATGTGCTGCGCCTGGTTGACCTGTTCCGCGGCAACGGCTTTGCTGTCGCGGCTGTGGTCATCACCCAGTACGCCGGCCAGCCCGCTGCCGATGTGTTCCGCAACCGCCTGAACGCGCTCGGTATTCCCGCCAAGCTGCACTATCCCATCGAGGGGTATCCGCACGATGTCGATCTGATCGTGTCCGACGATGGCTACGGCAAGAATGAGTTTGTCGAGACCACCCGACCGCTCGTCGTGGTCACTGCCCCCGGTCCTGGCTCGGGCAAGCTTGCCACCTGCCTGTCTCAGCTCTATCACGAGCACAAGCATGGCACGGCCGCCGGCTATGCCAAGTTCGAGACCTTCCCGGTCTGGAACCTTCCCCTCACGCATCCGGTCAACATCGCCTACGAGGCGGCCACGGCGGACCTCGACGATGCCAATATCATCGACTCCTTCCACCTTGAGGCCTATAACAAGACCACGGTCAACTACAACCGCGACGTCGAGGCCTTCCCGGTGGTCCGTGCTCTGATGGAAAAGATCCTGGGCAAGAGCCCCTACCAGAGTCCTACGGACATGGGCGTCAATATGGTCGGCTTTGCCATCACCGATGACGATGCCTGCCGCGACGCTTCCAAGATGGAGATCGTCCGCCGCTACTTTACCGCGGTCGAAAATGTGCGCCGTACCGGCGTGGGCGATGAGCAAGTCGACCGTCTCAAGATCATTATGAAGAAAGCCGGCATCGATAAGAACTACTCACCGGCGCGCTCGGCGGCCCTCACCAGGGAGCAACTGACGGGTGGTCCCGTGGGTGCCATGGTTATGCCCGATGGCTCCGTGGTGACCGGCAAGACTTCCACGCGCCTGGGCGCTGCGAGCTCGCTCATCATGAATGCACTTAAGCATGTCTCGGGCGTCGACCTTGAGCTCGAGGTCATTAGCGATGAAGCGATCGAGCCCATCAGCAAGCTCAAGACGCATTTCCTGGGCAGCAAAAACCCGCGTCTCCACACCGACGAGACGCTTATGGCGCTGTCGATCACCTCGGCCACGAGTGAGACGGCCGCTCGCGTCCTTTCGGGCCTGGAGCAGCTGCGCGGTTGCGATGCCTTCTTTAGCGTGATTATCTCGCCGACGGACGAGACGGTACTGCGCAAACTGGGTATCAACGTGTGCTGCGAGCCCAAGTTTGAGCGCCGCGGTTTCTTCCATCGCTAAGTTTGAAGCACCGCGGTAATTGCATTGCATTTTGGCCGTATCGGGTTAGCGCCCGGTACGGCTTTTTGATCAATAAAGCGCCTATTTCGGCGAAAAATAGCTGTTTACCTGCCTAGAAACAATTTGAGCGGTATACAATAACCGTAACTGTTTCATCCTTAGCGGGATGCCGCATGATGGATATTACCTGCCATCGTGAGGTGTGTCGGTCGCGCACGGCGCGTTAGATGCTCGTGCTCGGTTTGAGGAGGCTGCTATGGCGGGCAAGGGTCGTGCGAGTGTCAACGATATGAAGCGTGTTGAGGTGCTGGTGTTGATGGAAATCGACCAGCAAACCGAAGACAATGGCGGGCCGTATGGTTTCTCGCGCAAAACGCTTGCCGAGCGCGTGGGGGTTTCGCCGTATCGTGCCCGCGCCGCAATCGATCGCTTGGATTCCGAAGGCATGATTGATGTCGTCTCGCGTTATAGCGACGACGGCGGTCAGCTTGCAAATGGCATTTGCCTCACCGAACGTGGCGAGTGGTATCTTGAGGGCGTCCGTACCGGCATGCTCGTTCAAGAAATGCTTGAGGACGAGGTTGCTGATCGATAGCAGCATGTAACCCTTGCCATAGCGACGCCGCCTGGGAAACCGGGCGGCGTTTTGTTTCAAGATTGAGAAATGCAATCGCACGCGAGAAAAATTGCGAACGGTCCGCGGCGCGAGTATTACAATGAAGACCCGTAAGATGTGGATAAACAACTTCTACGGGAAGCGCAGGTAACTCAATATGACCAAGCATGTGTTCGTAACCGGTGGCGTGGTTTCGTCCCTGGGCAAGGGTATCACCGCGGCCTCGCTGGGCCGTCTGCTCAAGTCGCGTGGCTACAAAGTAACGATGCAGAAGGCCGACCCGTATCTGAACGTCGACCCCGGTACCATGAGCCCGTTCCAGCATGGTGAGGTCTTCGTTACCGAGGATGGTTACGAGTCCGACCTGGACCTGGGTCATTACGAGCGCTTTATTGATGAGAACCTGACCCGCGATTCCAACTTTACGACCGGTGCCATCTACAAAAGCCTAATCGCCCGCGAGCGTCGCGGCGACTTTTTGGGCGGTACCGTGCAGGTGATTCCCCACGTCACCAATGCCATTAAGGACAAGTTCCGCCGCATCGAGGAGCAGACCGGTTCCGATGTAGTCATCACCGAGCTGGGCGGCACGATCGGCGACATCGAGTCCCAACCGTTTGTCGAGGCCATCCGTCAGTACCGCAAGGAGGCCGGCCCCGAGAACGTCTGCTACATCCACGTGTCGCTCGTTCCCTATATCGCCGCCGCCCACGAGGTCAAGACCAAGCCCACGCAGCATTCCGTCAAGGAGCTCCGCAGCTTTGGCATCCAGCCCGATATCATCGTGCTGCGCTCCGACCACCATATCGATGACGCTATCCGCGGAAAGATCGCAAGCTTCTGCGACGTCGACACCGATTGTGTCTTTACCAACGAGGACTGCGCGAGCATTTACGATGTTCCGCAGCTGCTTGCCGAGCAGGACTTTGACCTGCGCATTTGCGAGCGCCTGGGTCTGGACCCGCGTGAGCGCGACATGAGCGAGTGGAACGAGTTCCTGCGCAAACAGAATCACGCCAACCATCACGCCGACAAGGTGAAGATCGCCGTCGTGGGCAAGTACACGCAGCTGCCCGATGCGTACCTGTCGGTTATCGAGGCCCTGCACCATGCGGGCGTCTTCTACGATCGCCATGTGGACGTCCAGCTGGTCGACGGCGAGAGCCTCGACGAGCAGAATGTCTCCGAGGTTCTGGGCGACGCCTCGGGCATCCTGGTCCCCGGCGGCTTTGGCAAGCGCGCCCTGGAGGGCAAGATCCTCGCGGCCGAGTTTGCCCGTGAGCACAAGATTCCGTATCTGGGCATTTGCCTGGGTATGCAGGTGGCCGTGTGCGAGTTCGCCCGCAACGTCGTCGGCCTTGCCGGCGCCAGCTCCTCCGAGTTCGATCCGGACGGCCCGTTTAGCGTCATCGATCTGATGAGCTCGCAGGAGGACGTGACCGAGAAGGGCGGCACCATGCGCCTGGGCGCCTATCCGTGCAAGCTCGCCGCCGATACCCTTGCTCGCGAGGCATATGGCGAGGAGCTCGTCTACGAGCGTCACCGTCATCGCTTTGAGTTCAACAACGCCTTCCGTGACCAGCTCGAGGACGCCGGCTTGGTTATCTCGGGTCTGTCGCCCGACGAGCGCCTGGTCGAGATGGTCGAGCTGCCGCGCGACGTGCATCCGTGGTATGTGGCAACCCAGGCTCATCCCGAGTTCAAGAGCCGCCCGACCAACCCGCAGCCGCTGTTCCGCGAGTTCGTGCGCGCTTCGATCGGCCAGCACGAGGGTGTCGACCGTCTGCAGGTGACGCCCATGAACCTCGCTACGGACTAAGGGTGCCGGCGAATAAGGAACATACCGAAGCTACTCCCTCGTCGCTCGCCGTGGCGGCGGGGGAGTATCTCGATTACCTCGCGGTCGAGCGGGGTTTGGCGCGCAACACGATTGCGGCCTATCGTCGTGACCTGACGACGTACTGCGCCTATCTGGAGCGGGCGGGTATTGTGTCTTTTGAAGAGGTGACCCGTCAGGTCGTGGAGGGCTTTGTCGCCGACCGTCGCGATGGGGGCTATTCCGATGCCTCGGTGGAGCGTGCGCTTGCGGCCGTGAAGGGCCTGCATGCCTTTTTGGTGCGCGATGGGGCTGTGGCCCAAAATCCAACGGCGGCGTTGCGCCTGCCTAAAAAGGCTGAGCGTTTGCCGGAGTATCTATCGGTGGAGGATGTCTCGGCGCTGCTCGATCAAGACTTCCCCGAGGGCGAGATGGGCTTGCGCGACCATGCCATCTTGGAAGTGCTCTACGGATGCGGTTTGCGTGTGAGCGAATTGGTGGGACTCGATGTGGGCGATATCCATATCGACGATGGCTTTGTGCTCGTTCGCGGTAAGGGCTCGAAGGAACGCCTGTCCCCGCTGGTGGGAAGCGCGGCGCGAGCTCTGACGCTTTATGTAACTGAGGGGCGTTCTCGCTTGGCGGCCCATGCCCGCGGAACCGAGACCTCGGCGGTCTATTTAAATAAGAACGGCCGCCGTCTGTCGCGCCAGGGCATCCATGCCATCTGTGAGCGCTACGGGCGCCAGGTGGGACTGGTGGGGCTCCATCCCCATACGCTGCGTCACTCCTTTGCCACCCATATGCTTGCGGGCGGCGCAGACCTCCGTGTGCTACAGGAGATCTTGGGACATGCCGATATATCGACCACGCAGGTCTACACGCATGTCGATCGTACGCAACTGACCGAGGTCTATTTGGCGGCGCACCCGCTGGCACATCGTTAACACATCGCTGACCTGCATATTTATAGGTATTTGGGGACGGGCTCCAGATTGCCGCGGCGTGCTTTTGCGCGCGCATGGGCAATCTGGGGCCCGTCCCATTTTTCGCCACTTGGCGTCGCGGTGGTGGGCCGCACGTGCCTTGGGTGGGGGAGTTTGGGGGCGATGTGAACGGCATGTAAAGGGACGTAAAAATCGCCTCAAGGTCAACTTGAAGGTTGAGGTTCGCGGGTGTGGTTCTACAGGTGGCATCACGCCTTTGCTGAAAACACAACATATTGTGTTTTCGAACATATGCTTGGGGGTGTTTTGCAATATATGGTGAGTGGAGTGGTGGGGCGGGGTGGGGGAAGGGGTGGGGAAAGGTGTTGAAAAATGGGGCGGTTCCCCATATTATTGATGACGTCGACAGGCGGGGTGGTTCCCCGCGTACGTGCCATCTGAGTAACCGGGGGGAGGGCGCACATGGGAATGACTGGTGCATACGAGCGCAATCTCGATGCAAAAGGTCGTCTGTCCCTGCCTGCACCCCTTCGCGAGGAGCTTGGAGAGCACGTTCGCGTGTTCAAAGCCCTGGATGTCGATGCTCTGTACGTGTTCTCTGCCGAGGCCTTCGATAAGTGGGTCGAAGGACTCTTCGCGGGTCGTGAGGGCCACGAGGGTTTTAACCCGCGTGACATTAATGACCAGAAGCTCATGAGGGCGATCAACAAGCGCACCACGTCGATGGACGTGGACAGCGCCGGTCGTATCGGTCTTTCCGAGTCTCTCCGCAAGCAGGCGAACCTCGACCGCGAGGTCACGGTTGTGGGCAATTACGACCACCTTGAGGTTTGGGATCGCGCCGCGGCCGATGAGGACGATGACGATGAGGCCCTGCTGGACCTCTTCTTCTCGTAAGGGCAAGGCACGGGTAACGGATGGAGCGTGGGATCTTGACACAAGAATATCGGCATGAACCTGTCATGCTCGGCGAAGTGCTTGAGTCGCTGCGGCTAAAGAGCGGCTCCGTTGTCTGCGATTGCACCCTTGGCGGTGCCGGCCATTCGGTAAAGATGGCCGCGCAGGTGGGGGAGACGGGCCTTTTGCTCGGCGTCGATCAGGACGACATGGCCCTCGAGGCCGCTGGCGCCCGTCTGGACCGCGAGGTTCCCGGCGTTCCGCACCAGCTGCTGAAGGGCAACTTCGGCGACTTGGACGAGCTGCTTTGCTCGGCCGAGGTGCCCGGGGTCGATGGCTTCCTGTTCGATTTGGGCGTTTCGTCACCGCAACTCGATATCCCTGGTAGGGGCTTTTCGTATAACGAGGACGCCCCATTGGACATGCGGATGGATCCGGGTAATAACACCTTAAACGCAGCTGAGGTCATCAACACCTATAACGAACACGACCTCGCCCGGATTCTACGCGTCTACGGCGAAGAGAAGTTCGCCTCGCAGATCGCGCGCGAGATCGTGCGCCGCCGCGAGCAAGAACCGATCGAAACCACCGGCCAATTTGTCGAGATCATCAAGGCGGGTATCCCGGCTGCCGCTCGTCGGCATGGCGGACACCCGGCCAAGAAAAGTTTCCAGGCCATTCGCATCGAGGTCAATCACGAGCTCGATGTGCTCGAACGAGGGCTTGATGCCGCCACCAGGTGGCTCAACCCGGGCGGACGTATCTGCGTCATCTCGTATCACTCGCTCGAGGACCGTATCGTAAAGAACCACTTTAAGGAGATGAGCCAGGGGTGCACGTGCCCGCCGGAGATTCCGGTGTGCGTGTGCGGCAACGTGCCGATACTCAAGGTCATCACCCGCAAACCCTTGGTTGCCCAGCCTGATGAGGTTGAGCGCAACCCTCGGGCGAGATCAGCCAAAATCCGCGTGGCGCAGCGTCTGTAGGCGCGACCGCGCGATATTGGACCTCCCGCTCGCACCATAAACGAAGCTTAAACACACTACCAACGTACTCGGGATGGGAGGCGGCATATCATGGGCTACAACACTTCAAGCGCAGCACTTGCCTATGATATGAACGCCATGCCCGCCTATCGTGAGACGCCGCAGGCCCCCGTTGCTCCCCGTGAGCAGCGCACGCCGCGCTTTGATGTCTACACGGGCGCGGGCCGTCAGGCAAACCAGGCGGTAAGCCCGGTTTTCATGAGCGTTCTTAAAACGTTTTGCATCATTGCGGCTATCTTCATGACGATCGGCGTCGCCCGCGTGGCACTCGCCGGCGTTACGGCCCAGGTGCTCAACAGCAACGCCGAGCTTACCAACACGCTCGAAAAGGCGACCGATGAGAGCTCCGACCTGGAGGTCATGCATTCGGTCTATGGCGCCGACACGCGCATTCGCGACCTTGCGGGCGCTTATGGCATGGTGGAGCCCAGCGAGAGCGTTACACTTGACTTTTCGCAGGATGCAGCCGCGGGCGCCAACGCGACCGCGACCGCTCAGTAGCAAGACGGTAGCTGAGTATGACAAATGACTATCGCCGCGGTTCCGATGGGGGCCGCGGTTCTGGACGTCCCTCGTCGCGGGGACGTTCTGGTTATCAAGGAACGGGTCGGCAATCTTACAACGCCGGGCGGTCCCGTGGCAACGACCCGGCGTCGCGACTTCGCGGCTCGGGCGGCCCTCAAGTGCATAACACCAGGTCGCGCAAGAGTTCGTCGACCGAATGGCTCACAGGCGCGCCTCTGCCTCGCCGCAAAGCCGTCATGGGCTTCATCGGGCTTGGCTTGGGCTTGGGCGTCTTTCGCCTTGCCGACTATCAAATTGTCGAAGCCGATAAACTGCGCGAGCGCGCCGATGCGCGCCGCCTGCTTGCGCAGACCCTCTATGCCAAACGCGGCACCATCTACGACCGCAACGGCAACGTGCTGGCGTCGTCGGTCGAATGTCGCAACATCGCCGTGAACCCGCAGCTTGTCGAGGATGTTGACAAGACGGTGTCGGCGCTGGTCAAGGCAACTGGAATCGATAAAAAGACCTGCCGCAAGCTCGTTGAGTCCGATGGAACCTGGGTGTATATCAAGCGCCAGGTGGACGAAGACGATGTTGCGGCGCTGGAGAAGAAGAACCTGCCCGGCGTGCTTTTTGAGCAGGCCATGAAGCGCGTATATCCATACGGCAATCTGGCATCGCAGGTGCTGGGTGTAGTGAATGTAGACAACGACGGCTTGACGGGTCTCGAAAAGCAATACAACAAGCTTCTGACCGGCACGAACGGTTCTCTCGTACGCGAGCGCGCGAGGGACGGCAGCTATATCGCGGGCGGTGCCTATAAAAAGGTGGCTGCGGTCGACGGCGTTGATATCGTGACGACGCTCGACGTCAATATCCAGCGTGCGGCCGAGGATGCCCTGGCAGAGGCAGTTGAGAAGACTAAGGCCAAGAACGGCTCGGCGCTGGTCACCGATCCTACGACAGGCGAGATTTTGGCAGCCTGCTCGTACCCGACCTACGACCAGACCGATCTGGAGAATGCCAAGACCGAGGATATGAATCTGCGCCTGGTCACCGACGCCTACGAGCCCGGCTCGGTCTTTAAGACGCTCGTGGCGGGCGCCGGCTTCGACTTGGGCGTCGTGCGATCGAGTACGTCGTTTGAGGTGCCGGCGAGCATCAAGGTGGGCGACGATACCGTCACCGATGCCGACAAGCGCGACTATGCCATGACCATGGATGTGCGCGAGATGATGCGCCGTTCGTCCAACGTGGGCTTTGTCCTAGTGGGGCGCAAGATCGGTGCCGACGACTTTGCCGCCTATGTGGACAAGTGGGGCATCGGTCACAGCTCGGGTGTCGATTTTCCGGGAGAGAGCCTGGGTATCGTCAAGGAGCGTGACCAGTATGACGGCGCCACGCTGGGCTCGATGAGCTTTGGACAGGCACTGTCCGTCTCGCCGATTGAGATCGCACGTGCCGTGGGCGGTATCGCCAACGGCGGCGTGATGATGACCCCGCACTTCTATAAGTCCAGCAAAGGCGACGAGAAGGACTGGGGTGAAGGCGAGCGTGCGATTTCTGAGGATGCCGCATCCCAGGTGACATCGTGCATGCAGACGGTCGTGTCCGAGGGAACGGGCGTTGGCGGCGCGGTTGACGGCTATGACGTGGCGGGTAAGACCGGTACGGCCGAACGAGCCGACGAGAACGGCGGCTACCTCAAGGAGAACTACATGTCGTCCTTTATGGGCTTTGCACCGGCACAATCGCCCAAGGTGCTGTGCTATATCACGCTCGACGGAACGCCGAGCGGCTCGGATGCCGCTGCGGTGCCGTTCCAGTCCATTATGGCCAACGCGCTCGACGTGCTGGGTATCCCGCACACGAGGTAGGGGGTTACAATCTTTGGGGCCTGGTTTGTTGTCCCATATGAGGGTGTTCACATGCCCTGCACCACGCATGCGCGGCGCTGGGATACAATACGCCGATAGCATTATTAGGTTTACAGGGGAGCTGCAATGATAGAGATCGCCGTCAACAACCTCGCGGCCGCAACAGGGGCCCGAACCGTGACGGGAGAAGCCGATCGGGTATGCCGCGGGTGCGTTATCGACTCGCGCCAGGTCGAGGAAGGGACGATTTTCGTCGCCTTTCCCGGTGAAAACGTCGACGGCAATGATTTTGCTTCCCGTGCCGTCCAGTCGGGTGCCGGCGCCGTCGTGATGACGCGTGAGCCCGAGGCCGAGCTGGTCTCGCTGGCACAGGACAGGGGCTGTGCCATCTTGCTGACCGATGATCCCGAGGAGTTTCTGCTGCGTTTGGCGCACACGTATCGCCTGGAGCTTGGCTGCCTGGTCGTTGGCATTACCGGTTCCATCGGCAAGACGACGACCAAGGACGTGCTCGCCGCTGTACTCGCCAAGCGCTATCGTGTCTGGGCCACCAAGGGCAATTTCAATAACCTGATCGGCATGCCGCTCACGGTGCTTTCCGCTCCGGCCGATACCGAGGTCCTGGTGCTCGAGATGGGCATGAACCATTTCCACGAGATTGAGCGTCTGTCCCAGTCCGCCAATCCCAACCTTGCCATCGTAAGCAAGATTGGTACCTCTCACATCGGCATTTTGGGCAGCCGCGAGAACATCGCCCGCGCTAAGGCCGAGATTGTCCAGGGTATGTGCGCCGCCGGCGACTTCTTGCCGCTGCTGGTTTTGGGCGGTGAGGACGACTTTACGCCGTTCATTCGCGATACGTTCGCCCAGCCTGCTGGTATCGATGTGATGCTGGCCGGCGTCTCGGACGATGATGAGGTCCGTGCCCGCGACATTCGTGTTGATGACGAGGGACGTCCGGTCTTTACGCTCGATTTTGGCCAGGGTGAGACGATCGATACCATGCTTGCCATCCCCGGCGTGCAGTCCGTTCCTAATGCCGTTAAGGCCGCCGCGGTTTCCTATCGCCTGGGCGTGACGCCCGAGCAGATCGATGCTGCCTTTAGGGGCCTCACGATCACCGGTCACCGCCAGGAGATCAAGCGCGCCAAGAGCGGTGCCCGCGTCATCGACGATTCCTATAACGCCAGTGCCGAATCCATGGCTGCTGGCCTCGATCTACTGTGCTCGCTTTCGTGCACGGGGTCTCGCATGGCGATCCTGGGCGAGATGGGCGAGATGGGCGATGAGGCTCCTCGCATGCATGAGCTCGTGGGCGCCTATGCGGCCGCCAAGAAGCTCGACATGCTGGCGTGCGTGGGTGGTGAGCTGGCCCAGCTTATGGCCGATGCCGCGCGCATGATGGGCATGGACGAGGACCGCATCCAGGTGTTCTCCGATTATCAGCAGGTGCTCGACCGCATGGGCGGCGCGCTTGAAAAACATGATGTTGTACTGGTCAAGGGTTCCCGCTTTGTTGAGCTCGACCGCTTTGTGGAAGGTGTGTGCTAGCCCATGTTCGGCAATCCCTCGTATCCAACGTATCAGGCTTTTTTGGGGCTTGGCATCGCCGCTGCCATTGCGCTGCTGCTCATGCCGTGGTGGATCAAGCTGCTTAAGGTCGAGGGTATCGGCCAGCAGGTTCGTGCCGACGGCCCCAAGCGCCATTTGGTTAAGCAGGGAACGCCCACCATGGGTGGCGTTGTCATCCTCGTCGCGATCTCGCTGACCTGCCTGCTGATGGGCAAGCTCACCACCGAGCTCGTGCTCGTGCTGCTCGCCACGCTGGCGACCGGCGTGCTGGGCCTGATTGACGACCTGACCTCCGTTACGCATGGGCGCTCGCTCGGTCTGACGCCCCATGCCAAGATGATCGGTCTAACCATTATCTGTGTCACCTTTACGGTACTTGCCGTTAACTGGTGCGGCGTCGCCCCCGAGATTCGTTTTCCCGGCGGCCTGACGATTGACCTCGGTGTTCTTTCGACCACTATCTGCGGCCTTTCGTTCCCGTGGCTCTACATTGTCTTTTGCTGGCTGATGATCGCCGGTCTTTCTAATGCCGTGAACCTGACCGATGGCCTTGACGGTCTTGCTGGCGGCACCTCCATGATTGCCATGCTCGCCATGGCTGCCATGGCGTTTTTGCACGGAGACGTGAACCTGTCCATCTTCTGCACTGCGTGTACCGGTGCCTGCTTGGGCTTTCTGTGGTTCAACTGCTATCCGGCGAGCATCTTTATGGGCGATACCGGCTCGCTTGCCCTGGGCGCCGCGTTTGCCTGCACGTCCATCATGACCAACACCGAGGTCGTCTCCCTCATCATCGGCGGCCTGTTTATCGTTGAGACCCTGTCGGTCATGATTCAGGTTGTCTACTTCCACTTTACGCACAAGCGCGTCTTCCTTATGGCGCCCATCCATCATCATTTCGAAAAGAAGGGCTGGGCCGAGACCAAGGTCGTCATCCGTTTTTGGATTATCGCTGCGGCCTTTGGTGCCGTTGGCCTTGCTTTGTTCTTCCAGTTGGGATAGTGGTCTTTCATGCCTCTTGCTGATGTCTTTAGCCTGCTCGTTTTGGGTCAGGGCAAATCCGGTCTCGATGTCGCCCGCTGGGCGCTGGCACATCCCGAGCGCGTAAGCGCCGTTACCGTGTATGGCGGCGGCACCTCTGAGCCCAATGACGCCACGCGTGCGCTCGAGGCTGCTGGTGCGTCGTTTGTCTATGGGACCGAACAGGTCGAGGGTGCCTATGACGTATGCGTGACGTGCCCGGGCATCTCGGAATTCTCGGGCTTCTTTAAGGCCGGGCGCGAGCATGCCGTCCAGATTATGGGTGAGCCCGAGTTTGCCTATCGCCTGTCGCCCGATAACTGGATTGCCATCACGGGTACCAACGGCAAGACGACCACCACGTCGTTGACTGATTATCTGCTCAAGGCTGCCGGCGAGGCCAGCGTAGCTGTCGGCAACATCGGCGAGCCGCCGGTCAACGAGATTGACGGCCGAGCCCACAACGAGTGGTTTGTGGCCGAGCTCTCGAGCTACCAGATTGCTACGACCGCCGAGCTTCATCCTCGCGTGGCGGTGCTGCTCAACATCACTCCCGACCACTTGGGCTGGCATAAGAGCCATAAGAACTATGCGCTTGCCAAGATCAAACTGTTTGACAATATGGTCGATGACGATCTGGCGGTTGTCGACGTCGAAGACGCCGGCATTCACGAGTTCGATGAGTACATCTACACGCCGGGTCGTCGCATCTGCAAGGTCGCTTTTGACGAGCCCGAGGGCGAGGATGCCGCCTTTGTGCGCGATGGCAAGATGATCGTGCGTCTGAAGGGCGTCGAGATCCCGCTCATTGCTACATCCGAGCTCAAGATCTCGGGCCATCACAATGTTATCAATGCCCTGTGTGCTGCCACGGCTGCCTTGGCGGTCGGTGCCGATGTTGATGGTGTCTGCCGCGGTCTTGCCTCGTTCCAGCCGCTCGAGCACCGCGTGGAGCCGTGTGGCGAGATTGACGGCGTGCGCTACGTCAACGATTCCAAGGCGACCAACACCGATGCGGTCGAGAAGGCGCTGACGGCATTTCCCGATGACGACGTGATCTTGCTGCTCGGCGGCCACGATAAGGGCACGCCGCTCACGGACTTCGCGCGCGTCGTTATGGACAACGTGCGCTCGGTCGTCTGCTTTGGCGATGCGCGCGAGCGCTTCACCGCCGCTATGGACGAGGCCGATGTCGATGGCGATGTGGATATCGCCCAGGCGGATGACCTGCGCGACGCCGTGGACGTCGCCCGTTCGCTTTCGAGTCGTGGTGACGTGATCTTACTTTCTCCTGCCTGCTCTTCGTTCGATGAGTTCTCGGGCTATGAGGAGCGCGGCCGCGTGTTTAAGGACTACGTGGCCCAGCTTGCCACTGCAGCGAAATCACAAATGGAATAGGGGTTGCGGTGAGAGAGGAGAGCCCCCGACAAGGTATGAGGAGGCCCGACTCGGACCGTGCTTCCTCACGTCGTATCACACCGCGTTCCAGCCGCGGCGGGCAGTCGTTTAGCGAACGCTATATTGCCGGCGTTCCCGCCCGTATCATGCGCCCCCGTTTGATATTCATGGCCTGCTTGTTTACCTTGGTATGCTTTGGCCTGCTGATGGTGTACTCGGCGTCTTCGGTCGAGGCGCTGCACGAGAATGGCTCGGCGACGTTTTTTCTGGGTCGACAGGCCGCGTTTGCCGTGGTCGGTGTTCTGGCGCTGATTGCCATCGTGCGCGTTTTGCCGGACAGATGGTTTGGGGAGGATGTGCTCAGGATCTTCCTCATAGGCATGATAGGGCTACTGTTTCTGGTGTTCTTGGTGGGCAGCGGCAGCCGTGGCGCCACGCGCTGGCTTAACATCGCCGGCATTCAGTTCCAGCCTTCCGAGTTTTTAAAGCCATTTGCCATTGCGTATTCGGCCATCATGCTTGATCGCTTCTTTTCGCCCGGTGGCAACATCAACGAATTCCTTCGCAAGATGGGCATCTACCTGGGCATTTCGCTCTTTCTGATCTTTATCCAGCCCGATTTCGGTACTGTCCTGATCATCCTGTTGACCCTCATGTGCATGGCGTTGTTTGCGGGTCTCGACCCCAGATTTATCATCGGCGTGCTAATCTTCGGCATTCTCGTGATCGTGATTGCGCTTGTCGCAGAGCCGTACCGTATGGTGCGTATTCAGGTTGCCTTGAACCCTTGGGCCGACGAGTATGGTGACGGCTATCAGGCCACGCTTGCCATTATGGCCTTTGCCTCGGGCGGTCTGTTCGGCCGTGGCATCGGCAACTCAACCATGAAGTACTCGTATCTGCCCGAGGCGCACAATGACTACATCCTGGCCATCATTGGCGAGGAAGTCGGTTTTGTCGGAACCGTGCTGTTCTTCTTGGTGTTTGCGATGCTGATCTACTCGGCGTTTCGCATTGCCGAGCAGGCGACCGATCGCCGGGGCGCGCTTATGGCGTCTGGCTCCGCGGTCATTCTCGCAGTGCAGTTTTTGATTAACGCGCTGGGCATCCTCAACGTGTTTCCCATGACGGGCAAACCGTTGCCGTTTATTAGCTACGGCGGCTCTTCGATTATTGTGTCGCTCATGCTTGCCGGGTTGATCCTGCGCGTTTCGTACGAGAGCGCCCGCCGCGATGAGTATGACCGCCGCCGTGAGAGCTTTGCCGTTATGGATGAGAGTACCGCCGGCGTGCCCCACGTGCGCGGCGAGCGATCTTCGCGTAACGGTTTTACCGTCCTGGATGGCTCTGCGACCGACCCCGCAGCCCGCCCGCGTCAGCGAACGGCGCCGCAAGGTCGTCCTCAGCGCCCCACTCCTCGCAATGCGGGCGGCGGATATAATCGAATCGATTTGAACTCAGACCCGTCGGCGCGTCTGCGTACCGACGGCCAGGGACCGCGTGTACGAAGGGACTACCATGACCGATAAAATGACCGTTGCTATTGCAGCCGGCGGCACGGCAGGGCACATCAACCCCGCGCTCGCCTTGGCCGAAGAGCTGCGTGACCGTGGCCACCACGTTGTGTTCGTGGGCCAGTCGCGCAAGCTCGAGGGTCGTCTGGTCCCCGAGGCTGGGTTTGATTTTGTGCCCATTACGGTCACGGGCTTCGACCGCTCCCGTCCTTGGACGGCGCTGACCTCGCTATGGCGTGTCAACAAAGCCAAGCGTGCGCTCGCCAGTCATTTCTCAAAGGTCGGCAAGCCCGATGCCGCCATTGGTTTTGGTGCCTATGTCGAGGTTCCGCTGCTGGGGTGGTGCAAGGGCGCGGGCGTTCCGTATCTGCTGCATGAGCAGAACTCTGTTCCGGGCCTGGCCAACAAGATGATGAACTCCCACGCCGCCCGCGTGTGCATCTCGGTGCCGGCAGCGCGTTCGGTCTTTGAGCGCGAAGGTGACCCTGACCACGTGCTCATGACCGGCAACCCCGTACGTCGCTCGGTGATCGAGGGCGATCGCGCTCGCGGCCGCAAGGCACTTGGCGTTCCCGAGGACGCTACGCTGCTGCTCGTCTTTGGCGGTTCACTTGGCGCCCAGCACCTCAACGAGCGCGTGGCTTCGCTCAAAAACGAGCTGCTTTCGCGCAAGAACCTCTATGTGTTGCATTCGACGGGTGCCGACGGCTTTGAGGAGACCGAGCGCGCTTTGGCGCTGACGCCCGAGGAGGCGAAGCGTTACCGCGTCCAGCCTTACATCGACAACATGGGCGATATGCTGGCTGCTGCCGATTTGGTGCTCTCGCGTTCGGGCGCATCGAGCGTGGCCGAGATCGCTGCACTCGCCGTGCCTTCGGTGCTCGTGCCGTACCCGCACGCCACGGCCGATCACCAAACCACCAATGCCCGTTATCTGGTCGACGCCGGGGCCGGCGTGCTCTGCGCCGATGCCGATATCGACGGTTCTGCCTTTGCCGATGAGCTGCTGCACCTGGTCGATGACGCGGCGGCGCGCGACGCCATGCGTCAGGCGGCGCGTGGTCTGGCTCAGGATAGGGCCGCCGCTCTTCTGGCGGATGCGGTAGAGGGTTTGCGTTAGTTAGACGGGATATCGTCGGTCGCCCTCGCGCTGATGCGGTAGGTGCGGTACAGTTAACGGGTTACAGGCAGTGTTTACGCAAGGAGTACACGAGCACATGGCTGATTCCCAGACTGCAACCTCCGCGCCCGAGTTTAAGAGCGCCCACTTTATCGGTATCGGCGGCGCCGGCATGAGCGGCATCGCCCTCGTTCTGCACGAGCGCGGTTATGCCGTTACCGGCTCCGACCTTAAGACGTCACGTTATATCCGCCAGCTTACCCGCGCTGGTGTGAAGGTGCATGTGGGCCATGAGGCCGCCACGATCGACGAGGTCAAGCCCGACGTGGTTGTTGTCTCTACCGCTATTCCGGAGTCCAACCCTGAACTCGTGCGCGCTCGCGAGCTTGGTATTCCCGTGTGGCCCCGTGCCAAGATGCTCTCTGCTTTGGGCCACGGCTACACCACCGTCGCTGTTGCCGGCACGCATGGCAAGACCACCACGTCTTCGATGTGCGCCACCATGCTCGACCGCATGGGCCTGGATCCGAGCTTCTTGATCGGCGGCATTGTCGAGGGCTATGACACGAACGGCAAGAACGGCTCGGGCGACTACTTTGTCGCCGAGGCCGACGAGTCCGACAGCTCCTTCCTGTTCCTGAACCCCAACGTGGTCATTGTGACCAACGTCGAGGCCGACCACCTCGATCACTACTCGGGTATCGAGGAGATCGAGGCAACTTTCGCCAAATTCATGAGCCTGGTGGGCGAGGACGGCACCGTCATCGTCTGCGGTGAGGACCCGCATCTGGTCGAGCTCGCCAAGTCGACGGGCCGTCACGTGCTTTCCTACGGCTTTGCCGAGAGCAACGACATCGTCTGCATGCACCCGGATGTCAAGGGCATCCAGAGTGACTTTATCGTTCGCTTTGAGGACGGCACTGAGCATGCTGTGGAGATCAAGAGCAATCCCGGTCGCCACAACATGCTCAACGCCACGGCGGTGCTCACCGTCGCCCATGTCCTGGGCCTTGACATCGACTCCGCCGCCAAGGCGCTCTCGAGCTTTGAGGGCGTCCGCCGTCGCTTTACCCACGTGGGCGATATCGATGGCATCACCGTGGTCGATGATTACGGCCATCACCCCACCGAGATCAAGGCGACGCTTGCTGCCGCTTCGTCGCTGGGCTACAAGCATGTCGACGTCGTGTTCCAGCCGCACCGCTATTCGCGCCTGCAGGCCCTGTGCGACGACTTTGCCGATGCATTTGCCAATGCCGATAAACTGCTGCTGATTGATGTGTTCTCGGCTGGCGAGATGCCCATTCCGGGTGTCACCTCTAAGATGCTCGCCGATACCGTGCGCGCCAAGCATCCTGGCAAGGAGGTCGTGTACTGCTCCAGCCGTCTTGAGCTTAATCAGGAGCTCGAGCAGATGGTGGGCGAGGGCGACCTGCTGCTCACTATGGGTGCTGGTGACGTTACGACCGTCGGTCCCGAGTTCATTGAGTATCTGACTGCCAAGAAAGACGCTTAAGTCTAATGGGTCTGTTTAACGCCGTCATGGCGCTCTCGGGCATGATCGACACGGATGTGATCGAGGACGAGCGCCTTGCGCGTCATACGAGCTATCGTATCGGCGGCAAGGCCGACCTCTTTGTGACGTGCCATAGCTATCATGCCCTCCGCCGTGCCGTGGCGGTGCTCGATCGCGAGCAGGTGCCGTGGGTCATCATCGGCAAGGGCTCCAATCTGCTGGTTGCCGATGGCGGTTATCGCGGTGCCGTCATTTCGCTCGGACGTGAGTTTCAGCGCACGGTTGTTGCCGATGACGGTTGTACGCTGACGGTCGGTGCGGGCGTGATGTTTGCGCGCTTGGTCAACGATGCCCTGTCGCGTAGCCTCTCGGGCCTTGAGTTTGCCGTTGGCATCCCTGGTTCGGTCGGCGGTGCGATATCTATGAATGCCGGCACACGAACCGAGTGGATTGGCTCGCTGGTTGAGGATGTCGTAACGTTTGACCCGGCATCCGGTATCAAGCATTATGCGGGGTCCGAGATCACTTGGGGCTACCGCGAATGTAGCCTTCCCCGCAATGAGATCATCCTCGAGTGCGTGCTCAAGCTTAAACCGGCGCCCAAGGCCGACATTCGCGAGCGCATGGAGCGGTACCTTACGAGGCGCAAGCGTACACAGCCCATGGGTCGCGCATCCTGCGGGTCGGTCTTTCGCAATCCGCCCGATGCGAGCGTGGGCAAGCTTATCGAGGATTGTGGATTAAAGGGTTTTTCGATTGGCGGCGCGGAAGTTTCGCCCGTTCACGCTAATTTTATCGTTAATAACGGAACTGCCTCGGCCGATGACGTTGCCGCGGTTATCAGACATGTGCACGGAAAGGTGAGGGAGGCGTATGGCATCGAGCTCAGACCGGAAGTTAAATTCCTCGGCTTCTAGAGCATCGAAACCCACCTTCCGCCGCGCCGGAGGGCGTTCCGGCGCGCCTGCCAAACCTCAACGCAATACCGTCGCGCACTCTAAGTCTGTCGGGCATGCTCGACAGACCAGTCGTCCGGTTGTCGGCTCGCAGCTCGGTAATCGTCCGGCCGCAAAAAAGTCCTCGCGTCCCTCGGTGACGTCAAAGCCTGTTATGGGCGCCAAACCTGCCCGTCCCATGGCAACTCCTAAGCCCTCGACGGGAACTAAGGCGGCGCGTCCGGGTCGCACGCTGGGCGCATCGAAACCGCGCTCGCTGACATCGGTGCCGGCTACCGCCAAGAAGCCTTCGGGTAAAAAAGGCGTCAACCCGTTGTCTTCACTTGGGGCGATGGCAAATAAAACGTCAGACGCCGCTTCTCTCGTTACAGGCAAAGGCAAAATCGTGGGCGGCGTTCTGGCCGTCTTGGCCGTGCTCGTCGTCGTTGCCGTCGTGGTGATCAACTCTGGATTGTTTACCGCCACTGATATTCAGATTCAAGGCAGCGAGCATGTGACGAAGCACGATGCTATCCAGCTGATCGATTTGCCCGAGGGAACGTCGCTTTTTAACGTCGATCCTGACCAGATTACCGAGGACCTCAAGCAGAACCCGTGGGTGTCGGGCGTGGATGTCCAGCGTCAGTTCCCGCATACGCTCATCATTACGCCGATGGAGCGCAAGGTCATCGCAATTGCCTATATCAGCTCCGATGACCTTGCCTGGGCCATCGGGGATGATGACACCTGGATCGCCCCGCTGTCGACGTCGGTCGAAGTGGATGACCAGGGCAACGTCATCACGACGGGGCAGGGCTCAAATACCCTGACCGGCATTGATGCCGCGCTGGCGCTCGCTAAGCACTATGGCGCGGTGTTGTTGACTGATGTCTCGGCGGATGTCGCTCCGGTTTCCGGCCAGGCGGTGAGCTCCAAGGCCGTTAAGGCTGGCTTGGATTATGTGCGTGGTTTTTCGAGCGAGTTCTTGGGACAAGTCAAGGATATTTCCACGCCTTCGGTCGAAGCCATCTCGGCAAACCTCAATAACGGCATTGAGGTGTCGCTGGGTGATTCGAACGATATCGTCAAGAAGGAGCGCGTAGTCACCAAGCTGCTTTCGCAGGTAGAGGGCGTAACGTATATCAATGTGCGCTCTCCGGGTAACTATACATTTAGGAACGCTCCGACCTCGTAGCGCTGGTTGATGCTTTGTTGAGGGGTCATACCACGCCGTTTATCTGGTTTGTTTGGTTTTCACGGTCAATTATTTGACTGATACGTTCATAATGTGCAACCATAATACGGTTTACCTTTGCATTTACTTTCAACCTGAAGGTTAATGTGCGCGGGGTCGACCCATGCTATGGCTATAACCTTTGTTCGGAGGACCGACATGCACGAGACAGAGATCAACAACTACCTTGCCGTCATTAAGGTGGTCGGCGTCGGCGGCGGCGGTACCAACGCGGTCAATCGAATGATCGAAGAGGGCATCCGCGGCGTCGAGTTTGTTGCCATCAACACCGATGCTCAGGCACTCGCGATCTCTGATGCCGATATCAAGGTGCACATCGGCACCGACCTTACCCGCGGCCTGGGCGCCGGCGCCAACCCCGAGGTTGGCCGCAAGGCTGCCGATGAGTCCCGCGACGACATTGCCGAGGCGCTCGCTGGCGCCGACATGGTGTTCATCACCTGCGGCGAGGGCGGTGGCACCGGTACCGGCGCTGCTCCCATCGTTGCCGATATCGCGATGAACGAGGTCGGTGCGCTGACCGTCGCCGTCGTGACCAAGCCCTTCACCTTCGAGGGCCGCAAGCGCAAGAAGAGCGCCGAGGAGGGCATTAAGACCCTCTCCGATTGCGTCGACACCATGATCGTCATCCCTAACGATAAGCTGCTCGACATCGCCGAGAAGAAGACCACCATGCTCGAGGCCTTCGCGATTGCCGATGGCGTCCTTTCCCAGGGCACCCAGGGCATCACCGACCTCATCACCGTCCCCGGTATCATCAATCTGGACTTCGCCGATGTTAAGACCATCATGAAGCAGGCCGGTACCGCCATGATGGGTATCGGTACCTCTTCTGGGGACACCCGTGCCGTCGACGCTGCCCAGCAGGCCATCTCCAGCCCGCTGCTCGAGAGCTCCATCGATGGTGCCACGCGCGTGCTGCTCTCCATCGCCGGTTCCAAGGACCTGGGCATCCAGGAGATCAGCGACGCCGCCGACGTTGTCGCCAACGCCGTCGACCCCGAGGCCAACATCATCTTCGGTACCGTTGTCGACGAGTCCCTGGGCGATCAGGTGCGTATCACCGTCATCGCTACGGGCTTCTCCGACTCCAACGTCAACCGTCAGGACGAGCTCTTTGCTGCTCAGCAGTCTCAGAGCAAGGCCGCTGCCTCCGCTGAGCCGCAGCGCACCGCTCCTGCCACGAGCCCGGCTCAGGCCGCTCCGACCCGCAACGTCGGTGGCACCGAGCTTCCTAACTTCGGCAACGATCAGTTCGAGCTTCCCGACTTCCTGAAGCGCGGTAGCTTCTAAGTCGTTCTTTGCATTGTTGTGCACAGGGGCGTGTCCGTATGGACGCGCCCTTTTTATTTCGACTTTGTAAACTAGAACCTCCAATCTCTTTACGTTCCCTTTACGATTGCCTCCAGCGCAGCAGGTATCCTTTTAGAGAAGTATGACAGCCGTATAAACGCGGGCTGTAGCGGCGATGCCGCGGTACTTGTGTTATTAGGAGGCTTTAGTATGGCAGCACGTGCGGACAAAGTTTCGCGTGTCGACCATGATGGAGTTACGTTGGTGGAGGGCGCGACATCCGATGTTCGCTTTGCCTTCACCGAGCGCGCCGGTGGCGTTTCCGAAGATGCGTACTCCTCACTCAACTTGGGCTCGCATGTTGGCGATGACCCCTTTGCTGTTCAAGAAAATCGTTGTCGTGCGCTCGAGGCTATGGGTGCCGCCGAGTGCGAGCACAACCTGCTCGTTCCCAATCAGGTCCATGGTGATCATATCGTTGCGGTGACCTCGAACGGCGCCGATGACCTTGAGGACGTTCGCGAGCAGATTGCCGAGGGCTGTGATGCCATCGTCTGCACGGCGCATAACGTGCCCGTGCTGCTCTGCTTTGCCGACTGCGTTCCCGTGGTGCTGGTGGCCCCCGGCGGATTTGCCGTGGTGCACTCCGGTTGGAAGGGCACGATTGCACGTATTTCCGCCAAGGCGTGCCAGGCGCTTTGCGATGCTGCCGGTTGCGATGCGAGCGACGTTTCCGCCTATATCGGCCCCCATATCTTGGGTGACGAATATGAGGTATCCCAGGAACTCGTGGATCGCTTTGCCGCCGAGTTCTCTTGCATCGATGCGAATACCTCTCGCATGCTTGATCTTTCCGCTGCCATTCGCGAGGCGCTGGTAGATGTCGGTGTCGACGCGGATAATATCGTGGATACCCAGCTTTCGACCGTGCGTCAGAACGACCGCTTTTATTCCTACCGTAACGAGGACGGCACCTGTGGGCGCCATGCTGCGATCGGCGTGATGCTATGAGAAAGATCGTATCGGTCCTGAGCGCCGCTGTGCTTACGCTTACGCTGTGCGCCTGTTCTTCGGGATCTTCTACCTCTTCCATTACCGTGGCCGGCTCCACGACCTGCCTTCCTATCGCCGAGATTGCGGCCGAGGGCTTTAAGGAGGAGACCGGCATCGACGTGCTCGTTTCCGGTTTGGGTTCTTCCGCTGGGATCGAGGCCGTCAGCGCCGGCACGGCCGATATCGCCAGCTCCTCCCGTGGACTCAATGCCGACGAACAGGATCTGGGCCTGACTCCCATCGTCATTGCCCACGACGGTATTGCGGTCATCGTGAACGACGACAACCCCGTCGATAACCTCTCGACCGAGCAGCTCCGCGATATCTACGCCGGCAAGATTACCAATTGGAAAGAGGTCGGTGGCGAGGACCTGAGGATTCAGGTCATCAACCGAGACGAGGCGTCCGGTACGCGCGAGGCCTTCCGTACCATCGTGATGGATGGCACGCCGTTCGATCGCCGCTCGGCTGTTCTTTCGGGTACGGGCCAGGTGCGCGACGTGGTATCTCGTTCGCGTGGGGCCATCGGCTACATTTCGCTGGGCTTCGTCGATAGCCTCAACGCCAAGACCTCGGTCAAGGCTGTCTCGGTCAATCATGTTGAGGCGTCCGAGAAGACGGTCGCGAGTGGCGGCTATCCCATCTCGCGCGACCTTTACTTCTTTGTGAAGGGTGCGCCTTCGCAGCAGGCGCAGGATTACATCGACTACGTGACGTCCGAAAAGATGGACAAGCAGATTCGCGAGGCGGGCTTTATTCCCGTCACCAACGACGAGAAGGGGAGTGAGTAACATGGAAGCACAGGAAAACTCCCAGACTGAGCAGAATGCTCAGGCACCCAAGAAGCGCGAGCTGGCGCTCGTATCGCGCAGTACCTATATCAAGGAGAAGGCGCTGCAGTGGATCTTCTTTGCCTGCGCGTTTTTGGCGGTCGTTACCGTCATCCTGATTTTTGTCTTTACCACGTACTCGGCGCTGCCCGTCTTTACCGACATCGGTCTGGCGGACTTCTTTAGCTTTACGTGGGCGCCCTCTGAGGGCCACTACGGCATCATGTCGCTGCTTGCCGGCTCAGGTCTGGTGACCGTCGGTGCGCTCGCCATGGGCGTGCCGCTAGGTGTGGGCACGGCCGTGTACCTGGTCGAGATCGCCGGCAAGCGCGTGCGCAAGCTCATCAGCCCTGCCGTCGACCTGCTGGCCGGCATCCCTTCTATCATCTACGGCTTTTTCGGCATGATCATCATCCGCCCGTTTATCGCACAACTGACCGGCGGCCTTGGTTTTGGTGCGCTGACGGCGTGGTTTGTGCTTGCCATCATGATCGTCCCTACCATCACCACGCTCACCATCGATGCCCTCAATTCCATTCCCATGGGCATTCGCGAGGCATCGTATGCCATGGGTGCTACTAAGTGGCAGACCATCTATAAGGTCGTGCTACCTGCCGCTAAGCTGGGTATCGTGGATGCCATCGTGCTGGGTATGGGCCGTGCCATCGGAGAGACCATGGCCGTGCTCATGGTCGTGGGTAACGCCCCGGTTATTCCCGACAGCATTGCGAGCCCTATCTCGACGCTCACGAGCCAGATCGCGCTCGACATGAGCTATTCCTCGGGTCTGCATCGCTCGGCGCTGTTCGGCATGGGCGTGGTCCTGTTTATCATCTCCGCCACGCTGGTGGGCATCGTCCGTCTGATTTCCAAGAAGAAGAGGGGGTAGGCTATGTCCGATTTCGTTGACACGACGGTCGATACGACCTCGTCGCGCGAGCGCATTAAGCGTGCCCTTTCCCACGGCAAGAAGGGTCGCATCAACAAAGACCTGTCCAACAAGATCATGCTTGGCGTGTTTCGTGCCGCTGCCTACATCACCACGCTGGTGCTGGTCGCTATCATCGCCTACGTGGTCATTAACGGCCTGCCACATATCTCGCTCGACTTTATCTTCGGTTGGCCCCAGGGCGTCAACGCCGAGGGCGGAATTTGGCCCACGATCGTCTCGACCGTCTATGTGACGGCGCTCGCCATGCTTATCTGCACGCCGATCGCTGTGCTGGCAGCCGTCTATCTGGCCGAGTACGCCAAGCAGGGCAAGGTCGTCGAGCTCATTCGCTACGCTGCCGACGCTTTGGCCTCGGTGCCCTCCATCGTTATGGGTCTGTTTGGCTACGCCTTGTTTGTCGAGGCCATGGGCCTGGGCCTTTCGATGGTCTCGGCCGCTCTGGCACTCGCGCTCTTGATGCTTCCCATCGTCATGCGCACCACCGAAGAGGCCATTCGCGCCGTTCCGCGCTATATCCGTTGGGGCGCGTACGGCCTGGGCGCTACCAAGTGGCAGGTTGTCTCCAAGATCGTGCTTCCTTCTGCCTTTGGTCGCATCGCCACCGGTATCGTCCTTGCCATCGGCCGTGCCATCGGCGAGACCGCGGTGGTGCTCTACACCATGGGCCAGGCCATCAATCTACCTATTTCGCCGCTCGATTCCGGCCGCCCCATGACGGTTCACCTGTACCTGCTTGCCAACGACGGCATCAACATGAACGCAGCCTACGGCACCGCGCTCTTGCTGATGGTGATCATTCTGGCCTTCAACCTGTTTGCGCGCTTCCTGTCGCGCAGGCGTCGCTAGTTAAGGAGTCCCATGTCCGTTTATCAGTCCGCTCCCACGCTGGAGCAAGCGGCCATTACGGCCAAGGATTTCAACTTTTGGTACGGTGACTTTCATGCGCTGACGGGGCTTGACCTCAACATCGCCAAAAACGCCATCACCTCCTTCATTGGCCCTTCGGGCTGCGGTAAGTCGACGTTTTTGCGCTGCATCAACCGCATGAATGACCTGATCGAGGGCACGCGCGTCGAGGGCACCATGACGCTCGACGGCAACGATATCTATGCCGAGGGTGTCGACCCGGTCGATCTCCGTCGTCGCGTGGGCATGATCTTTCAGCAGCCAAACCCGTTTCCTAAATCCATCTACGAGAATGTCGCCTTTGGCCCTCGTCTGCAGGGCGTGACTAGCAAAAGTGACCTCGATGACATCGTGGAAGAATCGCTCAAGCGCGCCAACCTCTGGAAAGAGGTATCCAATCAGCTCAACAAGGATGGTTTGGCGCTCTCGGGCGGTCAGCAGCAGCGTCTGTGCATCGCGCGCGTGCTTGCGGTGCAACCCGATGTCCTTCTGATGGACGAGCCCTGCTCCGCCATCGACCCCACGTCTGTCTCTAAGGTCGAGGATCTGATGGCCGAGCTGGCGCCCGAGATGACGATCATCATCGTCACGCATTCAATGCAGCAGGCAGCTCGTATTAGCGACTACACCGCATTCTTCTTGCAGGAAGTTGCCGGCGAGCCCGCCACGCTCATCGAGTATGGTCAAACCGACGCGATCTTCACCAGTCCGGTGGACTCGCGGACGGAAGACTATATCACCGGCCGCTTTGGCTGATCGGTGCGACTAGTCCCAAGCTGATCGGACCTGGTCCGGTGTGTATTTACTGTGCGGGCGGCATGACCGCACCCAACTGATTGGAGTGAACCATGCGCAAACTGTTTTCCCGTCAGCTCGTCGAGGCCCGTCACGAGATGCTGAGCATCTATGAGGCCGTCGATCTGGCCCTCCACGATGCCGTGAAGGCCTATGTGACCGACGACCGCAAGCTCGCCACCAAGACCAAGAAGCGCACGCTTTCGATTGACGCGCGCTGCGCCAACCTGGAGGCCGTCTGCTACAACCTGATCGCCACGCAGTCACCGGTCGCCTCCGACTTCCGCCTGCTTCAGACGATCATCTACGTCGACTTTAACCTGCAGCGCATGACCGATAAGGTCCGTCAGATCTGCCGCGCCACGCGTCATATGATCAAGGCTGACATCTCGCTGCCCAAGGAGCTTGTCGGCACGGTCGAGGCCGAGGCTGAGGCCGTCTACCAGGTGCTGGGCTCTTCGCTTTCTGCGCTCGTCACCAATGACATGTCCATCATTTGCAACTTGGCCGTCGAGGACGAGCCAGTGCACGCCGCCTACGAGAAGTTCTTCCGCGCCTTTAACCGTATGGATGCGGGCGACTTTATGGACGACGACAGCAACTATGACGACCTGCGCCGCGCCATCATGGTTTCGCGCTACCTCGATCGCATCGCCTCGATTTCCATCGATGCCGCCTGCCGTCTGACCTTCCTGTTGACTGGTCAGCGCATGAATGCCGGCGATATCGCCCGCACTGATGAGGATGAGCTCGAGAGCATGCGCGTGCCTTCGGGCGAGGGTGTTATCATGAGGCCCGCCGTCGACGCTCGCTACGTTGCCAAGGTGCCCGCTAACGAGGTCAGCGAGGGTCTTCGCTACCTGCTCGATCATCTTGAGGATGAGGACGATGGCGAGGACGACGAGGAGTAAGCAACCCCGTTCGTCGAAAGATTGTAAATACCTAAGTGAGCGCGGCCTTGCACATGCGGGGCCGCGCTCTTGCGTTAGCATGGGACTACTTGTTTGGCTGTCAGCGGAGGCGATTGGCAATGGATAACTATTTGGACTTGATGCGCGCTCGCCGCGAGCAGATTCTGGAACGTTTTTATGCGGCGCTCGATCGCGCGGGCCGTCCCCACGACGCCGCGAGCCTCATTGCCGTGTCCAAGACCGTTGGTGTCGATGAGACCGTTGCCGCCATCCAGGCGGGGTATCGCCATTTTGCCGAGAACCGCCCGCAGGAGCTGGTTCGCAAGCTCACGGGTCTGGCGGAGCATCCGGAGCTGCCCGAGGTGCGCTTCGATATGATCGGCAACCTGCAGACCAATAAGATCAATGCGGTGCTGGGCTCAGCCGAGCTGATTCACTCGGTGGGTTCGCTGCATCTGGCGCAGGCGATCTCGAGCCGTGCTGTTCGCAAGATTGAGGCAGGCGAGCTCGTCGGCCCCCAGCGTGTGCTCATTGAGGTCAATGTGAGTGGTGAGGAGTCGAAGGGAGGCTTTTCACCCGATGGGATTCGCGCCGCCGCGGGTGAGCTTGCAGAACTTGAGGGAATTTGCGTACAGGGGCTTATGACTATGGCGCCCCGGGGGAATAAGGATGTGGCACGCCGCACCTTTGCGGGGCTTCGTGAGCTGAGGGATGAGCTGGAGGCGGCGCATCCCGATTTGAACCTGCCTGAGCTTTCCTGCGGTATGAGCGAGGACTTTGAGTCTGCCCTTGAGGAGGGCTCTACGCTCGTTCGCCTGGGCAGGGTAGTATTTAGCCCGGAGTTTGCAGTAAAATAAGGCTCTGAAGTGCGCACTGATTATCGGGGCGCCTGCACTAAACCGCGAGAGGACACAACCATGGGCTTCCTTGACGAGATTAAAAATAAGATGCACCTGGGCGGCCAGCAGGGTTACGACCAGGGTTATGGCCAGGACGACGACTACGGCTACGATGACGGCTACGACGATGGCTATCAGGGCAACGGCTACAGCGGTGCTTCGGGCGAGGGCTTCTACACCCAAGACGAGCCGAGCAACGGCCTGCTTGGCCAGACGCGCCGCGGTGAAGCTGAGTCGGTTGCCGTGTATACGCGCTCCGGTCAGCTGGTCGGCGATGACTCCCGCCATGCCACGACGTATAACCCGCCTTCGCGCTCGCAGGACAGTGTTGCGAGCGGTTATCGTCCTGGTGCCTATGACACGCCGTCGAGCTACGCCGAGAATACCCGCGCCCGTGCCGCCGCTGCACCCGCGCCTGCACCGAGCGATGCCTCGGCCTATGCGAGCAATATCATCAACGCCACGCCGCAGCTGCCGGCCTATGTCCTGCGCCCCGAGAGCTATGACGACGTGGAGACCGTGGTGCGCCGCGTTCGCACCAAGCAGCCTGTCGCACTGATTTTTGTGGGCGTACGCACCGAAGTTGCCAAGCGCGTCTTGGACTTCTCTTACGGCTTTGCCTGCGGTCTGGGTGCCACGGTCAAGGAGGTGGGCGACCGCGTGTTCATGGTGCTGCCCGCCGGTTGCGAGGTCAAAGATTCCGATCTCAAGAAGCTTCGTGCCGACGGCTACCTTAAGTAAAGACAAGACGAGGAGATTCCCATCAACATCTACACTATCGTCCAGCTGGTCAACACGCTGTTCAACTTCTATTCCACGCTCATTGTCGTCTACTGCTTTATGACGTGGATTCCCATGAAGCAGGGTGGTTTGCTTCAGGATATTGCCGCGGTGCTTGATAGCGTGTGCGGTCCGTGGCTCAACCTGTTCCGTCGTTTCATCCCGCCGATGGGCGGTATCGATTTTTCGCCGGTCGTTGCGATTATTGCGTTGCAGTTGGTGCAGAGGCTGGTTCTGCAGCTTCTTATAGGTATACTCGTGTAGAACTGACTTAGTAACTTACGTCGGGCGTGTAGCGCCGAGGCGATGAAAAAGGAGACTTGTTATGGCTATTACCCCTGCAGACATCCAGGCTCAGACTTTCTCTGAGGCCAAGCGTGGCTACGATCCTGCTGAGGTCGACGTCTTCTTGGAGACGCTGTCCTCCGAGGTTGACGCTATGCTCGCTAAGATCGTCGACCTTAAGGGTCGTCTGACTGCTACCGAGCAGCAGCTTGCCGATGCGCAGGCTCAGCTTGCCCAGGCTCAGGATGCCCCCGCCCAGGCCGTTCCTGCCGCCCCCGTGGCTGCTCCCGCCCCTGACTTCTCCGCTCAGGAGCGCCAGATTTCCGCTGCCCTGATCGCTGCCCAGCAGACCGCTGAGACCATCGTCAACGATGCCAATGAGAACGCTGAGCGTATTCGCAACGAGGCTGACGCTAAGGCCCGCGAGGTTATCCGCCAGGCTCTGACCGAAAAGCAGGCCGAGCTCGAGGAGATCGATCGTCTCAAGGCTTCTCGTGAGGAGTTCAAGGCCGAGTATCTCAAGCTCATCCAGCACTTCATGGACGATGCCCAGAACTCCTTCCCGGCCGACCTCATGGCCTCCACGCCGGTCGGTTCTGCCGCTTCTCCTGCGGTGACTGTTCCCGCCGAGCCGCTACCCGTCGCTGACCCGGTTGTCCCCGTGGCCGATCCCTTCGCCCCGATCGACAACTTCGCTGCCGACGACCTGGACTAACATTCGGCCTACAATTTAGTGCCTAGAAAGGACCCGCAGCTTGCTGGTCCTTTTTTATGACTGTGCCGGGGTGTGTAACATAAAAAACCGAGCCCTGCACATAGTGGCGCAGAACTCGGCGAACGGGTGAGCGGTCAAGGGTAGGTTTTAAGGCATGTCCCAAAACCTACTTGAGGAGGAAGTCGGAGAGGGGAATGGTACGGGCCTCGCGATGCTCGGGATCGGCGATGTGGTCGGCAGGATATCCGCAGACGAGCATGTGATAGGGATAGACGCCCTTGGGCAGATTGAACTGCTCCTGTGCCACCTCGGGCTTAAAATGGCATACCCAGCACGTTCCCAGGCCCTGCTCGGTGGCCTCCATCATCATCTGATCGCAGACGATCGAAGTATCGATGGCACTCGAGTTCATCTGATCATACGGGCGCACCCAAGCGTCATCGGTAACGCTGCAAATAAGGAAGACAAGCGGAGCCCCAAAGATAGACCCATCACGAGCAAACCGAGGCTGACAAGCAGCAGCCTTCTCCAGAAGCTCAGGCGTATCCAACACCATCACACGGGTTGGATGATTATTACAAGCAGAAGGAGCAATACGCCCAGCCTCAACAATGGCATCCACCACAGCCTGCTCCACAGAACGATTCTCAAACTCGCGACAAGAATACCGAGACCGAGCCAGATCCAAATAAGCCATACAAGCCCTCCAACAATTAAAAATCAAACAAACCCAAAGTAACCCAAACAGTACCCAAAGCAGCAATCAGTCAAACGCTCATCGAGGGCCAAAGTGTCCGAACGGATACCAAAGGTCCCTTCAGCCAAACCCCCATTGCGCTAAACCTATCAGCCAAAGTTCCCAATGGTGGTACGTAAGGCGAAGGGCCGGCCACGGTTTACTTTCGAACGACTCTGCAAAGCAGCCGGAGTGAGAAAGCAAACCGTGGCCGGCCCTTCGCCGCCGGGACACGTACCCCCAATTAACTGTTCTTCATGACAATCGAATCCACAACATCGGCCACATTCTCGCAGCAGTCGGCGCAGTACTCCAGGAAGGCGTAGACGTCACGCCAAGCGATGACCTCGAGCGGATCCTTGCCGTTAACGTGCAGGTTGCGCATGGCGTTGATGTAGAGCTCGTCGGCCTCGGACTCGATGGTGTTGATCTGGATGACCAGCTCGCGCAGCGTTTTGGACTTGCGGTAGTTGGGAAGCTCGACCATCAGGTCTTTCATGGCGCGGCAGGCGTCAGTCACCTTGTGGGCGATGACGATGGCGTCGGGATGGATGCTCTGAATGTTGGTGAAGTAGACGCGCTGCACGACGCCCTCAATACGGTCGAGCACGGTGTCGAGCGCGCAGCTCATCAGATCCAGATCCTCGCGCTCGAGCGGGGTGATAAAGGCGGTGAGCAGGGCGTCTTCGAGCTCGTGGTGCTTCTTGTCTGCCGCATGCTCAATCGCATGCATCTTATTGAGCATGTCGTGAATCTGCGCGGGATCGAAGTTCTCAAAAATCTGGGTAAGCAGCTCGGCGGCCTGGACGGCGAGGTCGGCGCAGGCGACGTAGTTGTCAAAGTAGAACGAATCGGGTTTCTTAGCCATGGATGGGTCCTTTCGAGGCGAAGACGGGTGGGCGAAGTGTTGCGGTCCAGATGGACGTTCGGTTTGACTAGAGGAACATCATGAACAGCTTGGCCATGACAAAGCTGATGAGTCCGCAGGCGGGGAAGGTGAAGAACCAGGTGAACATCATGTCCTTAACGACGCCGAAGTTGATGGCCGAGAGGCGCTTGACGGCACCGACGCCCATGATGGCGCAGGTCTTGATGTGTGTGGAGGACACGGGGATGCCGGTAAGGGTGGCAAGCAGCAGGTTTGCGGCGCCCGCCAGGTCGGCGGAGAAGCCCTGATACTTTTCGAGCTTGACCATGCTCTGGCCGACGGACTTGATGATGCGCTCGCCGCCCACGCTGGTGCCGATACCCATAGTGGCCGAGCACAGCAGCATAATCCAGATGGGGATGCCTGCATCGCCGACGCTCGTCTGGCCGCTGGCAAAGGCCACGCCTAAAAAGAGCACGCCGATGAACTTCTGTCCATCCTGCGCGCCGTGCATAAAGCTCATGGCCGCAGCGCTCGCGATCTGAGCGTATTTAAAGAAGACATTGGCACGTCGCCTGTTGGCGGCGGCGAAAAGAATCGAGACGAGCTTGCACAGGACCCAGCCCATGACAAAGCCCAGGCCGATGGAGAGCGCCAGGCCGTAGATGACCTTCATCCACTCGTGGACGTTGACGCTGCTCGCACCGCCGAGGGCGATGGCGGCACCGGTCAGGCCGGCGATAAGGCTGTGGCTTTGCGAGGTGGGGATGCCAAAACGCGACGCTGTGGCGCCGTAGACGACGATGGAGAACAGCGCCGCGCATAGGCAGGCGAGCGCCATGGTGCTGTTTCCGCCAAAGTCGACGATATGTGAGATGGTGTTGGCGACGCTCGCGTTAAAGTGCGTCATGATGAGCACGCCGAGGAAGTTGAATGCGGCGCTCATGAGAATGGCGGCGCGGGCGGGCATGCAACGCGTAGTGACGCAGGTCGCGATGGCGTTGGGCGCGTCGGTCCATCCATTGACGAAGATGGCACCCAACGCGAGGATCACGGTGACGGCAAGGACTGGGTTCGACACAATTTGGCCGAGGAAGGTTGAGAACGTTACGTCCATATATGGGCTTTCTCGAAGTTTGCAGACACGTTACAAAAACATGATAAATCGTATCACCTTCTGCGGGTCTCTTTACCGAGTTCTGATGGGAGAAGTGGACTTTTTGGCACTAAAATTGAATATTAGCCCTGTTGACCGCGGGTGTTCTTTTTGCTAACACGCCATGCGGACACGTGCGATTACTACGACACTCCAAAACCACAGTCTGTTCGCTTTACAACATACAAACATGCGTTCGATAATAGGAGGCATGGAATATCGACAGACAGACGGCAAAACTCGGCGCGTGCACAAGCAGTATGTGGACGTCGTGGCCCGCATCCTCGCGGGCGGACAGGTCGTGCCGGTCACCGTCTGCTGGGTCGACGGCCGTTGTTTTACGATCGACGAAATTATCTCGACCACCGGGTTTGGCCTGATGGTCTACGGCATCCGTACGGCAACATATAAGGTGCGTTTTGGCGGGCACGCGACCGAGTTGTATCTGGAGGACCAGACGCGCGAGCGGGCAGACGGCTCGCAGGCACACGTGATGCGTTGGTGGGTCTGGGCCTTTGATCGTACGCTTGAGGGCGAGCGCCGTAGGTAAGGACGTGCGGCATTCGGGTACAATGGCAGGAATCTTGTCACCTACGGCGCTGTCGTGCGCTTTTTGAAAGGACGAAGTATGAACGATATCCAGGGCTATCAGAACGGCCCCATCGAGACCGGTGCAAGCCGTGCCAAGGAGATGTCGCCGCGCGCGTACAACCTTGTCATGTCTGCCCTGATCTTTTTGGGCTTTTGCGCCATGGGCGTCGGTGCTTACTTTACGAGCACCATGTCGTTTGCGCGCATGATGATGAGCGGCGCCGCTTTGCCGCTGGTCTTTGGCTCATTTATTTTGACCATCGTCGGCATGGTCATGATGTCGGCCGCCGCCAGCAAGCAGTCCGTGGGCCTGTCCCTTGTGGGCTACGTAATCTTTGCGAGCACCTTTGGCCTGACCGCGTCGTTTGGCCTTGCCAACTACGACCTGCCCACCATCAACACTGCCTTTATCGCCACGGCCGCCATCACCTTTGTCTTTGGCGCCTTGGGTGTGACGTTTCCCAAGTTTTTCCAGCGCGTATATGGCATCGGTTTTGGCATTCTGCTCGCTACTATTCTGGTTGAGATCGTGCTGATGTTCATGGGCGTTTCGCAGTCCATCACCGACCTGATCGTGATTGTGGTGTTCGCCGGCTTCATTGGCTACGACACCTATGTTGCCACGACGGTGCCGCCTACGCTGCCCAACGCCGTGCTTATGGCCTCTAACCTGTTCGTGGATATTATCAACGTGTTCCTGCGCATTCTGAACATCCTCGGCCGTCGCGACTAGTGGCGAATTGCGGCGGTGCTTGCCGTGCGTGCAAATCGATGCGAAAGGCGGTCCTTCGGGGCCGTCTTTTTTGTACGCGGCGGGGTATCATGGATGGGAAAAGCCGATAGCGGCAGAGACCGAGAAAGGTGACCACTTATGGCAGATGTCGACAACAGGAACCGTAACCGCAGGTCCAACCGAGCGGGTCAGCCCAATCCCAAGCGCGAGGCCCGTGCCAAGGCCGCCGAGCGTCACGTGGCAACTGTGTCCGAAGCGTGCGCCAAGGATATCGAGCGTTCGCTTGCCGGTGTTCGCGAGTTTGACGGTATGCCTGCCGGCTTTGTCTCGGCGATGAAGGCCAAGGTTCAGAGTGCTGTGGCCACCGAAGAACAGGTTGCCGAGGAGTCTGAGGCCGCCGAGGCCGAGACCGCTGAGGTTGCGTCCGCCGAGACCGAGGTTACGGCCGAGCCTGCACACGCAGAGGAGGCCACGGAGACCGAGTCCGCGCCTGCCGCCGAGGAGCCCGCTCCGGTCCTGCCCGAGGTCACCGTGCTCGACGCCTCTGCCACGCAGGCCATTCTGGATAACGGTCGAGGCTATGCGCAGTTCTGCGACATGGCCGTGCTCGACTTTGCCTCGTTCACCAATCCGGGCGGTGGCTATATTCAGGGTTATCTGGGCCAGGAGGCCACGCTGTGCGCCGATTCGTATCTGTACAACGTTCTCGATAAGCAGCGCAAATGGTACGGCGAGAACCGTCGCCGCAACATCAACTGCGAGCTTTACCGAAACCGTGCGCTGGTGGTGCCTGCGGTGCGCTTCGACCGCAACCACGTGCATGCATACGCCGACGTGATCGTGGCCGCCGCGCCCAACGTTAAGCGCGCCCGCCAGGAGTATCGCGTGAGCGACGATGCTCTGCTGGATGCCCTGCGCGACCGCATTCGCTTTGTGCTTGCCATCTGCGACGAGCTAGGTCGCGAGAAGCTCGTGCTGGGCGCTTGGGGCTGCGACAACAACGGCTTTGACGCAGAGGCCGTGGCCGAGCTCTTCCGCAAGGAGCTCGCGTCGGGCGACTTTAAGGTCAAGCAAGTCTTCTTTGCCGTGCCTTCTACGCGCTGGGATGAGGATTTTGCCAAGTTCGAGCACGTGCTGGCAAACTTCCCCGAGCGCAACGAGGAGTCCTATGCCCAGGTTGCCGCTCGCGCTGCGGCAGCTCGCGCCGCCGAGCAGATCCAGGCTGCTACCGAGGATGATGAGGACGAGGACGATTGGCGCAAGTACCTGTAATCGGTACGTGCTGACAGATGGGTCGAGCCGGCGGGAGAGGCTGCTTCCGTCGGTTTTTTACTGAGCGAGGGGCTTACGATGAAAAACGTTCTATGCTTTGGCGACAGCAACACCTATGGTTACGATCCGGCGGGCATGCGCGACGGCACCGCGGTGCGCTATGCGCAGGATGTGCGCTGGTGCGGCGTGGCCCAACGTGACTTAGGCGAGGGCTGGCATGTAATTGAAGAAGGCCTCAACGGCCGCACGACGGTACGCGACGACATGTGCCATCTGAACACCAATCTTAACGGCATCCGCGCACTGCCGATGCTGCTCGAGGCCCATAAGCCGCTGGATGCGATCGTTATTATGCTGGGAACCAACGATTGCAAGACGGTCTTTGGTGTGACGGCCTCCGATATTGCCCGTGGCACCATGGCGCTGATTCGCGCGGTGCGTGCATTTCCCTGGACCAATGCCGCACCCTGCCCGCGTATTCTGCTGATGGCACCTATCAAGATCAAGCCGCAAATCGCCGATGTATATATGACCGATTTTGACGAGCGTTCCGTCGAGGCCTCGGAGCATTTTGCCGAATACTATGCGTATGCTGCTAAACAGTTTGGCTGCGACTTTTTGAATGCCGCTGATTTTGCCGAGCCGGGCGATATCGATTATCTGCACATGATGCCCGAAAGCCACGAGAGCCTGGGCCACGCCGTGGCAGCCAAGCTCCAAGAGATGCTCGGAGAGTAGCGCGACCCCAAGCCACCGCAAAGGGGACGGGCGCCTTTGCGGTGGCTTGGGCTGCGAATCTTAATATTGCCACATGTGGTTGACGGGGCCAGAGCCTTTGCCCATGTCCAGGCCGGCGGCCAGAGCGCCTGTCAGGTAGGCCTTGCCGGCGTTGACGGCGTCGGCAAGATCCATGCCCTGGGCCAGCGCGCAGGCGATGGCGGACGAGAGTGTGCAGCCGGTGCCGTGTGTGTTTTCGGTCTCGATGCGCTTGTGGCGGAACCACGTGGTGAGTGGATCTCCCAGATGGTTGCCCTCGTCATCGAGCGGCGCGGGTTCGGCCAGTACATCGTTGGCCTCGTTGACAAGATGCCCACCCTTAACGAGGGATGCGCAACCAAAGCGGCGGGTGAGGAGCATGGCAGCATTTTGCTGCGTGCGCTCGGAGTCGACCTCGTAGTCAAGCAGGGCCATGGCCTCGGGAATATTGGGCGTGATAACCGTCGCTAGCGGGAACAGGCGGCGGGTGAGCGCCTCGGCGGCATCTTCGGCAATCAGCCGCGCGCCCGAGGTGGCGACCATGACGGGGTCGACGACAACGTTTGTCGCGTTCCAAGCGCTCAGGCGGTCGGCGATAACATCGATAATCTCGGCAGAGGAAACCATGCCAATCTTGACGGCGTTGGGGCGGATATCGTCAAAAACGGCATCGATCTGCGCCGCGACAATATCCGGGGAGATGTTCTGCACGGCGGTAACGCCCAGTGTGTTTTGCGCTGTGATGGCGGTGATGGCCGTCTCGGCATACAGGCGGTGCGCCGTGATGGTTTTGATGTCGGCCTGAATGCCGGCGCCACCGCTGGAATCGGATCCCGCGATGGACAGGACGGCAGGTACCTTACTACGATCCATGTTCGCTCCCTTGTTCGGTCGGAATCAAATGGGTCTTTAAGCCAGCATTATAAAGATGCCCGGGACGACTCTATGTCGAACCCGGGCGGGCGATGCAATCTTTACGCAAACGTAAGCAAATGTTCACACGTCAACAATTGACAGGCGCCAGCTCGCCGCCAGAGGCGGCCGCGGCGACAGGGCTAGTCCTCCATGCCGAGGTCGATCGTGGTGCCCTCGAAGATCTTGTTGACGGTTCGGACGGCGCACATCTTGCCACACATGGTGCAAGTGCCCTCGGTGGCGGCGGGGGACTCCTCGTAGCGCTTCTTGCCGGTGACCGGGTCGAGCGCGCACTTCCACATGGCGTCCCAGTCGAGCTTGCGGCGTGCCTGGCCCATCTTGTCGTCCATGTCGCGGGCGTGGGGCACCTTCTTGGCGATGTCGGCGGCGTGTGCGGCGATCTTGGTGGCCATGAGGCCATCGAGCACGTCCTGGGCGTTGGGCAGGCACAGGTGTTCGGCCGGCGTCACGTAGCACAGGAAGTCGGCGCCGGAGCTGGCGGAGATAGCGCCGCCGATGGCAGCGGTGATGTGGTCGTAGCCCACGCCGATATCGGTCACCAGCGGCCCGAGCACATAAAACGGGGCGTTGTGGCACAGGCGCTTCTGCAGCTTCATGTTGGCGGCGATCTCGTCGAGCGCCATGTGACCCGGGCCCTCGACCATGACCTGGACGCCGGCGGCCCAAGCACGCTTGCATAGCTTGCCCAGCTCGATCATCTCGGCGGTCTCGGTGGCGTCGTTGGAGTCGTAGAGGCAGCCCGGGCGGCAGGAGTCGCCGAGCGAAATCGTCACGTCGTACTCGTGGCAAATCTCGAGCAACTCATCGTAGAACTCATAGAAGGGGTTCTCGTTGCCGGTGACCTCCATCCAACCAAACAGCAGCGAGCCGCCGCGGCTCACGATGTTCATGAGGCGGCCGGTCTCCTTAAAGGTCTTGGTGACCGACTTGTTGATGCCGCAGTGGATGGTCATAAAGTCCACGCCGTCCTCGGCGTGCGCGCGCACGACCTCGAACAGGTCGTCCTTGGTAAGCTTGACCAGCGGCTTTTCCATGTAGCCGATGGCGTCGTACATGGGGACGGTGCCCACCATGAGCGGGGTCTCGTCGATGAGCTGCTGGCGGAACTGACGCGTCTTGCCCGAGTTGGAGAGGTCCATGATGGCGTCGGCGCCAAAGTCCTCAGCGATCTTGACCTTCTTCCATTCCTCGGCGGCATCGGCCTTGTCGCCCGAGATGCCCAGGTTGACGTTGACCTTGGTGGACAGGCCCTCACCGACGCCAAAGGCGCGCATGCCCTTTTTGATATGCACGATGTTGGCGGGAATGGCGATGCGGCCGTCGGCCACGCGCTCGCGGATGTACTCGGGGTCGCGATGCTCGCGCTCGGCGACTTCCTTCATCTGTGGCGTGATCTGCCCGGCACGGGCGAAGTCGATTTGCGTGACGAGCTTGGGCTCGGTCTGTGTGCTCATTGGCACGGCTCCCTTCGTTGGCATTACCCATATCAGGTTTGCGGGTCAGGGCGGGCGCGCCCAGTCTCAGCCTGCCGTCTTGTCCTGCAAGCTCCCCGTTTATGTAATGGGCTCAAGTATAGCTCGAATGGGTACGATTGGCCTAACGAGCGTGCCTGTGGGGAGGCGTACATGGAAGACAAGCATCTATATCGAGAGACACAATGGGACATATCGGCCGAGGAGGGCCGTGCGCACCATGGGTTGGTCGCGATTGGCTTTGCGGTGCTTGCCGTGCTGGTGATTGCCTTTTGTATTTGGACGTTTGGCGGTCGCGGCGGCGCTGCCTGGGAGTTTGAGGCCGACGATGCCCTGCCGATTATGACGGTGAAGGTCGCTGGCGGTAACACAGTGGCCGCGCCGGGAGACTATTGGTATCCGCACGACGAGTTTGTGCAGTTGCAGCTGAGTGGCGGATCCATTCCGGGTGAAGAAATCGAACGCGTGGCGTTTGATGCGGCGCTCAAAACGCTCACGGTGAAGCTCAAAGATCAGGGGAACGTGCCCACGACCATGGACATTGCGCTGACGGAATGGCGCCTGGAGCCCCCGGCGGGCGCTGTGGCATCCGAGGTGGAGCACGTTAAGATTACCTACCAAGATGGCTCGACAAGCGAGATCGCCAAGGCAGACGGCTTGGCGGAATAGCGGGGTGTTTGGAAACAGCGGGTCTATTGTGCCTGCACGTTCATGAATACCAGAGTGTTTTTGTCTGAAAGCTCGGGGATGTGCCGATAGCCGATGTTGAATGCGGTAAGTTCGCTTACATCCTCGAGTTTGTTTTCTGCCATCCACCGCACCATGGAGCCGCGCGCCTTTTTGCTGGCGGTCGACCGTTGGATGGGCTTCCCGTTGCGGATACCCTCGCCAAAGAGGCACGTGACGGCTGTGGCGTCGCCCGCGAGGTGGGGCAGAACGGCTTTGGCATACTCTACGCTGGCGAGGTTGACGATCGTGGTGTTTGAGCCTGCCGGGGCGATAGCCCGCGCGAGCTTGTCGCTCCAAAACGCGTAGAGGTCTCGGGCATCGTCGACGGCAAGCTTCGCGCCCATCTCCAGCCGATACGGTTCGACGGCATGAAAGGGACGAACGCACCCGTAGAGGCCGGAGAGGATCCACAGATGGTCTTGCAGCCATGCGAGCTGTGCGGAATCCATCACCTCGGGTGCCATGCTCTGGTATTGAATGCCGTGATAGGACATGACGGCAGGGGAGAGGTGACGGGCGAGTGCGGGATTGTCGAGATCGCCGCTTTTCAGGATGGGCCCGAACTCATGCAGTGTGTTGAGGCAAGGTCCCAGCAGTTTGTCACTTACGTTCCACAGCGCCTGCAGGCCGCCGCTGCCTTCATTCCGCTCGATATCTAGCAGTGCGCGGTGGAGGCGAGCCGTCTCGCGCACAAAGGGTGGGATGCCCAGGACTTCAAAAGCATCTTGGGCCGCGCGCATCTGCTTGGCGGGCGAAATGATGACCTGCAGCATGGACTCTCCTCTGCCAAAAAAGTTGCGGTGGAATACGGTCTGTTTTGGCCGTTTATGGGCCAGTTTAGTCCGTATTTCACCGCAACTGATGAAGGGTTGGTTAGGCTCGCTCGATGAAGGCCTTGTAGCCGCGATAGGCCTCGTAGATATCGGCCTTGTTGGCGACCTCCCACAGGGCGTGCATGGACAGGACGGCAACGCCGGAGTCGATGACGTTCATGCCGTACTTGGCCATGATGTAGGCGATGGTGCCGCCGCCACCAGCGTTGACGCGGCCGAGCTCGCAGGTCTGGAAGTCCACGCCCGCCTCGTCCATGATGTCGCGGATGAGGGCCACATACTCGGCGTCGGCGTCGTTGGAGCCACCCTTGCCGCGGCTGCCCGTGTACTTGTTAAAGCACAGGCCGCGACCCATAAAGGCGGCGTTTTTGGTCTCGAACTTGCCGGCATAGCCCGGGTCGAAGCCGGCGGACACGTCGGAGGAGAGCATGCGGCTGCGGGCGAGTGCGCGGCGCAGGGCCAGCGGGCTATCCTCGCCGGCGAGCGTCATGATCTCGGCGACGGTGTTCTCGAAGAAGCGGCTTGTCATGCCGGTGGCGCCTACGGAGCCAATTTCCTCCTTGTCGACGATGAGCGTGATGCTCGTGCGCTCGACATTGGCCACATTAATCTGGGCGAGCATGGACGGGTAGGCACAGACGCGGTCGTCATGGCCATAGCCCAGAATCATGGAGCGGTCGAGGCCCATGTCGCGGGCGGGGCCGGCGGGCACGACCTCGATCTCGGCGGAGAGGAAGTCCTCCTCCTCGACGCCGTACTGCTCTTTGAGGATGTCCAAGAACATCTGCTTGACGGGCTCCTTGGAAGCGTCCATGTCGTCCTCATCGAACTTGACGGGACGGCCGCCCACGATCACGTCGAGAATCTCGGCGTCGACGGCGTCCTTGGCGGGCTTGGCCATCTGCTCGCTCGAGAGATGGATCAGTAGGTCGGAGATGGTAAAGACCGGGTCGTCGGCCTTGTCGCCGATATTGATGTCGACGGTGGTGCCGTCCTTTTTGCAGATGACGCCCACGAGTGCGAGCGGGGAGGCCACCCAGTGGTAGCTCTTGACGCCGCCGTAGTAGTGCGTGTCGAGATAAGCCATGTCGCCGGCCTCGAAGGCGGGGTTCTGCTTAAGGTCCAGGCGCGGCGAGTCCACGTGCGCGCCCAGGATGTTAAAGCCCTGCTCGAGCGGGTCGGTGCCCAGGTTGACGAGCATAAGGTCCTTGCCGTGGTTAGCGGCATACACCTTGTCGCCTGCCTTGAGCTCGCGGCCTTCGGCGATTACGGTCTCCAGGTCGACGTATCCCGCCTCCTCGGCCATCTTGATGCCGGCCTTGACGCACAGGCGCTCGGTTTTGTTCTCACTCAAAAACTGCTTATAGCCGCGGCAAAGCTCCTCGAGCTCTTCGATTTGCTGTGGCGTGTACTTTTTCCATGCGCAGGGACGCTCCATGACGCAGGCTCCTTTCGGATCGATCGTGCTGGTTGATGTACCGTGAGCCATCGTATCACGCGCGGGCTCACGGTGGCGGGGGAGCTTGATGTGAGGTGGCCGCGGGGCGGGGAGCGTGTAAACTGGAGTGAGCAAACCGTGCCCAGCCTAAAGCGAGGTATTCAATATGTCTGACAAGCGCCGCACCTTTGCCGTTATCGACGGCAACTCGCTCATGCATCGCGCCTTCCACGCCGTGCCGCCGACTATGAACGCGCCGGACGGTCGCCCCACCAACGCGATCTTCGGCTTCCTGAACATGTTTCTTAAGATGATCGATGCCTTTAACCCCGACGGCGTGGTCGTGGCGTTTGATAAGGGCAAGCCGCGCGTGCGCATGGAGATGCTGCCGCAGTATAAGGCGCAACGCCCGCCCATGGACCCCGATCTGCATGCGCAGTTCCCTATGATTAAGGAGCTGCTCACCGCGCTCAACGTGCCGATTCTGCAGTCCGAGGGCTGGGAAGGCGACGATATCCTGGGAACCATGGCGCGCTTGGGCGAGCAGGCCGGCTGTGACATGCTGCTGGTGACCGGTGATCGCGACATGTATCAGCTTGTTACCGAGCACGTCAACGTGGTCTCGACCCGTAAGGGCCTGTCCGACGTAGCGATTATGACGCCCGAGAGCGTGGATGACCTGTATCACGGCATTACGCCGGCGCTTGTGCCCGATTTTTACGGTCTGAAGGGCGACACGTCGGATAACATCCCCGGCGTACCGGGCATCGGCCCCAAAAAGGCGAGTGCGCTCATTGCGAAGTACGGTAGCCTGGACGAAGTCATCGCGCATGCCGACGAGGTCAAGGGCAAGATGGGCGAGAACCTGCGTGCACACATCGATGACGCACTACTGAGTCGCAAGGTTGCGACAATTCGCACCGATGCGCCCGTCGAGCTCGACTTTGAGGCGACGTCCTTCCCAGCGTTTTCTGCCGATGAGGTTTCCGCGGCGCTGGGTACGCTTGGTATCACCGCCATGCAGAACCGTTTCTTGGCGCTGATCGGCGGCGAGGGCGGGGCTGCTGCCTCCAGTGTGTTTGAGATACCTGCTATGGTTCGCTCAGCCGCCGGCGATGCTGACGCGCTTGGTGCCGTTGCGGCTGAGGTCTCCCGCGCGATTGATGCCGGCGAGTGGGTCGCCGCCGTGGTGGACGACGACAAGGAAGAGGGCGCGCTCTTTGGACTGACGCGCACGCTGTGGCTGGCGACGTCCAAGGGCCTGTTCGCGCTCGAGGAGGGCGACAGCTGTGCGGCGGCTGAGGTTGAGGGCTTCAACTTCGTCCACGGCGTGATTGCCGGCGTGCTCGCGCGTCTGTTTATGGAGGGTCGCGTGGCGAGCCCGGATATGAAGGCGCTGTTGCACGAGCTTTCGCCCATCGATTCTTCTGAGCCCGAGCTTATGGACCCGCTGGCAGTCGATTCCACGCGCATCTTCGATACCGTGGTTGCCGCCTACCTGCTGGATTCCGACCGCTCCGAGTTCGATGAGGCGTATCTGGCCGATACCTATCTGCAGATGGCGCTGCCTGCGGCGCGCGGTGCAGAGGGTGCCGGCGAGGACGCCCCCGCGCCCGCCGCTCGCACGGCGGCCTTAACGCTGGCGCTGGTCGCACCGCTGCGCGACCGCATGGCCCGTGAGAACGCCACCAACGTGTTCGACGGCATCGAGATGCCGCTCGTTCCGGTACTTGCCAAGATGGAGCGCGCGGGCATGCTCGTGGACCCCGACCGTCTGCACAGTCTGTCCGAGGGTCTGGCGACCCAGATTACCGAGGTTGAGCGCAGTATTCGCGACCTGGCGGGTGACGAGACCTTTAATATTGGCAGTCCCATGCAGCTGTCGCATGTGCTCTTTGATGTGATGGGGCTTCCGACCAAGGGCCTCAAGAAGACTAAGCGCGGCTATTATTCGACCAACGCCAAGGTGCTGAGCGACCTTGCGCGTGACCACGAAATCGTGCGTCTGATCTTGGACTGGCGTGAGAAGTCTAAGATCAAGTCCACCTATCTGGACACGCTGGGCCCGCTACGCCGTGGTGACGGTCGCGTACACACTACGTACAACCAGACCATCACGGCAACGGGGCGTCTGTCCTCGAGCGACCCGAACCTGCAGAACATCCCGACGCGCTCGGAGCTGGGTCGTACCGTCAAGACGGCGTTTTCGGCAGGCGAGGGAAGCGTCTTTTTGGCGGTGGACTACTCGCAGATCGAGCTGCGTCTGCTGGCGCATCTCTCGGGTGACGAGCACTTGGTGCACGCCTTTAATGAGGGCGAGGACTTCCATGCCGAGACGGCGGCGCGCGTGTTCGGTGTGCCGGTGTCCGAGGTAACGCCCGACCTGCGCAGTCGCGCCAAGGCCGTGAACTTTGGCATCGTGTACGGCCAGCAGGCCTATGGTCTGTCACAGTCGCTGCATATCTCGATGGCCGAGGCGCGTGACATGATCGACCGCTACTACGAGGCCTACCCGGGCGTGCGTACATTCCTCGACAACGTGGTGGCGCGTGCCAAGCAGACGGGCTACGCCGAGACCATGTACGGCCGCAGACGCCATATTCCCGAGCTCAAGGCCAAAAACCCGCAACTCCGCGGCTTTGGCGAGCGCACGGCCATGAACCACCCCATGCAGGGAACCGCCGCCGACATCATCAAGATCGCCATGGCCCGCGTAAGCCGCCGCCTGGAAGAAGAGGGTTTTGCCGCCCACATGATCTTGCAGGTGCACGACGAACTGGACTTTGAGTGCCCGGTCGACGAAGTCGAGCGCCTAACCACCATGGTCCGCGACGTCATGGAGCACGTAGTAGACCTCCGCGTCCCCCTAATCGCCGAAGCCAGCACCGGCATAACCTGGGCCGACGCCAAATAGGGAAGTGCCCACAACCCTAAAGTAACCAAACCAGAAGGGGGCTCCTTGCCAACAAGGAGCCCCCTTCGTTCAATTAAATTCAGTCTAAGTATCTAGACACTCAAGACGCCATCTAGGCGGCAAGCAAGTAAACCTAGGGCCTGGCCGGGCGGCACAGGTTAACTTTTCGTAGATTCCGCACGCAAAGAAAGCCACTTAATGTGGCTTTCGTCTTGCGCAGGACCTGACCGAGCGAAAAGTTATCCTGTGCCGCCCGGCCAGGCCCGATGGGACGGCTACCGGGCCGCCAAGATGGCGTCGATGAGCGTCAGTACGCCCCCGTCGTTGTTGCTCGGAATGCGCCACTTGGCATGCGCGTTCATATGCTCCTCGGCATTGTCCACGATAAAGCTGTGACCGACGCGCTCCAGCATGGGGATGTCGTTGTACGTATCGCCCACGGCGGCGGCGTCGGCGATATCGATGCCCAGGTGTTCGCACAGGTGCGCGACGCCGGCGCCCTTGTCGACGCCCAGGTTCATAAAGTCGATCCACTCGCGCCCGGCGTTGGTGACGTAGAGCTTGTCCGAGAACTCGGGGCTATAGGTCTCGCGGAAAGCGGGCTCGGCATCATAGGCCGGGAAGAAGATTGAGATCTTGTTGGACTCGATATCAAGGTCCTCAAAGCTGTCGACGTAGTTGATTGTGTTGTAGTAGACGCTGATCTCGTCGTGGTATTGATGGTCGCGGGCAAGCACGTAGAACTCGTCGAAGCAGCACAGGACGGGGACAGCGCGAGGATCCTCCGAGGCACGGCTCAAGACCTGCTGATACAGCTCCACGTCAATATTGCTCTTATAGATATAGCTGCCGCGATAGATCACGCACGCTCCGTTGTCGGGACAAAAAGCAAGGCGGTTTTTGATGCCCTCGAACATCTCCTCGAGCTTGGGGGCGGGACGTCCGCTGGCGGGGCAGAATACGATGCCGGCGTCGGCGAGCTTGTCCAGGCGCTCATCAAGACCCTGGGGCAGCACACGCTCGTCGGTCAGCAGCGTCTTGTCCATGTCGACGGCGAGAATCTTAATGTTTCCGATATTGGCGTCCGATTCGTAAGTTTGCATAAAAGCGAGCCTTTCGTTTCGAGATTGTTTCAGACGTTATAACCATTAACTCGTAGTCGGGCGTATTTTCGCAGGATTGGCGCGCGTTTGCATCACCATTCACAAAGTAATGAAAAAACTTTTCAGAAATTTGAAGTTGTCGCTTGTGCCGCGGGCACTTTAGCGTAATATAGCGACCATCGAAAACGGAGACGGAAAAACAACCGCTTACCGAGGAAAAGGTACCGTTTACGATATTAGAATTGCGCCCGGCGATAGGTGAAAGGAGAGGCAGATGCAGTTCGTAAAGATCATCACTACTGCAGACAATGCCATCCGACGCCAGCGCGCAATTTCCCGACGACGATAACAATCGTCTCTGTCCGCATGGGGCGAATTGCCTCAACAGAGTCATTTTGAGGTCGTTGGGTTTTAGCACGACATTGCTGCATGTTTCTAGGGCATGTATGTGCTGATTATTGCTATTTAACCTGATATTGCACGGTATATGACCTTGAAATGACTTGCAACTGACCGATGTTCTAACTAGCTACCAAGGGCGAAAGGAAACAGCCATGAGCAAGGAAAAAGTCGTTCTCGCATATTCCGGTGGTCTTGATACATCCGTATGTGTCAAGTGGCTCCAGGACGAGAAGAATCTCGATGTCGTTTGCGTCTGCGGCAACGTGGGCCAGGAAGAGACCGGACTGGATGCCAAGAAGCAGAAGGCGCTCGACCTGGGCGTTCTCGATTGCCAGGTACTCGACCTGCGCGACGAGTTCTCCGATGAGTTCCTGACTAAGGCCATCGCCGCAAACTCCATGTACGAGAACAAGTATCCGCTGCTCTCCGCCCTGTCTCGCCCGCTGCTTGCCAAGAAGCTTGTTGAGGTCGCCCACGAGTTTGGCGCGACCTACGTCGCCCACGGCTGCACCGGCAAGGGTAACGACCAGGTCCGTTTTGAGGCCGCCGTCAAGGCCCTCGACCCCGAGCTCAAGGTTATCGCCCCGGTGCGCGAGTGGGATCTGAAGTGCCGTCCCGACGAGGTCGCCTATGCCCACGCTCACAACGTGCCGGTTCCCGAGGGTGCCAACGACAACCCCTACTCCATCGACGACAACCTGTGGGGTCGTGCCATTGAGTGCGGTCACCTGGAGGATCCCTGGAACGAGTCGCTCGACGACGCTTGGGTTATGACCAAGAACCCCGAGGACACGCCGGACACCCCGACCTACACCGAGATTGAGTTTGAGGCCGGCAAGCCCGTCGCCGTCGACGGCAAGAAGATGAAGCTCTCTGAGATCGTCATCGCCCTCAACAAGATCTCCGGCGACAATGGCTTTGGCCGTCTCGATCTGGTCGAGGATCGCCTGGTGGGCCTTAAGAGCCGCGAGTGCTACGAGGTTCCCGGCGCCCTGACGCTCATCACCGCCCACAAGGCGCTTGAGGACATCTGCGTCGAGGGCGACCTGCTCAAGACCAAGATCAAGCTCGAGCAGGATTGGGCCACCGCCGTGTACAACGGCCAGTGGTACAGCCCGCTCAAAAACGCGCTCGATGCCTTTATGGCCGACACGCAAAAGTTCGTGACCGGCACTGTCCGTCTGAAGTTCTTTAAGGGCAACTGCCATGTCGTCGGCCGCAAGAGCCCCTTCAGCCTCTACGACTACGGTCTGGCTACCTACGACCGCGACACCACGTTTGACGAGAAGGCCAGCGCCGGCTTTATCGAGATCGATACGCTGTCGCTCAAGACGTGGGCAAAGGTCCAGGGCCCCAGCTCTGCTGCCGCTCAGGCCTAGCGCCTCCTTCCCTTGGTATCCGCGCGGCCCATCCGCGTGATACATAACGGGCGCACGGGGTCCCTACCTTTCGTTATGCTTGCTGACACTTCTTAACATCGGTGGCCCCTACGTTCCGCCCGCATATATGATGCCGCGTCTGCGGCTGAGTCCGAGCCCCGCCGGGGTTGTCCGGCGGGGCTCCTTCTATCAATTTGGCGGCTCTGTGCCTATATATATGAGGAGTATCCATTATGTTCAATGCTATCGCGCATGCTTTGCTTGCCCTCGCGCCCGAGTTCGATGCTGTAAGGGTCGAGGACGTTCCTATGAGCCTGAAGGCCTGGATCGATGGTTCGCAGGGCAACATCCGGAGGGAGACGTTGGGCGCCAAGTGTATGGCGCGTCACTTCTTTGCAAATTAGCTACATGGCTCCGCACACGGTGGGGAATGTGCAAAACTAGCGGTTGAAAAATCGCTTTAGCGATATGGCGCATTGCTTTGGGCGTTTGTTTTGGTATTTGGAGAAAGGGGACGGTTCCATGGCTCTTTGGGGCGGTCGTTTTGAGGCAGGTGTGGCCGAGGTCACGCAGGAGTTTGGCGCGTCGCTGCCGGTCGACAAACATCTCTATAAGCAGGATATCGCCGGCTCTAAGGCGCATGCCAAAATGCTGGCGGCCCAGGGCATCATCAGTGCCGAGGACGAGCGCGCGATTGCCGAGGGCCTGACCGGAATCGAACAGGATATCGATGCCGGCAACTTTACCTTCGACATCAACGACGAAGACATTCATATGTCCATCGAGAGCGAGCTGACGCGTCGCATCGGCGAGGCTGGCAAGCGCTTGCATACTGGGCGTTCGCGCAACGACCAGGTGGCGACCGATACGCGACTGGGCGTCAAGGCGCTGGCCAAGGAGCTCATGGAGGCCAATCTAGAGCTGCGCCATGTGCTGGTGGATGCGGCTAAGAAGTACGACAAGGTGATTTTGCCGGGCTACACGCACATGCAGCACGCTCAGCCCGTGCTGCTGTCGCATCATCTGCTGGCGTATTCCTGGATGTTCGCGCGCGACTTTACGCGCCTGAAGGCCGCCTTTGATGCCGCCGACAACTGTCCGCTGGGTGCTGCCGCGCTTGCCGGTACGAGCTATCCGCTCGATCGCCAGATGACGGCTGCCGAACTTGGTTTTGCGGGCGTGATTCCCAACTCGCTCGATGCGGTTTCCGACCGTGATTTCCTGCTCGATCTGCATTACGCCGGATCCGTCATGGCGATGCACCTGTCGCGTCTTTCCGAGGAGATCGTGCTGTGGTCGAGCTCCGAATTTGGCTTTATCACGCTTTCCGACTCGTACTCCACCGGCTCGTCCATCATGCCGCAGAAGAAGAATCCCGACTTTGCCGAGCTTATCCGCGGCAAGAGCGGCCGAGTCTATGGCAACCTGGTGCAGCTGCTCGTGACCATGAAGGGCTTGCCGCTCGCATATAACAAGGACTTGCAGGAGGACAAGGAGGGCGCGCTCGATACTGCCCGTACGCTCATGCAGTGTCTGTCGGTTATGGCTGGCATGATTTCGACCTGGACCGTCAACGAGGATGCCATGGCGCGCGAGTGCGGCGTGGGGCACCTTGCCGCTACCGATGTTGCCGATTACCTGGCTAAGCGTGGTCTGCCGTTCCGCGAGGCACATGCCGTGGTGGGACATCTGGTTCTGATGTGTGAGAAGCGCGGCTGCAATCTTGAGGATCTGCCGTTTGAGGTGTTCCGGGAGGCAAGCCCGCTCTTTGAGCGCGACATCACCGAGGCGCTCGACATCCCGTCGATTGTCGCCGCGCGCACGACCGAGGGCGGCACCGCCCCTGCCGCCGTTGCCGTGCAGCTGCAGCGTGCCAAGGCGCAGCTCGTGGCCGACGAGGGCGTGTTTGGATCGCTGACTAAGGTCGTCGAGATGGGCCACGGGGCAAAGTAGAGGTTTGGCTGAAGCCGTATTGTCCATTTATTGAGGAATCGTTTTTTGCTTTACGGGCGTCTGCTGATGTGGGCGCCCGTATTTTGTTGCTATGGGGGAGGGGCTTGTCGAGAAGTTCTGTAGGACCTTTGGGCAGGTTGTGAAGGGGGTACGTTCGCGGGCGGCAACCGACCGTCTGCTCTGCTCGATGCGGTTGATGGGCAGTCGGATGGTACTCTAATCGGGCTTCGAAACAGAAGTGACACATATGGAACGCTTCAATAAATTGCAACGTTTCAATAAACAGCTTTTTGTTTAACTGCAGCTAAAACTCTGTTACGATGCAGTCCAGGCGGGTGCCGGAATGGGACTTGGGCACGCGCGAACCTACTTGAAAGGCTACTTTTATGGCTATCGAGAAGACCTTCATCATGATTAAGCCCGACGCCGTGCGCGATCGCAAAATCGGCGAGATTGTTGCTCGCATTGAGCGCAGCGGTCTTGTTATCGAGCGCTTGGAGATGACCACGCTCGAGCGCGCTACCGTCGAGGAGCACTACGCCCATCTGGCCGACAAGCCCTTCTTTGGCGGTCTCTGCGACTTTATGACGAGCGGTCCGGTCGTCAAGATGGTCGTTTCCGGTCTCTCCGCTGTTGCTAAGATGCGCACCCTCATGGGCGCTACCAACCCGCTTGAGGCTGCTCCTGGTACCATCCGCGGCGACTTTGCCGTCGATGTCAACGCCAACGTGATCCACGGCTCCGACTGCCTGGAGAACGCCGAGATTGAGATCAAGCGCTTCTTTGGCTAAACCAGCTTTGACTCCTTAAAGCTGTTAGCGTGTGGCTTGGGCGCCGCGGAACTCCATCCGCGGCGCCCTTTTATTCCAAAATCTATGCAGGGGCCCGCTCGGTCATGTGTTCCGAGCGGGCCCCTGCTGTTAGCTTGTGGCACTGAATAGTTTAGGCTTCGTCGACGATCTTAAGGCCGCGCGTGTGATCGATCTCGTTGAGGAGGTTAACGCGACGCTCGTGACGACCACCCTCAAACTCGGCGTCGAGCCACTCGTCGACGATCATCTTGGCGAGCTCGGAGCCCACGACGCGGGCGCCAAAGGCGAGCACGTTGGTATTGTTGTGCATGCGAGAGAGCTTGGCGCTGAAGGGCTCGGAGCACACAACGGCGCGTACGCCCTCGACCTTGTTGGCAGCCAGGCTAATCCCGACACCGGTGCCACAGATGAGGATGCCCAGGTCGACGTCGCCGTTGGCAACGGCCTTACCCACCTTGTAGCCGGCGATGGGGTAGTCAAAGCTCTCGGAGGTGTCGGTGCCAAAGTTCACGACCTCGCAGCCGCGCTCCTTCAGGTGCTCGGAAATGATGTTCTTGAGCTCGACGGCGGCGTGGTCGTTACCGATACCGATCTTCATGGATGGTTCCTCTCTGGTCTGTGCGGCGCAAATGCTAAAGGTGTTTACCGCGTTCGACTGCATGATAGCGCGACTTTTGCGTAAACGCTCGGGCGTTTTTTGGTCAAACGCTTTAGCATGCAACAAGACCGGCTTCTCGTGAATGAATGTCGTCAGTTTGCGCTTGAGCGCCGTCTGCCGGAACCATGGTTGCGGTTTTTGATGCATTGTTATCAAATAAAAGAACTAATTATTTTCGAGAGCCCAGTCCGTTATACAAGTAGGAGATACCTATGCCTACCGATTCCCTTCGTGATGCCGCGTTTTGCGATGTTTTGAACCGCGAGCTTGTCTGTGCGCTCGGCTGCACCGAGCCCATTGCCGTTGCCTATGCAGCGGCACTGGCGAGCCAGGCGCTCGGTTGCGAGCCCGATCATATGGACGTTGCCTGCTCGGGCAACATCATCAAGAACGTTAAGAGCGTGACCGTGCCCAACTCGGGTGGTATGCACGGTATTGAGGCGGCAGCCGTGCTGGGTGCCGTGGGTGGCGACGCTAAGAGCGCTCTCGAGGTGCTCGAGAGCGTTAACGATGAAGACCGTGCACGCGTGGCCGAGCTCCTCGCCGACGCCGGCTACTGCGATGTGTCGCTTGTCGAGGGTGTGCCCAACCTCTACATCAAGGTGACTGCCACGGCCGGGGGCCATACCGCGGTCGTCGAGATTACCGATCATCACACCAATGTCACGTGCCATACGCTCGACGGTATTCCGGTATGCGGCAAGTCGGCGGGGGAGTGTGCCGCCTGCGCCGAGCGTGTGGTGGCCGAGCGGGCGGCGGATAAGGCCGACACGCCCATGTCGATTGAGTCCATCATCGACTTTATTGAGGACGGCGACATTGAGGACGCCCGCGCTGCCGTTGAGCGTCAGATTGAGCTGAATGGCGCGATCAGTGCCGAGGGCCTTGCGCACGCTTGGGGCGCCGAGGTGGGCCGCACGCTGCTGGGTGCTCGTGCCGATGACGTCGCCTGCCGTGCCCGTGCCCGTGCGGCCGCCGGGTCCGACGCCCGCATGAACGGCTGCGCGCTGCCGGTCGCCATTGTGTGCGGCTCGGGCAATCAGGGCATTACCTGCGCATTGCCCGTCATGGAGTATGCCGAGTACCTGCGTTGCGACCACGAGCGCCTGGTGCGCGCCGTGATGCTGTCCGATCTTATCGCCGTGCATATCAAGAGCTATATTGGTGCGCTCTCGGCGTTTTGCGGTGCTATTTGCGCCGCGTGCGGCGCCGGCGCTGCGATTACCTGGCTGTGCGGTGGCACGCGCGAGCAGATTGGCGCGACGGTCTCGAATACGCTCGGTAACGTGGGCGGCATCGTGTGCGACGGCGCCAAGGCGAGCTGTGCCGCCAAGATCTCGGCTGCCGTCGATGCGGCGATTCTGGGCCATGATATGGCCATGCAGGGTCGCGGCTTCCGCGCCGGCGAGGGCCTGATCCAAGATACCGTTGAGCAGACAATCGCCAGCATGGGCTACGTGGGCCGTGTGGGTATGAAAGATACCGACGTCGAGATCCTCAACATCATGATCGGCAAAACCCAGGTTTGTTAGTTACGCGGTTTTACCAAACCGCGTAACCAGTCGACGCTGCAAGCCCGCCAGAGCGGCAATCTGCCTTTCAACTTCGGCGGCATGACCAGAAGGTCAATGCCGCCTTGTTTCAAGGCACCTTGCTCGCTCTGGCGGGTTTTCGCTCATATGACCCAATCCGCTGTCAAGAGCCA
>CABURU010000011.1 GCA_902494085.1 uncultured Collinsella sp.
ATGGTTCTAGTATAGGAAAAGGAATTTCTCGGGGCCGCCTCTCGGCGGCCTTGCGAAAAACAAATCCAAGTTAGACCATTTCAAATGGTTCGATGTCTGCCCGGATGCGACACTGAAGTGAGTGTCCATCCTCGCAGTATCCGGTTCTCAAGGTGCACGCCCCGCGGCTGATCCGGTTGCACCGGGCCGCGCGGCAAGGAGATATATTGCCAGACCGCGAAGCCCTGTGGGACGTCAATTCCACTCTTCACAAGTCCTACACAATATATTGCTTCCTATATAAGTCATAGAAAGGCTGGTGCAGAAATACTGCACGTATCAGATGATGACCCTTTGTTTCAGGAATATATAGAGATCGGTCACCTGTAAGTGTTTATCTACCCGCGCTTTTAGCAATGTAAACCGCGCTTCAGATAAAAAGAGGGAGCGCCGCGCACAACGCGACACTCCCCTAGCGATTCAAGAGAATCTATTAGGCCTCGAGAGCCTTCTTGGCGATGGTAGCCAGCTCGTTGAAGGACTCGATGTCCTCGTAAGCCATCTGAGCCAGGACCTTGCGGTCGAGCTCGATGCCGGCAACCTTCAGGCCGTGCATGAACTGAGAGTAAGAGATGTCGTTCAGGCGAGCAGCAGCGTTGATACGGGTGATCCAGAGAGAACGAATCTCGCGCTTCTTGTTGCGGCGATCACGATACTGATACTGTAGGGAGTGCTGGACCTGCTCTTTTGCATGCTTGTAAGTACGCGAAGCGGCACCGTAGTAACCCTTCGCACGGTGCATAACGGTACGGCGCTTCTTCTTGGCGGCAACAGCGCGCTTAATACGTGCCATGTTCTATCAACTCCTAGACGGTAAAACGAAAAACGGGAACTCGAACTTAGGCGAGACGCGACTTGATGACCTTGCGGTCGGCAGCGGCGATCTCGGTCTCCTGACGGAAGCCACGCTTACGCTTGGTGGACTTCTTGCTCAGGATGTGGCTCTTGAAAGCCTTGGCGCGCATAAGCTTGCCGGTACCAGTCTTGCGGAAACGCTTCTTGGTGCCGCTGTGGGACTTCATCTTAGGCATGAAATACTCCTTAATCGGTTACAGAACACTAGTTACTTGGTATCGCTTGCCGCTTTATCCTCATCGAAGGCGCCCTTAATCGGGGCGAGCAGCATAAGCATGTTACGGCCTTCCATCTTAGGCTTGGACTCGACCGTAGCGTAAGGCTTGAGATCCTCGGCGAGACGCTCGAGAACGTTAAGGCCCTGCTCCGGGTGAGCCATCTCACGGCCGCGGAACATGATGGTGATCTTAACGCGTGCGCCCTTCTTGAGGAAACGCAGAACGTGGCCCTTCTTGGTCTCGTAGTCGCCAACGTCGATCTTGGGTCGGAACTTCATTTCCTTGACCTCGACCTTGGACTGGTTCTTACGAGCAGCCTTGGCCTTCATGGCCTGCTGGTACTTGAACTTACCGTAGTCCATGACCTTGCAGACCGGCGGCTCCGCGTTGGGAGCGATCTCGACCAGGTCGAGACCCTGATCGTCGGCGACGCGCTGGGCATCGCGGATGGCGAACAGGCCGAGCTGAGAGCCATCGACGCCAATCAAACGGCACGAAGATGCAGTGATCTCGTCGTTGATGCGGGTGTCATCAGACTTAGCTATTTTCCCTACCTCCATTCATAAAAAAATAACCCGGCGCTTCTCAGCAACTAGGTCGTACACATAGGCTTCCTCGATTTGAGGAAGGGAATCTAAGTTGTATGACCAGTCAGCTGCTCATTGGCGCCAAAAGGTGGGAACCCTCGGGTTCCTCTTTAGGGCATTGCGGGAACAACGCCTTGCGAATAATAACACGTACAGCGCGTTATCACATTACGTACACGAAAAAGGGGCCTTGACCCCCTTGAACGCTCGCTTGCATGTATGGTGCCCGAGGCGAGACTCGAAGGGCCTTCGCTTCGCGAAGCCCCGGGCTTCGGACGCGCGGCGCCCTCGCCACGCTCCGCTACAAACAGGCCGCAGGCCTGTTTGCTTAACGCTTCGCGCGCTCACGCGAGTTCGGCACGAAAAAGGGGGCCGCAACCCCCTTGAACGCTCACTTGCATGTATGGTGCCCGAGGCGAGACTCGAACTCGCACGTTGTTGCCAACGGTGGATTTTGAGTCCACTGCGTCTGCCAATTCCGCCACTCGGGCACGTAATGCGTGAGTTAGTTTATCACAGCTTTCTGTTGATTAGTCCGAAAATGGAACTTCGAGCATTTCGATGAGTTCGACCGTGCGTAGCATCTCGCGCTGACGGCATCCGCGACCGTCGACCGAAGCCTCACCCATCTGGTTATCGTAAGGGTCCTCGCGCATGCCGTCGAAAGAGGGCTCAAACTCTGCCTGGAATCGATTGTTGGCCACCATACGCCATGGGTCGAGATTGCCAAAGTAGTGACGGCGGCGCCACTCCTCCCCCATCCTGCGAGCAGAAGATCCAAATGACACGTCGGCGTTGAGCCAACCGGTCTGCGGCGTATAGAACTCTGCCCAGTCGTGCGACCCCACCGAATCGGGCGCAACGTACAGGCCGCTCTGCCAACGGGCAGGCACGCCCGCGATACGGCACATGGTGATAAACGCGAGCGCCATAACGCCGCAATCGCCGCGGAGTGAATGCGCGCAGTCATCGGCAATAGACCCCAAAAGCAAGTACGGCGGCTGATAACGATAGTCGATATGCTGCGTCAAATAATCATAGATAGCACGGGCGCGATCGAGCGGATCCTCGAGTCCGTCAACAACACCGGCCGTCAGCTGCTGCAGATACGGCGTGAATGCAATGTGCGGACGGTCCTCGGAAATATCCTCGGGCAGAGGCGCGTCCATACGCGGATGAACCGGAAGTGTGCCACCGTAGACATCACAATAAGCAGCATCGATGTGATAACGATAAGTCACCGAGAATGAGCGCTCACTCGAAGAAGACCACGAGGCGGTACGCGCCGAAGCGTTCGCGGGAGCAACAGCACCCTCCGGCGTCATGTCGAGAATCTCGACCCGAGACTGCTGACGGCAGGCAGCCGCGACGGGAAGCCAAGCGCAAACGGTCTCCCCCTCCAGAGCGCCGGGGACAGACACGGACGCTTTAAGCGTAATGACGCGAGCCAATCCGTTTTGCGACTCCATCTCCTCGAGCATCTGGTTGCGCAGCGCAATTCCGTCCGTAGAATCGGGACGCATGCCGGGGACCTCTTTGGGATATACGCGAAGCGAATCGAGGAAGTTATCGAGAACGAACAGCTCACCATCGATAAAGCGCCAGTCAATACGCTTACGGTCAATCAGATCGTTAAACTGCCCCTCGGTAAACTCAGGCCACTCCTCGCGAATCATCGCAATAGCTCGATCGCGCGACACCGAAAAATGAAGCGGCGTCTCAAGCATGCGATACCGCTCGGCACGAACGCAGGCAGCAAGCGAGGGATCGGGATTCTGCCCCAAAAGACGATCACAAGCCGCAACAGCCTGCGTCAAATATCCGGCATCCTTGAGACGAAGAATCTCGGGCGGCAGTCCAATATCGAGATGACGGAAATCATCACAGCAAACATCAACAGAGCAACCAACAGGACCCTCGTCAATGACCTTCCCATCCGAAGGCAGCACATTAATAACAGCCATACCAAAACTCCAAGTCACTAGAACGCTTGAAGCCCATTGTAGCGAGATAAAAAGAAAGCCCCAACAAGGGAGCCATCAACACCGCCGAACGGTAGTCAAAAAAAATGAATTCAGCCCAGTAACCCTGCGGCGTTAAACGAAGGAAGCCCCGTCCCCCGGAACTGTTTCCTTGGCGCGACTTCTGGCGAAGCCAGGTGAGCGCAAAGGAAACAGTGTAGGGAGACGGGGCTTCCGGCGGGAAGTTTAGCGACGCTTACGCCTTGTTGACGGAGCCAAACTCCTCCATGAGCTCCTTGGTGCGGGCAACGATGTTGTCGCGACCAGGCTTGAGGAGCTTGCGGGGGTCAAAGCCCTTGCCCTGCTGATCCTTGCCAGCCTCGATGTACTCGCGAACGCCCTTGGCAAAGACGAGCTGCAGATCGGTGTTGACGTTGATCTTGGAGATACCCAGGGAGATGGCCTTCTTGATCTGATCCTCGGGGATGCCGGTGCCACCGTGCAGGACGAGGGGCAGGTCGCCGGTCTGAGCCTTGATCTCGCCCAGGCGCTCGAAGGAAAGGCCAGCCCAGTCGGCAGGGTACACGCCGTGGATGTTGCCGATACCGCAGGCGAGGAAGTCGACGCCCAGGTCAGCAATCTGCTTGCACTCAGCAGGATCAGCGAGCTCGCCGCTGGAGGTCACGCCGTCCTCGGTGCCGCCGATGCCGCCGACCTCGGCCTCGATGGACATACCCTTGGAGTGGGCAAGCTCAACGAGCTCCTTGGTGCGGTCGAGGTTAAGCTGGAAGGTCTCCTCGTGAGAGCCGTCATACATGATGGACGTGAAGCCGGCCTCGATGCACTTGAAGCAGTCCTCGTAAGAACCGTGATCGAGGTGAAGGGCGACGGGAACGGTAACGCCCGTGGCCTCGACGGCAGCCTTGACCATGTCGGCGCAGACCTTGAAACCGCCCATCCACTTAGCGGCACCAGCGGTGCACTGAAGGATCAGCGGAGACTTGGCCTCCTCGGCGGCCTGGAGAATAGCCAGGGTCCACTCGAGGTTGTTGGTGTTGAAGGCACCGAGAGCGTACTTGCCGGCCTCGGCCTTCTTGAGCATGTCTGCTGCGTTGACGAGCATAAAAGAAACCTCCTGTAAGGTTGCTCCGATAACGCCTGAGATTTTACCACGACATACCCGAGCATAAACGTTCGTTTGTTCACGAATACCATCCGATTGGACAAATTTTGACCGTTTGCCCCACAGAATCGACCCACTGGGGAAAATAGCTTGACGATTGAGCGGTCTTCGTGGTTCGAAAGACGGCTTCGAGCCTACATCTGCATAAACGGATTCTGCATAAGTTCGCGCGCCATCGTGGTCGAATCGCCATGGCCCGTCAAGCAAACGGTATCGGGCGGAAGCGTCTTGGCAAGTTTGGAGAGCGAGCGCATAATCGCCGCCTCGTCACCGCCGGAAAGATCGGTACGACCGTGGCTGCCCGGGAAAAGCGTGTCGCCCACAAAGGCGATGTTCCCCTGCTCGGTCGCGGCGAACAGGACGATGCCGCCCGGCGTATGCCCCGGCGTCTCGATCACCTGCAGGCAGATATCGCCCAATTCAATCGTATCGCCCTCGGCAAGCAGCCGCGTCGGCTCGCCCGGATCGGGCGTCTCAATACCCCACATGGCGCGCTGCTCCTCGATATTCGCGCGAGGTACCGTCACGTCCTTAGCGCACAACTCATATAGTGCGCCGTCACCAACGACAGATCGAACCCCGGCGACCCCGCCAACATGGTCGGCATGACCGTGCGTGCAGACAGAGCCGAGTACGCGAACCTCGGGATGCGCGGTGCGGATATGCTCCACAAGACGCTCGCCCTCCCACGCCGGATCGACGATTAAGCACTCGTCATTCGAAATCACGGCGTAACTGTTGGTCTGAATCGGGCCGTTGACGAGCACCTCAATCGAAGCCGCGCCTCGGGGTGTCAGGTCCAAAGTCATACCGTCCATGCGCATGCCCTCCTTCTAAAATACGTTTGAGGCACCAAACGATGCCTCAAACGTAACCAATATCTATGATGCTGAGAGGCTCTCGCACCTACACACGGCGCTTGAGCTGAGCTCCGCCTTCGCCGGGCATAAGACGGCGCGCGTCGTAGACCGAATCGACACTGCTGATGGAAGCCAGCAGCGGATCCAGACCACTCGCGTCCGAGATCTCGACCATAAAGCGCAGGGTTGCAATACCCTCGCGGTTGGTCGACGTGGCGGCAGAAAGGATATTGCCGCCCGCATCGCCAATGGCAATGGTGACATCCTTGAGCAGGCCCATGCGGTCCAAGCACTCGACCACGATCTCGACCTGGAAGAGGGTGTCAGCAGCGCCGTCCCACTCCACATCGATCATGCGCTCGGGATGTTCCATAAGACCCTTGACGTTGGGGCAGTTGGCGCGATGCACCGAAACGCCACGACCGCGCGTGATGAAGCCGACGATGTCGTCACCCGTCACGGGGTTGCAGCAATGAGCCAGACGGACCAGCAGGCCGCTGTTGCTCTCGCCCTTGACGATAATGCCGTTACTGGCGCTCTTGCCGCGCTTTTGAGGCTTGCGGTTGGAGCCGCGAGCGGGCTGCTTCACGACCTCGGCGATAGCCTCGGCCTTGGTGAGCTGTTCCTCGGGCTTGGGGTCCAAGATTTGCTCGACCTTATTGCCCACAGCGCGCGAGGCAACCTTGCCGGCGCCGACGGCGGCAAACAGGTCCTCGAGCTGCTTGAAGTTAAACTGCTCCGCCACGGCATTGAGCGCACGCGTCGAACGCGGCGTAGAAATGCCATAGCCACGCTTACGCAGATCCTTGGCCAGCATATCGCGACCGGCGGCAGCGTCGTCGTCCTTGGTCGCAGCGGCAAAATAGCGGCGGATCTTTGACTTGGCGGAAGGTGTCTTAACGATCTTGAGCCAATCGCGCGACGGCTTGGAACTCTTGTTAGTCAGGATTTCAACGCGGTCGCCCGTCTTGATCTCGTGCGTGAGCGGAGCCACCGCACCGTTGATTTTGGCGCCGACGCAGTGGTTTCCCACCTCGGTGTGAACGGCATAGGCAAAGTCGAGCGGCGTTGAACCGGCACGAAGCGCCATGACCTCGCCTTTGGGCGTGAAGACAAAGATCTCCTGATCGAACAGATCGACCTTCAGCGAGTGCAGGTATTCCTTGGCATCGGTGATCTCGTCGGAAGCCGCCCAATCGAGCGAATGCTTGAGCCAGTTGATCTGGTCGTCCAAACGTTGAGCGTCATTGGTCTTGGAAGCAGACGATCCGCCCGACTTCTTATATAGCCAGTGAGCGGCAATGCCGTACTCGGCCTGCTCATGCATCTCGTAGGTTCGAATCTGAATCTCGAGCGGACGAGCCGTAGGGCCGATGACCGTCGTGTGGAGCGACTGGTAGTTATTGACCTTGGGCATGGCGATATAGTCTTTAAAGCGACCAGGCATGGGGTGCCACAGCGTATGCACCGCACCGAGCGTGGAGTAACAATCGCGCACCGAATGGGTAATAACGCGCAGCGCCACCAGGTCGTAGATCTCGGAGAACTCCTTGCCCTTGCGCTTCATCTTTTGGTAGATGGACCAATAGTGCTTGGAGCGGCCGTTGATCTGGAAGTCCTCCAGACCAATGCGGTTGAGCTCATCGGTAAGCGTCTTGATGGTCTCGGCAAGGTAGCGCTCGCGGACCTCGCGCGACTCAGCCACCATGCGCGCGATGCGCTGGTAGGCATCGGGCTCCAGGTAGAAGAAGGACAGGTCCTCGAGCTCCCACTTAATAGAGCTCATGCCCAGGCGGTCGGCCAAGGGCGCGTACACGTCCATGGTCTCGCGAGCCTTAAACAGGCGACGATCCTCGCGCAGGGCTGCCAGCGTTCGCATGTTGTGCAGACGGTCGGCAAGTTTAACGATGATGACGCGAATGTCCTTGGACATGGCGAGGAACATCTTGCGCAGCGTGAGCGCCTGCTTCTCGTCCATGCTGTCGACTTCGATGTTGGTGAGCTTGGTCACGCCATCGACGAGCTCGGCCACCGTATCGCCGAACAGGCCGGAAACATCGGCGAGCGAGGTCTCGGTATCCTCGACGGTATCGTGCAGCAGCGCGGCGCACACCACATCGCAGTCCATCTTGAGATCGGCCAAAATGATGGCAACCTCGACGGGATGGTTAATGTACATCTCGCCCGAGCGGCGCTTTTGGTTGCAGTGCTTCTCGGCGGCAAAGCAGTAGGCCTGCTCAACCTTAGAAAAGTCGTCCTCATTCATATATTTGAGGCACAGGCGCTCCAGCTTGTCGTAGCTGTCCGCCATAATCTCGGGCGGCAGCTCATCGGCATGCTTATAATGCTCCATCTCCGAGAACGGCTGGAGGGTGGAATCATGGGCTGTACGGGCTGCGGCATCCATCGAGGTCCCCTTCCCCTAGGCCCGCGGTACGATCGGGCGGTTAACTTTGGCTAGCATATCAGAAGCGCACGAATCGAGCGCCCAGCTCCGGAAAGCCGAGAACTCCATGCGCGAGCGCAAGCCCTCCAAATAGCGGATTGACCTGCTCAATTGCACACGGCCGGGGTTTTCTGCCATCGCGATGCGACGGGTGTCGTCAAACCCCGAAACGCGACAGAAACCAAGCTCTTCAAAGATTCCCAGACCGCTTGCCACCGAGCGCTCGTCGACCGGCGTGCGGGCATCGATGGCGAGGCACATCTGCGCGATGTCGATATCGCTCGCACTAAACGAGTCATCTCCGGTCTTGCCGCGGTTGGAGCGCCACATAGTCTGCAGCGCTCGATAGAGCGTGACGAGCTCGTCGCGCTCGGGCGCGTAGCAGTCGAGCAGGCGCTCGTTAATGCGAGCGTCACGCGACGAATAGAGCAAGTGAATCACGGCAGGTTGGCCGTCGCGACCGGCGCGTCCGCTCATCTGGTTAAATTCAATGCTGCCAAACGGCATGTGGTAGAGCACGACATGGCGAATATCGGGCAGGTTGACGCCCTCACCAAAGGCAGAGGTCGAAACGATGCAGCTGAGGCTTCCGTCTCGGAATGCTTCCTCCACGCGGCGGCGATCGGAACGCGCAAGCCCCGCGTTATAGAACGCGATATGGGTTGCGCAATCGGGCACCCGCTTGCGCAGCGTCTTGGCAAGCGCCACGGACTGATCACGCGAGTTGACGTAGATGACGGTCTTCTCCCCCGTAGCGACGATTGACACCAGGCGGTTCTCGCGGCTCGCAAGATCTCGGTCATCCTCGAGCTGCAAGTTCTCGCGCACCGTCTCGTCGACCACCGTGCGGGTAATCGGTAGCACGCGGGCGAGCTCGGCCACAACCGGAGCCGTTGCGGTGGCAGTCGCGGCCAGAACGACCGGGTCGCCCAGGGCCTTGAGGATATCGGGCATGTCGAGATAGGCGCTGCGGTCGCCGCCCTTGGCAAGACCGGCATGATGCGCCTCATCGATAACGACAAAACCGATGCGCCCCGAACGCGCAAAGCGGTCGCGGTGAATGGACAGGAACTCGGGCGTCGTGAGCACGATGCCGGTGCGGCCCGAAGCCAAGCCGGCAAACACGTCATCGCGCGCCGCCTCCACGGTCTCGCCGGTCAGCACGCCCACGCCAATGCCGAGCGCGGCCATCGTCGACGAGAGGTGATAGGCCTGGTCGGCAACGAGCGCGCGCAGCGGATAGACAAAGATGCTCGCACGCCCGCGAAGGACCGCCTCGCGCGCGGCATGCACATGGAAGATGAGCGACTTGCCACGCCCCGTCCCCATAACGGCCAAAACGCTCTGGTGGTCTGCGAGCGCGTCGAGCGCCTCGACCTGCGCGCGGTGCGGCTGGTTCGAGCCGATAAAGCTATGAATAAGCGAGCGCGTCAGCTCGGTATAGGAAAGCTGGGCGAGCGTTTGGCGCTTGCGGGACTCCAGACGAAGACCGACGTCCGCAGGCTCCATGCCGCGGCGAAGCTCACATGCCGGGTCATCAACGCTGGGAGCCGTGGTATCGCGGACCAAGACATCCTTGATCATGAGCTTTGGCTTTACGCGACCTTGCCAATGCTCGGCCACGGCCTCGAACACCAAATCGACGGCGCTATCGCAATTGATGAGCTTATCGATCTGCGGCACGCGGAACATAATGGCCGGCACACTCGCGGCGCCATCGGTCGCCACGAAGCGCATGTGCTCGCCGGTTTTGCCCACCACAGCGCGATCGCACATTGTCACGCCCTCGGCAGCCAGAAGCGGCACCTTGTTGCCCTGGCCAAACGGCTCAAGACGGGAGATCTGCTCGATGGTCTCGATATTTAGCTCGGAGAGGTCGACGGTGGCGGCAACCTCGTCAGTGTCCTCAAAGTCCTCGGCGGGAAGCTCCGATAGCACGGCGGAAAGGCGACGACGGAACTCGTCGAGCTTGGACGCCTCGATGGTCACGCCCACCGCACCCGCATGCCCGCCGCGACGAATCAGCAGATCGGAGCAGCGTTCTACGGCGTCGAACAGGTTAATTTTGCCCACCGAGCGACCCGAGCCGCGTGCAATGCCGTCCTCGATCGAGAACAGCAGCGCCGGCACGTGATAACGGTTGGTCAGGCGGCTCGCCACGATACCCTTGACGCCCTCGTGCCAGCCCTCGCCACCCACGACGATTGCGCGACCGCCATCATAGGTCTCCTCGACCTTTGCCATGGCATCACGTGTGAGCTCCGCCTCGATCTCGCGCCGCTGACGGTTGATCTCCTCGAGCTCGGCCGCCAGCGCGCTTGCCTCGATAGGATCGCGGGCAAGCAGCAGGTCGAGCGCCAGCTTGGGATCGGCCATGCGGCCCGCGGCGTTCAAGCGGGGAATGAGCGAAAACGACAGGCCATCGGCCGTAATGCTAGAGAGGTCGGCCTTGGCGAGCGCGGCCAGCGCGATATAGCCGGGGCGGGCCGTCACGCGCATCTGCTGGATGCCCTCGGCGACCAGCGCGCGGTTCTCGGGCGTCAACGGCATCATGTCGGACACGGTGCCCAGCGCCGCAACCTCAATCAGCGAACGCCAATACGACGGCTTGTCCAAACGCTCACCCAAAACCTGCACCAGTTTGAGCGCCACACCGGCACCGGCAAGTTCACGCGAGGGGCCCTTGTCCTCGAGTTTAGGGTCGGTCAGGGGCACGCCCTGCGGCACCTGGTCGGACGGCTCATGATGGTCCGTAACCACCAGATCGATTCCCAGGCTCTCCAGATAGGAGACCTCATCCTTGGCCGCGATACCGTTATCGACGGTCACGATCAGATTGGGTTGGGCGAGCTTGTTGACGCGGTCGAGCGCCGCGCGCGAAAGGCCATATCCCTCGTCAAAGCGGTGCGGGATGAATGGTGTGACATCGGCGCCAAACGTCCGCAGCGCCTCGGTCAACAGACAAGTCGACGTAATGCCGTCGACGTCAAAATCACCAAAGACGGCGATGCGCTCGTGGTTGCGAATGGCGCGCTCGACACGATCGGCAACAACCGACATGCCCGGAATGACGAGCGGATCGGCCCAATCACGGTCGAGCGAAGGCGTCAAAAATAGCTGTCCTTCCTCAACCGAGGCAATGCCGTGCGCAACCATAATGCGTGCCACCAGCCCGGGTATGCCCAGACCAGCCGAAAGCTCCTTTTCGAGCTCGGGATTTTGCTGAGCGACCGCCCAGCGATGCGTCGTCTTAAGCGATGACATAGGCACCCACCCCCGATAGGGGCAGGTCGCCGCGATACCTCTCACGGTTCATAGCGATGAGTCCTCTGTGTATGCCCGCTTCGGCAGGCAGATCTGTTGAACGGATTTATTATACCGTGCGGCACGGACGCAGAGCCTCGCAGCACGCCGTGGTTTCGGTAAACGATGCCGGCAATAGCCTCGAAATAATCGAGCGTTTCTGACGCACGGACGCATGCGAGCGTCTAGCATATCCATTCAAAACGGGTTCACGAGCAAAGGGAGTCACAAGAGCCTATGAAGCAATGGGTTGGACTGGGAAAGTTCCTCGCGGGGCATATGCAGGTCATCGTTCCGATTTGCGTAACGCTCGGCGTGCTCTTTCCCCAGCAGATCGGCGTACTCAAGCCCATCGTTCCCGCTCTCTTCGCCTTTATGACATTCCAAGGCGCGCTCAGTAACACCTTCCACCAGGTAGCTGAGGTGTTCCGCCGTCCGCTGCACCTGATTTTGGCGCTGCTCGTCTCGGCGGTGTTTATTCCCATAGCAGCTTATGCCATGGGATCGCTGTTCTTTGGCTCCAACCCCAATCTTGTCTGCGGCATCGTGCTCGAGTACAGCGTACCCGTGGCGGTCACTGCCTTTATGTGGATTAGCATGTTCGGCGGCAACGGCCCGCTCGCGCTTACCATCATCCTGACGTCCTCGGTTATCTCCCCTGTGACGATTCCGCTCACGCTTAAGCTCTTGCTGGGTGCCACTGTCTCGATCGATGTGCCAAGCATGATGCAAGACATGGCCTTTATGATCGCCATCCCCGCCGTGCTCGGCATCGTGATCAACGAGCTCACACGTGGATGGGGACACGAGAAGCTCTCCCCCGCGCTCTCGCCCGCCTGCAAGTTCATGATGATGGGCGTTATCGCCTCCAACTCCACCGCCATGAGTGAGTACGTTCTGCACATGAACGCGATGCGCCTGGAAGTCGCCCTCTTTATTTTGACCTTCGCCATCAGCGGCTTTATCGTCGGTTTTCTGATCGCCCGTGCGCTGCATCTGCCATATAGCGAGACGACTACCATGTGCTTTACCTGCGGCATGCGTAACATCTCTTCGGGCGCCGTCATCGCCACGCAGTACTTTCCGGGCGAAGTCGTGTTTCCCGTCATGTGCGGAACGCTGTTTCAGCAGGTACTCGCCTCGTTTATCGGGCATCTCTTTGAGCGTCTAACCGGCGAGGAGCGCGCCGCCCAGCGCAAGCGCGTCGAGGCCGGCCGCGACGCCACGGCACGCTAGACCGTCCGCATTACGCGGGTGTTAGTCTTGCTATACGAGCGTTTCCAGGTGCGCACGCAGGCGCTCGGCATCGATATCGAGCGTTGTCTCGGCATTGACCTGGGCCAAACGATAGCCGACAAAGTAGGGCGAAACCACCCAACGCGGCAGTGCCTTGGCAATGGTCCGACCGCCCAGGTGATAGAAGAACAAGTTGTACGACTCTGCGCGACCACCGTGGTGCTCGTTCAGGATATAGCGCAGAGCTACCTGGATCGCATCGGCGAAGAGATCCGTCTCGGCTTGATCTCGCATGTCATCGCTGGCGGCGATTCCCTGCGGGGCTGAAACATTGACCTCAAAGAATCCCATGATCGGTTCGGTTGAGATGTTGACCGCGATTCTCCCCTGTTGCCAGACATTGATGCCTTCGAAATTGGCGGAAGTCAGCGAAGTATAGCCGTCTTCCTGCTCCAAACCCACAATCTGCATGTGCGGATGAACGAGACTGCCGCCCGAGAGCGGACCCTTGTTCTTGTACATGAGCACACTGCGGTACTGCTGTGAATCGATCATCTGCTGCCAGCAACCCAGGGCAAACCTCATTACATGGTGGAGTTCATCCGACTCATAGGTCACCAGGTCTGCGTCGTGGTCGGCCGACTCGATCAGCACGGTTTGACGGGTGGCGCGCAGGGTTTTGAACTTATTCTCGAGCCAGATGCAGTCACCGTCGCGCCGAATGATATTGGCGAGCCCCTCGGTATCGCAAAAGGGGCACGCGGTGCCAGGGCGCCGGTTGTCGTCGGGCTTACCGCTCGCCTGCTGAACGTCAAATACCAGCGCCACGGGTTACGCCTCCACCGGCACGATCTTGGTGCCATGGAGCTCGGAGACGCCCAATGCCGCCGCCACGGTATCGCGGTTGGCCGTGGAAATGCCGCCGCCAGGAAGGATGGTCAGGCGGTCGCCCGCATACTCGATTAGGCGAGCTAGATGCTCCAGATTGTCCTCGATCGGCGTTCCGGCAGCACCACCATGCGTCAGGATACGCGTGATGCCGCAGTCGGCGAGCGTGTCAATGGCATCCAACTGAGCCTCAGGCGAGAGCTGGTCAAACGCCATGTGGAAGGTAATATCGATGGGCCCGCGCTTGCACTCCTCGGTCGCACAGCCCGCGGCCATCACGAGGGCGCCCAACGTAAGCTCGTCGAGCGCCCATCCGCCGGCACAAGGCTTGCAACAGCCAAAGACCAAGCCGTCGGCGCCGGCGCTCACGGCAAGGCCCAAGTCCATCTCCATCATGCGCAGCTCGTCCTGGTTGTAATGAAAGTCACCGCCACGCGGGCGAATCATGCACATCACTCGCGCATCATGCTCGTGAGCATAGCTGACCGTAGCGCTGATAACGCCGGCCGAGGGCGTGGTACCACCGACGGCAAGGTTGTCGCACAGCTCGATGCGCCTTGCACCGGCATCGATAGCCGCCGGCACCCGCTCAAAGTTCTCGGCACAAAACTCGTACAGCATAGATAGACCCCCAGACGAACTTCTATTTCCACACGGCATTGTCGCACTTTAAATACCAACCCGCACAATGATCCCTTGGGGACGGAGGAAAACGGATCGCCCAGTGAGTCGATTTGACCCGGCGATCCGTTTTCCTCCGTCCCCAAGGGATCATTTAAAAAGGGGCGCCGACCGGGATAGTCAGCGCCCCTTCGTTGAATGAATTAACCACCAAGATATGCTTTACGCACGTTATCGTCGTGCAGCAGCTCTTGGCCGGTGCCGGCCATGGTGATCTTGCCGGTCTCGAGCACGTAGCCGCGTGTGGCGATGGAAAGCGCCATCTGTGCGTTTTGCTCGACCAGGAGCACCGTGGTTCCGGCCTTATGCAGATCCTCGACGATCTGGAAGATCTGCTCAATCAGAATCGGTGCCAAGCCCATAGAGGGCTCATCGAGCATGAGCAGCTTAGGGTTACTCATAAGAGCGCGGCCCATAACGAGCATCTGCTGCTCGCCGCCCGAAAGGGTACCGGCGACCTGGCGACGGCGTTCCTTCAGGCGCGGGAACTGCTCGTAAACGCGCTCAAGGCCCGGAGCCACCGTGGACTTGGGCTGCGTATAGGCACCCATTTCCAGGTTCTCCTCGACCGTCATCTGCAAAAAAGCGCGACGACCCTCGGGAACCTGAGCCAGACCCTTACCAACCAGCTTGTCGGCGGGCGTATGGGTGATATCCTCGCCCATAAACTTGATGGAGCCGGTCTTAGAGCGCAGCAGGCCCGAGACGGTCTTGAGCGTCGTGGACTTACCGGCACCGTTCGCACCGATCAGAGCCACGATCTCGCCCTCGTTGACGTTAAAGGAGATGTCCTTGATGGCGTGGATAGCGCCGTACCAGACGTTGATGTTGTAGACGGAAAGCATCGGCTCTGCCATTTAGTTCTCCCCCTTATCCTGCTTGCCCAGATACGCCTCGATAACGGCGTCGTTGTTCTGGATCTCCTCGGCCGTGCCCTTGGCGATGACCTTACCAAAGTTGAGCACGCAGATGCCCTCGCAGATGTTCATAACGAGCGACATATCGTGCTCGATAAGCATGATGGCGATGCCAAAGGTGTCGCGAATCTTGACGATGTTCTCCATGAGCTCCGCGGTCTCGGACGGGTTCATACCGGCGGCAGGCTCGTCGAGCAGCAGTAGCTTGGGGTTGGTGGCAAGCGCGCGAACGATCTCCAGACGACGCTGGGCGCCGTAAGGCAGCGATCCGGCCTGCTCGTTTGCCAGGTGCTCCATATCAAAGATGGACAGCAGTTCCATGGCGCGCTCGTGGGCGGCCTTCTCGTGCTTCCAATACGTCGGCAGGCGCAGCACGCCCTCAAAGCCGGAGTAGCGCTCCTGGTTGTGCAGGCCGACCTTAACGTTATCCTCCACCGTCATGGTATTGAACAGGCGGATGTTCTGGAAGGTACGGGCAATACCCATGCGGTTGACCTGATAGACCGACTTGCCCGAGGTGTCCTCGCCGTCGAGCAGGATGGTACCGTGCGTGGGCTGGTACACCTTGGTAAGCAGGTTGAAGACCGTGGTCTTGCCGGCACCGTTGGGGCCGATGAGACCGGCGATCTCAGTCTTGCCGATGGTTAAACTAAAGTCGTCGACTGCCTTAAGGCCGCCGAATTCAATGCCCAGGTGGATGCACTCGAGCGCCGGGCGCTGACCCAGGTCGCGGTCGGGAACGATGGCACCAGAAGGATACGGGACCATCTTGCCCTTGTTGAACTCAAACTTACTGGGCATCGGCTGCCGCCTCCTTCTTGGGAGCAAAGCGATCCTTAATGCGTGCGAAGAACGCCTTGAGCTGCGGGTTGTTGGTAAAGATCATGACCAGGATCAGCACGATGGCGTAGATGAGCATGCGGTAGTCCGAGAACTGACGGAGCAGCTCGGGGAGCACTGTGAGCAACGCCGCCGCGATGACGGAGCCGCGCATATTGCCCAGACCGCCCAGGACCACGAACACCAGGATGAGGATGGACGTGTTGAAGTCGAACTTGGTGGCGGAGAGCTGCGAGAAATTACCGCCGAACAGGGCTCCGGCAGCACCGGCGAGGGCAGCGGAAACCACGAAGGCAATCATGCGGTACTCGGTGACGGAGATGCCCACGGACTCGGCAGCGATCTTGTTGTCGCGCACGGCCATAATGGCACGACCGGTACGGCTGCGAACCAGGTTGAGCACGATCACGAGTGCGACCATAACCAGGATGGCGCCGGCAAGGAAGGACGAATAGGTCGACACGCCCGATGCTCCCTGCGCGCCCTTGATGATGGCGGTGCCGTCCTCGAGCAGGTGCAGGTCGTCGATTGTAGAGTTGCCCGTGATGTTAAAGATCACGTGCAGACCGCGGGAGTCGACACCCACAATGAGGCAGGTGACGATCTCTTTGATGATCTCGCCAAAGGCCAGCGTCACGATAGCCAGGTAATCGCCGCTCAGGCGCAGGACCGGGATACCGATCAAGAAGCCCAAGATGGCAGCGGCGATAGCGCCGACCACAATGCTGATGATCAGACGCATCGGGTCGGACGGAACGGCGCCCTCCAGCGCGACGGCGGTGACGATGCCCGTATAGGCACCGACGCTCATAAAGCCCGCGTGGCCCAGCGACAAGTCGCCCGCGATACCGACGACGAGGTTGAGGGAAATGGCCATGACGATATAGGCTGTGATGGGAACCAGCTGGCCGGCGATCATGCGCGGGATCATGTGGTTAGACTGCATAAAGAACACGATGGCGAACGCCACAAGGCACATGGCGTACGTGACAAAGTCGTGACGCGTCTGCTTGTCTTTAAGAAACTTCATAACGCTCACCTACACCTTCTCGGGGACGTACTTGCCCAAGAGGCCGGCAGGCTTGACGAGCAGGACGATGATCAAAACACCAAAGACGATGGAGTTGGCAAGGCTCGTGGAAATGTAGGCCTGCGCCATCGCCTCGATGATGCCGATGAGAATACCACCGACAAAGGCGCCGGGGATGGAGCCGATGCCGCCGAAAACGGCAGCGTCGAAGGCCTTGATGCCAGGCATGGCACCCGTCGTGGGCTGCAGCACCGGCGAGTAGGAGCACAGCAGCACGCCGGCGATGGCGGCAAGGGCAGAGCCGATGGCAAACGTCATCGAGATGGTGCGGTTGACGTTGATGCCCATGAGCTGAGCGGCGGCCTTGTCCTCGGACACGGCGCGCATGGCTTTGCCCATCTTGGTCTTACCTGTAAAGAACATCAGGCCGGCCATGATAACCAGGCAGGCGACGATGGTGACGAGCGAGACGGCGCTTACGTTGAACTTGGCCAAGAACTCCGGCACCTGGAAGGTGACGAGCGAAGTGAAGTTCTTGGGCGTGGCGCCCCACAGAAGCTGCGCGGCGTTCTGCAGGAAGTAAGACACGCCGATAGCCGTGATCAGAACGGCCAGCGGGCCTGCTTGGCGCAGCGGCTTATAGGCCAGACCCTCAATGAGAACACCGAGAACCGTGCAGGCCACACAAGAGAGAACTACAGATGCCCAGCCCGGGAGGCCGAGATACGACGTGGCGCAGAACGAGACATAGGCACCGACCATGATGACGTCGCCGTGAGCGAAGTTGAGCATCTTGGCGATACCGTAGACCATGGTGTAGCCCAACGCGATGATGGCGTAGACGCTGCCCATGGACAGGCCGTTGACCAGGTATTGGATAAAGACCGTCATGTTCCACATCCCCCTTTCGAATAGGTTTCCAGTTGATGTATGAAACAGGGACGTTACATCGTCCCTAGATACCAAGCAAGCAGGGAAGGCCAAAACCTCCCCTGCTTGGGATCAAAACCGCTCTATGTAAGGCGGCCTATTAGGCCTGTACGTACTTGCCGTCGGTGATGACGTACGCCGTGGGCTCCTTCTGGACCTGACCCTTATCGTTCCAGGTGAGCTTACCGGTCAGACCGTCAACGGTAATCTTGAGCATAGCCTTCGACAGTTTCTCGGCGGCCTCGGTCGGATCGGCGTCGACACCAAGACCGGCCTCCTTGACGGCCTCGGCCACCGCGTGCACGCCGTCGTAGGCGTCGGCGGCAAACTGGTCGGGGGTATCGCCGTACTTATCCTTGTAAGCGTTAACGAAGTCGGCGTTCTTCTCGTCGTCGGCGGAGAACGGGGTCATGAGCAGCAGACCCTCGGCAAGAGAGGTGTCGAAACCCTCAACGCCCAGGATGCCGTCCATGCCATCGCAGCCCATCATCTTGACGTCGTAGCCCATGTCCTTGGCGTTCTTGAGCAGGACGGACGCCGGCGTGTAGTAGATCGGCGCAAAGATCATGGTGGCGCCGGCCTGCTTGGCCTTGGTCAGCTGGTTGGTAAAGCTCGTGGCGGAGTCGTCCTTAAAGGTCTCCTCGTCGACAATCTCGAGCTTGGACTCAGCGGCCTGGGCCTTAAAGGAATCTGCGATGCCCGAAGAATAGGCGTCGCCGGAGTTATAGAACAGCACGAACTTCTCGTCCGCATATTTCTCTGCCAGGAACTTGGCAGCGTTGACACCCTGGTTGGGGTCGGTGAAGCAAACCTGGAAGACGCAATCCTTGCCGTCGGTGACGTCCTCGGAGGACGCGGACGGGGTGATCATGAACGTCTTGGGGTCGTTACCGCACTCGGCGGCAACGGCAACCGACGCACCCGTGGTGGTCGGGCCGACGAGGGCCTGCATGCCCCAGTCGAGCAGGGTGTTGAAGGCGTTGACGGCCTTCTCGCCGTCGGCCTGGTCATCCTCGGCCTTGCTGGCAAGCGGCAGCTCCTTGGTCGAGAAATCCTTGCAGCCAAGCTCGACACCCTGGGTAACGGACTTGCCGTAGGACGCGTTGGCGCCGGTCAGCGGGCCGATGGTACCGATCTTAAACGAAGCGTCGCTCGAAGCGGAACCGCTGTCGCCGCCGTTGGAGGAGCAGCCAGCTAGAATGGACATCGCCCCCAGACCTGCTGCGCTCGCGATAACGCTCCTGCGATTCATAACAGGGTTCAATGACTTACCGGTGAGGCTCGACATGCGGCTCTCCTCTCAAATCTCGTCGGGTTTCGGTTACCCGACAGGCCATCCTTCGCCGTGTTCGGCGTTCGCAAAATACTAGACGCTTTAGTTAAGGAAAGTGACGATTATTTCAACTTTTCTTTGGATTTGTTCATTTATCCATAATTCTGCGTATTTCTATTACTTTATGCAGTAATGCCACTTTATTGTGTGAAAGTAATGTTTCCGTTCTGTTACAGGCGTCCCTGCCCTGAATAAAACGGCCTCACCGGTCGCGCTTTATGCGCACTTAGGCGGCGATGTACTTGCCGTCCTGAATCACATAGGCTGTGGCGGGCTTTTCGACCTGGCCCTCGTCATTCCACGTCAGCTCGCCTGTCAGGCCCTCGATCTTGATCTTGCGCATGGCCTTGGCAAGGTCGCCGGCAATGTCGGCACCGTCGTCCGAAATGTCAATCCCCGCCCTATCGATAGCCTCGACGATTGCGTGGACGCAATCGTAAGCGTCGGCGGCAAACTGGTTGGGCGTCTCGTCGTAGGCATCCTTATAGGCCTTGACGAAGTCGGCATTCTTCTCATCGTCAGCCGAAAACGGGGTCATGAGCAGTACGCCCTCGGCAAGAGAGGTATCGAAGCCTTCCACAGAGAGCAGGCCGTCCATGCCGTCGGTACCCATGAGGGTCATGTCGTAGCCCATGTCCTTGGCGTTCTTGAGCAAAACGGACGCCGGCGTGTAGTAGATCGGCGCAAAGATGAGCGTGGCGCCGACCTCCTTGGCCTTGGTGAGCTGGTTGGTAAAGCTTGTGGAAGAGTCGTCCTTAAAGGTCTCGGTATCGACGATGTCGAGCTTGGACGCCTTGGCCTGCTCGGCAAAAGCGTCGGCAACGCCCGAGCTATACGTATCGCCGGAGTTGTAGAACAGGGCGATCTTGGCATCCGCGTACTTCTCGGCCAAGAACTTCGCGGCGCTGGCGCCCATGGTGGGATCGGTGAAGCAAACCTGGAAAACCGTGGTCTTATCCTTGGTAACGTCGAGCGACGAGGCCGAGGGCGTGACCATGAGCATATCGTCGGCGATCTCGCCCGAGACAGCGACGGCGGCACCGGTGGTGACGGGGCCGACGAGCGCCTGCATGCCCCAGTCGCACAAGGTATTGAAAGCGTTGATGGCCTTCTCGCCGTCAGCGACGTCGTCCTCGGACTTAAGCGAGAGTTTGAGGTCCTTGGTCGAAAAATCCTTGGCGGCGAGCTTGGCACCCTTCTCGGCCGAAACGCCATAGGTTGCCGCGGCGCCGGTCAGAGGGCCGATGACACCGATCTTGAAGGTCTTGCCGTCATCGGCGGAGCCGCCGTCCGAGCCACCCGACGAGCAACCAGCGAGTGCCGCGGTGCTACCGAACGCCGCGGCGCCAGCCAAGAAACTCCTGCGGTTAAGTACGTTGTTGATGCTAAACATGGTGTCCCCCTTTTCGCTGGCCGCGGTGCGGCCGTCTTGCGGTACAGGGCAAACCTTATGGTGCAAACGTTGACAGTTTGTTACGGAAGTTCGTTTGTAGCGAGCATGTTTCCAATGTTTCCGCAGCGTTTCGGGGGTGCCGTTTTGTGCGACTCCTGTTGCCTGGCGAGCACGCACCCTCGGTTCACGCTAGAATGCACTCAACCTTTAAGCGGTTAATCCATCCATAAGATGCACGAAGGAGCTATCTATGAGCGAACCCCTGCGCACCGTGAACGTCGGTCTGATCGGTCTGGGAACCGTCGGCGGCGGCGTGGCCCGTCTGATCAAGAGCCACCACGATGAGTACCTGGCAGCCTACGGCATCGACCTTAAGCTGACCCGCGCCTGCGCGCTTGCCTGGGAGCAGGCCGAAGCCGCCGGTATTGAGCGCGAGGCCTTTACGAGCGACTGGCACGACGTCGTCACCGACCCCGCCGTCGACATCGTCGTCGAGCTGATCGGCGGCGAGCACCCCGCGACCGAGATCTTCACCACCGCCTTCGAGAACGGCAAGCACGTCGTCTCTGCCAACAAGGCCCTGTTGGGCCGTCATGTCGAGACGCTCGCCGAGAAGGCACGCGCGTGCGGCGTGCAGATTAAGTGCGAGGCCAGCTGCGGCGGCGGCATCCCCATTGTCAGCACGCTCGAGCACGACCTGGTGGGCAACAAGATCCTGACCATCGCTGGCATTCTCAACGGCACCACCAACTACATCCTGTCGCGCATGGACGCCGAGGGCGCCGATTACGCTGACGTGCTCGCCGACGCCCAGGCAAAGGGCTATGCCGAGGCCGACCCGTCCGCCGACGTCGACGGCTTCGATGCCGCCAGCAAGACGGCGATCCTCGCCTCCATCGGCTTTGGCACCCGCGTTACCACCGACGATGTGTACCAGCAGGGTATCCGTACCATCGGCGCCGAGGACATCGCCCAGGCCCGCGAGCTCGGCTACACCATTAAGCTGTTGGGTATCGCACGCAACACCGAAGCCGGCGTCGACGTCCGCGTGCATCCCACGCTGATCCCCGCCGACCACATGCTTGCCAAGGTCAACGGCGCCATGAACGCTGTCTACGTGGTAGGCGACGCCGTGGGCGAGACCATGTTCTACGGTGCCGGCGCAGGCTCCTTCCCCACCGCGAGTGCCGTCGTGGGCGACATCCTGTCGCTCTCCGAGCAGATCAGCCGCGGCGTGGCTCCGCTGCCCGAGATTGAGCCCTATGGCCACAACCTCGCCTTTAAGCCCATGGACGAGCTCCAGACCAAGTACTATGTGCGCCTGAAGGTCGCCGACCGCGTGGGCGCCCTGTCCGAGACGGTCGACATCTTTGCCAAGCACAACATCTCGATCTCGCTCATCAACCAGGTCGAGGACGGCAAGTCGGGCGTCAGCGATGCCTGCTCGGTCATCTTCTTGACGCACCGCGCACTCGAGAAGGACGTCCAGGCTGCCGCCGCCGAGCTTGCCAGCGTCGACTGCGTGGCCGAGGTCGCCAACGTCCTGCGCATCGAGGACGTTGAGGCTTGGACCGAAGGCGTCATGGCCAACTAGTCCACTACTTCGAACCTCAACGAAGCTCAACGCAAAAGGCGCGCTGCCTGCATCAACCACAGGCAGCGCGCCTTCTTCTGTTTGCAGGGGAAGCTGCGTCCCGGTATTTCAGCTCAGAACGGGGCGAAGCTTCCCTCAGGGCCTTTTTCGGAAACTATGTCCCATTCTGGGCGCGAATTCTGGGACACGCTTTCCGCAACGGGCCTCTCGCGGAAAGCACGTCCCACTCTGGACGCCAATTCCGGGACGCATTTTCCGCGGCGGCGTTGGCTACCTGCCGTCGTCGTCCTGGGCCTCATCGCGTGCATAGAGCTCCAGCATGCGGCGGCGGTATTCGCGCACGGCGAGCTTGGCGCGCTCCAGGCGGCGACGCTCATGCGGAGTCAGCTCGGACGTGTCGATCTCATCACCATAAGTCTTATCGGCAAGCAGGTGCGCCGCGTCCACGATGCGGGCATCGATGTGGCCGCTCGCCGCCTCGGCGGAAAGACGCTCGGCAATCGTATCGAGCGTAGGCAGGCCCTCGAATACGCGACCATGGCCATGCGAAGTCAGCAGCTCATGCTCGCGCGCGAGCAAGCTCGCCAGGTCGTGGTGGGCACGCAGGATGTCGAGCGCATCGGATGGATGCTCGGCAACTTCTGCCACGGCGGCGACCGGCGCAGCATCCACCACGCGGTAGAAGAGCTGCGCGAGCAATGGCATCAAGAACACCGTGATGGCGCCGGCGGCAACCATAACCGACGCGATGTCTTGCGACAGCGCGCCCGCGTTGACGGCAACGCTCGTCACGGCAACGATGATCGGCAGCGCCGTGGTGCAGTACAGGGCCACGGTAATGCGACCATACGCCGACACATCGCGCGTCGCAGGGCAAATGCTCATAGAAATAAGAATGGGCACGGCACGAATAATCAGCAACGCCACGATAAAGCCCACGAGCAGACCCGGGCGCGACGCCACGGCCGTCAGGTCGATCTTTGCGCCCGATACGGTAAAGAACACCGGAATCAAAAAGCCGTAGGCCAGGCCGTCGAGCTTGGTCTCGAGCGTATGGTTGCCCTCGGGGATGATGTAGCGCAAGACAAAGCCGGCGGCAAAAGAACCCAACACGATGTCGAGATCAAAGACAGCTGAGAACGCCACGAGTGTGACCAGGATGAGCACCGTCAGGCGCACGAAGGTCTGCGACGTGGTATCGGCGCGTTCCTCGACAAACGCAAAGAAGCGGCTGCCGACGCGCTTGGAGCGGCTTGGGACCACGGCAAGCAACACGCAGACCACCGCAAACAGGCCAAGAATCACGAGCGTTTGGATGCCGGTACGGGCAGACAGCAGCACCGACATGGCAAGCACGGGGCCGAGCTCGCCCCAGGTGCCATACGCGAGAATCGAGTCGCCCACGCGCGTTCCGACAAGTGAACGCTCACGCATGATGGGCACGAGCGTGCCGAGCGCCGTAGAAGTGAGGGCAAGCGTCACGGCGATACCGTCGAAATGGCTGACCGAGAACCACGGGGTAAAGCGCACGGCAAGCCAGGCGATACCAAACGTGACGACCCACGTTGCCAAGCCGTAGCGCCCCTCGACACCCGTGATGCTCTTGGGATCGATCTCAAAGCCGGCAAGCAGGAACAAAAAGGCCAGACCGAGCTCGGACACAAGCGAGACCTCGGCATCTACATGGATGACGCCGAGCATATGGGGTCCCAGCACCGCGCCGAGCACGAGCAAAAAGACCGTCTCGGGAACGGGTTTTCCAGGAATCGCCGAGGCGATGAAGGGGCTTGCAAAGGCCACGAGTGCGATGATGGCGAGCGAAACGAATGCCATGTGATGCCTTTCTCTTGTTTGCGCTTCACTGTAGCACCCTCGCCGTCCTCACCGCGCCGCGAGCTGTCGTATCATAGTGAGGTTTACAAACATGTGGCTCAAGGCGACCGCAGGGCAGACCCCGCAAACCGACCGCTGCCGCATACCGTACCGTACGCCCAACCGATCAGGAAGGCAGGAACCAATGGTCTCTCGTATCTACGTGGAGAAGAAACCCGGGTTCGACGTCGAGGCTCAGCAGCTCAAGGGCGAGCTGACCGAAATTCTCGGCATCAAGGGCATCGAGGCCCTGAGGATCATCAACCGCTACGACGTCGAGGGCATCGACGAGGAGCTTTTCCGCTCCTGCGTGCCGACCGTCTTTAGCGAGCCCCAGGTCGATGTGACCTACGACGAGCTCCCCGCAAGCGATGGCGCCGTCTTTGCCGTCGAATTCCTGCCTGGCCAGTTTGACCAGCGCGCCGACTCCGCCAGCGAGTGTGTGCAGCTCATCAGCCAGGGCGAGCGCCCCGCCGTGCGCTCCGCCAAGGTCTATATGATCTCGGGCGCTCTGGACGAGGCCGCCATCGATGCCATCAAGCACTACGTGGTGAACCCCGTCGAGGCGCGCATCGCCTCGCTCGACCTGCCCGAGACGCTGTACATGGAGACCCCCGAGCCCCAGCCCGTCGAGGTGCTCGACGGCTTCCGCGAGCTCGACGAGGCCGGCCTTGCCGCCTTTATCGCCGATCGCGGCCTTGCCATGGACGAGGCGGACATCGCCTTCTGCCAGCAGTACTTCCGCGATGAGGACCGCGACCCCACCATCACCGAGATCCGCGTGATCGACACCTACTGGTCCGACCACTGCCGCCACACCACCTTCGGCACCGTCCTGGACGACGTGACGATCGACGACGCCGTGGTGCAGCAAGCCTTCGACCGCTACATGGAGATGCGCCACGAACTCGGCCGCGACGCCAAGCCCGTCTGCCTCATGGACATGGGCACCATCGGCGCCAAGTACCTCAAGAAGACCGGCGTCATGACCGATGTCGACGAGTCCGAGGAGATCAACGCCTGCACCGTCAAGGTGAAGGTCGATGTCGACGGCGAGGACCAGGACTGGCTGTTCCTGTTTAAGAACGAGACCCACAACCACCCGACCGAGATCGAGCCCTTCGGCGGTGCCGCCACCTGCGTAGGCGGCGCCATCCGCGACCCGCTCTCGGGCCGCAGCTACGTGTACCAGGCCATGCGCGTCACCGGCGCCGGCGACCCCACCGTCCCGGTCTCCGAGACGCTCGAGGGCAAGCTGCCGCAGCGCAAGCTCGTGACCACTGCCGCCGCCGGCTACTCCAGCTACGGCAACCAGATCGGCCTTGCCACCGGTCAGGTCAACGAACTCTATCACCCCGGCTACGTCGCCAAGCGCATGGAGGTCGGCGCCGTCGTGGGCGCTACCCCGGCAAACCACGTGCGTCGCGAGTGCCCCGCCCCCACCGACAAGATCATCCTGTTGGGCGGCCGCACCGGCCGTGACGGCATCGGTGGCGCCACCGGCTCCTCCAAGACCCAGAACACCGAGTCCATCGAGACCTCGGGTGCCGAGGTCCAGAAGGGCAACGCCCCTGTCGAGCGCAAGCTGCAGCGCCTGTTCCGCCGCGGCGACGCCTGCCGTCTGATCAAGCGCTGCAACGACTTTGGCGCCGGCGGCGTCTCGGTCGCCGTGGGCGAGCTTGCCGACGGCCTGTATGTCGACCTTGATACCGTGACCAAGAAGTACGACGGCCTGGACGGCACCGAGCTCGCTATCTCTGAGTCCCAGGAGCGTATGGCCTGTGCCGTCGCCGACGGTGACGTCGAGGAGTTCATGGGCTACGCCGCTGAGGAGAACCTCGAGGCGACCGTTATCGCCGAGGTTACCGCCGAGCCGCGCATGCGCATGGCCTGGAACGGCGTCGCCATCGTCGACCTGTCCCGCGAGTTCCTCAACTCCAACGGCGCACCCAAGCACCAGGTCGCCCACGTGTGCGCCCGTAGCGTGTGGCAGCCAAGCTGGGCCGGCACCACGCTCGCCGAGCGCATGACCTCGCTTGTCACCGACCTCAACGTCGCTTCCAACAAGGGCCTTTCCGAGCGCTTCGACTCCACCATCGGCGCCGCGACCGTGCTCATGCCCTTTGGCGGCAAGACGCAGCTCACCCCCAGCTCGGCCATGGTCGCCAAGTTCCCCGTGGACGGCGAGACCACCACGGCGAGTGCCATGGCATGGGGCTTCAACCCCTATCTGATGGAGGCCGACCAGTTTGCGGGCGCCTACCTGTCCGTGGTCGAGTCCATCGCCAAGCTCGTGGCTGCCGGCTTTGAGCACAAGCGCGCCTACCTCTCCTTCCAGGAGTACTTCGAGCGCCTGCGCACCGAGGCAGAGCGCTGGGGCGAGCCCATGGCCGCCGTCCTGGGTGCCCTTATGGCCCAGGTCGACCTGGGTGCCGGCGCCATCGGTGGCAAGGATTCCATGAGCGGCTCGTTTGAGGACGAGGCCGGCGAGCTCAACGTTCCGCCGACCCTGATCAGCTTCGCCGTCGCCGTGGGCAAGGCCGCCCGCGCCGTCTCGCCCGAGTTCAAGGGCCTCACGCACCGCGTCGTCCGCATCGCCCCCGCCACCTATGGCGAGGACTACCGCCCCGATGCTCAGCAGCTGCTCGCCGCGTTTGACGCCGTCGAGGCGCTCACTGCTACCGGCAACGCCCTGGCCATCTCCACGCCCGGCTACGGCTGCGGCGCCGAGAGCCTCTTTAAGATGTGCGTCGGTAACCAGATCGGTATCGAGCTTGCCGAGGATGTAGACGTGGAGAGCCTCTTCACCCCGCTCTACGGCAGCTTTATCGTCGAGCTCGCCGAGGATGCCGAGCTGCCCGAGGTCGCCGACGGCGTTGTCGTCGAGCCCCTGGGCACCACCGTCGAGGGCTATGTCATCGACACCGGTTCCGAAGTCATCGAGCTCTCCGAGCTCCAGGAGGCCTGGGAGAGCGGCATCGAGGGCGTCTTTGCCTACCGCAGCGCCGGCGAGACCGCCGAGGTCGAGACCATCGACTTCCGCGCCAAGGACATCCACGTGTACGGCGGCGCCAAGATCGCCCGCCCGCGCGTGGTTATCCCCGTGTTCCCCGGAAACAACTGCGAGTACGATAGCGCCCGCGCCTTCCGTGCCGCCGGCGCCGAGGCCGACACCTTCGTGATCAACAACCTCACGCCCGAGGCCGTCGCCGAGAGCACCCACGAGCTTGCCCGCCGCATCCGCGCAAGCCAGATCGTCATGATCCCCGGCGGCTTCTCGGGCGGCGACGAGCCCGACGGCTCCGCCAAGTTCATCACGGCGTTCTTCCGCGCTCCCGAGGTCACCGAGGCAGTCCGCGACCTGCTCAAGGCCCGCGATGGCCTGATGCTGGGCATCTGCAACGGCTTCCAGGCCCTGATCAAGCTCGGCCTGGTGCCCTACGGCGACATCGTCGACGCCACGCCCGATGCGCCCACGTTGACGTTCAACACCATCGGTCGCCACCAGAGCCGTCTGGTGCGCACCCGCATCTCATCCAACTTGTCCCCGTGGCTGTCGCAGTGCAGCCTGGACGACCCCTACACCGTCGCCATCAGCCACGGCGAGGGCCGCTTTGTCGCCAATGACGATGTGCTCGCCCAGCTGATCGCCAACGGCCAGGTCGCCACGCAGTACGTGGGCGAGGACGGCAAGCCCAGCATGGATCTCTCCGTCAACCCCAACGGCTCCGCACTCGCCATCGAGGGCATCACGAGCCCCGACGGCCGCGTCCTGGGCAAGATGGGCCATACCGAGCGTCGCGGCGACAACCTGTACCGCAACGTGCCCGAGCATGTCCCCGGCGACAAATTCATGCCGATCTTTGAGAGCGGCGTAGCCTACTTCGCCTAAACCTTTCCCATCGGGTACAATCCCTTCGGGTAACAACACCCGCCACCGACACATCCGGTGGCGGGTTCTTTTTTGCTTCGCGCATGTAGGAAGGACATCATGGAAAGCCGCAAGCCGTATCTCGCCACCCTGCCCGGACTCATCCTGGGCTGTCTCGTTTGCTGCGCGCTCTGGGGCTCCGCCTTCCCCTGCATCAAGATCGGCTACGGCCTCTTTGGCATTCCCGCGCACGACAGCGCCTCGCAGCTGCTCTTCGCGGGTCTGCGCTTCACCCTTGCCGGCATGCTGGTCATTGTTGGCATGAGCGTGGCCCAGCGCCGACCGCTCGTTCCGCAAACGCGCGATATCAAGCCCATCTGCATCTTGTCGCTCTTCCAGACCATCGGCCAGTACTTCTTTTTCTACCTTGGTCTCTCCCGTGCAAGCGCTATGTCGAGCTCCATCATCGAGGCCAGCGCCAACTTCTTGGCTATCCTCTTTGCCGCCCTGGCGTTTCGCACCGAAAAGCTCAATGCGGCCAAGGTACTCGGCTGCGTACTGGGCTTTACCGGTGTCGCGCTCGTCAACCTTTCGGGCGCGGACGGCACCTTTGGCTTTACGCTCGACGGCGAGGGCTTTATCCTGGCCTCCACCGTCGCGGGTGCCCTTTCGACCTGCCTGATCGGCATCTTCTCGCGCAAGCACGACGGCGTTTTGCTTGCCGGGTGGCAGTTCTTGGTCGGCGGCCTGGCCCTTACCGCCATCGGGTTTTTGATGGGCGGCTCGTTCTCCCCCACGGCGATTGCCCCCGCCATCGCGCTCATCATTTATATGGCACTCATTTCCGCCGTCGCCTACTCGCTGTGGTCGCGCCTGCTTGCCGTCAACCCCGTCAGCCGCGTCTCGGTCTTTGGGTTTATGAACCCCGTCTTTGGCGTGCTGCTGAGCGCACTGCTGCTCGGTGAGGGCGCTGGCACGAGCCCCGTTACCGTCATCGTTGCCCTGCTGTTGGTCTGCGGCGGCATCATCATCGTCAACAAACCCAAAAAAGCCTAGCGAGCTCACCTTTTTAGAGAGGGCGTTCGCACGCTTCAGCTTAATGGAGTGCACTGGTTCTCGTTGATTTCGTACCGAGCCGCGGCGGCAGACGCTCGTCTTGCCGCACCGCGCCTGGGCGTTATGGCCGGTGGCCCCCGCCAACGCAAAAAGGACGCACGACCATCGCAACGGTCGTGCGCCCTTTTTTCTAGCGTATCTGAACGCCAGCTTTCTTTTTCTCGGCCTTGACGCGGTAAAGCTCCGCATCGGCAGCGCGAAGTAAGTCTTGCCAGGTATCAACACTATCGCCGACCCGCGCGTAACCGATGGACATCCGCAATGCATACGGCACCTCGGCATGCGCGAGCTCGTCGTTGATTGTCGCGCACAGATGCATGATATCCCGTTCCGCCACTGCCTTTTGGAGCACCACGAACTCATCGCCACCGTAGCGTGCGATAAAGCCACCAGACGCCGAGCAGACCTCTTTGAGCGCAGCGGATATAACCTGAAGAGCATGGTCGCCCTCCACATGTCCATAGCGATCGTTAATCTGCTTAAAGCCGTCGGCGTCCATCATGAGCAGATACACATCTTCGGCCTGATCCACATTTGAGAAGAGCGACAGGATATAGGTCTCAAAACGGTTGCGATTGTTGAGGCCAGTCAACGGGTCGGTCGAGATGAGCTGCTCCTGGCAGATAATGTAGAGCAGCAACATGCTAATCATTATGCCGACACAAAGGCCAGGCACCGAGTATACGATCTGAAAGGTACCGCCCACCAGGGCCGGAATGGCGAAAAATGCCAAGGTTCGATAGATAGCCTTCGTCTGCAGGCTCTCGACCCTGTGAGATTGCACAAACGCATGCAGGGACGTATGTATAACGTAACAGTAGCTGACAATGGGCTGGATCATATAGGCAAAGCCGCGACGATACACGCCCTGCGAATCGATATAGAACAAGGCGTGCGTCCAGTAACTGGTAAAAGCCAGCACGACCACCAGAGCCGTAGGCAACGTTACAAGCACCACCCTATAGCGCGAGGTCACAAGGCGAGAGCCCTGCATCGTCTCGGAATAGATAAACCAAATGAGACACGCGATGGCAAAGAGCGAAAACGAAACCGCGTTGGAAATCCAGTTGGCAGCAATACCCAACGTGCCGTCCGCACCATCCGAAAGCGTCCAGATCATATCGAATAATATGTACGCGGCAGAGGTGTAGCCAAGCATGCTAAACAATAGCTGCAGGGTGCTCGAGAACAAGGAGCGACGACTTCGCGCGGCAAGCCCGATAAGAACAATCATGCATAGCAGGAATATCTCAATCTTGAGTGCCTTAACCACTAGACGCCATCCCTTCAATATCCGAATGGTCAGAATCGCCCAATTCGAATCAGGGCAATAAACACCCCTTTACTCCGCAGGGGTAAAGGGAATCATAGCAAAGCGCCCGAACGTCACTGCAAAACAGTTTCTGTTCGGGCGCTCGGACGGCGCGAATTGCACGCCGGAATCAATTATCGGTAACGGCCGTTACTCGCCATCGATGTCGGTCGCGACGGCCTCCTCGATGGCCTCGACACCGGCAGGCGACAGGTCCTCCTTGCCCTGGCAGAACTTCTTGTCGACCCAGCCGGTCAGAATCGGAGCCATGATTGCCGTGATGATAACGGCAGTGGCGATCTGGGCGTACGCGGTGGGCGCAAGCTCGGCGTAGCGCGGCGCGACCTCGGCGAGAGCAACCGGCGTGGTCATAGCCGTGCCGGCGATGGTGGAACAAGCCACGGCAGCCTTGCCGTTACCACCGCACAGGCGCTCGAACGCAAAGGTGATGGGACCGACGACAAACAGCGTGACAAGGCCCAGCAAGATGCCGGAAATACCGCCGGTGATAAAGCTCGACAGGCTCATGGACGCGCCAAGCTGAAATCCGATGACGGCAATCGCAGGGTTGGAACCGGGAACCAGCAGGTTCTTGATAAACGGGAACAGGTTGCCCAGAACCATGCCGATAACGAGCGGCAAAATGGAGCCGATGATAGTACCGACAGGGATGTTGGCAAGACCCGAAACACCAAGGATGATCATCGTGACGGCGGGGCCGGCCGTAAAGAACAGGATACCGACGGCGCCCTGCTCGGACTCATCGCCGAACTCGCCCATGATGCCCGTATAGAGCGCCATGTTGCAAAACGTAATGCCGCCGATGATAGACACGGAGCTCAGACCCAGGAAGTTATCGTTAAAGAAATATGCCACGCCCAGGCCGAGAGCCGCTGCGACGACCAGCTTGGGAATCAGCACGACGATGCCGGTCTTGATGGCGCCCGGCGTGGACTTGAAGCTGATGCCGGCGCCCACAAACAGCAGGATCGCGGCGACGATGGTATTGGAGCCACCGCGGCAGGCAGCCGTAAAGAAGCCGCCGATCTCAAAAACCTGCGGGCAGAAGGTGTTGAGCAAAAGACCGACGATCATCGGATAGATCATGATGTCGCCCGGGATGCGCGGAACCTTGAATTTCTTTTGCTCGTTGGCAGTCGCTTCCTGTGCCATGAAACCCCCATTTCCGCTGACGCGGAACAAAAGCCCACGTCATGCTTTGCTACAGTAAAGTTTGACCATGGTACCAGAAGAAATAGACCAGCTCGGTGAAAAATTCGACAAGTTGGGATGGAACGAGATTCGGCGCCCGCGACGCCACCCCTATATAAGGCTCAAGACGATATAGAGTACGATGCCCGAGACGCAGCACCACAGCATCGATTTTGTCTTGACCGCCACGACCACGACGCCGGCGGCCGCAATCCAGGGAACCAAGGCAGGCCAGAGTCCCGCGTCGAACGCGCCGGGGCTCACCAAGTCGTTGGCGACCAGCGCGGCAAAGGCAGCGGGCGGGATATAGCCCAGGGCCTCGGTAATGCGGGGCGACAGGGTCCGCCCGCGCAAGGCGAACGCCGGCGCGATGCGAAAGAACGCGATAGCAGCCCACGACGACAGCCACAGAACCAAGAACTCGTTAACGGGCATCGCGGGCACCTCTTCCGTCAAATACAGCATCGCACGCCAGCGCAATGGCAATGCCGACCACGACGCTTGCCGGCACGGCAATATTCGTGAGGCCCAAGAACTTGCATACGGCGACGGACACCGCGCCCGAAACCGCCGCGACAACGTTGCCGCGCGACAGCCGCTGCGAAAAGAGCAGGCAGATAAAGAGCGAGGTGCAGACAAAGGCTGCAATGGCGGTGGGAACATCGACAACGGTGCCGACGATGCCGCCCGTCGTACACGAAACGCCCCATGTTGCGATAAGGATCACGTTGAGCACGAAGGACTCACGCGGGCCCCAGTCGTCCTTCTCGACCAAATTGGCTAGCGAGATGCCGTACGCTTCTTCGGTAAGCGTCGCGGTGACCGCCAGCGTCTGACACTTCGAGGCACTCTTCAGATGCGGGGCAAGCGATGCCGAATATAGTGCAAAACGCGAGGAGATGGCGGCGACGCTCGCGATAATCGAAGGTGCCGGTACGCCCGCCAGCCAAAGATTGCAGATCATAAACTGGCCGCTGCCCGTCACAAACGTGCTGCTCAGGGCAAAGACCATCCAGGGCTCCATTCCCGTCTGCCCCATGATCATTCCGCACGGCGCGCCTATTGCAACATAGGTAAGCATCACTGGCCAGACGGTTCTAACGATTTTGAGCACCATACGCTTCTCATCCTGACAAGGTCTCCGAGCCGCATGTAGCGACACGGCAGAATCATCATCCGACAGCAACCGAGTTCACCTACAATTGCCACCGGATCGAAAGACACAACTTTTTAGGAAGTCATTATGACAGCTATCGATCGAGACCGGGCGCGCGCGGCCTTCAAAAGCTACACCGATGCCTACGACGCCACCAACCCACGCATCGCGCTCAAAATCGAGCATACGTACCACGTGGCCGAGGCGTGCGATGCCGTAGCGCGCGAGCAGGGCTGGTCGTCAGAAGATATTGACCTGGCATGGCTTTGCGGCCTGCTACACGATATGGGCCGCTTTGAGCAGCTGCGACGCTGGGACACCTTTAAGGACGCCGAGAGCATGAGCCATGCGGCGCTGGGCATCGAGGTCCTCTTTGGCGAGAATCCCGACGATGCACCCGCCGTAACGAGCATCCGCGACTTTATCGATGACCCGGCAGAAGATGAGCTCATCCGAGCGAGCATTGCCTATCACAGCGATTTCCGCCTACCCGCGCGGCTCGACGTGCGCACGCGGAGCTTCTGCGATATCGTGCGCGATGGTGACAAGATCGACATTATGCGCACCATCGCCGACAGCACCGTCGACACTATCCTCAAGGTGGACGAGAAGACGTTTCTCGGCAGCCGTTTCTCGTCGCCGACACTTGCCGCCTTTGACGAGCACCGCTGCGTCGCACGCGATGAGCGCGATGAGCCCGCCGACTTCTTGGTGGGGCTTATCTGCTTTATGTTTGAGCTCGTCTATCCAGCAAGCCGCGCGCTGGCGCGCGAACAGGGCGATATCCACCGCCTGCTCGACGCGCCCTTTGGCATTACGCGGCCCTTTACCGACCCCGCCACGCAGGCAACCTGGAGCCGCCTAAAGGACGAGATGCGCGACTGGCTGGCGCGCGCTTAGCGCTCAAGCTGGGCCAGTAGCTCCTCGACGACCTCGACGGCGTCCCCAACAACCTTGTACTGGGCAGCACCAAAAATGGGGGCATCCGGGTCCTCGTTGATGGCGATAATGCACTCCGCCCCACCGATGCCGGCAAGATGCTGGATGGCGCCCGAAACACCGATACTCACGAGAAGCTTGGGCGAAACCGATACGCCGGTCTGGCCAATCTGATGGCGATACTCCAACCAGCCGGCCTCCACGACAGGTCGCGTGCAACCAAGCTCGGCTCCCAGAGCCTCGGCGAGCCTTCGCATCAGGGGCAGATTCTTCTTGGAGCCAATGCCGCGACCCACCACGACCAGGCGCTCGGCATCGGCGATCGAGGCCTGCTGCCCCCACTCCTCGGCGGGAATCGAGATCTCGACACGGGCCTTAGCATCATCCGCAAGCGATATCTGGGTGATCGTGCCGGAGCGGTCGTAGTCAAAGTCGGGCGCCTTAAAGATGCCGGGACGAACCGTTGCCATCTGGGGACGATGATTGGGGCAGACGATGGTGGCCATCAGGTTGCCGCCAAACGCCGGACGCGTCTGTTGCAGCAGTCCCGTCTCCGTATCCATCGAAAGTACGGTGCAGTCAGCCGTAAGGCCCGTCTGCAAGCGTACGGCAACTCCGGGTGCCAGTTCGCGGCCAAAAGCGGTCGCGCCGTATAAGATGGCCTCGGGTTTGCGTTCGGCTACCAAATCGCAGATCAAGCGGGCGTAGACCTCCGCATCGTTTTGGCGCAGGCGCTCGTCGCGACAGGCCAGGACTTCGTCGGCGCCCGCGCAAACCAGATGCTCCAGGTCGCCGAGAGAACCCTCGGGGCCCATGCCGGCCAGTGCCACCAGACGGCAGCCGCGAGCATCGGCAAGCTCGCGGCCCTTGCCCATAAGCTCATAGGCAACGGGAGTCACCGTATCGTGCTCGTCGGTCTGCGCGAATACCCAAATGTCTCGACATGCATCAAGGTCCACCGCACCAACGGCCTCGTCACGCTCGATCGAGATAGCGTTGACAGGGCAGGCGTCGACGCACCCACCGCATAGGATGCAGCCGTCGGTTACGCGGGCGCATCGGCTGGGTCGCTCGCCTTCCACTACGATGCCGCCCGAGGCACAGGCGTGAACGCAGCGACCGCAGCCGATACAGGCTTCGCTATCGATAATCAGTCCGCTCATCTATGCCATCCCCTCGATAATCTTGGCAAGTTTTGCCGCCTGCTCGGACGCCGTTCCGTCAACGTCCTCGCACGTTTGGTCACGGTCGGGCACAAACGAGCGCACGACCTGTGTCGGCGACCCGGCAAGACCGCAACGCGCGGGGTCGGCGTTCACGTCGGCGGCACTGACCACGCACACGTCCGCCTCCTCCGCCGCGCGAATACCGGCAATACTCGGCATACGCAACTGGCCAATCTCCTTGGCAGTCGTCATCGCACACGGCATCTCAAGATAGACCGTCTCCTCGCCGGCATCGCATCCGTGAACGAGCGCCAGCGAGCCACACGTCGTAAAGCCCGCGCTTTGCACGCAGCTCACGTCGGTCACGCAGGGAATCTCAAAGGCACCGGCAAGCTCGGGGCCAATCTGGGCCGTATCGCCATCCACCGCCATCTTGCCGCAGATGAGCAGGTCGAAGTCCTCGTCGAGCGCCTCGATGCCGCATTTGAGAGCATAGGTGGTCGCCAGGGTATCGGCACCCGCAAAGGCGCGATCGGTCAGCAGCAGCGCGTCGTCGGCACCTCGAGCGATGCAGTCGCGCAGCAGCAACTCGGTCGCGGGGATGCCCATCGACACCACCGTTACGCGCACGTCCATGCCAAAGCCGATAAAGTCGTCTTTCAGCGCCAGCGCGCATTCCAAAGCGCTCGCATCAAAGGGATTAATGACCGTCTGCTTGCCATCGCGCACGATGGTATTGGTCTTGGGGTCCATCTTGACCTCGGTGCTGCCCGGCACGGCCTTGACGCACACCACCATATGGAAATCGCTCATCTTCACGCGCCCCCTTTCTGGACGAGCTCATCCAAGAGCTTCTCCGAAAACAGGTTGCCGCGACCCAGCTGCCCGTCGGGATCGAGCTGGAGCTTGAGCCGCGCCGACTCGACCATGGCCTCGTGACCGTACATCGTCTCTAAGAAGCCCGCCTTGATCTTGCCGACGCCGTGCTCGGCAGAAACGGCACCGCCCATAGCCGTTACCTCCGCAGCCCACTGGGCAAACAGCTCGCCACCGCGACGGTAGTCCTGCGCATCGCGCGGCAGGATGTTCACATGCAGATGGTTGTTACCGATGTGCCCCCAGGCAGCAGATTCAAGCCCACTTTCGGCCAGTGTGCGGCGATAGAGGGCCACGACATCGGCAAGGCGTGCATTGGGCACCGACATGTCCGAACCCAGTTTGGTGATGGTGGGATCCGTGCGGCGACGCTCGTCGATAAGCATATTGACGCTCTCGGGGACCGCATGGCGGAAGAACCGCTGGCACTCGCGATCGACCTCGGTGCGCGCGACCCATGTCGCATCGTCGCTGCCGCCCGCAAGCTCCAGTACCCACCCCAAGTGATACAGCTCCTCAGTCGCCTGAACTTCGTCGTCGCAGTCGAGCTCCACGTAGACACAGACCTTGGCCTCTTTGTCGAGCGCCGGCAGCGAGGCGAACGCGGTCGACTGCTCACGCTGACGACGCAGGATATCCAGGGCGCCAGCATCGAAGTACTCGATGGCAGCCGCATGGGACAGGACTGGGCGCACGGAATCGGTGAAGGACACGGCCTTGTCTTCGCTGTCAAAGAAACAGCTCACGCCCCAAACGACCGCAGGTGCCGCCTGCAGGGCAATCTCGAGCTCGGTGATAACGCCGAGCGTGCCACAAGCGCCGATAAAGAGGTCGATGGCGTCCATTTCGTCCGCAACGAAATAGCCCGAGGCATTTTTTGTCTTGGGCATGGTATAGCCGGGAAGATCGAGCTCGAGTGTACGGCCCGCTGCCGTCACGAGCGATAAGTGGCGGCCCCGGGCAAAAGCCTCGCCGCGCTGAAGCTCAAGCAAATCGCCATCAGCCAGCGCGACGTGGAGTCCAGTGATATGCGGACGCATGGGGCCATAAGCGTAGCTGCGGGCGCCGGAGGCGTTGCATGCCGCCATGCCGCCCAGACAGGCAGACGCCTCGGTGGGATCGGTGGGAAAAAACTGCTCCGGGGCCTCTTGGAACTCCTCGTAGGCCTCAAGCGATGCCTGGTCCCAACCAGCGATCGGCAGCACCTTCTTGCTCAGCTGCTTGCGCAGCTCCGAGAGCACAACGCCCGGCTCCACACGCAGCAGAAATTGACCTTGTTCATCGCGGCGAAGGCCCAAGTAGCGATTCATACGGGAAGTATTGAGGATATGCCCGCCGTGGGGCACGGCACCGGCGGCAAGGCCGGTTCGGGCGCCCTGAACCGTTACCGGGACACACTCGGCATGGAGCTTTCCCAAAATGGCGCGGACCTCGTCTTCCGTCGTCGGAAACGAGATGCTCGAGGCCTCGCCCGATGCGCGAGACTCATCGCGACCATACTCTTCGAACTCGTCGGTGAAGGGTTTAATGGTTGCAGACACGCGAACTCCCCCTTTAGCTAACTACAGTGTTTGCAGGGAGATGTTACCGCATCGTTTCGTCGACGTGTTCGAGACCGTCTCCATAATTGGCGATTTTTACGTTCGTGCAATTCGGCGAACGGCAAGGCTTCCTCGGCAGACGATGCTTTTGACACATATGGCCCCGCCGTTGCCGACCGCGCGATTGTCGCTCGAAAAAAGTTGGAGTATTTTTTGCCGCCTTTTACCTGCGGAGACGCCAATCCGTCAAGCATTTGGTCAGAAATTGGTCAAGTAGCGGCTGATACGGTCGGCGTCGACAGCCAAAACCGATAGAAGTTTTGGCCCCAGAAGCAGGGAGGTTCCCATGGCATATTACTGGCCCCAGTACGGCATCGCCATCGAAGTCGACGACGATCCCCATCTCCTGCCTTTCGACGAAGAGGCATTCCCCGATACGACGGTCTACCACGTTACCACCGATGTGATCTGCGACCCCGAGTCGTTCTCGGCGCTCGCCCACCACATCGCGCATATCCACGACGTCGAGCTCCCTCCCGACTTCGACGAGCTCGTCTACTCGCGCCGTCTGATGCTTCACATGCTCTTTGGAGCGGACCCGTCCACCTTTGCGCGCATCTATACCGCCAAGGATGCCGCATGAGCGCGAAGAAGCCACCCCACTTTGCAGGCCTGGGGCATCGCAGGAAGCTCATCGTTGCCTGCCTGGCCATCGTCTGTGCCCTTGTCGCCGTAGGACTATACGCTTGGCAGTCGCAGCCCGTACCCGAGGCGGGCGCTTCGGTTACGACGGCCGAGGGCAAAACGCGTCAGGAAATCCAAGATGAGCTCGACGCTATCGTCCGCGACAACATGATGACGATTTCGGTCGCGCCGGTCGCTCAGCTGCAGGAGGACGGCAAGCTGCGCGTCAACGTGCAAAACGTCCAAGACAATAAATTTCCCCAGCGATTCCGCGTCATCCAAAACGACGAGACCATGTACGAATCCGGTGTGGTCGAGACCGGCAAGACAATCGAGACGTGCCCCGCCGGCGACATCAAAGAAGGCGAGGCGTACATCGAGATCCAGGCACTCGATGCCAAGACCCTCGACAGCCACGGCAATCCGACACGTGTCAAGGTGCGGGTTGAGCAAGCCGAGAACTAGCTTTTCCGGCCGACGCGGCACCGCACGCAATTCACCAGCATTCGTCCAATCATCGCGGGGACGGCCCGCGGCGAATAGAAAGGAACGACCATGGACATCACCAGGAACATGAACGGAGCCAGAGCGCTCGTCGTGGGCGCAGGGCTCGCGCTCGCGCTCGCAATGGGCGCTGCCCCGACGCCAGCTATGGCAGCCGGGCGCGTTGGAACCACGAAAGTAATGGTCAGGACCGAAATCGACAACGTTGAGTTCAAAGTTCCGACGGTTATTCCCTTCGTCGCCAAGGCCGACGGCACGCTTCAGGGCCCCTCAGAAGACGCGACCACCATCGACAATCATTCGGCCTACGGCATCCATGTCACCAACATGAAGATCGACGCCATGAACACCTGGACCATTGCCGCCGACGCCAAGGCCGGAACCGCGCAGAACTCCATCGACTTTAAGGTCGGCCCCGACGGCGCACTCCAGAACGCCAGCGCCGCAATGCAGGGGACGGGCCTCGATCTTTCCAAGAACGCAGCCTTCGACATGGGCTACCAGGGCATTGCCGGCGGCAAGGACAAAATTAAGCTCAAGACAAGCGGAAACGTCGCCCGCGTCACGCGCGACATCTTCCGCGTAACCGGCGAAGGCGATCAGGTTGCAACGATCACCTGGACGGTCGAGCCCGGTGCGCACACGGCATAAGGCTGTCGCCCTGGCCGCCGCCGTCAGCATCCTAGCGTTTGGGCCAGCCATGGCCTTTGCCCAGCAAGAACAGGCGCAGGCCGCCACGCAAGTGACGGTCGACCTCTCGGAGCTCGACCGCGGCGACCGCGAGGAACCGTTGGCGCAGACAGGCGACAAACGATGGCTCTTGGCAGCAGGCGCCGCAGCAGCAGGCGCGGGAACCGCCGGCCTCGGTCTGCACATCAAACGCAGCCAGAAACAAAACACGGACAGGCCGCACTAAATTAGCTAAGGAGACCCCATGGCATCGAAGAACCTTTTGCCCGTCGTCGCACTTTGCGGCGCGCTCGCAACCGGAACGCCTGTCGCCGCTTGGGCGACTCCCGTCATGGCGGACTCCTTACCAGCAGTCCTAAGTTCCGCCCCAAATCCGTCGAGTACCATTGCGTGCGAGCGTTTTTCGATCGCACAGGCCGCGATCTCAACCTCGGGATGCCTTCGTCGTAATACGGACGGCTCGATAGTCGTGGATATCAAGCGTTCGAACAAGGCAAACGGCTCCCAGGCGGGGTGCGCCGTCTGCACGTGGCGCTCGGTTGTGCTCGATGCGGATGGCGATCCATGCAATTTAGAGCTGCGCATCGACATCGCTTCGGTCGATGACTCGGCGAACGGAGCGAAGGTCGCCTTCGACGGTACGTTTTTTGAGAAAGGAGGCGGTATATGTCTGGGCTGCGCCGCCGCGAATGCAGATGATGCGCAGCCCACCCTCTCATTCACGGCATCGTTGCGGCTGACCAAAGCCGGTACCGATGCCATCGCGGCGGGAGAAGCGTCCCTGCTGTTCTACGCCGTCAGCACCAAAGACACAGACGCTCATTTCGAGAAGCCAGCCGGATCACTCAGCCTTACACGAGGGATAGAGGCAGGCCCTATTGAAATCGATGCCCACGCGCAAAGCAGGCAACGCATTCTTGCCGACCCGGCGCTTCTCGAAATGGAGTGGAACGGATCCGGAGCCATCGGAATTCTTCCTTCCGCGCTTGACGCCAAGACGCTCCCCTCAAACGACGAACCCATCAACGCAACCATACAAGAAGAGAGTGCGGACAAAGAAGCAGGTGCGGGCGACACGCCGTCGCCGACAAACAGCGTCCCAGCTTCTTTCGAAGCACCGAATGGGCCCGCTACCGATTCAAACGATCCCGAGCTCGCAGACAGTCTGGGGCTTGCTGATCCTCAAGAGATCGATGAAGGTAACTGCTGCGTGCTTGCCGCGCTCGACCACACAGAGGTCATCGACGCTGCGAACATCGAAGTTGCCGCCGCCAATCAGCCCGTCCGCAAGTCGGCCATCATCGCATTTCCTGAATCCATCGAAGTCGTCTTTTTGCCATCGGGCGAGGTCGTGGCCCCAACACTGCTCACCTTGTTGGGCGCCAAGAATACTAGAAACGAAATTAAAAAGGTCACGGTTGTCGACCCTGCAACGACCGCCAAGCTGCGTCTATACGCCGTTGCTCCAGACGGAGGCAAGACCTTGGAATTCGATGGCGACACACTCCTAGCCTGGCGACGTCTGGACATTATGCAAGACGTCTCGTATCAGATCGAACTCGAAGGGTTTGATCGTGCCCGCGATGCCAATATCATCGCCGCGGCTATTGAATTCCCGCAGCGGCTTATGACACTGCGCTTTGAATACTATCCCTATGTCCCGACAACCACCTGAGGCTTAAATACTGCGCACCATCCCTAATACCACTTATATAACGTATTAGATGAGTCGCGATGTGCCTCGCATTTCGTTCTGCTACGATTGCCACGTTGGCATCAATACAGGAGGGCTCATGCCGGGCTTGGGAACAATCATCAACGTTGTGCTTTTAGTTGCGGGCGGTCTTTTGGGATTAGTGGGCGGCCGCTTCATTACACCGCGCATCCAAGACACGCTCATGAAAGCATCGGGGCTGTGCGTCCTGTTTATCGGCCTGGGCGGCACCATGCAAAAGATGCTCATCATCGATGGGAAGGCACTGGCGACCACTGGTACCACCATGCTCATTGTCTCGTTCGCCCTCGGCTCGCTCATCGGCGAGGCCATCAACTTGGAGGCTGCCATCGAGAACCTTGGCGAATGGCTCAAGCGCAAAACCGGCAGCGAGGGCGATAACGAGTTCACCAACGCTTTTGTCTCGACTTCACTCACCGTGTGTATCGGCGCCATGGCCATTGTGGGATCGATCCAGGACGGTCTGCTCGGTGACTGGTCAACGCTTGCCCTGAAAGGCGCGTTGGACTGCATCATCGTCTGCACCATAACGGCGTCGCTTGGCCGCGGCTGCATTTTCTCCGCCCTGCCCGTCGCCGTGTTCCAGGGGACGATCACGCTGTTTGCCGGCGCGCTCTCCCCCATCATGACCACAGCGGCCCTCAACAGCCTTTCGCTCGTAGGCTCCATGCTCATCTTCTGCGTCGGCGTCAACCTCATCCGTCCTCAGACCTTCCGTACGGCCAATATGCTTCCCTCCGTCGTCATCGCCGTCATCTACGCCCTCCTGTTCTAAATCTATCTACGCAGCAGTATCTCGAACACCTGTTTGATGCTGTGCTATGATATGAGGTCACCGAAGCTGCGTTAGGAGAGGAGAAGCGGTGGCCGACCAGGACATCAAAATGCTCATCGAGCGCATTATGGCCGAGGCTCGGACCCATCAGTCCGCCCGTTTCTCAAACGAAATCTACGCAGACGAGCCGATTCTCAAAACCGGCCGACAGATGCAGAATTTCCTCCCCGACCAGTACCGCAAAATGCGCGAGATATCGCGCTGGCAGGATGACCCCAAGGGCGGTGCGGGCCGCTGGCTTTCGGAAGCCGAGCTTTTTTACCGCCAGGGCCTGCTGATGGCCGACTTTGAGGACGACTGTCCCTACAACGGCACCTTTAAGTCGTACTTTCCCACCTACAACGCCATGAGCGACCGGCAGCTGCGCGGCTACTTTACCTGGCGTGCCCAAGTGCGCCGCGGAACCGTCGAGGAAACGTCTACGTCCTTTGCCTTCCTGTATCTCTATGAGCTGATCTGCGGCATCGGCGTTGATGACCCGCTCGATGGCTTTAGCAAGATCAAGGCCTTTTGGGATGCCTACCGTGCCTTCGAGCCCGGCATCGACCGGTTTGCACGCGTGTGGCTGCAAGATTACGCCGTGTTCCACGCGCTCGACCCCAAGCTGCTTCGTGACTCTAAAACCGTCATGTTCGATAATGCCCTTATCGAGCTGCGGCACGCGGCACGAGACCTTGTGCCAGCGCCGGCACCGTCCGGCCAGACCCCTAAGCGTCGCAAAACCTCCGAGCCCACGCTCCCCCTTCCGCCCGATGAGGTGCGCGAGGAGCGACTCATGGCCGCCATCAACGCCCTCTCCACGTACAACCTAAGTAACTCGCGGCTCGACCGCAGCCACCACCGCGATCTGCGCCACGTGGCGTGCGCCGTGTATGTCCGTATGGCGCGCTACTATGACACGCACCGAAAGACCGGCATCGTGGCGAGCTTATTTGGGGAGGAGACGGCCATGCCCTACACCATGTTTGCCTCGGCCGTATTCTTTGCGCCCGAGCGCCACGAGGACTGCGAATACCGCCTGGATCCCATCCATATCTACCGTTGCCAAAACGGCTTTTGGGAATGTATGCGTATCCACGGTAGTAGGCAAAAGAGCAGCAAGCTCGGTGAAATGATGCGCGCCTGCGACCAACGCCTGCGCCTGGCGCTGGACCCCGCCCATCCCCTTAAGGAAGAAAAGGTCCCCAAATATCTGGCCAAGATTATCGATGACGAGATTGTGGCATGGCTTTCATGGGATACCGCACACCAGCCCGTCAAGATCGATATCGATCTGAGTCAGCTGGGGCACATTCGGAGCGCCGCCGCGCAAACGCGTGAAGCGCTTTTGATCGATGAAGAGCGCGAGGACGGCGCACCTGTGGAAGCCGAGGCAGCGGACTCAGGGCAACCGGAAGCCGAGCCCGTAGCCGACGCGATTGTCGAGGCGATCGCGGCACCCATTCGGCAGGACGAGGCCGACGAGCCAACCATATCCACCGAACAGTTTGGTGTCGTGGCACCGCTTCTCGCGCCGACGCCCGCGTTCGCAGCCGTTGCGCCCGCTGACGCCACGAACGAACTCACGCCTGCCGCAGACGCCTATCTCCGCGCGCTGCTCGAGCATAACGCAGTACAGGCGGAATCGGCGGTAGTGCAATCGGGGCAGAGCGAGGACATGCTCGTCGACAGCATCAACGAGTCACTCTTTGACCTGGTGGGAGACACCGTTATCGAATTCGGCGCGGCAGGACCGCAAATTATCGAGGATTACGAAGCAGACGTGAGAGGATACCTAGACCATGAGTGATACCACATCCGCAGCGCCCCGCGTACCCAAACGCGTCGCTGCCGTTATCCTAAACTCGCTCAAGGGCGGCGTGGTCCCGCGCATCGGCCTTCCTTACATCACCGTAGGGCGCGAGGTCGAGATTCGCGCCCTGCTCACCGATCTGAGTCTCATCTCCGACGGTGGCGCGAGCTTCCGCTTTCTGGTCGGTCGTTACGGCGCCGGCAAGAGCTTTTTGCTCCAGACCATCCGCACGCACGCCATGGGTGAGGGATTCGTCGTCGCCGATGCCGACCTATCCCCTGAACGCCGCCTGCAGGGCGGCCAGGGACAGGGCCTTGCCACCTACCGTGAGCTCATCCGCAATATATCGACCAAGACGCGCCCCGAGGGCGGCGCGCTCAACCTGATTCTCGATCGCTGGGTCGCCTCGTGCGCGGACGCCGATGAGTCGGCTATCAATGCCCAACTCGCTCCACTCGAGGAAATGGTCCACGGCTTCGACTTTGCCCGCATGCTCCGTCGCTATCGCGCGGCCGTTTCCGAGGGCGACGAGAAGACCATGAACCGCGTAACCAAGTGGATCCGAGGCGAGTACCGAACCAAGAGCGAGGCGCGCGCCGAGCTGGGCTCCTCGACCATCATCAGCGATGACGACTGGTACGACTACGTCAAACTCATCGCACGCTTTTTGGTCTGCAGCGGCTACAAGGGCATGCTGGTGCTCATCGACGAACTCGTAAACCTGTACAAGATTCCCAACGCCATCACGCGCCAGTACAACTACGAGAAAATCCTCACCATGTACAACGACACGCTCCAGGGCAAGGCGCAGTACTTGGGCATGATCATGGGCGGCACGCCGACCTCCATCGAGGACCGCCGTCGCGGCGTATTCTCCTACGAGGCTCTGCGCAGCCGGCTCGCTCAGGGTCGCTTTGCACGCGAGGACCTTAAGGACATGCTCGCGCCCATCATCCGCTTGCAGCCGCTCACCTACGAGGAGCTACTGGTGCTGATCGAAAAACTCATGCAAATTCACGCCGGCTACTTTGGCTGGACGCCCACGCTTACCGAGAACGACTTGGTGGACTTCCTCAAGATTGAGTTTGGCCGCGTGGGAGCCGATACGCACCTGACGCCTCGCGAGGTAATTCGCGACTTTATCGAGCTGCTCGACATCCTATGCCAGAACCCCGATGCCAACGTTGCCGAGCTACTACAAAGCGTCGGCGGTGACGCGCTGGCGCCAGCAACCGCAACAGGCGACACCGATACCGCAGGTGGCGACCGTAACTTCGCCGAATTCACCATCTAACCTGCCAAAAAGGGACAGGTTTATTTTGGTAGGTTTTATCTGGGCGAACGTTGAGACAGTAATGCAGCAAGCCACTGACCACCGCGTTAAGAGGTTCGTATATGAGAGGAGGCCCCGTGAACGCCTTTGACCGCTACGCCCCGTTTATCCAAGACTTCATCTACTCCCACGATTGGGATAGCCTGCGCTCCATTCAGGTTGCGGCAGCAGATGCCATCTTTAACACACAAGACAATGTGCTCCTGACGGCATCCACGGCATCCGGCAAAACCGAAGCGGCCTTCTTTCCCATCCTGACCGAGTTTTGGGAGAACCCGCCCGCAAGCGTTGGCGCCCTCTACATCGGCCCCCTCAAGGCACTCATCAATGATCAGTTCGTCCGTCTCAATGACCTGTGCGAAGAGGCCGACATCCCCGTCTGGCACTGGCATGGCGACGTCTCGCAATCGCACAAAGCTAAGCTCATCAAAAAACCGAGCGGCATCTTGCAGATTACGCCCGAGTCACTCGAGGCGCTCTTAATCCATAAGCACATGGCGATCCCGCGCATGTTTTGCGACCTACGCTACGTGGTCATCGATGAGGTCCACTCGCTCATGCGCGGCGATCGAGGCGGGCAAACGCTCTGCCTTATCGAGCGACTCTCGCGCATGGCCGGCGTGCAGCCTCGCCGCATTGGCCTTTCGGCCACCATCGGGGACCCGGAACGCACGGGTGCCTTTCTCTCACAGGGAACGGGGCGCAACTGTGTTATCCCCCGCTTTGAAGAACCGCACCGCGTATGGCGCATCTCCATGGAGCACTTCTACAACTCGGGCCCCCAGGCACAGCAGCGGGGATTCATGGGCACAGGTCCTCAAGAGGCCGAAGTGCTCGCGTGCGAGCGCATCGAGGCAGCGGCATCCGCGGCGCTGCCGGCCGGTGCTCAAGACATGCGTCACAGCGGACAACTCACGCAAGAGGAGCGCCGCCAACGTCGCGAGCAGGCACGGGGCAAGGCTGCCCCCAAGGACCGTCGCACTTCCTCAGCCCCCGAGGGCGAAGTCGACATCCCGCAGGCAACCGAACAGGCACTGCTCAACCCCACCGACACCGCACCCGACAACGCCGACCCCGGCATGGGCTACATCTTTGAGCATACCCGCGGCCGCAAGTGCCTGGTCTTTGCCAACTCGCGCGAGGAGGCAGAGGCCGTGTGCTCCATGTTGCGCAGCTACTGCGAGAGCCGGCACGAGCCAGACCGCTTTCTAATCCATCACGGCAACCTTTCGGCATCGCTGCGCGAGACGGCCGAGGAGCTCATGCGCGACGAAGAGCAGGCGCAGACGACCGTCACCACCTCCACGCTGGAGCTCGGCATTGATATCGGTCGCCTGGAGCGCGCGTTCCAGATTGACGCGCCGTTTACCGTCAGCTCCTTTTTGCAGCGCATGGGGCGCACAGGCCGTCGCGACCTTCCGCCCGAGATGTGGTTTGTCATGCGCGAGGAAGAACCCGAGCCGCGCACGATGATGCCCGAAACGATACCCTGGAAGCTCCTGCAGGGCATCGCACTCGTACAACTCTATCGCGAGGAAAAGTGGGTCGAGCCGCCCGAGCTCGATCGACTCCCCTACAGCCTGCTCTACCACCAGACCATGTCGACGCTCGCCAGCACCGGCGAGCTCACGCCGGCCGAGCTTGCTCAGCGCGTGCTCACGCTCAGCTATTTCCACCGCGTCTCGGCCGATGACTATCGCGTACTGCTGCGCCACCTCATCAAGATCGACCACATCCAGGTCACCGAGGGCGGTGGGCTCATCGTGGGTCTCGCGGGCGAGCGCATCATTAACAACTTTAAGTTCTACGCTGTGTTCCAGGAAAACGAGGAGTTCACCGTTCGCAGCGAGTCGGCCGAGTTGGGCACGATCGTCAATCCGCCACCGCCCGGTGAGCGCATCGCCATAGCCGGGCACTGCTGGATAGTCGAGGAAGTGGACTGGAAGCGACACACCGTCTTTGCCACGCAAGTCAAAGGTCGTGTGCCGGCATACTTTGGCGACTGCCCCGGCGACATTAACACGCATGTACTCGAGCGCATGCGCAAGGCGCTCAACGAGCACGCGGCATATCCGTACCTCATGGGCAACGCACGGGCACGCCTTGCACAGGCTCGTCATACCGCCGAGATTTCGGGTGCGGGGACCAAACCGCTCATCAACCTGGGTGGCGACACCTGGGTGCTCTTCCCCTGGTTGGGCAGCTACGCCTTTCTGGCGCTCGAACGTATGCTCAAGATTAAGTGTGCCGCGGAGCTGGGCCTTCGCGGGCTCGATCCGTCGCGTCCATACTTTATGCAGTTTAAGATGAAGGCCGACGAGGAGACGTTCTTTGAGGTGCTCGCAGCCGAGGCCGAAAAGGACTTCGACCCCATCGAGCTCGTCTATCCCGGCGAGGTGCCTTACTTTGATCGTTACGATGAGTTCGTTCCCGAAGAGCTCGTGCGCAAGGGCTTTGCCGAAGGCGTGCTCGACATCGAAGGCATGAAGCAGCGCGTTCTCGGCTGGCGCGACCACGCCTAAGACCAGTCTTTTTTGGGACGGGGCTTGTTGAGCTACTTTGGGCATGACCAAGAAGTAGCTAAAAGAGCCCCACCACAAACAGACTGGTCGCAGGGAGACGTGCTAGTCGTGGAGAGCAGTGCCGAGGAAGTCGGTGTCGAAGGGCACAGCTTCGGCAAAGACATAGTCGCCGTCGCTGGCGATGAGCAGGTAGTTTTCCTCGCCGCCGAACTTCGCATCGCCACATGGGACCACCCAGGCATGGGCGAATACCTCGAGTGCCGTGGCAGCGCAGTCGCGCAGGAACGTCACGTCGCTCCCCTCGTTTGCGCTCACGATATTGGCGACGTAGACGCCACCAACATTTAGGCTGCCCCGCACTAAACGCAACGCCTCAACCGTCGCCAACTCGCGTACGGGCTCGGCACCGCCAAAGCAATCGCTCACGACCGCGTCATAGCGACGATGGCCCACGCTCGTCACACCCAGATACGAGCGAGCCTCAGCGGTTATCACCCGCAGGCGATCGCCCGCCGCGCGCTCCAGCTCGTCTAGGTAGAACCAGCGGCGCGCCAGGCGCGTAATCTCTCCGTCATACTCGATGACGTCCATGCGCAAGCCCTCGTGCGACATCAGGGCGAATTTAGGATAGGCAAACCCGCCGCCGCCCAGCATAAGAATGCGGTCGATACCGTGACCATAAGCGTCGCGCATCGCATCCTCGGCCTCAAACACGTCGTTAAACGCGCGATAGTACGCAAAGACGGGCTCCGCCCAGCGCTCACCAACGTAACTCGCGCTTTGGTAGACGCCGCCTTGCACCAATACGCGGACTTCGTCGCCGCCCTCGTCGTGCACGCGTTTCACACGCGCCAAGCCATTGCGGGTTCGCGCAACCTGCAGACAGGCAGCACGAACAGCGACAGCGGCCGCACCAAGCGCCGCGGCTCCCAGAGCAACGCCGGCAACGACGCCGGCAGAAACACTCGGCTTGTTCATCTAGAGCTCCTTTTGCAGATAAAGGCCATGGTCATAAAATCCAAGATGGCGATAGTACTCGCGCGTGCCAATCGCGCTAATCACGTTGATACGCGCATAACCCGCATCCCGGGCAATCTCGCACGCACGCTCTACGAGCAAACGCCCCAACCCGTGATGTTGCGCCGCCTGGCCCTGATCGCCCACGCGCGCCGCCATGCCATACACGTGCACCTCGCGAATCATCGCCTCGTCCGGCGTCGTCGGCAACTCGTCCGCATGTGCGGCAACAAACGAATGGTCGGGCAGCGACAACCGCAAAAAGCCCGCGATCTTGCCCCGCGGCGTCACCCACTGCAAAAAGCGCTCGTGAGTCACCGGCGTCTCGTACGCCACTTCCTCATCAAGAGAAAGCTCATCCAAGTCGGCACCCGCGGTACTGATCTCGCGATAGCGAATCTCGCGCACCACTGTGCCTTCTCCACGAGCCGCCAAGCGATTCTCGACGAGCTGACGCAGGTTGGGCTTCTTGTTGCCCACCATGATGTCATCGGAGCTAAAGTCGCGGATCATGCGACTGATGCGGCAGAACGCCGGCGTCACCACGATGTCATCGGCCAGTACATCGAGCAGCTCCTCCTCGGTATAGGGACGCCACTTGCCACGCTCATAGCAGCCCACCAGACGCGAGCCCTCGATGAGTGCACACGGATAGACTTTGACCTCGTCGGGCATAAAGGCCCCCTCGGTCACAAAGCGCTCGTAGTCGCGCTTGTCCCCTTCGGGCGTGGCGCCCAGCAAGTTGAGCATAAAATGCGCGTGAATCTTAAAGCCAAACAGGCGCGCAAGCGAAAACGCCCGCTCGATCTGCGCCACCGAAATGCGCCGCTCGTTGATATCGAGCAGGTGCTGGTCGAGGCTCTGGATGCCCATCTGGATCTTGGTGCAGCCCAGGCGGCGGATAAGCGTGAGGGCCTTCGGCGTTACGGCATCGGGGCGCGTCTCGATAACGAGTCCCACCACGCGATGCTTCGCCGTCTCGTTGATGCGCTGTTGACGTTCAAGCTCCTCCATCGTTGCCGTCTGCCACTCGGCGACTTCGCCCCACGGCGTACCGGGGCCGTACAGACGACGCACCGCACGGTTGTAGCCGCCCACGGCAGCATCCACACGCCCCTGGTCGTCGGCAACGCCGGCAGCAAGCTCGACCTCGTCTGTCGCAATGCCGGCTGCCCGATAGCGCTCGCGACGCTCCGCTACCACCGGCGGCAGGGCATCGGCGGGAGCGTCATCGAGCAGGCGCCCCGCCTCGGCACGACTGATGCCCGGACGCGCCAACATGGGGTTTGCCGCCACGCCGGCGACGGCATCGTCATTGAGCGCACGGAAAAGCTCCGACATAAACCACGTCTGATACCCTTCCGGATAGTCGCTCCAGGTGCCACCGAGCACGATGAGCTCTATCTTATCGGTCGCATGCCCCATCTGCGAAAGCGCCGTCAAACGGGCGCTCACCTGCAGATATGGATCGAAGCAGTTTTGCTCTGCACGGGCGCACGCCGGCTCGGCGTGCAGATAGCTTTTGGGCATGCGCAGGTCGTTGGGGCAAAACAGGCAATCGCCCGAGCACGGCCACGGCTTGGTGATGACGGTAATGGTCGCTACGCCCGAAGCCGTGCGACGAGGCTTCATGCGTAGCACCTGCAGCAGTTGACGCTCTAGCTCGGCGTCGACATTCCATACCGTCCAACGAGCCGGCTCCTCGCGCTTCACCCGCTGGTAAAACGGCAGCAGGCGACGCTTGGCCAGATCGCGCTTGTCGGCACCCTCACGGCGTGCCTCGGCATGTATCAGTTTGACGAGCGCTTTGTCGTCCACGGTCTCGCCGCGACGCAGAGCCTCGAGTATGTTCAAGATAATCTGTTCCATGCCCCCATTGTAAAGGCAAAGGCGCCGAAGCCAATCTCGGCTTCGACGCCTTCACCAAACAGCGCGTCTATATCTTCGCCTAGGCTTTCGTCTGCCTCACTACTCCGAATCAAACGACATGTCGCCCGAACCGACCTCAAAACGATACGTGGCAGACTTATCGCCGTTATCGAATTCAAGATTCAAAACGGTCTCGCCGTCGTAGCCAAGCGGAAGGAAATCGCTCTCGAAGTCGCCGCTGCCCAAGGTGAGGCTCGCCTTAAAGCCCGTCGAGTTCGGAACCGTCATCTCCACATCGCCCGAGCCCACGCTCACGTCCATCGACTTCGCGGGGGCCTGGTAGAGCTCGAACGTCACATCGCCCGAACCGACCTCGGCATTCAGGGTATCGGTCACGGTACCCGTAAACTCGACGTCTCCCGAGTCCAAAGTCAGGTTGAGGTCATGACACGCAATGCCCGCGACCGTCAGATCACCCGATCCCACATTCGCTGTGATGCCCACCATGTTATCGGCAACATCGCGCGGCAGTTCGACGGTAACCGTGCGGTCAATGGCGCGCTCGTCATCGCAATCGAACTGGCGAATCTTGAGCGTAGAACCCTTGATTTCGGCCAGGTTCTGGGTTGCCGCATCGAAGGCAACGGTCCCCGTTGCCACGCGACCGCTTTCAATTACGCGCACTGGCCCGCCGGAGACGTGTTTGACCTCGACCGTGCCCGACGTCACGTCCAAATCAAGCGATGTGAACGCGTCGGCATCAAACGTTTCGCTCGAAAGCTGTTGAGGCCGAGCGGAATAGTTACCGCTATCCAAAAGATCGTCCTCGTCAAGCGCATCGTCCATACCAGACAAGCCGGATACAACATCGTCGAGATCCCACGGACCATCAAAATGAATCAATGTCCGCGAAACGCCAAAGACAAGCCCAACAATGAGCACAAACGCTCCGATGCCAACACCCAGGCGTACCTTGGATTCATGCGAAAGCTTCATCATTCGTCACCCTCTTTGGCACATGGCTCAGCGGTGGTCGTGGTAGCCACGTCAGCATCGGGTTCCGCAGAAGCATCCTTCCCCTGGGCCTTGATCGCCACCGACGCCGGACCAACCTGAATATCCCCGCGCGCCCAATCACCATCGAGCGCACGCGCCACCCAGTGATAGATGGGAATCGTAAAGAAGATCAGCGCGGCAAAGGGGCCGGCACCAAACAGGAACATCAGCAAAAAGAACAGCAGCCAGCACACGGCCCAATACGGGAACGACTGGAACGGGCCCTTCACCGGAGTCGAGCCAACCGCGGTGCCACTCGTCGCCTGCGCCGTAGCGGCATTGGCGGCCTGCGCACTCCAGCTTGCCGCCTGCGCCGCCTTGGCTGCGGCATCACTTGCCTGCGTAGCTGCCTCCGTGGCGCGTGCCGCCGCCTCATGGGTGCGAGCACGCTCTGCCGCCTCGGCCTCGCGCTGACGGGCGCGGTCCTCGTTCTCAAACTCGATATCGTCCTCGATCTCGTCGCTCGGATTGAGCAGCTCGTCCAGGCTCACGCCATAGAGTTTGGCGAGCGAGATCAGGTTCTCGGTATCGGGCGAGCTCTCCGCGCGCTCCCATTTACTGACTGCCTGGCGCGACAGCCCCAGCTTTCGCGCCAGCCCTTCTTGGCTAAAACCCTTGCTGCGACGAAGGTCGGCGAGCCGCTGCGCAGTTTCTACATTCATGGTTCCTCCTATGTGATGCCAGCCGTGCCGCCGGACCGTTTTTGTTCTTAAGGCGCCTTGCACAGTTAAAAATCTATCCGCCACCGCCAAGAGCATGCCACCTATTCTAGTGAGATTTTTGACAACCGGCGGTTGCGGGCACATATGAGCTGCGGAAATGTGTCCAAACAAAGCAATGACCCGTAGCTTGGTTGTCCCCGTTGCGGCGTTAACGGTAGTATGGTCGTACTGTTTATTCCGCACCGCCAACGGAGGGAGTCCCGCGCCGTGAACCGCGATTTCGCCTCATCGCTCATCCAGCTCAACAACACGTTCTATCGCGAGCACTCCGCCTCCTTCTCCGATACGCGCCAGGCCCCGTGGCCCGGCTGGGTACGCACCATGGACATCGCGCTCGGGCAGCTCGACGTCGCCACGATCGAGCATCCCGTCCGCGTCTTCGATCTCGCCTGCGGCAATATGCGATTCGAGAACTTTGCAGCCGGCGGCGCACTTGCCGCCAAGGGTGTCGACGGCGCAAACCCCTCGGCAGATGCCAGCTGCCCGTTTGAGTTCTATGGCGTCGACTCGTGCCAAGACCTGGCCATCGATGCACATGGCCACGCGCTTCGCATTCCCAACCTGCACTTCCAGGAACTCGACGTGCTCGACGCCCTCATGAAGCTCAACCCCGCCGAAAC
>CABURU010000012.1 GCA_902494085.1 uncultured Collinsella sp.
GAAGGTTGAGGGTCCGTCCATTTATCTCAATCTGTAACAGTTAGAAGGGAAATATCGGTCTAGATGTTACAGATTGAGACAATGACCGGGACCACTTTGAAATGTCTCGATCTATAACAGGTAGGGGAGGAAAACCGTTCTTACTGTTACAGATTGAGATAAATCAGGAAGCCGCCGAAAACCATCGTCTGCAACATATATAGGTGCGAATGGGTCCGTCACGGAGACGTAGTCAATAAGAATACTCCACCACACCAAAGTATTACCTTGGGAAACGTCGCCACAACGACCAAATCCACCGCTCTTCATATTCAAACTCAACAAAAGCGCAGGTCAAAGGTATATAGATACGCCCGGTACCGTGTATCTAGAGGTTTTCGTTGACAGCCCCCAAGGTTGCATCGTATTATCTTTTTCGTTCGCGGGGGCGGCGGTCCAAAAGACCAAAGAACCTGCGGATACTTGAACGATTGGGAGTTTGCCCGAGTGGTTAATGGGGACGGGCTGTAAACCCGTTGGCTCTGCCTACATAGGTTCGAATCCTATAGCTCCCACCCGTCAAGTGCCTGTATAGCTCAGTCGGTAGAGCACTTCGTTGGTAACGAAGAGGTCACCAGTTCAAGTCTGGTTGCAGGCTCCATCCGGCGGTGTAGCTCAGTTGGTTAGAGCACACGGTTCATACCCGTGGCGTCACTGGTTCGAATCCAGTCACCGCTACCATAGGTAACACGGTGGCTTCTCAATAGTATGTTGAGAAGCCACTATGGTATAAAGGCAAAGTCCCGTCCGGGGACGACCTGTTTAGAGGAGGGCTTTATGGCCAAAGAGAAGTTTGAGCGCACTAAGCCGCATGTTAACATCGGCACCATTGGTCACGTCGACCACGGCAAGACCACGCTGACCGCTGCCATCACCAAGGTTCTCTCCGAGACCGAGGGCTGCAAGGCTGACTTCACTGCGTTCGAGAACATCGACAAGGCTCCCGAGGAGCGCGAGCGCGGCATTACGATCTCCGTCTCCCACGTCGAGTACGAGACTGCTGCCCGTCACTACGCTCACGTTGACTGCCCGGGCCACGCTGACTACGTCAAGAACATGATCTCCGGCGCTGCTCAGATGGACGGCGCTATCCTGGTCATCGCTGCTACCGACGGCCCCATGGCTCAGACCCGCGAGCACATCCTGCTCGCCCGTCAGGTCGGCGTTCCCTACATCGTCGTCTTCCTGAACAAGTGCGACATGGTCGACGATGACGAGCTCATCGACCTCGTCGAGATGGAGACCCGTGAGCTCCTCTCCGAGTACGATTTCCCCGGCGACGACATCCCCGTCATCCGTGGCTCCGCTCTGGGCGCTCTCGAGGGCGACGCCAAGTGGATGGACGCCATTCGCGAGCTCATGAAGGCCGTCGACGAGTACATCCCGACGCCTGCTCGTAACAACGACCTCCCGTTCCTGATGGCCGTTGAGGACGTTATGACCATCTCCGGTCGTGGTACCGTTGCTACTGGCCGTGTCGAGCGCGGTGAGCTCAAGCTCAACGAGCCCGTCGAGATCGTCGGCATCAAGGATACCCAGAACACCGTCGTTACCGGTATCGAGATGTTCCGTAAGTCCATGGACTTCTGCGAGGCTGGCGACAACGTCGGTCTGCTGCTCCGCGGCATCAAGCGTGAGGACATCGAGCGCGGCCAGGTTCTCTGCAAGCCCGGTTCGGTTACCCCGCACACCAAGTTCACCGGCGAGATCTACGTTCTGACCAAGGAGGAGGGCGGCCGTCACACCCCGTTCTTCGATGGTTATCGTCCTCAGTTCTACTTCCGTACCACCGACGTTACCGGTACGGTCAAGCTCCCCGAGGGCACCGAGATGGCTATGCCTGGTGACCACATCACCATCGAGGGCGACCTCATCCACCCGATCGCCATGGAGGAGGGCCTGCGCTTCGCTATCCGCGAGGGTGGCCACACCGTCGGTTCGGGCATCGTCTCCACGATCATTGAGTAAATTAGCTCTTTGATATAGCTGACTTAGAGAACCCGGCACTTATATGGGTGCCGGGTTCTTTTCTGCAATGGATATTGAGCCGTTGCTGGTGTCGAGAGGATCGATAATGGTCCTGGATGCACCGTCGATTAGCTCTCGATGGCTTCATTGATGTGTTCCAAATATGAATGGATCCACCGAGAACCAATTGACTCGAGGTTTTCATTGACAGCACTTACGTGGAGCTGATAAAGTAACAACTAGTGCCCGTACGGGGCGGAAATGAAAGGTTCAGGATACATGCGTACTCTAGTTACTCTTGCGTGCACTTGCACTGAGTGCAAGCGCCGCAACTATACGACCACCAAGAACAAGTCGACCATGCCTGATCGTATGGAGATCAAGAAGTATTGCCCCTGGTGCCGTCACCACACGCTGCACAAAGAGACTCGCTAGTCTCTAGTCACATACGCCAGTAGTTCAATTGGTAGAGCATCGGTCTCCAAAACCGAGTGTTGAGGGTTCGAGTCCTTCCTGGCGTGCCAGTCATTATTCCGTAAGCTCCCACTTGGGGGCTTACGGTTTACTCATGTATAAGCGCATTGCGCGGAGGTAACCCAAATGGCCAACAAGAAGAACAAGAAGAAGGCTCAGCAGCCGGCACCTGCCAACAAAGCTGCCGCCAACTCCAAGGTTGAGGCCAAGAAGGCCGTTGCCAAGAAGAACGAGAAGGCTGCGAAGTCCAAGAAGAACGAGAAGCCTGGTTTCTTCGCCCGCACCAAGAAGTATTTCGCTTCGGTCAAGTCCGAGATGAAGCGTGTCACGTGGCCCGATAAGAAGGAGCTCGTGAACTACTCGGTTGTTGTTTGCGCTTCTCTGATCGTCGTCGGCGTCGTCATCGCTCTGCTCGATGCTGGCTTTGGCGAGGCTCTTGCTCTGTTCTCTGGATTGAGGGGCTAAACCATGTCTAAGCGTTGGTACGTCGTTCACACTTACTCTGGATACGAGAACCGCGTTAAGTCCGATCTCGAGCATCGCATCGAGACTATGGGCATGCAGGACCGTATCTTTGATATCGAGATTCCTATGGAGCGCGTCACCGAGATTAAAGAGGGTGGCAAGCGTGAGACCAAGGATTCCAAGATCTTCCCGGGTTATGTCCTGGTCCGCATGGAGATGGATGACGATGCTTGGACGTGTGTTCGTAACACGCCTGGCGTCACCGGTTTCCTAGGCGGCAACGGCAAGCCCGCTCCGCTTTCCCGCGACGAGTACAACAAGATGACTCGTCGTCCCGGTAAGGGCGATTCGCCCAAGCGCACCTCGGTTGATATTGAGGTCGGTACGTCCGTCCGCGTCACCGATGGCCCGCTTACCGACTTTGATGGCAAGGTCTCCGAGGTTAACACCGAGGCTGGCAAGCTCAAGGTCACGCTGATGATCTTTGGCCGCGAGACGCCGGTCGAGCTCGACTTTAACCAGGTCGCTGTCATCGCTTAAGTTTTCGTCCGTTCGCGCGAGCGTGCTTCTTCTGTGACTGCTCATCTCAGGAGTGCTTCTAACACGTGCGTGCTTACGATATAGCAAGTACTTCACACTCGTGATTCGAAAGGAATGACCATGGCTGAGAAGAAGGTTGCCAACGTCATTAAGCTCCAGATTCCTGCTGGTGCAGCAAACCCCGCTCCTCCCGTCGGCCCCGCCCTGGGCGCTGCTGGCGTGAACATCATGCAGTTCTGCCAGGCCTTTAACGCCGAGACGCAGGACAAGAAGGGTGACATCATCCCCGTTGAGATCTCTGTCTACGAGGACAAGTCCTTCTCCTTCATCACCAAGACCCCGCCGGCGGCTCACCTTATCAAGAAGGAGTTGAACCTCAAGTCTGGTTCCGCTAAGCCCCAGGCTGACAAGGTTGGTCAGCTCTCCCAGGAGCAGCTCACCAAGATCGCCGAGATCAAGATGCCGGACCTCAATGCCAACGACATTGACGCCGCCAAGAAGATCATCGCCGGTACCGCCCGTTCCATGGGCGTCACCATCGCTGAGTAGCGATTTCTTATGGTAACGGCGGGTGCTCCGACCGGGGCGCCCGTTAAATGTGTGCAATAGGGCACACGATACGATGTGGGAGGGCTCACGCCCGTTTAACCACAGGAGGTAATGCACATGGCTAAGCATGGTAAGAGCTATAACGCCGCTGCCGAGAAGATCGACCGCGCCACGCTCTACACCCCCCTTCAGGCTGCCAAGCTCATCAAGGAGCTCGACACCGCCAAGTTCGACGAGACCGTCGAGGCTCACTTCCGTCTGGGCATCGATACTCGTAAGGCTGACCAGAACATCCGTGGTTCCATCTCCCTGCCCCACGGCACCGGCAAGACCGTTCGTGTTGCCGTCTTCGCCGAGGGCGAGAAGGCCCGTGAGGCTGAGGCTGCCGGCGCCGACATCATCGGTTCCGACGAGCTCGTCGCCCAGATTCAGAAGGGCGAGATCAACTTCGACGCCGCTATCGCTACGCCGAACATGATGGCCAAGGTTGGCCGCATCGGTAAGATCCTTGGTCCCCGTGGCCTCATGCCGAACCCCAAGCTCGGCACCGTGACCATGGACGTCGCCAAGATGGTCTCCGAGCTCAAGGCTGGCCGCGTTGAGTACCGCGCCGACCGCTACGGCATCTGCCACGTGCCCCTGGGCAAGAAGTCCTTCTCTGAGCAGCAGCTCGTCGAGAACTACGCTGCCCTGTACACCGAGATTCTGCGCGTCAAGCCCTCTTCTGCTAAGGGCAAGTACGTCAAGTCCATCTCCGTGTCTTCCACCATGGGCCCTGGCGTCAAGGTCGATCCCGCTGTCCAGCGTGACTTCCTGGCTGAGTAACTGCTAGTTACTGCCTGAGTACAGCAAGCATTGCTAAAGAAACCCGGTTCTGCCTTGTGCAGGACCGGGTTTCTTGCTATCGCGTCAAAAGCACCATAAAGGGGACAGTGTCCCCTTTATGGTGGTTACCAGGGTGTTCTGGCTGTTGAAGACTCGATGGCTTCGTGGCGTTTGAGCTCGCGGCGCATGGTTTGTGAGTTGAGCCAAGCTGCTTGCCAGCCGCGGATGGGGTAGTGCGTCTGGTCGAGCTCAAACTGCGTATAGCCGCAGGCGTTGATGATCGTCGTTCCACACACATGCTGACGCTCGCGCTGAAAATCGCAACCGTAGCTTTGGTGCACATGCCCGTGCACCATGTAGTCGGGATTCCAGGATTCGAGTGCTGTGTTAAAACACTCGAATCCTCGATGCGGTAGATCGTCCAAATCACCCATACCGGCGGCGGGCGCATGGGTAAGCAGAATGTCGCATCCGCCGACCATCCTAACCTTACGCGACAGCTTACGCATGCGCCTGGACATCTCGCGTTCGGTGTACATGTTGGCGCCGTCACGATAACGCATGGACCCGCCAAGGCCCGCAATGCGAATCCCTCGGTACGTGTACACGCTGTCTTCTACGCAGATACATCCACCCGGTGCATGACGTGCGTAGCGGTCATCGTGATTGCCGCGTACGTAGATGAGCGGTTTGTTGATGACTGTGACCAAAAACTCAAGATAGTCCGGGTCCAGATCGCCGGCGGACAAAATCAGGTCGACACCCTCAAAGCGTTCCTTGCGAAAGCACTCCCAAAGGCATCGTTCTTCGGTATCGGCTATGGCAAGGATCTTCATAGGGCGGTAACTCCCGGCTCATCGTCGAGCTGCGGAATGGTGCCCACCACGTTGTCCGCCAGCCAATTCATCTCGACAATCTGCGTGCTCGGCAACGGAGGGAAGCCTTCGATCTGTACCACGCCGTTCTGGCTGTGGAGCTCGCCGCCAAAGGGGTTGATGGAGCCCTCGACAATGCCGTTGCGGAGCAACTGCACGAGTTTGCGCGTCTGGTAGGGTAGGCCCGGAGCGTAACGGATGTCGATAACGCCGGAGCTCATGCCGTACCAGTAGTTGACGGCGCGCACTTGGTTGTCATCGCTGGTCTCGTCCCACGTGCCGTGCAGAAGGCTGCGAACGATGAGCTCGTAGTAACGGCCCCAGTTCCATACCGGCATGGCGATGCCGGAAACCTTGCCATCGACCAGGCGGTGGAGTCCGTAGGCCGTGGGGTCTTCGAGCGACTTTGACATGTCAGCGCCGGTCATGACGCTCACGCCTTCGCGGCACATGGCCTCGGTAAGACCGCCGGCGGGCACATCGCCCCAGGTGAGGATAATTTGCGCGCGGGGGTCGAGCAGCGAGGCGCCGATGGCAAAGGCATTGATCTCGCTGAGCGCGCCGGATGCGAAGACCGACGCGTGGTAGCCGATGCGATGGTTGTCCGCCATGCTGGCGGCAAGGGCGCCCAGGAGGAACTTGGCCTCGTACATCTTGCCAAAGTACGAACGAACGCTTTGGTGGGGAAGGCCGATAGAGCAGTTAAGGAACCGAACCTGGGGATACTCAAAGGCAGCTCTGAGCGTGTATTCCATCAGGCGGTGCGAGGTCGAGAAGATGACGCTGTCTCCATGTTTGACAGCCGTTTCCACGGCGGCGTAGAACACGTCCGGATCGTGACAGTCCTCGAACGCCTCGGTGCGCACGATACCGTCAAAGTGCTCATCGAGATACTGACGTCCTTGGTCGTGCAGACTGTCCCAGCTCGACGCCGCACAGGGGAACTCATGGATAAAGGCGATACGCAGGGGGTTGGCCGCCGAATAGACAGTCTTGCCCATAAAGAAGTTGAGCACGCCGGAGGTGGACTTGGCGGGCGACTCCTCCTCATCGACGCTCGGCGCTTCGACAAGATCGACCTTGTCCTCGTCATTTTTGCCGGCAATGACCAGCTCGCGCCAAATCTTGCACAGGCGGTTTACGACGATATCCGTCGGCGTATCCAGTAGGCGGTCCTGGTTGTACACATTGAGGTAGACGAGCATGGCGTCGGCGGGCGTAATGTCCAGGTGGTCGCCGCCTGCGCGAAGGTAGGCGCGCTTAAAGAGCAGGAAGGTGTGGCGCAGGTAGTCGACCTTTTTCTGCGGCCATTTTTCGATAAGGTTCTGACCGAGCATCTTGGCGAGCGTCTCGTAGCTTCCCTCACGCGAGAACTCGATCTCGTATAGGGGGCAGACGCGCCAAAACGCGCAGAATTCACCGTACAGGCGGCTTTCGACGGAATCCCACGTGCCGGGGTAGAGACGGGTGACCCTGGCTGAAACCGTTGGAGCGTCCAGGAATTTGAGGACACTGACGCGTTTGTTGCCTTCCTGGACATAGAACCGATGCATGAACTCGGTGACGATGATGGGGTCGCGATAGCCCTCGGTTACCTGGATGTCGTAGAGGTTGGACCACTTGCGGGCGAACTCGGTGTTAAACGGCAGCAGGGGCATAAAGTTGCATGAAAAGGCGGACTGACGGCCTTTGGTGACCGTGCCGACGACCATTTCGAGCGGAATATCCCGCAGGCCGACGCTCACTCGCTGACCTAAGGGGAGCTGAGCAACCAAGCTATCGAGGTCCGTAAGGTATGGATGCTCGCTTTGGCTAATGGCGCGACGGCGTCCCTGCTCGCCGCGCTTACGTGCTTGACGATAGGCCTCTTCCATGGTGTCTACTCCCTTAGTCGTTTAAACAACGATATGAACCATGGTACCACGAATGAAAACCACTACAAAGATGCCTGTCCCCTTTGCGGTGGTTTAGGCGATGATGGGGGCGATGGCGCGGATGCAGGCGTCGGCTGCCGTGAAAGTAGTGCTGTCGTCGCTGACGATAAAGATGATCTTTCCTTTGATGCCAAAGTCGCCGATTTCGCTAAAGAGTACGTAGGGCTCCTTGTCAAAGCCCGAGATGGGCGAGACGGCCGTTTTGGTTGCGCTCGTGAGCTCGTCTGCCAGCACGTCAAGGGAAGCCCACTTAGACGTGTCCTTTACGGCAACGGGCACGGCCACGCGCCCAAAGGGCATCAAATGCACGAGCGTGTTCTTGGAGATGTTGGAATTGGGCACAATGATGGTCTGTCCACAGGCATCCTCAATCGTTGTATGGCGCCAAGTGATGTCTTGGACAACGCCGGATACGCCGCCGACCTCGATATTGTCGCCGGGTTTGATGATGCCCATAAAGGTCACCTGCATGCCGCCGATAAGGTTTGATAACGTGTCCTGAAAGCCGAGCGAGATGGCGATGCCGCCGACGCCAAGAGCGGCGACGAGCGCGTTTGCGTTAATGCCAAAACAGTTGTCGAGGATAAAGCTGCCGCCAATCATCCAGATGACGGCGCGCGCGATGTTGATGAAGATACTCGATGCCGGAAGCGGGTTATCGTCTCGGTTAAGCAGATGGTTCAGGGTCTTGGATACGACCTTGGCGGCGACGGCGGTGCCTATCGCCAAGATGACGGCCCAGATGATGTTGTGGACCCACCGTTGCTCAAAGAAATGAAGAATCGGCTCAAACAATTCCATGTAGGGAAAACCTCCTAATGATCGTCCAACCATGATACCCACCAAGAAGCCCGTCCGATCAAATTCGGACGGGCTTCTGTGCTCGATATAAGGTTTACGCGGCGGGGCTGCAAGGCCCGGCGGTGTAGCTTAGCGTCGACGCTTCCAGATAATGCCGAGGATGATGACGATGATGCCGCCGATAAGGCACGCGCCAACTACTGCCAGCGTGCGGTCTCCCGTTGCGGCGAGCTTACCGGTCGTCTTCTTGGTGATGACCTTCGTGGTCGTCGTGTCCGTCTTAGGCGAGGGCTTAGGCGTCGGGGCCGGTGTGGGCGTGGGGTCCACGGCTGCGGAGCCAAAGCTGATGGTGCCGGCGAGCCCGGCCATCTTGCTCTCCCAGCCGTTCTGCTCAATCAGCGCCCTCAGCGCCGCCTCGCACGTGCCCCACTCGGTGTACTTGGTGGCGTGTGCAAAGGTGGGAAAGTCGGTCGTGTTGGTAATGATGTAGTTGTTGGTGGCGACGGTATAGGTCTTGGCGGGGTCGAGCGTGCTGCCGTCTTTGGTGAGTGTGGCACTCACAATGCGCTTGCCTTCGGGCTGCGTCCAATCAATCGTCACGTTGATGCCACCAAAGGAGAGAACGCTGCCAGAGTCATCGCGCCATTTGTACTTGTCTTGCGCCTCCTGCTCGGTGTGACCGGCCGCCACATAAGCCTGCTGAAGCTCGTAGCTGTCGTTACAATCGTCGCTGATTTGTAGCGAGTGCTCGAGTGCTGCGAGGAAGTCCGCGCCGGTCATGGTCCAGGTCTCAACGGTGTTGCCGTAGGGCGAGATGGCGATGACGTTGCCGGCGGTCACGTTGCCCGCCGCGATGCCGCCGCGGATGCCGCCGGCGTTTTCGATAGCGAGGTCCGCGCCCGTCAGGGCAAGATAGGAGCCGCAAATCACGTGGCCGATGGTCTGGGCCTTGGTGGTGTCGCCCTCCTTGCTGGGGCGGAAATCGGTGGTGCGCACCATTTCCCAGCCATGCGTGCCTGCGGCGTCCTCGCCGTAGAAATAGTTGGTGGTGGATGTGCCGAGCACCTTGTTCGATTCGTTTTCAAAGTCCTCGTCGAGCGGCTTGATTTTGTTGCGGACGGCTTCAAGGCGGCTCTGGTAGTCGGAGCCCTTGTCGGGGTCCGCCAAAAGGTCGTTGACGTTCTTGGCGGTGTAGAGCTTCTCGTCGCTGCCGTCTGCAGGGACCGTGACCGTGTCATCGTCGGTCGACTCGGTGCCATTGGTGTCGTACTTGTACGGAATGGAAAGCAGCCCCACCTCGGCAAAGGCGCTGCCTGCCTCGACAACGTGGATCGTCTTGCCGTCGGCTCCCGTCACCTTCTCGTTAAGGTTGATGTGCTCGTGGCCTGCGATAAGGGCATCGACGCCACGGAGTCGCGTGGCAAAGGTCTTGGCGTCGAGCGTGTGCGCGATACACACAACAACATCGCAGCCCTCCTTGCGCAGCTGCTCTGCCTCGGCATTGATGGCGTTCGCGGCACTCGAGAACGACGTGCCCGCGACCAGGTCCGCGCGCAGCGAGGATCCCAGCGACTCATCCATGGCGCCCACGACGCCGACCTTGATTTTGTAGTCGAATGTGGAGTAATCCTCGCTATCCTCCCAGGTGCGATCGAGCGTCTTCGTGATGCTCGAGCTCCATACGCCGCTCGTAGACTTCGCGTTCGCGCAGAGCATGGCGAAGGGCGTGCTGGTGGTGCTGTAGCCGGTCATGGTGCGGAGTTTGTCCGCGCCGTAGCTCCAGTCGTGGTTGCCTGGCGTGGTCGCGTCGTAGCCGTCGGCGTAGAAGGTGTCCATGAGCTCGGCGATGCTCTTGCCCTCGCTCATGGTGGCGAAGGACTGTCCGTGGAAGGTGTCGCCCGCATCGAGCAAAAGATCGGGGGCGTTGCCCTGGGCGCTATAGAGAACCGCCAGTCCGTCAAAGCCCACAGTGCCAGTGCCCTTGCTTTCGTTGTAGCTGTACTTGTAGCTGCCGTGGATGTCGTTGGTGTGCATGACGGTCACAGAGCCGTCAATAGCGGCGGGCAGGTTCCCCGCGAAAGCGAGGCTTGGGATGCCTGCGAGCGCGCCGGCAAACAACGCGGCGGCTAACGCAAGGCGGGGGAGTCTTTTCATGGCAGTTTCCTTAGTCCTTAGCCAGAATGTCTGGTTGAATATCGGATTATCGACATAATATGCGAAAACCGCCGCAAGGGCGTCTGTCCCTTTGCGGCGGTTTTGACGTTTGCGCAGATAAAACCTACCAAAATAAACCTGTCCCTTTTTGGCAGGTTTTAGCTCAGCAGCATGCGGTCGTTGGCGAGCTCGCCGCCCGAGACCTCCTCGAACTTCTGCAGCAGGTCGGCTACGGTGAGCGACTTCTTCTCATTGCCCGCCACGTCGTAGATCACGTGGCCTTCGTGCATCATGATCAGACGGTTGCCCAGACGGATGGCGTCGTTCATGTTGTGCGTGACCATGAGCGTGGTCAGGTGGTTCTCGTCGACGATCTCCTCGGTCAGGTTAAGCACCTTAGAGGCCGTCTTGGGGTCGAGGGCCGCGGTGTGCTCGTCGAGCAGCAGCAGGCGCGGCCTGGTGAGCGTGGCCATCAGCAGGGTGAGTGCCTGGCGCTGGCCACCCGAGAGCAGGCCGACCTTGGCGTTGAGACGCGTGTCCAGACCAAGGTCCAGGCGCTTGAGCAGCTCGACGTACTCATCTTTCTCGGCCTTGGTGACGCCCCACGAAAGGCCGCGACGCTGGCCGCGACGCTTGGCGAGGGCCAGGTTCTCGGCGATCTGCATGTCGGCAGCGGTACCGCGCATGGGGTCCTGAAACACGCGGCCTAGGTACTTGGCGCGCTGCGACTCGCTCAGGCGCGAGATGTCGGTGCCGTCGAGCTCAATAACGCCCGAATCGAGCGGGTACACGCCGGCGATCATGTTGAGCAGCGTGGACTTGCCGGCGCCGTTGCCGCCGATCACGGTTACAAAGTCGCCGTCATTTAGGGTGAGGTCGACGCCGGTGAGCGCGCGCTTCTCGGTGACGGTGCCCTTGTTAAAGGTCTTCTTGACGTGCGAGAGCTTAAGCATCTGCCTCATCCCCCTTCGTGTAGGAGCTGCGGAGCTTATAGCGCTCCCAAACCACGGGCACGCACAGGGCCACAGCGACAATCACGGCGGAGAGCAGCTTCATGTCGTTGGCGTCCATGCCCAACTGCAGCACGATGGCGCGGATAAGGAAGTACACCACGGAGCCAAAGACGGCGGAGGCAAGACGGACGCTAAACTGCGTGAGGCCGCCGGGCAGCAGACGGCCGAGCACCTCACCGATAACAATGGCGGCAAGACCGATAACGATGGCACCGGTGCCCATACCAATGTCGGCGTACTTTTGGCTCTGGCAGATGAGCGCGCCCGAAAGCCCGATGAGGGCGTTGGAGAGCACGAGGGCGATCATCTTGGTGGAGTTGGTGTTAACGCCCAGGGCGCGGATCATGTACTCGTTGTTGCCGGTGGCGCGCAGCGCCGAGCCGATCTCGGTGCCAAAGAACCAATACAGGATGGCAACGATAGCCACGGCGAGCAGGATGCCCAAGATGATGGCAACGGTGGACTGCGGCAGACCGGTCATATTGCTGACGGCCGAAAACACGGTGCCCTTGGCAAGAATGGGCGTATTGGACTTGCCCATGATGCGCAGGTTGATGGACCACAGGCTGATCTGGGTGAGGATTCCGGCGAGGATCGCGGGAATCTCAAAGACGGTGGTCAAAATGCCCGTGACGGCGCCCGCGATGGCGCCGGCGCACATGCCGGCCAGCACGGCGAGCAGCGGGTCGACGTTGTTATTGACGATGAGCACAGCGCAGACGCAGCCGCCGAGGGCAAAGCTGCCGTCGCAGGTCATATCGGGAATATCGAGCAGGCGGAACGTGATAAACACGCCAAGCACCATAATGCCCCAGAGGACGCCCTGCGAAACGGCGCCCTGCAATGCAATGAGCATGCTTCATACCTCCTAGGATAGGGTGGACACGTGATTCACCATAATAGCGGTAACAATGCATAGAAGAGCTGCGGACAGACGTTTTGTTTTACCTGAAACAAGCAGGGCGGACGCCGGTCTACAGCGCCCGCCCCTGTGGCTCAGATATTGAATAACGCGGCTAAAGCGCGAGCACGGGCTCTAGGCGCATGCCGCGTATGGCATTACGCGTCCAGAGCGGAAAGGTCGATGCCCAGGGCCTCGGCCATTTCGTCGTTCTTGACGACGACCAGGTCCTTGCTCGAGAGGTGCTTGATAGGCATGTCTTCGGGCTTGGCCTCGCCCTTCAGGATCTTAACGGCCATCTCGCCCGCGGCGTAGCCCAGATCCTCGTAATTGATGGAGAGGGTGAACAGGCCGCCGGCCATGCACATGCCCTCCTCGCCAGTCACGAAGGGAAGCTTGTTCTCCTTGCAGATCTGGCCCACCTGCGAGGCGCCCGCGGCGATGGTGTTGTCGGTGGGGGAGTACAGCGCGTCGACCTTGCCCACGGCAGACTCGACGACGGACTGAATCTCGTTGGAGCTCGAGACGGTGAAGTCAGTGTACTCGAGGCCCAGCTTGTCGAGCTCCTTCTTGGCGGCCTTGATCTGGACGTCGGAGTTGGACTCGGCGGTGCAGTAGAGCAGGCCGACCTTTTTAACGTCGGGCAGGACCTTCTGCATCATCTCGAGCTGCTCGGCGACCGGGGTGAGGTCGGAAGCGCCCGTGACGTTGGTGCCCGGCTTGTCGTTGTCCTGGACCAGGCCGGAGGCGGCGTAGTCGGTGATGGCACAGCCCACGATGGGGATATCGGCCGTGGCGCCGGCGGCAGCCTGCGCGGCGGGCGTGGCGATGGCATAAATCAGGTTGACGTTGTCGCCCACAAACTTGTCGGCAATGGACTTACACGTGGACTGGTCGTTCTGGGCGTTCTTCTGGTCGATCTTGACCTTAAGGCCGCTCTTCTTGATGGCCTTGACGAAGCCGTCGTTGGCGGCATCGAGCGCGGAGTGCTCGGTGAGCTGCAGAACGCCGATGGTGTAGTCGGAACCGGCGGCAGCAGAGCCGGAACCAGAGTTGCCGCCGCATCCGGCGAGCGGGGCGAGCGCGAGCAGGCCGGCGGAGACCAGAAGGCTCCTGCGACTGATGGTGATGTCCTTCATATCATTACCCCCAGTATAAAAATGGCTGGAAACACTGCACTGGGACAAAGTGCAAGTGGGACTATAGTAGCGCTGATGTCCATTTTTACAACAGCCTGGCGGGTTTTTTAATACAGAATCGGATGGGCGGTACGGGTAGTCGAATGGGCGGCGGAGGGTCTTATGCGGCGGAGGAGGCGTCGTCCTCGTCCAGGGCGGCGAAGAGCTTCTTGCCGTCGAGCAGGCGCGTGCTGACGTTTCTCATACGGGCGATCTCGACGGTGCGCAGCGTATCGTCGGTGCCTCGGGCGTCGTAGACCGTTCCCAGCAGATACGAGATGCCATCGCGCTGCCTGATGGCAAAGGGACGGAGTGTCATCCGTGCTGCTTCGGTTTCGTCGCGTGTCGTGACGCTCGAAATATCAAAACTCACCGTGGTTCCGTGGTCGATGGCCTGCTCGACGAGCTCGCACGTGTCGATGCGCTTGATGGGCGTGCGTGTTGCCTTGGTAGCCTTGCTGCCTGCGCTTGGAGCGGGTTCGGGTGTATCGAGGTAGCCGCGAACGTCGGCGCTCGCCATGGCAACTAAGTGCTGCGCCATGCTCTTGCGGATAGCGATAGGCGTGGAGCGGTTGCGCATGACCATACCGTGGAGCCGGATGATCTCTTCATCGGTGAGCGGGCGGGTAAGAAGTTTGTAGCCCACGCCGCGTTTGTATTCAATTTCGTATCCGGCATGGCGAAGCGCGGAGATGGCGGTGTAGATGCTGCGCCGCGCCGCCGAGATGGGCATGCGGGCGGGGTCGTCGGGATGGGCGAGGCGCCGGATCAGCTCATCGGAAAGCATGGCCTTGTCTTCGCCGGTGTTTTCGCTCAAGAGCTGCAGGATACGAACGGCGCGATAGGCTGCCATCGAGGCGGCGCCCCTCGTCGTGGTGTCGTAGGTTTCAACAGCGGCTTCGGTCATGGTGCCCACGTCCTTTCCGTTTTGGGTGGCGACGGTATGGAGCCTAGGACGCGGGGCTTTCCCAGGGGCGCAGGGCGCTCTGGGCGGTCGGTGGTCGTCGGCAAACGGTGGGTCGAGTTTTCAACAGCCCTGCTCAACTGACCAAAAACTTGCCAAAAGCTTGACGGATGCTGTTGAAAAAAGCGTCTCTCGACCGATGTCGAGAGACGCTTGTGCGATGAGCGTTGGCGTGTGGCGACGCGAGCTAGCGTTCGACGATTAGAAGTCGGCGTTGCCCACGGTGCGCGGGTGCGGCAGGACGTCGCGGATGTTGCCCACGCCGGTCAGATACATGACCAAGCGCTCGAAGCCCAGACCGTAGCCGGCGTGCTTGCAGGAACCGTAGCGGCGCAGGTCAAGGTAGTACTTGTACTGCTCGGGATTCATACCCAGGTCCTTGATGCGGGCCTCGAGCAGATCCAGGCGCTCCTCGCGCTGGGAGCCGCCGATAATCTCGCCGATACCGGGCACCAGGCAGTCGGCGGCGGCGACGGTCTTGCCGTCCTCGTTCATGCGCATGTAGAACGCCTTGATCTCGGCCGGGTAGTCGGTCACAAAAGTCGGTCGCTTAAAGTGCTCCTCGGTCAGGAAACGCTCGTGCTCGGTTTGCAGGTCGATGCCCCAGCTCACGGGATAGTCAAACTTGTGACCGGCGGCGACGGCCTGCTCCAGGATCTCGACGGCCTCGGTGTAGGTAACGCGGGCAAAGTCGGAGTTGGCGACATGGTCCAGGCGCTCGAGCAGACCCTTGTCCACAAACTTGTTGAGCATATTGAGCTCGTCGGGGCAGGTTGTCATGACGTCCTTAAGGACGTACTTGAGCATAGCCTCGGCGTTATCCATGTAGTCGTTAAGGTCGGCAAAGGCCATCTCGGGCTCGATCATCCAAAACTCGGCGGCGTGGCGCGTGGTGTTGGAGTTCTCGGCACGGAAGGTGGGGCCAAAGGTGTACACGTCGCCAAAGGCCATGGCAAAGTTCTCGGCATTGAGCTGGCCGGACACGGTGAGGCTTGCATGCTTGCCAAAGAAGTCCTGGCTCCAGTCGACCTCGCCGGACTCGGTGAGGGGCGGATTTTTGGGGTCGAGCGTGGTCACGCGGAACATCTCGCCGGCGCCCTCGCAGTCACTCGTGGTGATGATGGGGGTGTTGACGTAGACAAAGCCCTGCTCCTGGAAGAAGCGGTGGATGGCGGCAGCCGCGACAGAGCGGATGCGGAACACGGCGCGGAACAGGTTGGTGCGCGGGCGCAGATGCTGCTGGGTGCGCAGGAACTCGACGGTTGCGCGCTTCTTCTGCAGCGGGTAATCCGGGGCGCTGACGCCCTCGACCTCGATGGAGGTGGCAGAAAGCTCGAAAGGCTGGGGCGCATCGGGGGTCAGCTTGACGGTGCCGGTGCAAATGAGTGCGGCCGAGACGTTTTGATGGGCGATCTCGTCGTAGTTGTCGAGTGCCTCGCGGTTCATGACGACCTGCAGGTCGCGGAAGCAGCTGCCGTCGTTGAGCGTAACAAAGCCAAAGTTCTTCATGTCGCGGACGGACTTGACCCAGCCGGCGACGGTGACGGTCTGGCCGCCGAGCGACTCGGCATCGGCATAGAGCTGCGCGATTTTGGTGCGGTTCACGTATCCTCCCATAACGGTTGAATGATAGTTATCCATACAGTTCGATATTCTAGCAGCTCGGCTCATTTGGGCTATACAGATAAAGCATTGGCGGGATGGTTTTTCAAACGAAAAGCGCCCGCGGCCAAATGGTCGCGGGCGCTTGACGAGGTGCCTTTTGGCTGTGTGGCGCGGGGCCTGGCTACTTGGTCTTGGCAACCAGCAGCGGGTCGCCAAGCTTGACGAGCGGGTTGCCGCCGATAAGCGTTCCAGACTCGCCGACATGGTCGATGCTCTTAAGACGATCGAGTTCGGAGACGATGACGGTCACGATGTCCTCGTGACCAGCGGCCTTAATGGCCTCGCGGTCGAAGCTGATGAGCGGCTGGCCTGCCTTGACCACATCGCCCATCTCGACAAAGCGGGCAAAACCCTTGCCGTTCATTTCCACGGTGCCCAGGCCAACATGGATAAACACGCGAAGACCGTCCTCGGTGATCATGCCAATGGAGTGGTTGGTGACAGTGGTGGCACCGATGCGGCCGTTGGCGGGCGCATAGATGGTGCCGGTAATGGGCTCGATGCCATAGCCCTGGCCAAGCATGCCCGAGGCGATCGTCTCGTCGGGAACCTCGTCCAGGTTGACGAGCACGCCGTTAACGGGGGCATAGATGACGCCTTCGCGGGTGGCGAAGCTTGCTGCGGGCGGAACGGACGCCTCGCCGGCCGAGGTGAAGGTGGACTTAAGCGAATCGAGCAGACCCATAGTTGCCTCCAACTTAAATAGGCGCATATCGCGCGTTTGGTTTGCCGGAAACGTTTCATATGTGTTTCGCGGCTTGGTCAACGCCCCCTATTCTACGCTGCTCAGCGATACCTCTGAGCTGGGATTATGTGATATATCAGTTAAAGGGAAACTTATTGCTGGTGTGTTTCTGCGCCACGGGTTCAAGTGGGGTACGCTTGAAGGCGAAAAACAAAGGCGCATAATTTGCGCGAAGGGAGCACATATGATTGTCGAGAACCATGCGCTGTGGGGCGAGGAGCCGACCGAGGATTATCCGGCGACGTTTACGTATTTGGGTGCCGAGCCGCTGCCCGATAAACCGAATGGCCGCCGCCCCGCGGTGATCATCTGCGGCGGAGGCGGGTTTACGCATATCGCTCCGCACGAGCAGGACCCGGTGGCGTTTGCATTTTTGGATCGCGGCTACCAGGCCTTTGTGCTCAACTATGTCACGAGTTCTACGGGTGACGTGAGCTTTCCGCACCCCCAGGCAGATCTTGCCAAGATGGTCGCCACGGTGCGCGCCAACGCCGACGAGTGGCATGTCGATCCTAAGCGCGTGTGCGTCGTGGGCTTTTCTGCTGGCGGCATGATTTGCGCCTCGCTGGCAACACAGTGGAAGACCGGCCCCTTTGCGGCACTTGCCGGGGCGCGTCCGGACGACATTCGTCCCGATGCCGTGGTGCTGGGCTATCCATTGCTCGACTTTGCCTATGTGCGCGACATGCAGACGCGCGATCCGCGCATTGACTTGCGCGTGCCCAAGACGGGCGGCAAGACGGGACGCGATTTGCTCAACGACTACCTGTCGATGGTGACGGGCGGCGAGGCAACTGACGAGCATCTGGCCGACATCTGCCCCACCACGCATGTTTCGCGTCAGATGCCACCGACCTTTGTGTGGGGCGTGTCCGACGACAAGACGGCGCCGATCGCGCAGGTATACCCGTTTGCGCAGCGCATGGCCGAGGAGGGCGTTGCATGCGAGATGCACGTCTTCGACCAGGGTGGTCACGGCCTTTCGCTCGGCAACGCCAACACCGCGGTCGACAACGAGGACAAGCAGGTGGCAGTCCGTCCCTGGATCCGCCTAGCCTTCCGCTTCCTGGAGCGCCATCTGTAAGAGTAAGAGGGCCAGCCCCATCCCGTCCCTCATAACTTGCGGTGAAATAGTTCCAATTAAAGTCACGGGGCTTTAAACAGGAACTATTCCACCGCAACTTCGTTTTGATCTGTTGGAGACGGAGGAAAATGGATCATTTTGTCGAGGGAGCGGGCGGCTGTTTCTGCTCCCGCGGGAAACCACGTCCCGTTTGGGAAATCGTGACCCGTTTTGGGCGCAGATTCCGGGTCGCAGTTTCCCCGAGGGGCTCGATCGGGAAATCGCATCCCAGTCTGAGCGCCGATTCCGGGCTGCAGTTTCCGCTAGATGCCTCAACCGGAAAGCCCGTCCCGTTTAGGTGTTCCGGAGTGGGATTCGGTTTCCGCAACAGGCCCGTCTGGGAAGCAATGGCCCAGAATTCCCCTTGCACCGATCTGTCGATTGAACGTCGTTGTGTGTTCACGCTATCATGTAAGCTTAAAATTGGTTAGCCATGGCAAACGGTTAGCCATGGTGAACATAAATACAACGCCCTGCGGGCGCCGGGGGAGGAACACGGACGTGAAGCTCGATACACTCGAGATTGGAAAGGACGCCGTTGTCGCATCGGTGGCATCGGACGATCAGGCACTCCGACAGCATATTTTGGACATGGGTCTAACGCCGGGCACCGAAGTCACCATGATGAAGTACGCCCCCATGGGTGACCCGCTCGAGATCCGCCTGCGTGGCTACGAGTTGACACTGCGTAAGGACGATGCCGCTCGCATCGAGCTCGTGGGTATTCACGACACCGATACGGGTCCGCGCGCTAACGCCGCAATCGGCACGACGGAGCATCCGGCCCTGGGCGAGGGGACGTATTCGCCCCGTGCGGCAAAGACGGCCGTGCCAGAGGGCGCGCCGCTGCACTTTGCCCTCGCCGGCAACCAAAACTGCGGCAAGACCACGTTATTCAACCAGCTGACGGGCTCCAACCAGCACGTCGGTAACTTTCCCGGCGTGACGGTCGACCGCAAAGATGGCACCATCCGTAACCATCCCGAGGCGAGCGTTACCGACCTGCCCGGCATTTACTCCCTGTCGCCGTACACAGGCGAGGAAGTCGTGAGCCGTCAGTTCATCCTCGACGAGCGTCCGGACGCCATCATCGACATCATTGACGCCACCAACATCGAGCGCAACCTGTACCTGACACTGCAGCTCATGGAGCTTGACCGTCCTATGGTCATCGCGCTCAACATGATGGACGAGGTGACCGCCAACGGCGGCGCCGTAGACGTCAACTTGCTCGAGAGTCTGTTGGGCGTGCCCGTTGTCCCCATTAGTGCTGCCCGCAACGAGGGTATCGGCGAGTTGGTGGATCATGCCTTGCACGTGGCGCGGTTCCGCGAGCGCCCCGGTCGCCTGGACTTTTGCGCGCCCGACGGTCCGGACGGCGGTGCGCTGCATCGCTGCATCCACGGTATTGCTAACCTGATCGAGGACCATGCCGTGACGGCGCACATCCCGGTGCGCTTTGCGGCGACCAAGCTGGTCGAGGGCGATGAGCTGGTAACCGAGGCGCTTCACCTGGATCGCAACGAGCTCGACGCCATCGAGCACATCATTACCCAGATGGAGGGCGAGGCCGGCACCGACCGCCTGTCCGCGCTGGCCGACATGCGCTTTAGCTTTATCGGCGACGTGTGCGGGCGCTGTGTCGTCAAGCCGCACGAGAGCCGCGAGCACGTGCGCTCCGTCAAGATCGACCGCATTCTGACGGGTCGCTATACGGCCATCCCGGCGTTTCTGCTGATCATGGGCCTCGTCTTTTGGCTGACGTTTGGCGTGATCGGCGCGGCGTTGCAGGGACTTATGGAGGACGGCATCGCTGCCATCATCGCTTCGGCCGATGCAGGCCTCAAGGCGTTCGGCACCAACGACGTGGTGCGCTCGCTGGCTGTCGACGGCGTGCTTACGGGCGTGGGCAGTGTGCTGACCTTCCTGCCGATTATCGTCGTGCTCTTTTTGTTCCTCTCCATTCTGGAAGACTCCGGATACATGGCGCGCGTGGCCTTTGTCATGGATAAGGTGTTGCGTCGCTTTGGTCTGTCGGGCCGCAGTTTCGTGCCCATGCTCGTCGGCTTTGGCTGCACCGTGCCAGCTATCATGTCGACCCGTACGCTCCCATCCGAGCACGACCGCAAGATGACGGTCATGCTCACGCCGTTTATGAGCTGCTCAGCCAAGCTGCCGGTTTACGGCTTGCTGTGCGGGGCGTTTTTCCCGCAGGCGACGGTTCCCGCCATGGTCTCGCTCTATCTGATCGGTATCGTGGTCGGCTGCGTCGCGGCTTTGGTGCTCAACCGCACGGCATTTAAGGGCGACCCGGTGCCGTTTATCATGGAGCTCCCCAATTACCGCCTGCCGAGCGTCAAGACGACGGTGATGCTGGCATGGGATAAGGCCAAGGACTTCATCACCAAGGCCTTTACCATTATCTTTGCCGCGACCGTGGTCATCTGGTTCCTTCAGACGTTCGACATCCGCTTTAACGTGGTCGCCGACCAGTCGCAAAGCCTGCTTGCCGGTCTGGGTAGCATCATCGCGCCGGTGTTGGCCCCGCTCGGCTTTGGCGACTGGCGCGCCTCGACGGCGCTCGTCACGGGGCTCATTGCCAAGGAGAGCGTCATCTCGACGCTCACGGTGCTTTTGGGCGCAACGTCGCCCGCGGCGCTGTCGACCATGTTTTCGCCGTTTACCGCCTACGTGTTCTTGGTCTTTACGTTGCTGTACCCGCCTTGTGTGGCGGCAATCGGCGCCGTCAAGAGCGAGTTGGGCGCGCGCTATGCCGTGGCCGTATTCGCGTTTCAGGTCGCCGTTGCCTGGATCGTGGCGTTTGTCGTGCATTCGGCGGGCATATTGCTGGGGTTGGCTTAGGGGCGCGTTGATGCTCCGCGCTTTTGGGCGAGCAACAATTAAACAAATATGAGCCAAAATACCGGTAATTGTCGGCCTGCGGGGACTGTCCTACGCTGCAGGTTGCCGTTCGCTGCCTATTTGCTGCCGTTTGCGGATTCGTAAATACTTGCAATCGTCGGTCGATTTAACCGCATTACGCGATGCCGATGCACATTTTTTGTGCCCCTTTCTACAATCACTTTGTGTCTATTGCCGAGCATGTCTTCCGTTTCGCCTGTGTGGGGACGTGGGGTGCAATAGTCGTTTGTAGAGGCTCATTGAGGAGGGAATTGATGAAAGAAAAATTCCAATCGTTCGGAAAGGCAATGCTCGTTCCGATTACGCTCATTGCCATTTCCGGTCTCTTTTTGGGTATCGGTAGCGTTTTTACGACCGAACTGACCCTTGTGTCCCTTGGCGTTAATTGGGACTGGTATGCCGCTTCGCCGCTCTTTACGTTCTTCTCGGTATTTAAGGGTCTCGGCGAGGTAATCATTGGAAACCTCGGTGTTTTGTTTGCTGTCGGCTGCGCCTTCTCCTTGTCTCGCAAAGAGAAGGGCTGGGCTGCCTTTTCTGCCCTTGTCTGCTATCTCACCATGCTCAAGACGGTTGAGATTCTGCTTGGAGCAGCTGGCTTGGCTGCCGACAATACAACGGTGGAAGCTCTTCAGAAGGTCGGCCTTACGTCCATTCAGGCGAGTGAGCAGTCCGCACTCTACACTACCTCGCTCGGCTTTTTTGGCTACAGCTCTGGTGTCTTTGGCGGCATTATCGTGGGCTGCCTGGTCGCCTGGATCACCGGCCGCTTTTACAAGACCAAGCTTCCAACGGCGCTGGCGTTTTTTGCGGGCAGTCGAACGGTCCCCATTGTATCGCTGGTCGCCGGTGGCATCCTGGGCGGCATTATGTACTTCGTCTGGCCCGTCATCGGTGGATGCTTCTCGGGTATTGCGACGTTTGTGAAAGGCTCCGGTCTGGTCGGTACGTTTGTCTATCGCTGGGTGCTCGAGAGCCTTGTGCCGTTTGGCTTGCATCCGTTGCTCGAGACGCCCATGTATTGGACTGAGCTTGGCGGCTCCATGGTCGTCGATGGAACGCGCGTGGTGGGCAATAGCGCCATTCAGCTTGCACAGCTCGCTTCTCCCAGCAGTGACAAGCTCTTGGTTAGGGCCTTCATGGCTGGCTATGGCATTAACGATTACGCGTTGTTCCCGGGCATCGCCCTTGCTATGTGGTCTTGTGCCAAGCCCCAGAACCGCAAGAAGGTTGCTGGTCTTTTAATCCCCACAGTGATTTCGACTGTTTTCTTTGGCGTTACGGAGCCTATTCTCTTTACGTTCCTGTTTGCCGCCCCCTGGCTCTACTTTGGCGTTTACGCTCCGCTTTCCGGACTGGGTGAAGTTCTCTCGGAGGCAATGGGCGTTTCGGTGTACCAGGGAAATATCAAGGACCTGATCCCATTCTTATTCCGCCCCGAGAAGCTTAATCTGCTTCCATACCTTATCCTGCTCCCCGCCTTTTTCCTGGCAGCTTTCTTCCTCTTCCGGTTCTTTATTACTAAGTTCGATATCAAGACGCCCGGTCGAGACGATGGTGACGATATTGAGTTGATCAACAGCAGAGCCGAGTTCGAGGCAAAGGCCGCTGAGGCAAAGGGCGAGTCTGATGGCACTCCCGAGAAGGCAGTCCAGGGCCGTGCGACCAAGGACAGCGCGCTTGCTGTTGGCATTGTCGAAGCGCTTGGTGGAGCTGACAACATTGATGATCTTGACAACTGCATCTCACGTCTTCGCGTGATTGTCAAGGATGGTTCTAAGGTTGCAGACGACGAGGTGTTCACCAAGAATCTTGAAGCTATGGGCGTTATCCGCCTGAGCGACAAGGCAATCCAGGTCATTTACGGTCCTCGTGTCGGCGAAGTCGCTTCTGAGGTGCACGAAGTTCTCGGTGACGAGTAAAACGCGCAAGTGGCTTTCAATTGCATAGCGCAATTCCAGGGCTTGGCTTCCTATCGCATGATTTAGGGGGCCAGGCCTTCTTGTTTTAGATTGTCAAGGCAGATACTCAATAGTTCTTCAAATGCGAGAATACAACTTCCGGTAAAGCAGTTAGGCTTAACGTTCTTAAGATCCATTGGGTGATCGTCATGTATCGTAAAGATCGCGTCTGCCGTCTTGGCGAGCTCGCTGTCTTCGTTGCCGGTAAACGCGAGGGTCGTAATGCCCGCGTCGTGGCATGCCCTTGCGGTTTCCAGGATGGCTTCTGTCTGGCCCGATTTGGATATGAGCATCATGCAGCTGAGCGTATTTCGGTTGGATTCGACAAACTGATCGGTTTCTAGGAAGTCCTGTATGACGGCCAAAAAGCCAAGTCCAACGAGCTTAGTCGCCATGTACTGCGCAACGATGCGTGAGAAGCCCTCTCCGTTTACTCCGATCATTCTGTTGCGATGCAGTGCGGCGATGAATACGTCTACATCTCCGGTGTGACATACGAAGTGGACGCTACTGTCTTTGAGTGATTGATTCATTTCGCGGGAGACATGCTGAAGGTGCTTGAGATCGTACATCATTTCGCGGTAGCCACGGTAGCCGAGCTTTTTCGAAAGCCTGATGACTGTCGTCATGCTGGTAAAGCATGCCATGGCGACGGGTTTTATGCCAATATCATCGAGGGTGTCGATATTGTTGAGTAGGTATTCGAGTACGCTTTGCTCGGTTTCGGATAGCTTTGCGGCTGAGTAGAGCTTGGAAATCTGCTTTTTATCAACCATCGGTGCTTCCTTCCCGCCGGACGTGTGTGGCCGCTTCCGTTGCGTAAATAATAACTCCTTGGGGAATTCCTTTCCCGCCTTGCAACCGGGGCGGGAAGCGGCCCTCCATGCTGGATACAATATCCAAACACAGGCGAACCATGCAATATTGAATGTGCTAATTGGGGGTTTCGATATGAAACTTACGGTCATAGGTGGCGGTGGCGTCCGCTCCATGTTTTTGGCAAAGAGCATAGCCCAGCAGGCGTCATCGCTTGGGATTGACGAACTTGTGTTTATGGACAATGATCCCGAGAAGCTGCGCATCTACGGTGGCCTTGCCGCCCATGTCTCGGGCATGCTTTGCCCCACGCTTAATTTTTCACTGACGGGCGATGCAGTCGAGGCCGTTAAGGACGCCGATTACGTGATCACGACGATTCGCGTCGGTGGGGACCATATGCGCGTTCGCGATGAGCGCATTGCTCTTTCGCATGGGGTTCTTGGCCAAGAGACGACTGGCGCAGCCGGCGTGTCTTTTGCCATGCGCTCCGTCCCTGCGCTTGCTTCGTATTGCGAGTTAATCAAGAAGTACGCAAAGCCGGACGTCAAGGTGTTTAACTTTACTAATCCCGCTGGCGTCGTATCTCAGGCCCTACGCGATATGGGCTATGATTTTACTTATGGCATTTGCGATGCCCCCTCGGGCATGTTGCATCAGTTTGCCGAGTATAAAGGCGTTGATCCCGCATCGGTTCAGGGCGAGTGCTATGGACTCAACCACCTCTCGTTCTTCCGCAATGTGACGGTTGACGGCGAGGACATCATGTCCGACTTGATCCACGACGACGGGGCATATGCTCATACAGATCTTAGGTTCTTCGAGAAGGACCTCGTCCTAAATCGCGGATGCGTGCCAAATGAGTACCTATACTATTTCTACTATCGCGAGCGCGCCGTTGCCAACGTTCTCTCTTCGCCCCAGACGCGCGGCGAACTAATCGAAGAAATTAATCGAGAAATGACGAGCGAGCTTGCATCTATCGATATTGAGAACGACTTCGAAAAAGGCCTCGCGTGCTTTGAGAAGTGGTACGGAATGCGCGAAAACAACTACATGGCGGCCGAGACGGGTATTCATCGCGACAAGCCGTGGACGTTTGACGTGTACGGCAAAGATGCTGGCGGATACGCAGGTGTCGCGCTCCGCTTCATGGATATTGCTCGCTCTGGCAAGACGCAGCAGATGATCCTGTGCACCCCCAACAATGGCGCCATCCCCGGCCTTCTCGATACAGATGTCATTGAGTCAACGTGCGATATCTCCACCGATGGCTGCGTGCCGCATCGCGTCGAAGCCGATTCTGTGCCCGCGGGAAACCTCGAATTGATTCGTCGCGTCAAGTACTACGAGCGCACCGTGGCGCGTGGCATCGTTAACCGATCGAAGCGCGACATTGTCGAGAGCCTCGCGATGCACCCGCTCGTTAATTCGTACTCCTTGGCGAAAGATATCGCCGCGCAGTACTTTGAGCTTAACCGCGACTACATCGACGGCTGGACAGACTAGTCTGGACGTTAAAACTAGAAATTATGGATGGGCGGACCGGCGTTTATATTGGCGCCCGTTCGCCCTGCTTAGTAAGAAAACGGGTATAGAGTGAACTTGCGAGAGAACTTCAATGTCTTTCTGGAATCGGGCGATCGGGCGAAGGAATGCCGGAGTGGCTGCACGATGGCGTTATATATCCCCTTGTTTGTTATGAGCGCGCTTCAAATTGGTGTATCAAACGTTGCAACTGAGCTCGCCTATATCAATCCGTCCATTACGCTTATTTGCACTGTGGTCGCGGCCTTTTTAAACCTGCTTCTATCGAATGTGGCTTTTTCATTATTTGCCGTCGACCGGTCCAAAGAGACGGTGCAACCTGCCCGAACCCCTCCGGTTTATCTCTTGGCCTCGACGGTTCCCCTCCAGATTTCTGGGGCGCTGCTAATTTATTTGGTTCACTTGATTTTATCGGCAATTGTAGTCTTTGCCTCGCTTGCGAGCAGTCAGCTCGGGGTGTTGTGCTCGCTTGTGGTGGCAGTAATCGTGACGCTTCTTTCCGCGTCGTTAGTATTCGTGTTAATTGAAGATGCGGACGTGGAGCAGAGGGGACTACGAGGCATTCGGTTTGCACCACGCTACATCATGCGTTCGGTCACGGTGCTTCGTTCCTCCTGGAGAGAAATCGCGCGTCCCGCAACGCTGCTGGTGGCATGGAACCTGGTTGCAAGTTGCGCTATCCAGGTTCTTGTTGGATGGGTAGTTTCGAGTGCGGCGCTGCCGTCGGCACTTTCAGTGACGGCGCTTGTGCATGAGGGACTTTATTATGGGGCGTTTGCTTATATGCTGCTTTTGCTAGTTCATTGTGCGGTTGCGAGTTGGCTCGAAATTGACGTGCTCATGGGGGTGTCCTTGTGCGTATCCGAGCAGGCGCGATAGCCCGAAGATGAAGCCGCGTTTTCGATATTGAGTTCCTGCGTACCTTGCTTTCTAAGCAGAATTGGCGCGCCGTCTGTTAACAATCGTTTTCCAAGAATTCTTTTGTTGCTCATTTTATAGACTTCTCATTGCTATAATCGCCCACCGCTCAAGATAATCGGAGAGGTTTTCCTATATGGCTCAAACAAAGCAAGACGGCATCACGCTCAGGCAGTGGCTCCCGCTCGTCGGGCTCACCTGCTGTGCGTTCGTGTTCAACACGTCGGAGTTTATGCCCATCGGCCTTTTGACTGATATTGCCGCGTCGTTCTCGCTCACCGAGGCCCAGGCGGGCATCATGATCTCGGTCTATGCCTGGGGCGTCATGCTGCTGTCGCTGCCGCTCATGGTGTTCGCCTCGCGCTTTGAGTTCAAGCGGATGCTGCTGGGCGTGCTGGCCGTGTTCTCGCTCGGTCAGTTCCTGTCCGCTGTGGCGCCGACTTATCCCATCCTTGTCTGCGCGCGCTTGGTGGTCGCCTGCGCACATGCCGTGTTCTGGTCGGTCGCCTCGATCATGGCGTCGCGTCTGGTCGACACCCGCCATGGAGCGCTCGCTATCAGCATGATCGCCACGGGCTCGTCCATCGCGCAGATCTTTGGCCTGCCTCTCGGTCGCGCCATTGGCTTGGCCGTGGGCTGGCGCATGACGTTTGCCGTGGTCGGGGGCCTCTCAGCCATCGCGGTCGTCTACCAGGCAGCGGTGTTCCCGGCCATGCCGGCGGGTGAGCGCTTTACCGTCAAACAGCTGCCCGAGCTGCTCAAGAACCCGCTCCTCATCGCGCTCTACGCAGTCACGGTCTTCATGGCGACCGGCTATTACGCAAGCTACAGCTATATCGAGCCCTTCCTGGCGCAGGTCGCGCACGTCGATGCGGGCGCCATTACCATGACGCTGACGGCGTTTGGCTGCTCTGGTTTGCTCGGAAGCTGGTTGTTTGGCCGCCTGTTCGATGGGCATCGCTTCCCGTTCTTGGCTATCACGCTCTCCGGCGTGCCGGTGGCCCTGCTGCTCATGGGGCCGGCCGCATCGTCGCTCGTGACAGTGCTTGCCGTCTGCGCACTGTGGGGTTGCTGCGCCACGGCCTTTAACGTGGCGTTTCAGGCCGAGCTCATCAAGTGCACGTCGGCAGATTCGTCGGCCGTCGCCATGTCGATCTTCTCGGGCCTGTTTAACCTCGGTATTGGCACGGGCACCGCAATCGGCGGCGCCGTGGTTTCGGGTCCCGGTATCGCTTGGATCGGCTTCGCGGGCGGGGCGATTGCCGTCGTGGGCGTCATCCTCGCCATCACCGTGCTGTTCCCGGCCATACGCCGCGCAAGGCCCGTCGCCTAATCACGTCCCCTCATCAGTTGCGGTGAAATACGGACTGCTGGGCCCAATAAACCCGGCAAACAGTCCCTATTGCACCGCAACTTATTTTGGGGGAGGGGATACAAGCTGGGCATACAATGGATGTCGTTGTGTTGAGCTTACCGGGAGGTTGCTATGTGGGCATACGAGACGACGTTCTATCAGGTCTATCCGCTGGGCTTTTGCGGAGCTCCGCGCGAAAACGCCGCCCCCGTTGCCGAGGATGAGCTCGCCCAGGCCGCCGATGTCGAACCCAACTCCGATGCTCCTATCATGAAGATTGCCCAATGGGCCGACTACCTGCAAAAACTCGGCGTTGGCGCTGTGCTCATCAACCCGCCGCTCGAGTCCGATAGTCACGGCTACGATACACGCAGCCTGCGCCATATCGACCGTCGCCTGGGTGGGGACGCCGACTTTGCCGCCGTGTGCGACACACTGCATGCTCACGGCATCCGCGTGGTGCTCGACGCCGTCTTCAACCACGTCGGCCGCGGCTTTTGGGCCTTCCGCGATGTGCAGGAGCGTAAGTGGGACTCGCCGTACAAGGACTGGTTCCACATTAGCTTTGATGGCGACTCCTGCTACGGCGACGGCTTTTGGTACGAGGGTTGGGAAGGCCATTTTGAGCTCGTGAAGCTCAACTTGCAAAACCCTGCCGTGGTCGATTACCTGCTAGAGTCCGTGCACCGCTGGGCCGAGGTCTTTGGCGTCGACGGCCTGCGCCTGGACGTTGCCTATATGCTCGACCGCGACTTCATGCGTCGTCTGCATAGCTTCGCCCGTGAGCTCAAGCCCGACTTCGTGCTGATCGGCGAGACGCTCCACGGCGACTACAACCAGATCGTCAACGACGAGATGCTCGACTCCTGCACCAACTACGAGTGTTACAAGGGCCTGTACTCCAGCTTTAACTCGGTCAACATGTTCGAGATTGCGCACTCGCTGCACCGTCAGTTTGGCGGCGACCCCTGGTGCATCTACCGCGGCAAGCACCTGCTGTCGTTTGTCGACAACCACGACGTGCCGCGACTGGCAAGCATCCTCACTGACAAGTCGTGCCTGCGTCCCGCCTATGGCATGCTCTTTGGCATGCCGGGCATCCCGTGCGTCTACTATGGCAGCGAGTGGGGAATTGCCGGCGAAAAGGGCGGCCCCGATGGCGACTGGGCGCTGCGCCCTGCGCTCGATGAGCCTGCGCCCAACGAACTGACGGCGTTCATCACGCAGCTCGCACACCTTCGTTCGGCCGACGACGCGGCGGCCCGTGCTCTCAACTACGGTGCCTATCGCAATGTGGTGATCCAGAACAAGCAGCTGCTGTTCGAGCGCGCCTGCGACGACGCGACGGTGCTCGTGACGGTCAATGCCGTGAACGAGCCCTATACCTTTGGAGCCGGCGAACTCAACGGCTCCTTCGTCGACCTGCTTGCCGACGATGCGCCCACGGTCGAGCTGACAGGCTCCCTTGAACTTGCGCCCTATGAGGTGCGTTATCTGCTGAGGGCCTAATTCATGACTGCGCCGGACGAGGGCTATCAGCATATTGAGCATGGGTTTGAGCCCGTGTTTGACGAACGCTCGCGCGTTTTGGTGCTGGGGTCGTTTCCCTCGGTGCTCTCGCGTGCCAATGCCTTCTACTATGGCAATCCGCAGAACCGCTTTTGGCGCGTGATGGCCGCGTGCCTTGGTGCGCCCGTGCCGCCCAACGAGGGAGACTCTTTGGCGAGCGGCGAGCCCGTGACGCTTGACGCCTCGATTGCCGCCAAGCGGGCTATGCTGCTGAACGGCGGCGTGGCCCTGTGGGACGTGATCGAGAGCTGCGACATTAAGGGCTCGAGCGATGCGAGCATTCGTAACGTTGTGCCGGCACATATCGAGCGCATTACCGGCGCAGCTCCCATTGAGCAGGTGATATGCAACGGTGGTACAGCTGGCCGGCTCTACAAGCGCTATCTACAAGAGCGCACCGGGCTGCCGGCCATCGTTCTGCCGTCGACAAGTCCCGCCAATGCGGCGTGGCGTCTGGAACGCCTTGTCGAGCGCTGGAGTGAAGCCGTTGATTGGCAGGCTTTTTCGATTTAGCAGTTTGAGTGCTCGGCAAGATGCCTCATAACGGCGTGCCAGATCGGTGTGGGCAGCGCAGACGTGGCGCGCACCATGCCGTCGGTGTCGACGCCACCCGTTGCGGCGCCACCGAGCTTCTGCGCGTGTTCGACGGAACACCCCATGCGAACGGCGCCCACGAGCTTGTCCATGGCCTCCGAAAACGGTCGCCGCAAGAGTCCCATGCGCGGGGAGCGACGAAGCGCTGCGATGCCGCTGCCGGCGCAGATGGCAACGCCGCCACACCACAATTGGTCATGGCGCTCACATGCCTTGTGCAGGCGAACGGCGGTCCCACGCGCCTGCTCAGTGCTCTCTTGTGCGGCTCGAATCGCGGCATAGACGCGCGTTCCCGTACCGCCAAAGCGCTCAAGCGCCTGCTCGATGGCTGTCAACGTCTCATCGTCAGCCACATCTTCAATGGCCAGCACGATGCCGTCTGCAACGTTGTCGGCATCATCCGCCTCCAAATCAACCGGGCGGGGGAGCGCGGTGCCAGAAAGCTGAGCATAGGCGGCGATGGCATCCTGCAGGTCCCAGAGCAAAAACTCAAGATCGGCGCTATTGGGAATGCTGATATACGCAATGGTTTGCAACGTTTTTGGTACATCGCCGCGTGCGGTCGTCTCCATGCCGCCTCCTTTCCGGTTGGTTTCCGTTTAGGTTACACCGTCTGGCGGCGCCTCGCCGCGCTATCCTAGTGCAACCCTTACGAAAGGAACGCCATGCGTCTGCCCATGAATACCTCGCTTGCCACGCTCAAGCCCTCCGGTATCCGCCGGATCAACGCGCTCGCCGCCCAGCACCCGGGGTGTATCGCGCTTGCGCTTGGCGAGCCCGATTTTCCCACGCCCGATGTGATTAGCGCCGAGGTGACCGCCGCACTGGACCGCGGTGACACGCACTATCCGCCCAACAACGGTCGCCCCGCCCTGCGTGAGGCGTTGTCTGCCTACATGGGGGGCGCGGGCCTTACGTTTTCCGCCGACGAGGTCATCCTGACCGACGGCGCGACCGAGGCCCTGTCGGCAACATTCATGGCCATGCTCAACCCCGGCGATGAGGTCATTATTCCCACGCCGGCCTTTGGCCTGTACGAGAGCATCGTCGTGGCCAACCACGCCAAAGCAGTCTTTTTGGATACGGAGCCTGCGCAATTTCAGATTGACGAGGATGCGCTTCGTGCTTGCGTGACGCCGGCGACCAAGGCCATCGTCATCTGCTCGCCCAACAATCCTACGGGCTGTATCCTCAACGCGGCTTCGCTCGACGCCGTGGCGCACGTGGCGGAGCAGATGGGCATCTACGTGGTCTGCGACGACGTATACAACCGCCTGGTCTATGTGGATGGCTACGAGCGCTTCGCCCAGCGACACCCGGAGCTGCGCGAGCAGACGGTCGTCATCGAGAGCTTCTCCAAGCCCTGGGCTATGACCGGCTGGCGCCTGGGTTGGCTCGCAGCCGCGGCCCCCGTCATCGCCGAGATCGCAAAAGCTCACCAATACCTAGTATCGAGCGTCGTCTCCTTCGAGATGGACGCCGCAGCCCGAGCCCTCACCGTCGACCCAACCCCCATGCTCGAAGTCTATCGAGCCCGTCGCGAACGCGTACTCGCAGCCTTAGACGCCATGGGCCTCGACGTAGTAGAGCCCGCAGGAGCCTTCTACACTTTCCCGAGCATCAAAAAGTTCGGCCTAACCAGCGAAGACTTCTGCATCAAAGCCATCAAAGAGGCAAACGTAGCCCTAGTCCCGGGAGACTGCTTCGGAATCGAAGGCCACATCCGCCTAAGCTACTGCGTCTCCGACGAAAACCTGGACGAAGGCCTCCGCCGCCTGTCCACCTTCATTTCAACCTTGTAGCCCTCAGGGACGCAACACATCAGCCCACCGACTTAAGGCTTATGAGTGGGGGCGCCGGCCAACGGGAAACCGGGCTGCCCCAAAGTCACCGCAGGCCGCGCCGCCGAAGGCCAGGCGCAAGGTTTTCGTAGATTCCGCACGAGCCGAAGAGCACTTAATGTGCTCTTCGTGCGAGCCCAGGACCTGACCGAGCGAAAACCTTGCGCCTGGCCTTCGGCGGCGCGGCCGGATGGTGGAATTGTGTGCAGCCCGGTTTCCCGTTGACCGACGCCGGGGTCCCCGCCATAATACTTTCGGTTCACGCACGAATCCGCTGCCAGAGACAGCCGGCGCAAACGGGTCTTACCCGCGAGCTTAATGGGACATCCCGCCAGCCGAGGTGGTCGAGTAGATATGTCTTCTCGCCCCCGTCGCTCATGCAGCGCGGGGGCTTTCTTTTTGGACATGCCCCCGTCACGTCCTTGTGGCGGACCGTGCCCGGAAAGAATTCGAGGAGGTGTAATTCATGCCCCAGCAGTACAAAATCGACAAGGTTGCAGAGATCGAGTCCCGTATCGCCGAGAACGCCGGTCTGTTCGTCGTCAACTACAACGGTCTGACGGTTAAGCAGGCTCAGGAGCTGCGTCATCAGCTTCGCGAGTGCGGCGCCGAGATGAAGGTCTACAAGAACAACCTGGTCAAGATCGCCCTCAAGAACCAGGAGCAGCCCGAGATCGACGAGATTCTCGCCGGCCCCGTCGCTTATGTGTTCTACGAGACCGAGCCGGTCGAGGCCGCTAAGGCCCTTAAGGACTTCTCCGCTAAGTCCAAGGGCGTCCTTGAGATCAAGGGCGGTATCTCCGACGGCAAGGCCGTTTCCGCTGATGATGTTAAGGCTATCGCTGAGCTGCCCACCAAGGATCAGCTTCTCGGCCAGATCGCCGGTCTCATCTCCGGTTTCGCTCGCGACATCGCTGTCTGCGTCAACGGCGTTTCCTCTGGTCTCGCTCGTTCGATTCAGCAGGTCTCCGAGCAGAAGGCAGCCTAGTCGCTGTTTTCACCCGCGGCGGCAACGCCGCACCCCTGGCGCATTCGCGCCGTGTTTTAACTGATCTCCGTGCATCCGCACGGAAACCGAAAGGACTTAGAAATGGCTAAGCTTACCACCGATGAGATCATCGATGCTCTTAAGGAAATGACCCTTCTCGAGGCTTCCGAGCTCGTCAAGGCTATCGAGGACACCTTCGGCGTTTCCGCCGCTGCTCCTGCCGCTGTTGTCGCCGCTCCCGCTGCTGGCGCTGCTGAGGCCGAGGAGAAGACCGAGTTTGACGTCGTGCTCGAGGGCTTCGGCGACAACAAGATCCAGGTCATCAAGGCCGTCCGTGAGCTCACCAACCTTGGCCTGAAGGAGGCCAAGGAGGTCGTCGAGGGCGCTCCCAAGGCTGTTCTCGAGGGTGCCAAGAAGGAGGACGCCGAGGCTGCCAAGGAGAAGCTCGAGGCTGCTGGCGCTGCTGTCACCCTCAAGTAATCAGGCTTTCTCGCCAGATTTCTTTGCAGACGGGGTTCGCATTGCGAGCCCCGTCTTTTTTGTTTTTCGGTCCCTCGACATCGATTGCTCAAACTGCCATGTTCTGTGATTTGCGTCGTATCGGGTGCCCTGCCGTTGGACAATAAAATTGCACCATTCGAGCAATAATTTGCGTTGACCTGCTGAAGAATTGTCTCTGCCTTGTAGCGACATATAGTTCCAGCGGTAAGATGCTTGGGTATCGCAATTTGGTCTGCGGCTGTGTGCCGCACGCATGGGGCGCTTTTGCGCCTGCGAAAGGATCTTTGAATAACATGAAGGCAATCATCCCCGCCGCCGGTCTTGGCACGCGTTTTCTACCTGGCACCAAGTGCACGCCCAAAGAGATGCTGCCGGTGCTCGACAAGCCCGTCATTCAGTATGTCGTCGAGGAGGCGCTCGACCCCGAGGAGGTCGACGATGCCATCATCGTTACTTCTCCCGGTAAGCCCGAGCTACTGAACTACTTCCAGCCCGATCGCTCGCTCGTGAACCTGCTGCGCGAGCGCGGCAAGAACGCCTATGCCGACGCCGTCGCCCACGCTGGCGGTATGCCGGTCGACTTTCGCTATCAGTATGAGCCCAAGGGCCTCGGTCATGCTATTCGCTCTGCTGCCGACGCCGTGGCGGGGGAGAACTTCCTGGTTCTTCTGGGCGACTACGTTGTGCCTAATCGCGACATCTGCGACAAGATGCTCACCGTTTCCAAGGAGCACGGTGGCGCTTCGGTTATCGCCGTCGCTGCTTGCTCGCCCGAGGAAGTCAGCCGCTACGGCGTTATCGCCGGCGAGCGCGTTGGTTCGCTCGAGGGCGCCGAGGGCGTTGCCGATGCCGAGCCGGGCGCTGTCTGGCGCATCGGCGGTCTGGTCGAGAAGCCCGCTCCCGAGGCGGCTCCGTCCAACCTGTACATCGTCGGTCGCTACCTGCTGAGCCCGCTGGTCATGGACCTGCTGGCCGATCAGCAGGCCGGCAAGGGCGGCGAGATCCAGCTGACTGACGCCATGGCCCGCTCGCTCGACCGCGAGGCCATGTACGCTGTCGTCATCGACCCGCTGTCGGGCTACGACACCGGCACGCCTTCTGGCTGGATGGCCACCAACGCCCTCATGGCTGCAAGCGATCCTCGCTTTGCCGGCGCCTTCTGGGACGCCATCGACGAGCGCGGCGGCTTGATGCGCAAGTAAGCCTTCGGACATCGACATTTACGGGCGCGGCCCTCGGTTCGCGCCCGTTTTTTATAAGAGCTTCGATTGTCGACTCTCTGTTCACAGAAAATATATGAACAGATGTTCGATACACATACATTTACCTGCGTATTTTCTGTCGAAAAACTTTGCTACTCCAAAAACTCAATCGCGTCAAGGCTTTTCTTGCCCAACGGTCGGTACCTGATAAACTATTAGGTTGCGATAACTGGCGAAGCTATGCCTCGCCAACCCACCGAGCATTTCCGTGAAGGAGGAAAAACCTGGTGACCTACGCATATACTGCCACTGAGCGCAAGCGCGTCAGCTTCGGGAAAATCCCGGAGGCCATGGAGCTCCCCAACCTTATCTCTGTTCAAAGGGAATCCTTTGAGCGTTTTAAGGACGAGGGTCTTCGTGAGGCGTTCAAGGAATCCAGCCCCATCCAGAGCCAGAACCATGTTCTCGAGGTTACCTTCGGCGAGCATCAGTTCGGCGACCCCGCGCACACCGTCGAGGAGTGCCGCGAGAAGGATATGACCTATCAGGCTCCGCTTCTGACCGACGTCCGTCTCACCAACAAGGAGACCGGCGAGATCAAGGAGCAGCTCGTCTTTATGGGCGACTTCCCCATGATGACCGATCAGGGCACCTTCATCATCAACGGTACCGAGCGTATCGTCGTCTCGCAGCTCGTCCGCTCCCCGGGCGTGTACTACAGCTCCGAGATGGATTCGGGCAAGCAGATCTACAAGGCCCAGATCATTCCGTCCCGCGGTGCCTGGCTTGAGTTTGAGGTCGACAAGCGCGACCAGCTCATGGTCTCCATCGACCGTAAGCGCAAGCAGAGCGCCACGATGTTCCTGCGCGCCCTTGGCATCGCCGTCACCAACGACGACATTATCGAGCTACTCGGCAACTCCGATGTGATCAAGCGCACCCTGGAGCGCGACACCGCCCTCACCCGCGAGGACGCCCTCATCGAGATCTACCGTCGTCTGCGCCCGGGCGAGCCTCCCACCGTGGACGCTTCCCGCAGCCTGCTCGAGGGTCTGCTCTTCAACCCGCAGCGCTACGACCTGGCCCGCGTCGGTCGTTACAAGGTCAACAAGAAGCTCAACCTCACCACCGAGGAAGAGGTCACGGTGCTCACCGACGAGGATATCGTCGCGACGCTGCGCTACCTCCTGTCCCTCGCTGCCGGCGAGCAGGGCTTCAAGGTCGACGACATCGACCACTTTGGCAACCGCCGCATCCGTACCGTCGGCGAGCTCGTCGCCAACCAGTTCCGTATCGGCATGAGCCGTATGGAGCGCGTCGTCCGTGAGCGCATGAGCTCCCAGGACATCGACGAGATCACCCCGCAGTCGCTCATCAACATCCGCCCGATCGTGGCCTCCATCAAGGAGTTCTTCGGCTCCTCTCAGCTCTCGCAGTTCATGGACCAGGCGAACCCCCTGACCGGTCTGACCCACAAGCGCCGTCTGTCCGCACTCGGCCCTGGTGGTCTTGCCGGCCACAAGTCCGGCTCCAGCCGCCGCACCAACGTGCCGACGGCCGTCCGCGACGTTCACAATTCGCACTACAGCCGCATGTGCCCGATCGAGACCCCCGAAGGCCCCAACATCGGCCTGATCGGCTCGCTCGCCCTCTACGCCCGCGTCAACGAGTATGGCTTCATCGAGGCCCCGTTCCGTCGCGTCGAGAACGGCGTTGCCACCGATCAGATCGACTGGATGACCGCTGACGAGGAAGAGAAGCACGTCATCGCGCCGGCCAACACGCCGCTCGATCCCAAGACCAACGAGTTCATCACGACCGATGCCGAGGGTAAGATCGTCCGTCCGCACACCGTGATCGCCCGTACCCGCGACTTCGACGGCTCCTTCGGCGCTCCCGCCGACGTGCCCGTCGAGGACGTCGACTACATGGACGTCTCGCCGCGTCAGATGCTCTCCGTCGCAGCCACGCTGATCCCGTTCCTTGAGCACGATGACGCCAAGCGTACGCTGATGGGCGCCAACATGCAGCGTCAGGCCGTGCCGCTGGTTCACCCCGCCGCTCCCTATGTCGGTACCGGCATGGAGCGTCGCGCCGCTCTGGACTCCGGCGAGGTCACCCTGGCCAAGAACGCCGGCGAGGTCATCTTTGCCGACGCCGCCAAGATCATCGTCAAGCATGCCGGCGGCATGGACGAGTACCACCTGGCCAAGTACCAGCGCTCCAACCAGTCCACCTGCATCAACCACCGTCCGCTCGTTCGCGTTGGTGACACCGTTGAGCAGGGCGAGCCTCTGGCCGACGGTCCTTCGACCGATCACGGCGAGCTCGCACTGGGTCAGAACCTCACCGTGGCCTACATGCCGTGGGAAGGCTTTAACTACGAGGACGGTATCGTCGTGTCCGAGCGCCTGGTGGCCGAGGACCTGCTGACGACCATCAACATCACCCGTCACGAGATCGACGCCCGCGACACCAAGCTCGGCCCCGAGGAGATCACCCGCGAGATCCCGAACCTCTCCGAGGACATGCTTGCCAACCTCGACGAGGACGGCATCATCCGCATCGGCGCCGAGGTCGGCCCTGGCGACATCTTGGTCGGCAAGGTCACGCCTAAGGGCGAGAGCGCTCTGACCGCCGAGGAGCGCCTGCTGCGCGCCATCTTCGGTGCCAAGGCCCACGACGTCCGCGACACCTCCCTTAAGATGCCTCACGGCGCTTACGGCCGCGTCATCGACGTCGTCCGCTTTAGCCGCGAGAACGGCGACGACCTGGCCCCCGGCGTCAACGAGCAGGTGCGCGTCTACGTCGCCCAGCGTCGTAAGATCCAGCAGGGCGATAAGATCGCCGGCCGCCACGGCAACAAGGGTGTTATCTGCAACGTTCTGCCGGTCGAGGACATGCCCTACATGGCTGACGGTACCCCGATCGACGTTATCCTCAACCCGCTGGGCGTTCCTTCGCGTATGAACGTCGGCCAGCTGCTCGAGTGCCACCTTGGCTGGGCTGCTGCGTGCGGTTGGGATACCGAGCAGGCCGACTCCGACAAGTACGTCCCCGGTCCGTTCTTCACCGCCACGCCCGTCTTCGACGGCGCCAAGGAGGACGAGATCGCCGAGGTCATCCGTCGTGCCAACAAGAACATGCTCAACAAGGCTACCGCTGCCTTTGGCGATCACATGCGCCCCGAGTTCGTCACCCAGCTTGACGAGCGCGGCAAGACCCGCCTGTTCGACGGCCGCACCGGCGAGGAGTTCCGCGAGCCCATTACCGTGGGTACGTCCTACATCCTCAAGCTCGGCCACATGGTCGACGACAAGATCCACGCCCGTTCGACCGGCCCTTACAGCCTGGTTACCCAGCAGCCTCTGGGCGGCAAGGCTCAGTTCGGCGGCCAGCGCTTCGGCGAGATGGAAGTTTGGGCACTGTACGCTTACGGTGCTTCCAACGTCCTGCAGGAGATCCTGACCGTCAAGTCCGACGATACCGTGGGCCGTGTCAAGACCTACGAGTCCATCGTCAAGGGCGAGAACGTTCCTGTCCCGGGTATCCCCGAGTCCTTCAAGGTTCTCGTCAAGGAGATTCGCTCCCTCGCACTGGACATCGAGCCCATGCACGATGCCGACGAGGACGCCTCCGCCCCTGTGACCGCCGAGGAGACCTCTGCTCTCGACGACCTGGCTGCGCTCGCCGGCGTTGACGCCGACGTCGAGGCCGAGGATGCCGAGACCGCCGAGGCACCCGAGGCTGTCGCCGCCACGACCACTGATAAGGAGTAGTTGACTGTGGCAGATTTCGAAGCTACTGATTTTGACTCGGTAAAGATCTCCCTTGCCTCCGCCGACCAGATCCGTTCCTGGTCGCACGGTGAGGTCAAGAAGCCGGAGACCATCAATTACCGTACCCTCAAGCCCGAGAAGGACGGCCTGTTCTGCGAGAAGATCTTCGGTCCCGCCAAGGACTGGGAGTGCTCCTGCGGCAAGTACAAGGGCATCCGCTTTAAGGGCATCGTCTGCGAGCGCTGCGGCGTCGAGGTCACCTCGGCCAAGGTGCGTCGCGACCGCATGGGTCACATCGAGCTCGCCGCTCCCGTGTCCCACATCTGGTACTTCAAGAGCCCCACGAGCTTCCCGATGAGCCGTATGCTCGACATCAAGTCCAAGGACCTCGAGAAGGTTCTGTACTTCGCCAGCTACATCATCACCGAGGTTGACTATGAGGCCCGCGAGGCCGACGCCGACGACCTGCGCGAGGAGCTCGCCGCCGATCTGGAAGAGATCGATGCCGAGTGCGCCCGCCAGATCGAGTCCCTCAAGGAGCAGGGCAACCCCGAGAACTTTGACGAGTTCTCCGACGAGGAGCCGCTGACCCCCGAGGAGATCGCCTCTGGCATCGTCGACATCGAGGAAGAGTGCAAGGACGAGAAGCAGCTCCGCACGGACGCCTTCAACGCCTTCATGAAGCTCAGCGAGCGCGACCTCATTTCCGATGAGCCGCTGTTCCGTGAGATGACCCGTTACTACTCCATGTACTTCAAGGGCGGCATGGGTGCCGAGGCCGTCCGCGACCTGCTCGCTGCCATCGACCTCCCCTCCGAGGCCGAGAAGCTCAAGGCCATCATCGCCGACGAGGACTCCCAGAAGCAGAAGCGCGAGAAGGCCGTTAAGCGCCTCGAGGTCGTTGACGCCTTCCTGAAGGGCGGCAACAGCCCCGCGAACATGATCCTGGACGTCATTCCGGTCATTCCGCCCGATTTGCGCCCGATGGTCCAGCTTGACGGTGGCCGCTTCGCCGCGTCCGACCTCAACGACCTGTACCGTCGCGTGATCAACCGTAACAACCGACTCAAGCGCCTGCTCGACCTGGACGCCCCTGCGATCATCGTGAATAACGAGAAGCGCATGCTCCAGGAGTCCGTGGACGCCCTGTTCGACAACGGCCGTCGTGGTCGCCCGGTCTCTGGCCGTGGCGGTCGCCCGCTCAAGTCGCTCGCCGAGGCCCTCAAGGGCAAGCAGGGTCGTTTCCGTCAGAACCTGCTGGGCAAGCGTGTCGACTACTCTGGCCGTTCGGTAATCGTTACCGACCCCAAGCTGCTGCTGCACCAGTGCGGTCTGCCCAAGACCATGGCGCTGGAGCTCTTCAAGCCCTTCGTCATGAAGCGCCTGGTCGAGCTTGGCAAGGTCGAGAACATCAAGGGCGCCAAGCGCGCTATCGACCGCGGTGCCACCTTTGTGTGGGATATCCTCGAAGAGGTCATCGACGGCCGCGTCGTGCTGCTCAACCGTGCACCGACCCTGCACCGTCTGTCCATCCAGGCCTTTGAGCCGGTGCTGGTCGAGGGCAAGGCTATCCACCTGCACCCGCTGGTCTGCTCGCCCTTCAACGCCGACTTCGACGGCGACCAGATGTCTGTCCACGTGCCGCTGTCCAGCCAGGCTCAGGCCGAGGCCCGCGTGCTCATGCTCTCTGCGAACAACCTGCGCTCGCCGGCATCCGGCAAGCCGGTCAACATCCCTTCGCAGGACATGATCATCGGTGTGTACTACCTCACCCAGGTTCGCGAGGGTCTGCCGGGCGAGAACCACGTGTTCTCGAGCTTCGACGACGCGCTGCACGCCTATGACTGCCGCTCCGAGGTCGACATGCAGGCCAAGATCCAGGTCCGCGTGTCCGCTGCCGATGCCAATGTCATCAACGAGGACGGCACCCGTATCTTCCGCGTCAAGAACGGCAAGAACGAGTTTGTCGACTACGACGTCACCGGCAACAAGACCGCGCGCTTCGAGACTTCTATCGGCCGCATCATCTTCAACCGCCAGTGCCTGCCCGAAGACTATGAGTTCATGAACTACAAGATGGTCAAGGGCGATGTGGCCAAGCTGGTTGCGGACTGCTGCGATCGTTACCCCGAGGCCAAGGTCGGCCCGATCCTCGACGCCATCAAGTACTCCGGCTTCCACTACGCTACCCGCGCCGGCCTCACCATCTCGGTGTGGGACGCTCTCATCCCTGCCGAGAAGCAGGAGCTGCTCGACCGCGCCCAGGCCAACGTCGACCAGATCAACGAGTACTTCGAGGAGGGCTTCATCAACGAGACGGAGCGCCACATCGAAGTCGTTAACGAGTGGACCGCTTGTACCGATAAGGTTGCAGCGCTCATGCTCGACATGTTCGACGAGGAGAACCCGCTGTACATGATGGCCGACTCCGGCGCCCGTGGTTCTAAGACCCAGCTGCGTCAGCTCGGCGGCATGCGTGGCCTGATGGCAGACATGTCCGGCGAGACGATCGACCTTCCCATTAAGGCGAACTTCCGCGAGGGCCTGCTGCCGCTTGAGTACTTCATTTCGACCTACGGCGCCCGTAAGGGCCTGGTCGATACCGCATCCCACACCTCGGACTCTGGTTACCTGACCCGTCGTCTGGTCGACGTGGCCCAGGACGTCATCGTCCGCGAGGAGGACTGCGGTACGCACGAGGGCGTCACCTACAACCTCATCATCCCCGGCACCACCGACCTCAACACCGACCTTGTCGGCCGTTGCTTCATCGAGGACGTCGTGGCTCCCGATGGCACCGTACTCTTTGAGCAGGACGGCTACATCGAGAAGGTCGCCGACATCCAGAAGATGGTCGATGCCGGCCTTAAGAAGGTCAAGCTCCGCGCGCTGCTCACCTGCCGCTCCAAGTACGGCGTTTGCCAGAAGTGCTACGGCTGGGATCTTTCCACTCGTCGTCCGGTCGCCATCGGTACCGCCGTCGGCATTATTGCCGCCCAGTCCATCGGCGAGCCCGGTACGCAGCTTACGATGCGTACCATTCACTCCGGCGGCGTCGCTGGCGTCGACGATATTACGCAGGGTCTGCCTACGGTCAGCCGTATGTTCGATATCGTCGGCAACGTCAACGAGAAGATTCTGGGTCGCGAGGCCGAGCTGGCTCCGTACTCCGGTCACCTCTCGATTAAGCCCGAGAAGTCCGAGTACGTGCTGACGCTCACCGACTCCGAGGATCACACCCGTGTCCTCGACGAGCGTCGCGTCCCCGCTTCGGTGCGCTTCATGCCTGAGATCGAGGACGGCTGCGAGGTTCGCGCCGGCGACCAGATCACCAAGGGCTTCGTCAACTTCCGCAACCTGCGCAAGCTGACCGACATCGAGTCGACGATGCACACCTTCGTCGAGAGCGTCAAGGACGTCTACACCAGCCAGGGCGTCGACCTGAACGACAAGCACATCGAGGTGCTCGCACGTCAGATGCTGCGTCGCGTTCAGATCACCAACCCCGGCGACTCCAAGTACCTGCTTGGTCAGTACGTCGACCGCTACGAGTTTGCCGACGAGGTCGAGCGCGTTGCCCGTCTAGGCGGTCAGGCTCCCGTGGCTGAGCCCGTCATCCTGGGTACGCTCAAGGTCGCGTCCAACATCGACTCCTGGCTGTCGAGCGCTTCGTTCATCCGTACCGCTGGCGTCCTTACCGAGGCTGCCATCGAGGGCAAGGTCGACCACCTGCTCGACCTTAAGTCCAACGTCATCGTCGGTAAGAAGATCCCGGCCGGTACCGGCCTCAAGCCGTACGCCAACGCCAAGCTGACGTATCGCACGGCCGACGGCTACGTGGACATCGACGGCCCGGCTTCGCCCAACGCCAAGTCGCTGCCCGAGTGGGCTCCGGTTGAGCTCAAGGACCTGGACGAGCAGCTCCCGCAGCAGCTCGACTGGGCCGGCTACGACGAGTTTGGTGGTGCTGACGGTTCGTTCACCCGCAACGGCCACACCATCTCCGCCGAGAAGGCTCGCCTGTACCTGTTCGACGACCTGGGCGTGTCGCAGCGCTGGACCAACAAGTTCAGCGAGGTCGGCATCGAGACGGTCGGCGACCTGGTCGGCAAGTCCGAGGAGGATCTGCTGCGCATCGATGGCATCGGTGCCAAGGCGATCGAGGAGCTCCGTGATGGCCTGGAGGCCCACGACCTGCTCTACATCCTCGAGAACAACGACGACGTTGCCGACGAGGAAGACCTCTCGCAGCTGCTGCAGATGGTCTTTAGCCCCGACGGTCCGGACGACATCCTGCTGGGTACCTCCGCTCCGACGCATCACGCTGACGCCGACGAGGAGCTCCTGGGCGCCCCGATCGACGACAAGAAGGCTCCCGCCAACGGTGCGATCAACGAGGACATGGCTTCCCTCGACGAGCTGCTCAACCAGCTCGTGGACACCGACGACGCCGAAGAGGCCAAGGACAACGACGAGGAGTAACTAGTTCCGCCGTTCTAACGAACGGCGGCGACCTCCGTCGCTGCGCGGCCCCCAGAGCTACAATCTGTCATTCAAAAGGCAGGGCATGACCAAAAGGTCAATGCCCTGCCTTTTTCATGCCACCTTGTACGCTCTGGGGGCCGCTCGCTTGCGTATGCTCAACCTGTTGCGTTCCGTCGATCCCTTGCCAATAAGGGGCAGAGTTTTTTTGGTAGGTTATTCCTGCTTGAATTTGAAACATTTCGTTCGGTCAAAGCGTATCTATGGTGAGGGCCTCAGCAAGAATCATTAACGTCACCGGGAGGTGATTATGGAAGAACAGGCATTTAGACAGGCGGTCGAAGATCACCGGGATGTCGTGTTTCGGATCGCATTGACGTACCTGCGCGATTGTGCCGACGCCGACGATGTTGCCCAGGATGTCTTTCTTAAGCTGCTTAAAAGCGATGGACATTTTGAGAGTTGGGAGCATCTTCGCCGCTGGCTTATCCGGGTCACGATCAATGAATGTAAATCGCTCTTTCGAAAGCCATGGAGGCGTGTGGAGGATATTGAGAACCTGGCCGAGTCGCTTTCGACAGCGCAGGATGAGACCAAGGCGGTCCTGTCAGACGTTATGCGACTTCCGGAGCGATTCCGTGTTCCCATCGTGCTCTATTACTATCTGGGCTTTTCGACCTCAGAGATTGCCGAGTTACTGCATGTACCAGCCGCGACCGTTCGAACGCGTTTAGCTCGCGGTCGATCGAAGCTCAAATTCATCCTAGAGGAGGGCGACCGTGAAATCCAATCAAATCAAGCAGGCCTTCGAGTCCATCCAAGCCGATAGCGATCTTGCCGACCGTGTGCTTTATGCTGCCGCTGGCGAGCCGCTTCGTCGAAAGGGTCACGCGAAGCCTCTGTATGTTGCCGTTGTTGGATGTCTTGTCGGAGTGCTGGCGACCGGAGGGGTCGCCTACGCCGTCGTCAATTCCAGATATTTTGCCTCAGCCTGGGGAAACCACGGCAACGGGGATTCCATCACCTGGACCAACGGTGGCTCATCGGGGACTAAATACACCTACACCAGAGAGTTTGGTGACGGCATCGCGCCCCAAAGCCTGGAGGGTGCAGTCCAGGAGGTTAATCTGTCCGTCGAGGGCAACGGCTATACGCTCGATATCCATGAGATGGCTATTGACCAAAACGGCTGCGGAGCCGTGACGTTTACGTTGTCCAATCCAAATGGCGTTAACTACTACAAGCCGGCAGCAGAGACGGGCGAACTTGTTCTCTATGGTGAAGAAGAACAAGGCATCGGCACGCCCAGCATGAACTTCGGCGAGGAATGGGCTGACACACGCTGCACAATTGATAAAGACACATCAAGCGACACGGTCATTAACGGCACGATGTACTTTGCATCTTGGAATCGCGATCGAGATTTACGACGCGCTGTCACTTGGAATATCTCCTGGACAGAGGGCGAAGGCGAGGATGCGAAGCCGTTCGAGGCATCGACGCCCGAGTTTAGCGTCGGAGCGTACGTCGATACAAAGGAACTCCGCTCCGATGACTCGCCTCTCGAGATCAGCCCGTTTTCCATCCAGACGCACATCGATGATCTGGGCATTGACGCAGTCACGAAAAAGTTGACCGTTACCTACAAGGATGGATCGGAGCAGATTATCGAAGACGATGCTGCGGGCGCGTACAATTTCTATGTCTCGCTGACGCGCAATAGCGGAGAGAACATCTCGGTGCCGACAAAACTGATCAATGTCGATCAGGTGGTCTCGGTAACCCTTGAGGGCACGAGGTACACATCAACAGGAGAGACCGAAACAGAAGTACCCTTTACCATCGTCTATTCGTAAGGTCTGGGCCGCTTCCCAAGAGGGGAAGCGGCCTTTTTAGCGTTATATGGACGAGTGGATTGGAAGTTATTCGTCTGATTCTCGGAAGAACGTGGCAAATGGATGTGGATCACCGTGAAGAGTGGCGTTTTCCCAGATAAAACCGACCAAAATAAACCTGTCCCTTTTTGGCAGGGAACGTTGCCCCAACGAGCACGTCGGATTCCCGGACCGGGCCGCCCGCTGTTTAAGTTTGTCGCGAGTTCCGCACGCAAAGGAAAGCACTTAATGTGCTTTCCGTCTTGCGCAGGACTGTAGAGCAGCAAAC
>CABURU010000013.1 GCA_902494085.1 uncultured Collinsella sp.
CCCCGCCGACCGATTGCAAGCGGTCGGCGGGGCCATTGTGGCTCTTGACAGCGGATTGGGTCATATGAGCGAGCAGCCTCGAAGTGCCCCAGGTTGACGCGAAAGAGGAGCGACGCGTACTTCTGTACGCGAGCGACGGTTTGAGCGACAAGATGGGGTGCTTCGGGGCTGCGCAGCGTCAACGTGACCGCCGTTCGGTAGAACGGCGGAACAAGGTTATTCGCCCGGGTTGATGTTCGCGTAGAACTCCGCCCCATCATCGAGCCGCAGGATGCCCACGCGGCCGAACTCGGAGCCGGTGGCGGCGGCGCAGTCGATGTCGATGCGGTCGGGAACACCGGCGGTATCCTCACCGCCCAGGCGCACGATCTGTCCGCGCCCCGACTCCTCGTCGAGTCCCGCCAGGCCGCCCACCTCGCAATAACGCCCGAGCGACACCGTTGGCGTGTGGCCGCTCACCACGACCGGACCCTTGCCCTCGGCAGAAAGCAGCCCGGTCGGCACATCCCAATAGCCGTGACGAATCCACAGCAGGTCATCGGACGACTGCACTGCGAGCATCTGCTGCAGTAGCTCGCGATCAGCACCCACCGCTCCGACGCCATCGGCACAATCGACACCATGCTCAAGCAAAAACGCGCGCGCCGCCTTCATCTCGATTCCAGCATGTACCAGCAGATACGGGCGCTCCTCGGTCTCGACCACCGCGTAGAGCGGCAGCGCGGCCATCCATCGCACGAGCTCCTCGTATGCCTCAAATTCCATGTCGTTGAGCTGCTCGCGCGTCGTCCAGCCACCGTTGATATCCCAGGTCTCGGCATCGAGCGGATCCTGACCAATGATGGCATCGAGCATGATCTGCTCGTGATTACCCTTGAGCACGCGGGCGTTGGGCAGCGAGCGTACGAGCTTAATAACGCCGACCGGATCGGGCCCACGATCGATCATGTCGCCCAGCACGTACAGCGTGTCGTCGGACGTCAACGAGATCTTAGACAGGGCCTCGTCAAGCGCACGCACGTGCCCGTGAGCATCAGATGTCACATAGATCGCCATGGTACGCCTCTCCTTGCATTGCGGCCGAAGCCCGACGCCGCAACTAAAACTTCAAGTTGAACTTAAATGTTACTCATTGTACTCCGTTGCAATAAAGCTGGAAAGGGTTTCCGAGCAGAGGCAAAGACGGCAGCCGTCTATGACGATATCGCGCACGCCCGCAATCCAACCCCATAAACCCACCATCTTTGGGTACAAATAACCGCAGACAACTGACCGTGCCACGCCAACCACCCAGGAGCGGACACCATCCATGAACCAGATCCTTCTCTTTATCGGCCTCGTCATCATTTTGTGCCTGACCATCAAACCCGTCGGCAAAAAACTCCCCTTCCCCACCCTGCTCATCTTTATCGCACTCGGCATGCTGCTGGGCGTCAACGGCCCGGCACACATCGACTTTAGCGACTACGCGCTCACCGAAACCGTCTGCAGCACGGCGCTGCTATTCATCATGTTCTACGGCGGCTTTAACACCAATATCGACCGCGCCAAGCCCGTCGCCGCGCCGGCGGTGCTGCTGAGCACGCTCGGCGTCGTCATCACCGCAGGCATCACCGGCGTGTTCGCCCACTTTGTACTGGGCTTCGACTGGATCGGCGGCCTGCTGTTGGGATCGGTCGTGGCGTCCACCGACGCGGCCAGCGTCTTTAGCGTTCTGCGCGAGCACAGCCTGTCGCTGAGGGGCGGCACCGACTCGCTGCTCGAGGTCGAATCGGGCTCCAACGATCCCGTCGCCTATATGCTCACCGCCGTGCTCGCCACACTCGCGGCCGGCGGCGACATCAACATTCCCGCACTGCTGGCCAAGCAGATTATCTTGGGCGTGGGCCTGGGCCTCGCCATCGGCTGGGCGGCGGGCCGCCTGATTGAACGCGCGCACGCAACGGCCGAGGGCGCGCAGACCATCTTTTTGTTCGCCGTGGCCATCGTCGCCTACGCGCTGCCGAGCTACCTGGGCGGCAACGGATTTTTGGCCGTGTACCTGGCCGGCATTGTGCTGGGTGCGAGCGACATCACCGGCAAGGTCGAGATGGCGCACTTCTTCGATACCCTCACCGAGATGGCCGAGATGACGATCTTCTTCTTGCTCGGCCTGCTCGTAACGCCCGCACGCCTGCCGCAGATGCTGCTGCCGGGCCTGGCGCTCATGGCGTTTATGCTCTTTGTGAGCCGCCCCATCGCCGTCGGCGTGCTCCTAGCGCCCTTTAAGACGAACCCTCGCCAGGTTGCGCTCGTAAGCTGGGCGGGTCTGCGCGGCGCGGCTTCGGTCGTGTTTAGCCTCTTTACCGTGGTGGCCGGTGTTCCTGGCGGTCACGACCTGTTTGACCTGGTATTTGTGATTGCCGTGTCGAGCATTGTGGTGCAGGGCTCGCTGCTACCGGCGGTGGCGAAAAAGCTCAATATGATCGACGCGGAAGGCGACGTGCGCCGTACGTTTAACGATTACCGCGACGAGGACGGCATGTCGTTTGTCAAGTTCAAGGTGGGCGCGGGCCATCCGTTTTCCGGACGCTCGCTCGCCGATATTGGCAGCGCCACGGACATGCTCGTCGTCCTGGTGCTGCGCGATGGCGCGCACCCGGTGCTGCCCAATGGCGATACCGTGATTGAGGAAGGCGATCTGCTGGTGATGGCCGCCCCAACGTTCGAAGAGCGTGCCGAGGTTACACTGCGCGAGGTCACCGTGACCCCCCACGGTCGCCTGGCCGGCCAGCGTCTTCGCGATGTGCCGCAAGGCAAGCATCCTTTTATCGTCGTGATGCTCAAACGCGACGGCCAGACGATCATCCCCGATGGCAACACCCTCATATACGCCGGCGACGAAGCCGTCATCGCCACACTGGCGTCGTAGTGACCAGGAGGTAGCTAATTTGTGGCGAAGAGATCAAGCGCCTAGAGAACCTCATGCCTTCGCTCGCAGATTTGGATTTGCCTGAGGAGTAAAGCACCCCTCCCCCATGTAACCATCCTGTAAATCATAGCGGCGCACTCGGGTTTTGCTGTGATGCGGTCGCGCCCGGCGCTCCACTGTGCTAAAGTATCCCGAACGTTCAAACGACTACGAGGGGAACTAGAAGATGGCACGTGTGCACAACTTCTCAGCTGGCCCGGCCGCACTGCCTACAAGCGTGCTCGCCGAGATCGCCGACGAGATGATGGACTACCGCGGTTGCGGCATGTCCGTGCTCGAGATGAGCCATCGATCTAGCATGTACCAGCAGATCATCGACGACGCCGAGGCAACCCTGCGCCGCCTGCTGAGCATCCCTGACAACTACCGCGTCCTGTTTTTGCAGGGCGGCGCCACGCTGCAGTTTGCGGGCATCCCCATGAACCTCATGCGCCGCGGCCGCGCCGGCTACATCGTGACCGGCAACTTTGCCAACAAGGCGTACAAGGAGGCCACCAAGTACGGTGAGGCCGTGCTGCTCGCGAGCTCCGAGGACACCAACTTCGACCGCATCCCCGACATGGCCGACATCAACGCGCGCATTGCCGCCGAGGCCGCGGGCGACGGGCTCGACTACGTCTACATCTGCCAGAACAACACCATCTTTGGCACCATGTACCGTGAGCTGCCCGCTTGCGGCGATGTGCCGCTGGTCGCCGATGTCTCGAGCTGCTTTCTGTCGCAGCTGCTCGACGTTGAGCGCTACGGCCTCATCTACGCCGGCGCGCAGAAAAACGCCGGTGCCGCGGGCGTGACCGTGGTCATCGTGCGCGACGACCTCATCGCCGACGGCCCCGCTTTTGCGCAGACGCCGCAGTACATGGACCTTAAGACCCAGGCCGCCAAGGGCTCTATGCTCAACACGCCCAACACCTTTGGCATCTACGTGTGCGGTAAGGTGTTCCGCTGGGTCGAGGAGACCGGCGGACTTGCCGCCATGGCCGAGCGCAACTGGGCCAAGGCCAACCTGCTCTACGACCTGCTCGAGCACAGCGTGCTGTTCCATGGCACCACACAGGCCGACAGCCGCTCCATCGCCAACGTCACCTTCCGCACCGGCGACGCCGAGCTCGATGCGGCTTTTGTCGCAGGCGCGGCAGAGCACCAGATCCAAAACGTCAAGGGCCATCGCCTGGTGGGCGGCATGCGCGCCAGCGTCTACAACGCCGTAACCATGGAAGATGTGCAGGCGCTGGCCACGTACATGAAGGACTTCGAAGCGCAGCGTAGTTTGAGCCCGCGATCTAACTAGCCCGCAGCACGCGGGCCGACCAGCCATCTCAAACCACCCTGTTTAGATTAAAACCTGCTAAGGAGTTTTTCATGCGCAAGATTAAGACCATCGACGACATCACCAAGGACGGCAAAGTCGAGTTTGGCGAGGGCTACGAATTTGTGAGCACCGCCGAAGAGGCCGACGCGATCCTGATGCGCTCGACCGACCTGCACGGCTACGGGCTGCCCGAGGGCATCCGCGCCATCGCCCGCTGCGGCGCCGGCGTCAACAACATCCCCGTCGAGGAGTACGCCAAGAAGGGCGTCGTCGTCTTTAACTCCCCCGGCGCCAACAGCAACGCCGTCAAGGAGCTCGTCCTGGGCATGCTGGTGCTCTCGAGCCGCGGCGTAGTGCAGTCGATGAACTGGGTGCGCAACAACGCCGATGACCCCGAGATTCAGGTCGATGCCGAGAAGGCCAAGAAGGCCTTTGTGGGCCGCGAGCTCAAGGGCAAGCGCATCGGCGTCATCGGCCTGGGCAACGTAGGCTCCAAGGTCGCCAACGCCTGCGTCGACCTGGGCATGGACGTTTACGGCTACGATCCGTTCATTTCCGTCGAGCACGCGTGGGTGCTGAGCCGCGAGGTGCAGCGCGTGGGCACGCTCGAGGACCTCTGCCGCGGCTGCGACTACCTCACCGTGCACGTGCCCAGCAAGGCCGACACCATCGGCATGATCAGCACCGAGCAGATTAACCTGCTGGCACCCGACGCTGTGCTCATCAACTACGCACGCGAGACCATCATTGACGAGGACGCCGTCGGCGACGCCCTGCGTGCAGGCAAGCTCAGCTGGTTTAGCTGCGACTTCGCCACGCCCAAGACCGTCAAGATGCCCAATACGTTTATCACCACGCACTCGGGCGCCGGCACAGGCGAGGCCGAGGCCAACTGCGCCGACATGGCCATCAGCGAGCTCAAGGATTACCTGGAGAACGGCAACATCGCACACAGCGTCAACTACCCCGCCTGCAGCATGGGCAAGGCGCGTGCCGCAAGCCGCATCGCCTGCCTGCACGCCAACGTGCCCAACATGATCGGCCAGATCACGGCAATCCTGGCCAAGGACAACGCCAACGTGCAGCGTATGACCAACGAGTCTGCCGGCGAGAACGCCTACACCATGTTCGACACCGATGAGCACCTGGATAGCAGCACCATCGAGGCGCTCAAGCAGATTCCGTCGATGTATCGCGTGCGCGTAATCAAATAGCGCCGGCTGATATGACGGGCAGTTCCCCATGTGGCCTGCCCGTCACTGACATTGAATGCCCGCGGGGGCGCCTTTCGCACGAGAGGCGCCCCCGTTTTTGTGAGCACTCCATTAAATGCACTGAGCCGCTTCTTGGCATACAATCTGTATGTTGACCTAACTATCTGTGAGGTGCCTATGGTTGATACAGATTTTGCTTGGCGGCTTACGCAAGGACTCGTGCGGATCGACAGTTCCGACCCAGGTGCGTATGAGGGCGAGATTGAACGCTATATCAAAGCGTTGGTTGAGGAACGGTTAGCGCAGCTGAGCCATCCGGTACTCGATGCCGTGCAAATTGCAGAGCTCGAAGTACTCCCCGGGCGCCGCAATCTCATGGTCACCGTGCCCGGTTTGAGCGACGAGCCACGGCTCGTCTACATCTGCCACATGGATACAGTCACCTTGGGCGACGGCTGGGACGCGGACATTACGCCGCTCGGGGCGGTCGTGCGCGACGGCAAGCTCTACGGCCGCGGCGCCTGCGATATGAAGGGTGGCCTGGCCTGTGCCATTGCCGCACTGGTCCATACGCTCGAGCGCGTGGCGGCGGATGGCGCGCTGCCCCGCCGCGGCTTTTCGCTCATCTGCTCGGTCGACGAGGAAGACTTTATGCGAGGCTCCGAGGCAGCCATCGATGCCGGCTGGGTCGGTTCGCGCGAATGGGTGCTGGACACCGAGCCCACCGACGGACAGATCCAGGTGGCGCACAAGGGGCGTACGTGGTTCGAGATTGAAATGGATGGCGTGACGGCGCATGCAAGCCGGCCCTGGAAGGGCGCGGATGCCGTCGCCGCCATGGCCGAGGTCGTGTGTTCGCTCCGTCGCGCGTTTGTGGCGCTGCCCGCGCACGATGAGCTGGGGCCTTCGACCATCACGTTCGGCCAAATCGAGGGCGGATATCGCCCCTACGTCGTACCCGACCGCGCCAAAGTCTGGGTCGACATGCGCCTGACCCCGCCGACCGATACGGCCGCCGTAACGCGCATGGTAGAGCAGGCCATCGCCGTCGCCGAAGCCGCCATTCCCGGTTGCCACGGCAGCTACGTCGTGACGGGCGACCGCCCCGCCATCGAGCGCGACCCAAACTCTCCCCTTCTAGCAGCGCTCAAGCGTGCCGCCGATGACGTGACGGACGCGGACACGACCGTTGGCTTCTTTACCGGCTACACCGACACCGCCGTCATTGCCGGCAAGACAGGTAACCGCAATTGCATGAGCTACGGTCCCGGGTCGCTCGCGCTCGCGCACAAGCCCAACGAATATGTGCCCCACGCCGATATCGTTCGTTGTCAGCAGGTGCTAATCGCGCTCGCCGATAACGTGCTCTGGGACGCGAGCGGCCAAGTTGGGGCATAATAAGCCGCGAACAAACCGACTCGCGCGTTAGGACCGCCCATGAAAGCACTTCCGTTTCCCTGCATCCGCCCGGCTCAGGACCGCGTGCTCGAGGCGCTGCCTGCAATGGGCAGCATCCTAAGCGGCAACGATGCCCTGCGCGGAGCCATTGCCGATGGTCTGATGCTCAAGGACCCGGGTGCGGCGTATTACGTGTACGAATGCTCGGGCGAGCCGGGACGTGTGACGGGTGTCGTGGCGATCTGCCCGACGAGTGTACTTGCGGGCGGCAAGGGCGATGCCAGCGCCGACGTGGCCGCCGCCGCGCGCGCGATCGCCGAACTCAAAGTTCAGCCGCGCCCCGTGTCGCTCGCCTACGAGGCGTCGCCCGTCATGGACATCATCCTGGGCGCTGCCAAAGAGGGCGCCTCGCTCTACGCCGTCACCGACCCCGCGGGCATTACGCACCGCGTGTGGGAGGTCAAGCGCGAGGACGCTGTTGCCGCCATCCGTGCCATGCTCGACCAAGTACCAGAGCCGGCACTGGCCGACGACCCCGCCTACGCTGCCGCGCTGGCCGGGGCGTCGCAGCTGCTGGCCGATGAGGCCCGTGCCGCCGGAACGTACACCGGCAAGGAGCCGTTCAACTTTGCCGTAGCTGCGCTCTTCCCCGCCGCGCAGGTCAGCGGCGGCGCGCCGCAGGTTCCGACGGGTCTGCTCACGCACCAAGTCGCGCGGTTCTAGCAAGACCAGACCGTCCAGCACAAAAATCGGCAGCTCAACAAACAGGGGGCGGAGATGCAGCAGGTACATGCATCTCCGCCCCTTTTGCGTCGAGAAGTTATGCCGGCGACCCGTGCCGCCACGCTCACGTTATCCCCGCTGCGGGCCTGCTGCCGCCACGAGCGGTTCAAGCCCCAGCTCGCGTGCGTAATCCTCCTGCGTAAAAATCTCAATCAGCTCAAACGTGTCGGATTCGTCGTCAAACGCAAAGTGCAGCACCGCGCAGTTGCCCGGCACGCGATCGCGCTCGTCGGCCGCCGCACCCTTCACGTGATCCATAAACTCCTTGATGGCCGAGCCATGGCTTACCGCGAGCACGCACGTATGGTCCGGACGCTGCATAAGCTCGATCAGCGTCGCCACCATGCGCTCGCGCACTTGCATCTGGCCCTCGCCGCCAAACTGGCAATAGAAGTCGCGCCACGGGCGCTCGGGCATAAGCATCACGCGCTCGGCCTCAAAGTCGCCAAAGAACCACTCGCGCAGACCGTCCAGGCGCTCGTACGCCAAGCCCGGCCACAAGTTGGCGATAGTCTGCTCGGTGCGATGAAGCGTGGAGGTGTAGGCATGATCGGGCTCAATGCCACGCGCACGTAAAAACATGCCGGCGCGCGCCGCCTGGTCGCAACCCAACTGCGTAAGCGGCGAGTCACTCCACCCCTGAATGATACGCTTAAGGTTGAATATCGTCTGTCCATGACGGACCAGATACAGATCTTTATTCATAGGGGTCCTTTCGTTCGTTACCAACCCAAGAGCGAAAACGCCCCGTCGCAATAGCCAAAATGAAGCACGGCACCGTTGTCGGGTAGCTCCCCCTCGCCAGTCACATACTCAAGAAACTCCTGGCAGGCTGAGCCATGGGAAACCGCCAGCACGCAGTCGTGCTGCGGCCTGGCCATGATGCGGGACAGCGCCGCGACCATGCGCGACTGAAGCTGCACTTCCGACTCGCCGCCAAAGGCCACCGGATAATCGCCCCAGGGCTGCGGCGGCATCTCGCGATTTGATGTGCCCTCCAGCGAGCCAAAATGCCACTCACGCAGGTCATCGACCAGCTCAATGGAACGGCCCTCGCCAACGATAAGCTCGGCCGTATGCCGCGCCCGGCCCAACGGCGAGGAATACACATGGTCAAAGGCCACGCCGCGCGCCTCAAACGCCGCGCGCGTCGCCAGCGCCTGCTCGCGTCCGCGCGCCGTAAGCGGCGAATCGTGCCAGCCCTGCAAAATGCTCTGCACATTGAGCTCAGTCTGCCCATGCCGCACCAAATACAGATCTGCCACACACCCTCCCCTCGTACCACCGCAAAGGGGACAGGTACCTTTGTGGTGGTTTACCGCCGGATTGCACCGCAACGACGCACAACTACAGCAGCACGTCGGCAAGCGGACGCTTGGGTACGTGGTGCACCCGCGCCTCGTCGCGCCAATAATTGATGGAGCCGTCGGGGTTGGAATCGATCGCATCGATCACCTGTGTCTCGGCCGGAACGCCAAACGCCATGATCAGCTTGAGCTCATACTTGTCGTTATCGAGCCCCATGGCATCGATCGCGTGGGGCGTAAAGGCCTTGAACATGCAGGCTGCCACCTCGGGCGTGGCGCTGCGGGCGGCGAGCATCATCGTCTGCGCGGCAATGCCCGTGTCGACCTCGGTAATGGGAGCGGCGGGCTTGCCCGGAACGGCGCGCTCGGCCAAAATCGCGATGTAGCCGGTCGGGCGCTCACCCTCGGCAGGACCCGGCCAATCCTTAAGCGCACCGGCCCACGCGAGCTCATCAAATACGCGCGCGCAATCCTCGGCATCGCTCACCACATGAAAACGAAGACGCTGAGCATTGGCACCACAGGGAGTCAGGTGAGCCAGCTCTGCCAGCTCGAGCAAAAACTCACGCGGCACGCGCATGGACTCGTCAAAACGGCGGCACGTACGGGCACGACGGACCAGCGCATCAAACGCTTCCAAGCCGAGCTTTTCGCAACCCTGCTCTGCCATCGATTCGACACTCGACGGCGCCTCGGGAACTGCTTCGTTCATAGGGACCCCCAATACAAGCCAATTGTCCTTAGGAAAATCTAACCTAAAACGTAGGCAATAACGAACAGGGCTGCAATGTTCTACACCTGTTGAATAGAAAATCGCAACGTGGGGAACAACGGAAACAATTCGGGGCCTTTGGGTTACGTTTCGCCCTCTCCGACCCATACGCCAGCGCCTTTAGGCGATACTGGTTGTAACGATCAAGGCTTACGCCGCACGGAAAGGAGACATTATGGGCATCTTTAAGAACGATGACCAAAAATCGAGCCAGTTTTGATTTGACGAGAAAAGCATGGCGGGCAAAGCCGTCAAGGCCGTGCGCTGGATTTACGCCATCACGGGCGTCTTAGCGCTCATTGCTGGTATCGCGCTGCTTTTTGCACCCGCCAAGTCCCTCGTCTTTTTGACGACTGTCCTGGGTTTTTACTTTGTAATCACTGCTGCCATCAGGCTGTTCACTGCCATTTTTGAGCCGCTGCTGCCCACCGGCTGGCGCGTGACGAGCATCATCTCCAACCTACTCATTATCTTGGGCGGCGCCATAATCCTGCGCAACCAGGCCTTCTCGACCGCGACGCTCACCACGATGGTGGTTATCGTGGCCGGCTTTGGCTGGATTGTCGAAGGTGTCATGTCCATTCTGGAGTCCGAGCTTTCGTCCAACCGCGCCCTCGCCATCCTGAGCGGCGCACTCTCCATCATCGCCGGCATGTTCGTGTTTATCTATCCGCTGTGGTCGGCCAAGATGCTCGTCATCTTTAGCGGCGCCGCACTGCTGGTGTTTGGCGTAACGCTGATTGTTCGTGCTACTCAATTTGGCAAACTGGTGCACTAGATGCCACGAACGCTCTTTATTGATGCAGACGCCTGCCCGGTCACGCGCGAGTCGATTGACTGCGCGCGGCGGGCGGGCGTCGCCGTTGTTATCGCCGGCAACAGCACGCAAAACCTAGAACGGCACATTCGCCGCGACGACCCGCGCGATGCTGAGCACGCGCGACGCGGATTTTGGGTCACGACGCTCGATGTGAGCGTTGGCGCCGACAGCGCCGACTTTGCCATTGTCGAACGCCTGCAGGCGGGCGACGTAGTCGTGACGCAGGACATTGGCTTGGCGAGCATGGTGCTCGGGCGCGATGCCGCCGCCATCGGCGTGCGCGGGCGCGTCTACGATAAGGCGACCATCGACATGCAACTGTTTATTCGCCACGAGGAAAAGAAGGTGCGCCGCGCCGGCGGTCGCACTCGCGGTCCGGCGGCATTTACCAGCGAAGACCGGGCCCGCTTTAAGCGCAACCTCACCGAGCTGCTGCGCTAACCAAGGTAGATTTTTGGGACATGCCCGGAAATCTGCTTTTTTTGCTTTGGGCGGTATGAGCGCTCAAAATCCATGGCTCAACAAAAAACGGGCTTCAAAATGCCATGCGTCGCCGCATTGTGCAGGCGCCGAGCATGGCTATTTTGAAGCCCGTTTTGTTAGGCCCACTTAGAGGCCGAAGGCGGAGAGGATGAGGCCCCAGCCGGCACCGATGACGTACATCATGATCAGGAACAGGACGTTTTCGCGGGCGCTACGGTTGGTGCGGAACAGCACCAGGTAGCCCACACCGGCAGAGATGAGCGTGCCGGCGAGCATCGGGGCCAGATGCAGCGCGCCTTCCAGGTACAGTTGCGTGATGACGACGCTGGCCGAGCAGTTGGGAATCAGGCCGACGAGTGCCGAGCCCAGGACCGCAAGCGTCTCGTTGCCGCGCAGGAACTGCTCGATCGCGGACTCGCCGAAGGTCTCGAGCACGGCGACCAGGACCAGCGTCACCAGAAAAATGAATACCGAGACCTGCACGGTGTGCGAGATCGCGCTGCGGATGATCGACAGGACAGGCGTCCCTTCGTGGGAGTGGGAGTGACCGTGGCCATCATGGTGTTCATGCTCGCCCTCATGACCGTGATCGTGGCCATGTCCGTGTTCATACTCGTCCTCGTCTTCATCGCAACCGCAATGATCGCGCTCGCACAGCTCGTGGATGTGGTCGGCGCTCACGCCCGCCTCGGCCACCTCGTCGATGATGTCACCGCCGCTGTGGTCGTCGTGCGCGCAGTTCACATGAGCCGAATTAGCAGCGGCCCCCAGCACGGTACGGCGAATCGCCGCATGCGCGCGAGCGTTACGACGCAGGCCGCGAATGGCGGCGTCCACGATAAAGCCCGTGACCAGCGCGATCAGTGCCTTCGAAGCCAAAAGCATCGCCATGGTCTGCACGGGCACCTGCTCGGCGAGCAACAGCGGCAGCATCTCATCGGAGGTCGAAAGGAACACCGCCACCAACGTGCCCAAGGTCACGACACGACCGGCGTACAGCGTGGCCGCCATTGCCGAAAAGCCGCACTGCGGCACCATGCCCAGCAACGAGCCAACCACGGGGCCCGCGGCACCGGCGCGCTTGATGGCGCCGTTAACGCTGTCGCCCGCGACGTGCTCCAGGGTCTCGAGGGCCAGATATGTCACCAATAAGAACGGTACCAGCGAGAGCGTGTCCTTGCCGGCGTCGAGCAGAATATCAATCAGCAAATCCATGACGGATGGAACCTTTCGTGTCTTTCGGCAGCATTGTAAAAGTCCTAGCGGTCAACTAGGGTATTGTAGTTGTCCTAGGCGCGATGCCAATAGTTGCCCATGGTAAACTATCATCTCGCCACATCTTAATGACCCTGAGCCGCACGACGCGGCCCATCCAAGGAGCAGTTATATGAACGTTTCACAAGCACTCGAATACGAGCGCCAGCCGTTTATTCCCATGTTTATCTATGGCGATCACGGCGCCATGGAGTCCGAGCGCCAGAAGGGCGAAGAGGCCCTCAAGGTGCTCGAGACCGAGTACTTTACCGCCGAGGTCGACCCCGGCTTCGACTTTGCCACCGTGCGCGACCTGGCCGACCGCAACCGCGACCTGTGCGACCAGATTGGCGAGGCACGCCTGCGCAACGTGACGCCCGCGACGCTTTCGCGCGGCCTGTCCGATGCCGACACCTGCGCCGCCATCGGCAAGATGCAAAAGCGCACCGCCGCGTCCGTTATGCGCGAGATCCGCGGCGACCGCGACGCGCTCGGCGTGGCCTACGCCCGCAAGCCCATCCAGGGCACCGTGCTCGGTGTCGACATCGAGACCACCGGCCGTGCACCCGAGCGCGGTTATATCATCAATGTGGGTTGGGAAATCATGGAGCTCACCAGCGACGCCGTCCCGCACGACGCCGAGGCGCACTACTGCGGTCTGCCCGACATCTACCGCGGCGAGGATGTGCCGTTGTCGAATATCCACCACATCACCTGGGACGACATCGACGGCAAAAAGCCGTTCCGCGAGAACAAGGAACTGCAGAAGCAGCTGCTCAAGCTTATGAAGAAGTACCCGTACATGGCGCACAACGCCGCCTTTGAGGACAGTTGGTTCAAGATCCACCTGGACGGTTACGCCGAGGCACGCCGCGCCGGCAAGATCATCGTCATCGACTCGCGCCAGATCTGCCGCAGCCTGGATGCCGACGTCCGCTCGCTCCCCCGCGAATCCGCCCCCGCCGCGCTCGAGAACTGGGCGCGCCGCCGTGGAACCCTCGCCGCCGACGCCAACGAGCAGCATCTGGGCCTCGACGACACCGACCTCATGCTCCGCACCGTCCAAGCCGAGTTCAACCTCAAGAACCTGTTTGCCAAGTAGAAACGCCTGCGACAAACCCCGGGGGTAGATCACGAGCGGCCTCGCAGCGGAAAACCCCGCAGCGGGGCCGCCCTACGTTCCACAGATAGATCTGCCATCACAAATTCTGAACCCTCATTTTGAACGATTTCGGCCAATTCCCGACACGTAATTCGTTGTCGGATGGCGATGCATCGATATCAAATGTGCAGCAATTGAGTATTTCTATGCTATAGCCAAGCTGCGAAAACTTTTATTTAGGGCATACCAACCCATAATTGCGTCAAGCTTTTGGTCAGCATTTGGTTAGACCTCTAAAACGACTTTTTCACTCAGCGCCATCAACACGGCATTAGCTGACACGATATATACCATGAGTATCGTATTGTCACATACCACTGCAAAAGCGGTCTACCAGGCCGCGCATTCGGTGTCTGCGAAAGGCATCGAGTCCTGTAACCCTGCCGCGATTTACGGATCATGTCCCACCGGAACGCTCCTTGACGCAGCCGCAGAATGGCTCACCAAACATGATGTTTCCCTCGACGCGAATGATTCCCTCGAGGTGATGGTGTTTGATCGCAGGAATGCGCGCCATGCAATGAACTGTCAATGCCACGTTTCTTCAAAACGATTCTCGAACTCACGCTTTATAGAGCTTGAAGATGGCATCTTCATTGTTGGCGTTGAGCTTTGCGCACTTCAGGCCGCCACCTATCTTCCTTTTCGCGAACTGGTGGAGTACTACTTTGAACTATGCGGCGCTTATTCCCTTGGAACCGACTCTTCCACCTCCTATACCGAGCGTTTCGCGCTCACCTCGACCGAGAGATTGAAACAGTTCTTTAATTCCATTACCAGATGCGACGGTCTGGCTCTTGCCCGAAAGGCGATCCAATGTGTGCGCGACGGATGCCGATCTCCCATGGAAACGGCATTAATCATGATGCTTACGCTGCCCAAAAGCGAAGGTGGACTTGGTATTAAGGGAATTGAGACCGATTACGAATTACAGGTCACCGCCGCCGCAAAGAATCTCACGAGACGCAAAAAGTTCTTTATGGATGCGTATCTAAAGAAATCTCGCACAGACATTGAATACAACGGTTTTTATCATGACGCGGAAGAAGACCGCGCCATCGATGAGGAACGCAAGAATGCGCTTGCGTCCATGGGATACGGAATCATCACCGTCAGCCGTTATTCCTTTATGCATGCCAGCTCTTTCGTTAGGGTCATGGAAGCAATCCAGCGGAAAGAGGGCGTACGCCCCTCGCGTCTACCAAAAGACTTTCAAATCATGCAAGAGGACCTGAGACAGTTTGTGCTCAGAAGGTTTATAGAAGAGAAAAGGCGAATTCAGAAGCAGCTTCGCCAGGATTCCGAAGAGCGCCAACGAATCGACCTCGAAAAAGCAACACTCGAAGGCATCACGCTGGATGACCCGACAATTAATGAAGTTACAGCAATCGATGACATGCAGACAGTCGAATCCGACAGCCCATCATTTGCCCAAACAAGCAGCCTCGCGCCCGAGGGCAGGATCTTCGGGGCCGGAAGCTAGACCGGCTAACAAGGTGGGTACCCTAGCGATGTGCAAAATTGCGAGTATTCAGCAGGGTCGGCCCTCCAGCACCCACAAGTTAATCCAAATGAGAAACAAAGACGCTATCGAACGGGAACGTTAGGCAACACTTGAGGAAGATCTTATCTGTTTACCGCCCTTGGATAACTCTTGAGCGGCTTTATTTGGCCCGAAATAGATAAACAGACCCCCTATAGTTGCAGAATACTCCAATTTTTGCACGGCGCGGGGGCACCCACCTCGGCATCGACTATCAAAACCGCTCAATCCGGAATCTCGTCCACTATTCCCCATCATTTTGTGCGATGAATTACTTAAACGTTATTGACATATGAACATACGCTCATATAATCGGAAGTAAGTTATTTGAGCGTATGTTCATATGAAAGGATATTGCAATGAGCATCCGCGTTGATGAAACGAAACCCGACACCGAGGCCACCGAGCCAGTGATCCCCACCACCTGCTCGCCCGAGGACCTTCCCGACGAGGAGCTTCTCTACGACCTCGCCGACCTGTTCAAGGTCTTCAGCGACACCACGCGCATCAAGATCCTTTACGCCCTCATGGGCCGCGAGCTCTGCGTGGCAGACATCGCCGAAGCGACCGAAACCTCGCAGTCCGCGGTGTCGCACCAGCTGCGCACACTCAAGCAGTCGCACCTGGTTAAATTCCGGCGCGACGGGCGCAATATCCTATACTCGCTCGCCGACGACCACGTCTACACCATGCTCAACCAGGGCATGAGCCACATCTGCGAATAGCAGCCAACCACGGTACCAGCGCGGCCTGCACCCAAGCCGCAAAAACGGGAAAGGAACCCACCATGAAAAAGCAGTACAAGCTCGATGAGATCGATTGCGCCAACTGTGCGCGCGAGCTTCAGGACGAGCTGGCCAAGCTCGAGGGCGTCAAATCCGTGTCCGTCAACTTTATGACCCAGAAGCTGACGCTCGAGGCCGATGATGCTGAGTTCGACGAGGTGCTCAACCGCGTTGTTGAGTTTACGGCCGACGCCGAGCCGGACTGCGAGATCATTCTCTAGCCCAGGTTTACGCCAACCTGCAAGGCCGCGCTTGCCGCGGCCTTTGCTCGCGAAATTATATGAGCGAGTGTTCATTCATTCAAATGGGAGGATACGAGTCATGGCCACCGCCGACCCCAAAAAGAAAAAGAAGAAGCGCAAGAAAAAAGAATCACTCGAGCATAAGCGCAACCGCATCCTGGTAGCGCTGGGCATTTTTGCCGTGGTGTACGCCCTCGATGAGCTCGGCACCCTCACTGCCGCATTCGGCACCCCGGGCGACATCTACGCCAGCTTTGTGCTGTTCCTCGTGCCGTTTTTGATTGCCGGCTACGACGTGCTGCAAAAGGCATTCAATAACATCCGCCGCGGCAAGGCCTTCGACGAGAGCTTCCTCATGGCCGTCGCGACCATCGGCGCGTTTGCCATGGTGCTCTTCCCCGACACCGACCCGCACATGGCCGAAGGTGCCGCCGTCATGCTGTTCTACCAAGTCGGCGAGCTGTTCCAGGCATATGCCGTGGGCAAAAGCCGCAAGTCGATCAGCGCCATGATGGACATCGCGCCCGACTACGCTAACGTCGAGCAAGCCGACGGCACGCTCGAACAGGTCTTTCCCGATGACATCGCCGTCGGCACCGTGATCGTGGTCAAGCCCGGCGAGCGCGTGCCCATCGACGGCGTCATCGTCGAAGGCGAAACCCAGCTCGACACCGCCGCCCTTACCGGTGAGTCGGTCCCCCGCCCGGCCAAAACCGGAGACGATATCATCAGCGGCTGCATCAACATGACGGGGCTCATCCACGTGCGCACCACCAAGCCCTTTGGCGAGTCCACCGTCGCACGCGTCCTGGAGCTCGTGGAGAATGCCAGCGAAAAGAAGGCACGCACCGAGAACTTCATCACGCGCTTTGCCCGCATCTACACGCCCGCCGTCACCGGCGCTGCCGCGGTGCTCGCGCTCGGCGGTGGCCTGGTCACCGGTGCCTGGTCCGACTGGATTCTGCGCGGCCTGACCTTCTTGGTCGTCAGCTGCCCGTGCGCGTTGGTGATCAGCGTGCCGCTCAGTTTCTTTGGCGGCATCGGCGGCGCGTCCAAGCTGGGCGTTCTCATCAAGGGTTCTAACTACCTCGAGACGCTCGCCGACGTGGACACCGTCGTCTTTGACAAGACGGGCACCCTCACCAACGGCACGTTCTCGGTGGTCGCGGTACACCCCGAGGCAGGCTATACCGAGCAATCGCTGCTTGAAGTCGCAGCCCTTGCTGAGTCGTTCTCCGATCACCCCATCGCGCAGTCCGTACGTGTCGCCTACCAGGGCGAGGTCGACCCCAAGCGCGTAAGCGACTCCACCAACGACGCGGGCCATGGCGTGACGGCAACCATCGACGGCAAGCACGTCGTCGTTGGCAACGCAAAGATGCTCGCCGCGGCCGGAGTCGAAGCGCCCGATTGCGAGGTCGTCGGAACGATTCTGCATGTGCTCGTTGACGGCGTGTACGCCGGCCACATCGTGATTGCAGACACCGTCAAGGCCGATGCTGAGCAAACGATTCGCGACCTGCACGCCGCCGGTGTCAAGCGCACCGTCATGCTCACGGGCGACCGCGAGGAGGTTGCGGCGTCTGTGGTCAAGCAACTCAGTCTCGACGAGTTCCACGCGCAGCTGCTGCCGGGCGATAAGGTCGAGCGCGTCGAGGCATTGCTGGCAGCCGAATCGGGCAAGGGCAAGCTCGCCTTTGTCGGCGACGGCATCAACGATGCGCCCGTGCTCACCCGCGCGGACGTTGGCATTGCCATGGGCGCTATGGGTTCCGACGCCGCGATTGAGGCCGCCGACGTTGTGCTCATGGACGACAAGCCGTCCAACATTTCCCGCGCGATCCGCGTGGCACGAAAGACCATGGCGATTGTCTGGCAGAACATCATCTTTGCGCTGGGTATTAAGTTGCTGATTCTGGTGCTTGCGGCACTGGGCATCGCCAACATGTGGCTTGCCGTGTTCGGCGACGTAGGCGTGGCGATCATCGCCATCCTGAACGCCATGCGCGCGATGGGTGTCAAGAACCTGTAGCGTTCGTGGGCTGTCCGGCCGGGACCGGGCTTGGTTTTGAAAACGTCCTCGCGCATGAGGCCCGTCTTTCCTGCTCCTGCGGAGCAACGGAAAGGCGGGCCTCGCGCTGCGGAATGTTTTCAAAACCAAGCCCGGTCCCGGCCTGCGGTAACATCGCAGGCGGTTCTTGGGCATCGCTTGCTGGCAGGGTTCCTTTGCTGAAATGGACTTGGCCGAAAGGGCCGCTGGTCCCAGTCGCTGGTTCGCGCTTTGCGTGAACTCCGCGCTACTGTGGGACAGTTAGGCTTCTGTTGTTGGACTCGCTACATCTTCCCGGCCCAACATCGCCCGTAGCTTCTCAAAGCTTTCCTCGCTCAGGCAGTGCTCCATGTGGCAGCCCTCTTGCGACGCGACCTCAGCCGAAACACCCGCGTCCTCTAGCAGCCCCACGAAAAAGCAGTGACGCTCCCACATTTGGCGAGCGACCTCCAGACCACGCTCCGTCAGATGAACGTCGCGCTTGCCCATTTCGACATAGCCGTTGCTTTCCAGCGTCGCCATGGCCTTGGAAACGCTCGCCTTGGTTACGCCGAGATACTCCGCAATGTCGATCGAGCGCACGATGCCCTGACGTTCCGACAGAACGTAGATCGATTCGAGATAGTCTTCTCCGGATTCACGTAGGGCCATGGGCCGCCTTTCGCGATGGCTTCTAGTTAGCCTTTGGATACTTTCCACGGCTAACTTTACCGCAAAAGTTGCCCATGTCTTACTACTTTGCCTAAAAGTTAGCCGTGTTTCACAAAACGTGCGGGATGAAAACAAAATGGGGACGCCCCGCAAGGAGTGTCCCCAGCTGCCGGCAGATAAGGAACGTCCCTAAGTGCCGGGTCGCAGCTACACGAGTCCAAAGTGCTTCGCGGCTTTGTAGATGCCGTCGTCGTCCACGGCAGTCGTCACATAGGTCGCCGCAGCTTTCACCGTGTCCTGTGCGTTGCCCATAGCCACGCTCGTGCCCACGGCGGCAAACATCGACAGATCGTTCTCGCCGTCGCCAAAGGCAATCGCCTCGCTCGCGTCGATACCAAGCCGCTCGAGCGTCGCCGCCACGCCCAGGTCCTTGCCGCCGTTAGCGGGAATAATGTCGCAGAACAGGTCGCACCAGCGCGTGGTGAGCGAATGCGACACGGCGTCGGTCACGATATGTTCGTCGGCCGGGTCCACAAAGGCGCAAAACTGGTAGACCGGTGCGTCAAAGGCGTGCTCAAACGGCTCCTCGTGGTAGACGATTCCCGCGTTGCTGCCAGCCGTCACCACGCGCTCGGACAGGCGGTTCACAAACGAGTTCTCGCCCTGCATGCACAGCGAGTCGTAGCGCCCCTGCGCCACCTGGTCCACAATCGCTGCAACGTCGTCCGGATCGATCGGACAGCTGCGGTAAACCCCCTCGGCATCAAAACAGTGCTGACCCGAGAGCGTAATGTACGCATCCCAGCCCAGGTCGAACAGCCAGTCCGGCATCTGGTAGGTCGGACGGCCCGTGGCGATCACGCACGCAATCCCCTGCTCGCGAAAGCTGTCGAGCACCTGCTGCGCCGACGCCGGAATCCGGTGGGTCTTAAAACTCAGCAGTGTGCCGTCGATATCGAAAAACGCGGCTTTGATCATCCTCGTTTACTCCTCGCCCTCGAGCTTTTCGCTCGCCTCGAGCCACGCCATCTCCAGCTCGTCCATGGCGGCGTGAGCCTCGTCGATCTTTGCCTGCTGCTCGCCCAGCGCCGTGTAGTTGGTGGGGTCGACCTGGGCCATTGCTGCCTCGGCTTCCTCAACGCGGGCGCGCTGCGTCTCCATCTTGCGCTCGAGCGAGCTCACCTCACGGCGAAGCTTCTGGCGCTCGGCGTTGGACAGGCCGTTGGGCTGACCGCTTGCCTTAGGCTTTTCGGCCGCAGCTGACGCGGCACCGGTGTCAAACGTGCCGGTCTTGGCGCTCGGTGCGCCCACGGGCTCGCCCTCGGCGGTAGCGTTGCACAGGCGAAGGTACTGGTCCACGCCACCGGGCATATGCGTCAGGTGGCCGTCGAGCAGCGCCCACTGCTGGTCGGTCACGCGCTCCATCAAGAAGCGGTCGTGCGTCACCAGGATCAGCGTGCCGGGCCAGCCGTCGAGCAGATCCTCGACAATCGCCAGCATGTCGGTATCCAGGTCGTTGCCGGGCTCGTCCAGGATGAGCACGTTGGGCTCGTCCAGGATTGTCAGTAGCAGCGACAGGCGACGGCGCTGGCCGCCCGAAAGATCGCCGATGCGACTCCAGAGCTGCTGCGTCGTAAAGCCCAGACGCTCGCAGAGCTTCTCGGGCGAAGTCTCCTTGCCGTCGATGACGTAGTACTTCTTATAGTTGCTGAGCACCTCGCGAATCGTGTCGCCCATGTAGGGCTCGAGCTCCTCGAGCTGCTGCGACAGCACGCCAAAGCGCACTGTCTGGCCAATCTTCACGCGACCGCGCAGGGGCGCGATCTTGCCCTGAATCACGTCGAGCAGTGTGGACTTGCCGGCGCCGTTCTCGCCCAAAAGACCATAGCGGTCGCCCGCACCAATGAGCCAGGTCACATCGGTGAGCACCTGCTTGGGCGCGCCATCGGTATCCGCATAGCCAGCGTCCACGTCGACCACATCGATAACCTGCTTGCCCAGGCGGCTCACGGCTAGGCGCTTGAGCTCCAGCTCGTCACGCACGGGAGGCACGTCGGCGATGAGCTCGCGGGCGGCATCCACGCGAAACTTGGGCTTGGTGGAACGCGCCTGGGCGCCGCGGCTCAGCCACGCGAGCTCCTTGCGCGCCATATTGCGACGGCGCTCTTCGGTAACGGCGGCCATGCGGTCGCGCTCCACGCGCTGCAGGATATATGCCGAGTAGCCGCCCTCGAAGGGATCGACCTGGCCGTCGTGGACCTCCCACATGCTGGTGCAGACCTCGTCCAAGAACCAGCGGTCGTGCGTGACCACGAGCATGGCGCCCTGGCCGCGCTGCCAGCGGGCCTTTAAGTGACGCGCAAGCCAGTTGATGGTGCGCATGTCCAGGTGGTTGGTGGGCTCATCGAGCATGAGCACGTCATAGTCGCCGATCAGCAGGCGCGCGAGGTCCACGCGGCGGCGCTGACCGCCCGAGAGCTCGCCTACCATGCCCTCCCAGGGCACATCGCTAATGAGGCCGGCCAGAATCTGGCGCGTACGCGGACTCGACGCCCACTCATACTCGGGCGTGTCGCCCACAACGGCATGATGCACGGTATCGGTGTCGACAAGCTGATCCTTTTGGCCGAGTAGACCGATCGTGGTGCCGCGGCGGTGCGTCACGCGTCCGTCATCGGGCTCCAGCGTGCCGGCGAGCACACTCAGCAGCGTCGACTTGCCGTCGCCGTTTTTACCGACAATACCAATGCGGTCGCCCTCGCCCACGCCGAGCGTCACGCTATCGAAAATATGCTTGGTGGGAAACTCTAGGCTGATGGAATCGCATCCCAAAAGAATCGCCATATGCCCTGCTCCTTCGTAGAAATTCAACGTTGTCCATGATAGCAGCGAAAAGGCAGGCCGAACACGACACAAAAAGGCGGGCCATCTCCCGCAAGAGATGACCCGCCTCTCCAATCAGTCCCGCGACAACTGTGGCCGCCGCGGGCCTCAAGCATGTCCCGGACTAGGAGAACATGCCGGTGAGGTAATCATTCAGCCGCTTATCCTTGGGCCGTTGGAAAATCTCGTCGGTCTCATCGTATTCGACCATATCGCCCATGTAGAAGAACGCCGTGCGGTTGGACACGCGCGACGCCTGCTCCATGTTGTGCGTCACGATGACGATGGCGCGCTCTGCCACAAGCGACGACATAAGGTCCTCGATCGCTAGCGTCGAGATGGGGTCGAGCGCCGAGCAGGGCTCGTCGAACAGAATCACGTCGGGGTTGAGCGCCAGCGTGCGCGCGATACACAAACGCTGCTGCTGGCCGCCCGAAAGCGCGTAGGCGCTCTTGTCCAGCTTGTCCTTGACCTCGTCCCACAGCGCGGCACCACGCAAGCTCTCCTCGACCATGCGATCGAGCTCGTCGCGGTCGGTGATGCCGTGACGCTTGGGCGCAAACGTGATGTTGTCGCGAATGGACTTGCGGAACGGGTTTGGCTGCTGGAACACCATGCCAATGGACCGACGCAGCTCGTAGGTGTTCTCGGTCTTGGTGTTCACGTTGCGGCCGCGGTAGTTGATCTCGCCCTCCATGCGACAGCCGCGAATCTCGCGATTCATCAGATTGAGGCTGCGCAAAAAGGTCGACTTACCGCAGCCCGAAGGCCCGATGAGCGCCGTGATCTCACCCTTGTGGAAGTCGAGCGACGTATTGTGCAGTGCATGGTGGTCGCCATAGTACACGTTGACGTCCTTGGTGGAGAGCACGACCTCGTCGCTCACGGCCTTGCCGCTCACGCGCACGCGCTTCTCGCTCTCCCCCACGCTCGACAAGAAGTCCTGGGTGTCGGACGATGCCGCTTCGGTTGCGGGCGTTTCATTCATCTCGCTCATTCGGCCGTCATCCTCCTTGCCAGTTGCTTGCCCACAATGCGGGCGATTACGTTAAACAGCAGCACGCAAATCATCAGCAGTGCAGCGGTGCCCCAGACGATCTGCTGGGCCTCGGGGCTGCCCTCGCCATAGATCTTGTAGATATGCACGGCGAGCGACTCGCCGGGGCGGAACACGTTCCAGGCGCAGGTAGGGCTCGACAGGTTAAAGCTCAAGAAGTTCAGGCGAACCGGCGAGCTCATGCCCGAGGTAAAGAGCAGCGCCGCGGCCTCGCCAAACACGCGGCCAGCCGAAAGCACGATGCCGGTCACGATAGCGGGCATGGCCTCGGGGATCAGGATGTGCAGCGTGGCCTCCCAGCGGGTGAGGCCCATAGCCAGGCACGCATCGCGCTGGGCCTGCGGCACGTCCTCGAGCGCCTGTTGGATCACGCGCACCAGGATGGAGATGTTGAACATGGTGAGCGCGACAGCGCCGGAGATGATGGAGTACTTCCAGCCCAGCTGCACCGAGAACACCAGAAAACCGAACATGCCGACGACGATGGAAGGCAGCGAGGACAAGGTCTCGATAGCGGTGGAGGCGATGTCGCGGATAGGGCCGTTCGGCGCGTACTCAACCAGGAAGACCGCCCCGCCAAGGCTGATGGGCACCGAGATGATCAGGGTGATCAGCAGCAGGTAGAACGAGTCGAACAGCTGGTAGAGCACGCCGCCCTGCGTTCCGTTGGCGCGCGACGGCTCCGTGAGAAAGCCCGGCTGGAACAGCGTCGAGATGCCCTCGAACAGGATATAGGCCACCATGGAGACGACGATGAGCATGACGATGGCGACGATCGCCGTCAACACGCCCGTGGCGAAGCGGTCCTGCTTTTGGACACGCCCGAGCCTCGCCTCGTCGATATGGATGCGCGTGCTAGCCACGAGCCTTCGCCCCCTTGCGGCCGATAAGGTGGATGATCAGGATGAAGATGAGGCTCATGCCCATCAGCAGCAGACCGAGCGCCCACAGAACATCGTCCTGGGCCGAACCCTCGGCATAGACCGCCATAGACGTGGTGAGCGTGGTGGTGATGGTCGAGGCCGGCGACAGCAGCGACGTCGGCATGGCCTCGATGCCGCCGATAACCATGCGCACGGCGAGCGTCTCGCCAAAGGCGCGGGTCATGCCAAGGATGACCGCGGTCATGAGCGAAGGCATGGCGCTCTTGAGCACCACGTGCCAGATGGTCTGCCAGCGGGTATAGCCCAGCGCGAGCGAGCCCTGGCGGTAGCTGTCGGGCACGGCGCGCAGGCCATCGACCGAAAGCGTGGTCATCGTAGGCAGGATCATAACGGCCAGCACGATGGCGCCGGGCAGGATACCCAGGCCCGTGCTCACGTGGAAAACGCTCTTCATGAGGCCGACGACCACGTGAAAACCGATGAGGCCAAAGACGACCGAGGGAATACCGGTCAAAAGCTCAATAAGCGGCTGAAAGATCTTAGAGCCAAACTTAGGCTGGATCTCGACCGCGAAGATGGAAGAGCCGATGGCGATGGGCAGCGCGATGAGCGTGGAGAGCACCATGACCGCAAACGAGGTGACGATCAGGGGCAGGGCGCCGGTGTAGGGCAGCCCGCTTTCGGCCGTGTTGGCCAGGTCCCACTTGGTGCCGGTGAAGAACTCAACGACCGAAACGCCGTCCTTGACAAAAGCCGAGAGACCCTTTTGGGCGACCATAAAGATGAGTGCGGCAACGACAAGCGTCACGAGCGCTACGCACGCACCCGTGACGCCCAGGCCCACGTTCTCAAGGTCGCGCTTTGGCAGCTGTTTTGCCATTGCAAACCTTTCCGGGGGCGATTACCTATTTAGCGGAGACCTTGCCGCTGGCGTCCTTGACGACCTTCATGGCAGAGACGGGGATAAAGCCCTGCTCCTCGACAAGTTTGCCCTGGACGTCGTCGGAAAGCATAAAGTCCAGGAAGGCCTTGGTGGCCTCGTCGGCGTCCTTGGCGCAGTACATGTGCTCGGTAGCCCAGATCTTAAAGGAGTCGTCGGTGACGTTTGCGCTCTTGGGCTCCACGCCCTCGACCTTGATGGCGTTGAACTTGGAGTCATCGAAGTGCGAGAAGTCCAGGTAGGAGATGGCGTTGTCGGTGCTGCCCATCTGAGTCTGGACATCGCCGGACTTGTCGAGCTCGGCGTCGCCCTTAAAGTCGACGGCCTCGTCGCCAAAGACGGCGGCCTCGAAGGTAGCGCGGGTGCCGGAGCCGGCCTTGCGGTTGAGGACGACGATGGTGGCGTCGTCGCCGCCGACCTCCTTCCAGTTGGTGATCTGGCCGGAGAAGATGCCCTTGAGCTGCTCGAGGGACAGGTCGTCGACCTTCACGTTCTTGGAAACGACGGGGCCCATGCCCACGACGGCGACCTCGTGGTCGACGAGGTTCTTGACCTGGTCGGCCTCGAGCTTGGTCTCGGCGAAGACGTCGGAGTTACCGATGGTGACGGTGCCGGCGGCGACAGCGGTCAGGCCCTTGCCCGAACCGTTGCCCGAGCCGGAGACGGAGACGTCCGGGTTGGCATCCATGAACTTCTCGGCAGCGGCCTCGACGAGAGCCTGGAACGAGGAGGCACCGTCGTAGGTCACCTCGCCGGAGACGGACTCGGCAGCAGCGGCGCTACCCTTGTCAGCGGCGCTGGGAGCGCCTGCGCCACCGCAACCAACGAGACCGAGGCCGACGATGCTGGCAAGACCACCAGCGAGGCCGAGGAACTGACGACGAGAATAAGCCTGATCGAGCATGATCTTCCTTTCATACATGCGACTCGCGGGCACCCCGCCCGCTTTGCTGTTTGGAAAGATACGGCCCCGACCGGGCAGCGCCCGCGCCAACTGCGGTTTCTTACGGGCATCTGATAGACCCTTACCGCAAGCGCGGCTCGGCTTTACAAACGAATAACAAATTCACCACCAAGCATGATCCGCCTTTTACACCAATAAAAACAAAGTTGCGGTGAAATAGTTCCTGTTTGGCCATCAAATGGCCCATTCTAGGAACTATTCCACCGCAACTTAGATTGGGAAACCGCGTAACCTTAAAGTTCGAGTTCGTTGAGGCGCAGGATTGCCACGATATAAATCTTGAGCGCTTGCTTGAGCTGCTCTTCGTTGGCGCACTCGTTGGGGCCGTGCATCTGGCCGCCCCACGCGGGCAGCTCAAGGCCGGTCTCCTCGGGGCCAAACGAGACGGCGCGGGCAAAGTTGCGCGCATACGTGCCGCCGCCCATGGCAAAAGGTTCGGCATGCTTACCCGTAAACTCGTTATAGGTATCAATCAGCGCCTTCACGGCCGGATCGTCGGCAGAGACCGAGAACGGCACCTTTGCACGACCCACACGGTACGTCACGCCAAAGCGCCCCACGAGCGGTTCGAGTTGCTCGCAGATGGTATCGGCACTCGTGCTATCGGGGAAGCGCACGTCAATGACCTGCTCGATGTGGCCATCCGCCACACGGATGACGCCGGGATTGCAGGTGAGCGGGCCAAACGCGGGGCTCGCCGCGTCGATACCCAGGCCGCGACCATAGGCGTCCGCATGCACAAAGGCCAGAAACTTGACAAACTCGTGCTCGGCAGGCGTCAGCAGGCGCTCGTCACGGGCACCAAACGCGTCCTCGGCCTCGCGCAGATACGCCACGATGAGGCCGACGGCATTGATCGTTCCCTCGGGCATCGAGGCGTGACCGCCAATACCGTGGGCAAAAATCTGCGCATGCCCGTTATCGAGCGTCGTGATCTCCAGGCGGTCGGCGTTCTCGACCGGTGCCGGCAGCTCATCGGCGGCAATCGCGAGTTCGCAGATAGACTGCGACGGAATGGCGTTGCTCGCCTCGGCACCGCTCCAGGACACAATACGGCCGCCGTCGATCTTGGGGCTCACAAACGTCGCCCCAAACTGGCCCTTCTCGGCATTGCAAACCGGGAACTCGGCATCGGGCGTAAACAGAAAGTCGGGGTCTGCGTGGTTCTCCAGATAATGGTGAACGTCGGACATGCCCACTTCCTCATCGCAGCCCAGCAGCGCGCGGAAGGTATAGCGCGGCACAATGCCGTGCTTGAGCAGGTAGGCGCCGGCGTAGAGCGACAACACCGCCGGACCCTTGTCGTCGATCACGCCGCGGCCGAGCAGCCAGCCCTCGCGACGCTCCATCGCAAACGGGTCGGTGTTCCAACCAGGACCGGCGGGCACCACGTCCACATGGCAGATAGTCGCGAGCTGCTTATCGCCGCGGCCCGGGATATCGGCAATGCCCACATAGCCCTCGTCATCGCTCGTCTGGTAGCCGAGCTTTTGCGCAATGCCGAGTGCGCAATCGAGCGCATCACGGACCGGGCGGCCAAACGGCGCACCGGGCTCCGCATCGGCAGCAACGGCCACGGACGGATAGCTCACCAGCTGCTCGATATCGGCGACGACATCTTCCCAGACCTCGTCGACATACTCGGCAACGCTCTGCTCCACCTGATTCATGGACGACCTCCTTACCAATGAGGGGCGGGCACGCCCGCCCCTCACATCACGTCATTAGATAGCGAAAAGTTTAGCAAGCTCGGCCACCGAGTGCACCACCGCATCGGCACCCGCCGCCTCGTGCTCGCCCGGCGCCGCCGCGCCCGAATAGATGCCGATGCACGGCACGCCCATCGCGTGCGCGCCCTCCACATCGTTAAAGCGGTCGCCAATCATCACGGCCTCGTCCGCGGTCGCACCCAGGGCCGCCAGGGCATCGCGGACCGAATCGGCCTTGGTCTCGCGCCCCTGCGGCGGATTCATGCCAATCACCGCCTCAAACTGAGAAAGCCCGAGCTCACGCACCATGTCGATGCACTTTGCCTCCATGCGCGACGTCGCCACGGCCATACGCTTACCCTGGGCGGCCAACCCATTCAGTAACTCGGGGACCCCGTCGAAAACGGGATACTCCTCCGGTCCCAGCTCATCAAAAAAAGCGCGGTACTCGTCGGCCACCACAAGCGACTTCTCGCGGGAAAAGCCGTAAAAGTCGTGAAAGCTCTTCCACAGGGGCGGCCCGATCATGCGACGCAGGTCACCCATCTGCGCCTCCGAAAACCCGCGCGCAGCCAGCGTCTTGCGCGTCGAGGTCATCACCGCCCGGCCCGTATCGGCCACCGTGCCATCGAAATCAAACAACACGACCGGCCGCCTGTATATCTCCAACGCCTCCATCGGCATTCCTCTTCCCCAGTTGACGATTTCCACACCGACACTTCAAACTGTTGACTATTCAACAATTTAACCTAGCAATGTAGAGCAACTCCACTATACTTGTCGCACTTTGCTCTCAGAAGGCGGCGCCGTCGCGCCCCAACGAAAGGTGCAATTATGTCTTTTGCCATCATAACCGACTCCACGTCGGACATCTTCCCCACCCGCGCCCAAGAGCTCGGCATTTACGTGATTCCGCTGCATGTGATTATCGAAGGCGAGGACCTGCTCGACCAGGTGCAGATCACCGCCGAGGAGTACGTCGCCCGCATGGCAGGCTCCGAGCAGCTACCGCACACCTCGCAGCCGAGCGCCGGTGAGTTCAAGGAGCTCTTCGATCGCGTGCGCGCCGACGGCCACGACAGCGCCATCTTTATCTCGCTGTGCAGTGAGTGGTCTGCCTGCTACGCCAACGCGTGCCAGGTTGCCGATACCCACGAGCTCGACGTGCGCTGCATCGATTCGCGCACCGGCTCGGGCGCCGAGGGCCTGCTGGTGGAGTACGCGCTCGCCATGCGCGAGGACGGCCGCAGCCTGGACGAGACCGAGGCGCAGATCCGCACGACGCTGTCCGACGCCCACCTGCTGCTGATTCCCCGCACGCTCGAAAACCTCGTTAAGAACGGCCGCGCACCTAAACTCGCCGGCCAGCTCACGCAAATGCTCAACATTCGTCTGGCCGTTTCGCCTGAGTGGCAGTCAGGCGAGATCAAGGCCATCAAGAAGGGCCGCGGCGCCAAGCGCATCGTCGCGAACACCATGGCCGACTGCCTCGCATTTTTGGCTGAACACCCGGGTTCAAGTGTACGCGTGCTCACGACCGGCGCCGCCGAGGAGCAAGAGCTCGTCAACCAGGCGCTCGCGGGCCAGGACTACGTAGACGCCGGCACCGGCCCCATCGGCTGCACCATCGCGACCCACGTAGGCGTCGACGCCATCGCCATCAGCTACTGCCCCCGCTACCAGCCCATTCACTAGGGGCACCTTTACCACTTGCGGTGGAATAGGGACTGTTTTTGGCTTATCAGCCGCAAATCAATCCCTATTCCACCGCAACTTAGAAGCAGTTCATTTGGGACGGGGCTAAAAAGACTGATATCAAACGTTTCAGACCAGTCTTTTTAGCCCCGTCCCATTTTAGCTACTCTACATCAGCCCGCTCAGGGCGATGTCGACGGCCTCGTTGAGGTCGTCGGTGATGTGCACCAGCTCCGGATCGAGCGGGCTGATCATACCGGCGTCCATCACCGGACCGTTAAGCCAGTCGAATAGGCCCTGCCAGTACTCGCTGCCTACCAGCACAAGCGGCATGCGCTTGACCTTGTGCGTTTGCACCAGCGTGAGCACCTCAAACATCTCGTCGAGCGTGCCAAACCCGCCGGGAAACACAATAGCGCCCGAGCTGTATTTGACGAACATGGTCTTGCGCACAAAGAAGTAGCGGAAGTCCATACCGAGGTTCACGTATTTGTTGAGCCCCTGCTCGTGCGGCAGCTCAATGCCCAAACCAACTGACTTGCCGTTGACGCTCGCCGCTCCCTTGTTGGCCGCTTCCATGATGCCGGGGCCGCCACCGGTGATAACCGCCACGCCGCGCTGGGCAATCTTACGCCCGACGGTGCGCGCCGCCTTGTAGAGCGTATCGGTCTTGGGCGTGCGGGCGCTACCGAAGATGGTCACCGCAGGTCCGAGCTCGGCAAGCGCGCCAAAGCCGTCGACAAACTCGGCCTGGATGCGCAGTACGCGCCACGGATCGGCATGCAACCAGTCGGTCGACTCCTCGGGCGCCAGCAGGTTAGCGTACGTATTGTCCTTAGGAATCATCGGGCCGCGCATGACCACGGGGCCGCGGCGGTACGTCTCGTCGTAGGAAGGCTCGCCCTCGACATTCTCGTTCTTAATCATGGGTACTCCTATCGAGAAAAAGAAAAACGGGCGGGGTCGACGCCATGCGCCAAACACCCGCCCGAACATCAACTATTCGGTATGGTACCCACGATGTATCAAGTGCTTGCAAGCTATCGGTTAGCGGTCGCGCAACCGACGCCGGCGAATGCGATGCCCGGCGACGGCTGCGCGCGGTCGATTGGCACGCGGTCTCGACATCGCGCGAGTGCCTGCAAGCGCCCGCGCCGCCCTTAGTAATCCACCGCGGCAGGGCTATTCATCCAATCGCTCACGAATGCACCATAGCGACCCTCGATAATGGCCTGGCGAGCACGCTGCATAAGGTTGAGCAGGTAGTAGATGTTGTGCATCGAAAGCAGGATGCCGCCGAGCATCTCCTTCTGCGTGACCATGTGGCGAATGAGCGCGCGGCTGTAGCCGCCCGTGCACACCGGGCAGGTGCAGGTGGGGTCGATGGGGCCGTCGTCGTGCGCAAAACGCGCGTTGCGGAAGTTAAGGCGACCTTCACTGGAGAATGCCGTGCCCATGCGGCCGGTGCGCGTCGGCAGCACGCAGTCGAACATATCGATGCCCACGCCCACGCCGCGCACGAGCGTCGTCGGGTTGCCGACGCCCATCAGGTAGCGCGGCTTGTGCTTGGGCATGTACTCGCTCACAAGCGGCGCCAGGGTCTCGAACATGGTCTCGTGGTCCTCGCCCACCGAGTAGCCGCCGATGCCGTAACCGGGGAAGTCGCCGCACTCCTCCAGATGGCGCAGAGAGCGCAGGCGCAGATCCAGATGCATGCCGCCCTGGACGATGCCAAAGAGCGCCTGGTCATCGCGGGTGTGAGCCTTGTAGCAGCGCTCGGCCCACATGCTCGACAGCTCCACCGCGCGCTCAACGTAGGCGCGCGTGGCGGGATAGCCCGGGCACTGGTCCAGCTGCATGCAGATGTCGGAGCCGAGCTTCATGGCGATTTCCATGTTGTCCTCGGGCGTCCAGAACACGTGGCGGCCGTCGTAGTCGTTGACGATAAAGCGCACGCCCTCGTCGGTGAGCTTGACGGCGTCGTTGTGGCTGAACACCTGGAAACCGCCCGAGTCGGTGAGGATAGGACCGTGCCAGTTCATAAACTTGTGCAGGCCGCCCAGCTCGGCGATAGTGTCCTCGCCGGGACGCATGGACAGATGATAGGTGTTGGCAAGCACGATCTGGGCGCCGAGCTGTTTGACGGTCTCGGTGGGGATGCCCTTGACGTTTGCCTTGGTGCCCACGGGCATAAAGATCGGCGTCTCGATGTCGCCGTGCGGGGTGTGCAGCACGCCGGCACGCGCATGCGTCGTCGGATCCTCGGCGATCAGGTCGAATTTAAAAAGGCTCTGGTCCATAAACTGGAACTCCTTGGTTGCGGTTCATACGCAAACCATTATACGGGCAACCCGCAAGAAGCACCGACTCGACAGAAACTAGTGCATTAGGATCAGGTTCCCGAGCTAGTCGTTGGGGACGTTCTTAAACGACTGGTCGTTGGGGACGGTCTTCAGCGCCACCTTGCAAAGGAGTGTCCCAATCTGCCGGCACTTAGGGACTGTCCCCAAGTGCCGGCAAGAGTGTCCCTTTCAACTAGTCATTTAAGAACGTCCCCAACGACTACATCCAACAGCCAAGGGAACGCCGATGCTTTGTCAACGACAGACACTATGACCCAATCCGAGGGCACTAAAAAGATAGGAGCCCCCGCTCGTGACCGCGGGTCGGGGCTGCGACAATGATGTTGAAGTGCCATAGGCGCAGCCGCGCCGCAACG
>CABURU010000014.1 GCA_902494085.1 uncultured Collinsella sp.
CCGGGAAGAATGGCGATTATGACATCCTCGGTCTTTCCGAGCTGACCGGAAGGGAACTCAAGGAGTTCTCGATTGCAGCCGATGTCCAACTGTTCGGATTCGGGAAGGACTTGGATTTCTTCATCGGCAACGTGGACGATTTCAGGGCTGCGGTCCAACACGGCCGAAGTTTCGCCACCGAGGTCGCCAGGGACGGTGTGATTCTCTATGGAACGGTTGGAGGCGGCGAGAACAAGGATGAGAGGACACCGATGGAGTTCAGGCTTGCAAACGGAACCGCGATCACGGACGAGGACATTGAGCGCGAGTGCGCGGAGTATGAATCCGGCTCTTGGGCGGGAACACTGACGGGCCTCCGCGTCGGCCGCCCCGGGCTTTCCGATGGGGAGGGCGGCGCCGACCTGTCCTTCAAGTGCCCGAAAACGGATGCCGCCCTCATCGAGAGGGCGGCCGCAGCGTGCGGGATGCAGAAGTCCGAGTTCCTGCGCTCGGCCGCAATCGAGAAGGCCGAGAAAATCCTCAGGTCGGCATAGAACCCATTAGAACGACAAAGGGGGCGGAGAAAATCTCCGCCCCCTTTACTTACTTCCTCCTGACGCCCACCAGACCGCGGCTTCGGAGAATGCGGTATAGCGTTGATTTTGAAATGCCCATGGCAGAGCAGATATCTGGAATTGGCGTTTCCCGAGCGAGGTAGAGTTTCACGGCGGCATCGGCTTTGACATCGGCGATACGCGGGCGGCCTCTGCCGTTGCCGCCGTGGCTCCGCTTTATGGCGATGCCCTCCGCTTGGCGCTGCTTGATCAAATCTCGTTCAAGTTCTGCGGTGCAAGCGTGAGTTCCCAAGACAAACCGACCGAATGCCGTGTCCAAGTCTACGGGCTGCTTCGGAGAGGTTAGCTTGACCCCTAGGTTGCGGAACATCAGGTCATAGTTGAGCAGCTGTCTGGTCGACCTCGACAGCCGTTCCCAGCTTTCGACCACCACTTCATCACCGCGCTTCATTTTCTTGAACAACTTTTTTTGCTGTGCGCGGTCGCCCTCGCGAGCGCCGGTCTCCTTGTCTTTGTAGATGCGTTCGTAAGCAATGCCGGCGTTCACCAACGCTTCGATTTGGCGGTCAAGTTTCTGGTCTTTCGTACTTACACGGGCATAACCGTATCGTGTCATTTTTCAGCCTCCTGCCTTGTCTTTTGATTTTCTCATGGGAATGCAAGAGGAGGTTTTGGCACTCGATTTGCATGGCATCGATGACTTGATTTCCGAGTGTCTGGCGGCATGCGTTTTGAGACCGGCAAGCTGATGCCGGCTCGAGGACAGCGGCCCGGCGCACCGGGCCGATCGATAGCGGTCTCAGGTTCACAGCGCAGCTTCTCAGGGCTCGCATATATAGGAAGATTTGATTGGCAATCGATTTTAATGAAGTCGGCAGCGCATGTCAGAGTTTTCAACAAATTTAACATGCCAACCTTTATATCCGCACGCGCGTAATTCAACTCATAAGGACCGGCTATCCCTTACCTGTGACACAATCTCAAACGCACAGAACAGAATCATCAGTCCAATCATCGCATAAGAGGCAGCCGAACTTTCAAGCACTATTCCACAAAGAACAATCTCCGCGCCGCCAATAAGAACTGTTATCAGGCGCTCTGCCTTTTTGCTCTCGCCGCTCGCATAAAAAGGCGGCAAAGCGCACAAGATCACATATAGCCCGGGAAGGGAATACAGGATCGATAGTCCAAGCCCCCCATCAACCGCAGTGCTTTGCGTAAGAATCAACTGAACCCAAACGGCAATTATCACTGAGCAGGTTGTCGATAAAAGAAGGATAGAAATATAGCACGCAACAAAGTCCCGTCGCATTCGAGCAGAGAAATCCGCGAACTCTCTTCGCCGCGTGGAAACAATAAGGTACACAGAAATTGCAATAGAACCAATCAGAGAAAACAGCGGAACAACCAGCAATTCAAGCTTATTACCCCATCGATCAACCACACCCCCACTCCAATGAGCGGGAATTGTATCAGGGAGGGCTGACCAAGCCTCCCATAGAATCAGAAATGGAAGAATAGAGAGGATGAAAGATGATAACACTGCAGTAGTTTTTTTTGAGGCTCTCATCGATTCCGCATCTCCTTGCGCGCCCACATTCCACTCCGCCTTAAATCAAGTATACGTTTTGGAACGGGATGTCACTCCGAACGCCTTACCCTCTTAGTGTGAATGCCGCTGCGGCATTGTTGACTCATCCTTAGTAATCGCGTCTATCCTCTGCAGCATCAGCCAAAGCAATCCGAGAGGAGCCGCACATGCGTGCAGCGGAAATTCCTTTCGGGGGGGGGTATCTCCCAGATTTACCCGCCGCCCGAAGGGGCAGTCGACAGTCGAGTACGTACTGATCATCGCGATCATCGTCCTGGTGGTGCTGATCGCGGGACCGTGGGTCTCGTCTGCGATCACAAACCAGTTCAACACGGTGGCGGGGACGTTCGGCAACGGAATCTCAAAGGGGAGCTGGGAGTCGGGCGGCACGGGCGGCGGCAACGGGTCGTTGACCGACGCCGACATCGTGGACCCCGTTCACGGGATAGCGTTCGCCGTGTACTCGGAGGACGACCACAGCCTCATGTTCTACAAGCGCCGCGGGGTCCCCAGAGTCGGTGACATGCTCAACAGCCGCCGCGTGACGGCGGTGTATACGGGGTTCGAAAATGGATACGCCACCGCGACCGTGGGAAACGACGGCAAGACGACTGCCCCCTGGTGGCCTAACAGAAATAATATCGTGGCCGTAAAGGCCATTGACGATGGCAAAGAAATCCACTCGTTGGCATTTTGCTTTCAGTACATGGAGAACTGCAAGAGCTTTGATCTGGCAAAGTTCGACATGTCGAACTGCACAAATCTGCAGCACGCATTCGCGTATTGCGGCAATGCGACTTCCTTCAGTATTTCAAGCTGGGATACGTCCTCGGTCGTCGAATTCGACTCGGCGCTCAAAAACCTTTACAAGGTCGAGGAGATTGACATCTCCGGATGGTCGACGCGGAAAGCCGGCGATTTACGTCTCCTTTTTTCCACCGACAGTTCGCTGAAAAGCGTGAAATTTGGACCAGGGTGGAAGACCTCAGATGTTATGGATATGCTCGGCATGTTTAGCTATTGCAAAAATCTAAACCTCGACTGTTCCGATTGGAATGTCCCAACCTATGCCAATCATAGTGACTTCAATCACTGCGCCCCCGGCGTTATCCTCCCGAAGGCGTGGCAGTAGGTCTGAAGAAACAAAACGGCAAGCAGTTTATGTGGCGCGGGCACCCGTGCCGCCGTTGCCTCAGCGGCACGTTACGGGCTAGTCGGTTCGATTTAACGTACGCTCTGCATGCAATATCAATCCCCATGCGAAGGGAGTGTCGCATATGCATGCAGCGGCAATTAACCTTCGGGGGGTGGGTATCTCCTAGGAATACCCGCCTCCGAGGCCAAGGAGCCATCGAGTACGTTCTGGTCATCGCGATTATCGTCCTGGTTGTGATGATAGCCGGCCCTTGGGTCTCGTCGGCAATCAAGAACCAGTTCAACACGGTGGCGGGAGTATTGGTAAACGGGACAGCAGGTGGGACTTGGGAACCGAGCGGTTCCGGCAGCGGTAACGGCGCGGGTTCCGCGACCGTCCAGGCGGCGCTCGCCAAGGACGCGAAGGACACGCGAAGGACTGGACCCTCGGTGAGCAGAAGGCAGTTGCCGAGGACATCGCCGCCAAGGGCGAGGCGTCGCCCGCCTACGCCAAGGCGAAGGCCGCGATGGATGCCGGCACCGAGTTCTCGATGAAGCTCACCGATGGCAAGACGCTGACTTACCGCATTATCGGCATCAATCATGATGACCCTGCAGGCGGATCCGGCAAGGCGGGCCTCACGTTCCTCACCACCACGACGGGCATTTGGTCCCCCATGAACGCGATTGACACCAACGCCGGCGGTTGGGAGAAGTCTGAACTCCGTCAGAAAATGAACTCCGGCAAGATCTGGAATCTGATGCCCTCCGATTTCCAGTCCAAGGTGAAGGCCGTCAAAAAGCTATCGAACAATGTCGGGGGCGGTGATGAGAACAAGAACGCCGCCGTGACGGCTACCTCGGACAAGCTGTTCCTGCTCAGCTACTCTGAGATCGCCCCCCACCTCCTATTGGGCATCCTATCCCTGGACTTCCTCCGAGGGCACCCAGTACGAGGCCTTCAAAGGCAAGGTGACGGAGAACTATAATCCCAACTCTGCCATTGCCATTGGCAGCGGTTGGTGGGAGCGTTCGGTGTTTCCGAACGCCTCGAAGGGCTTCCTCCATGTCGACAGCAGCGGCAATCCGTCGGACAGCAACTCCGCGCCGGGCTGGTTTTGCGTCTCCCCCGCCTGGTGCTTCTAGCTTGTCTAGCGCAAAGCCCGCGTTACCCCGCGCGTGCTTTCTTTTGGCGACCGAACGAACGGCTTCAGGTTCATGGCACGGGTAGTCGGATTGAAGAGAAATGGGGTCATACAGCGGCTCTCAGAGCGCCTGCCGCACTCCCCCGCCATTACCCCTGCGGCATCCTCGTATGGAGCCCATCCTGGTTGACGTTTCGTTGCAACAGCCCACTTGTCCACCGATCAAGTGAACTACTGGAATAAATACAGCGACACACTTGTTCGATACAGTCGCTATATCTGTGTAAATCGCCGCGATAAATACAGTCTGTACTCGGCTGTATACCAGCTACGCGTATGTAGATTCATATCGCGTTAATAAATCGGCTCAAGCGCGTGCAAAACGCGCAAGTAACCGCAAAAAGCCAATATCGCGCAGGTAGATTTTTGGCATCTTGTTGCTTAATCAAAATTAAGCAATTGCTTCAACAAAAAAGGTCAGGCACTAGGTGCCTGACCTGCAAACTTCTGGTCGGGACGACTGGATTCGAACCAGCGACCCCTTGACCCCCAGTCAAGTGCGCTACCAAGCTGCGCCACGTCCCGAAGCTTTTGTTTGTTGCTCTGCTCTCGCTCGCAACAGGGAGTATATTAACCCGAAACTTTAGACTTGTGCAAGAACTTTTTTACAAATTTTGAAGCAAGTCCAAAATTGTATCTGCGAGCTGGGGTTTTGTTAGTACGGGAAGTTCTTGCGTACCCGTTGTGCTCACAATCCAGGCCTTGTTGGTGTCGGTCCCAAAGCCCGAATCGGTGCGTGAGACATCGTTGGCGATTATTACATCGCACCCCTTGCGGGCCAATTTGCGCTCTGCGTACTCGACAACGTTATCGGTCTCGGCCGCAAATCCGATCACGCATCGCTCGCCCTTCTGGCGCGAGAGCTCGGCCAAAATATCGACCGTCTCGACCAGTTCGATGCGATCCAGGCGCTCGTTAGCCTTTTTGAGCTTATGGTCGGCAGGGGCCGCCGGGGTATAGTCGGCGACGGCAGCCGCACAAATTGCCGCATCGGCCGTCTGGAAGGCGCTCAGTGCCGCCTGGAGCATCTCTGCGGCGGTTTGCACGCGCACGCACTCCACGCCGCGGGGAACATCGAGCGATGTCGGTCCCAACACGAGCGTGACTTCGGCACCGCGGCGTGCGGCCTCCCCCGCCAGGGCGATGCCCATCTTGCCCGAAGAGCGGTTGCCAATGAATCGCACCGGATCGATCGGCTCGTGCGTGGGGCCGGCGGTAATCACGATGCGCTTACCTGCCAGGTCCTGAGGCGCGGGGTTGAGCACCTCGCAGACAGCCTCGACGATGTCCTCGGGCTCGCTCATACGTCCGGTGTCCACGTCGCCGCAGGCAAGGTAGCCGCTGCCGGGTCCCACCACATGGACACCGCGCTCGCGCAGCGTGGACATGTTGGCCTGCGTCGCCGGCGCCTTCCACATGCCGTTGTTCATAGCGGGTGCGATCACGATGGGTCGCGGCGTCGCAAGCAACGTAGTGGAGATGAGGTCGTCGGCGATGCCGTTGGCCATCTTGGCGATGATATTGGCCGTCGCGGGCGCCACGACCACCAGGTCGGGCTCCTGCGCCAGCGAAATGTGGTGGATGGGGTCGGAGGGATCGTCGAATAGGCCCACGGCAACGGGCTCGTTGGTGAGCGCACGGAAGGTGAGCGGGCCCACAAACTCGGTGGCATGCTCGCTCATAACGACCTTGACGCGCGCGCCACGCTTTTGCAGCAGGCGCACGATATTGCACGACTTATAGGCGGCGATCCCGCCGGTAATGCCCAGCAGGATCGTTTTTCCCTCAAGTTGCATTGAATTGTTGGATGCCGCCATCGTTTAAGCTTCCTTGCTCGGGAGCACCAGGAGACGGTGGCAGTACGGGCAGTGCGTAATTGACCTACCGTCGTGGTTAAGGTCGCTCATGGACGATGCCTGCAGTGCGGTGTGGCAGACCGTGGGGATGTTGCCCTGGATGGTCTCGACGGCCAGGCCACGGAACTGCTTGAGCAGACGCTCGTAGTCGGTGAGAACGTCGGCCGGCAGCGTGGCAGCAAGCGCGGTGCGCTCCTTCGTGGCGGCGTCAATCTGAGCCTGCAGGTCGGCAGCCTTGGCACGGGCGGCCTTGGTGTCGGCCTTTACGCCCTCCTCGAACTTGGCGATGATGGCCTGTGCGCGAGCCTCGCGGTCGAGCGCCTCCTTATGGGCGACAACGACGTCCTTGCGGGTGTGCTCGATCTTGTCCAGACGCTTGGCCAGGGTGGCGAGCTCGTTCTCCAGGTCCTGAACCTCGCGGTAGTCGGAGCCGTCGACGTGGCGCTTCTTGGCAGCCTCGATGGCGTTGTTAGTCTGAATCTCGGTGGTGTTGAGATCGTCAAGCTCAATGTCCAGATCCTTGCGCTGGGCGTAGAGCTTGGTCATCTCGGACTTGAGCTTCACATAGGTCTTGCGCTTGGAAGCGAGCTCCTTGAGCTCCGGCATATTGGCAAGTTCGCTCTTGTTGCGGGCGAGCTCCAAATCGATCTGTTGCAGCTTGAGTAGCGTAGCGCCGGCGCTCATAAGTTCTCTCCTTTTGTCACAGTCCACCATTGGCAAGGGTTCAGTATTTTAATCGCATGACGGGGGTCGACCCCGGCGTCAACTGCAGAGTTCATCAATATATCAACGAACGGCTCTTCGGAGCGGTCGTGGCCGAGCAAGATCACCGGCAGCCCGCGCAAGGCAAGGTCTTGCGCCACGTGGTAGCCCGCCTCGCCGGTTACGATGACATCTGCGCCCGCGGCGATGGCGAGCTCTCCAAAGTCGCCCAGGGAGCCGCCCAAAATGGCGACGATGCGGCACGGGCGATCGGCTTCGCCCCACACACGCGGGTCGCTGCCGAAGGCCGTGGCAGCACGGGTGGCAAGATCGCGCAGCGTGCACGGGTCGTTGAGCGTTGCAAGCGCGCCCAGGCCGGTGGCCTCGGGGTCGTCCAAGTGCTCCAGTGAGCTCACGGGTGTGGCACCCAGCAGCTCGTTCAGGCAGACGCGGGCTTCGTGCGACCGGTCCAGGTTAGTGTGGAGCGAGATAATGCTCACGCCGCAACGCGCTGCCTCGTAGAGCGCCGCGCTGCATTGGGGGCGTGTGGCATCCGCCGGACAAAAGGCCTCGGGCGCCTTGATGTATATGGGATGATGCGTCAGCAGCACGTTGGCACCGGCTTCTTGGGCGCGACGAACATTGGTCTCGGTCGCGTCGAGCGCACAGGCTACGCCAGTAATCTCCGCGGCAGGGTCGCCAACGGAGAGACCTACGTGATCCCAGCTCTCAGCGTCCGTCTTGGGATAGCGTGCCAGCAGCGCACGCTCGAGCTCGGCGACGATCATACGGCGCCTACGATCGAGAGCAGCGTCTGGGCAAACTCGTCCAGATCGCCCGGATTCACGCGGTCATCGAAGGAAATGCGCAGTGCACCCAGGGCCTGTTCGCGGCCAATACCCATCGCGCTCAAAACATGGCTCGGATCCATACTGCCGCTCGAGCAAGCCGATCCGGCCGAAACCTCAAAGCCGGCGGCGTCGAGCTTGATGATGAGCTCCTCGGAGTCCATGCCGTCAATGTAGATCGATACCATGCCGGGCAGACGGTCAGCCTGCGCGTAGTCGCCCATGGTGGCATGAATACGCGGATGGGCCGTAAGCGTGGTGTAGAGCTTGTCGGAAAGGGCTTGCAGCGTTGCACGCTCCTGGGCCACATGGGGCGCCAGCGTTCGGGCGGCAGCGGCAAAGGCCAGCTGCGTGCGCAGGTCCTGCGTGCCGGCACGTCGTCCGGCTTCCTGTCCGCCGCCAAAGATGCGGGGGCGCAGCGGCGTGCGGCTCTTAAGGAAGAGCGCGCCGGATGCCACGGGGCCACCGATCTTGTGCGCGGCAACGGTCATGGCGTCAACTCCCAGCTCGGTGACATCGAGCGGAATGTGCAAGTAGCCTTGGATGGCATCGGTATGAAACAGGGCGCCGGCAGCATGTGCGGCCGCGGCCAGCTCGCGGATGGGCTGCACCACGCCGGTCTCGTTGTTAGCAACCATAATGCTCACGAGCGCCACGTCGTCGCCTAGCAGCTCGACAAGCGTGGCAGGCTCAATGTAGCCCGCGCGGCAGGGCTGCACCAGGTCGACGGTAAAGCCGGCGGCACGCAGCAGCGGCAGGTTGTCCAGAATCGAATCGTGCTCGATGGCCGAAACGATCACACGATCGCGCTTGCGGTCGCGCTGACGTGCACCCTCGGCAAGACCGAGTAGCGCCAGCTGGTTGGCTTCGGTGCCGCCGTTGGTCAGAACAATCTCAGACGGGCGAACGCGCGCGCCAAAGCTGCGGGCGATCTCGCCACGTGCAACCTCCAGACGCGCGGCAGCCTTGCGGCCGAGCGAATGCAGCGAGTTGGGGTTGACGCCGGCAAGCTCGCTGTCGTCATATTCGCGCTGCGCAAGGAGCGCCTCGGCGCGCATGGGCGTCGAGGCGGCATAGTCAAGATTCACGGGTATGCGGTTTTGACCTGCGGTCATAAGGATTTATGCCTCCTGTGCAGCCTCGTTGCCCAGCTTCTGCAGCAGCGCAACCTCAGCGGCGGGATCTTCGGACTTAAATACGGCAGAACCGGCCACGAGAACGTTGGCACCAGCCTTGACAACCTCGGCGATGTTCTTGGAAGAAATGCCGCCGTCGACCTCGATCATGGGCGAAACGCCGTGGCGCTCGCACATGGCCTTGAGCTCGTGCAGTTTGGCAATGGTACCGGGGATAAAGCTCTGGCCGCCAAAGCCGGGGTTCACGCTCATCAGCAGCACCATATCAACAATGTCGATGATGCTATCGAGCACGCAGACGGGGGTGGCGGGGTTGAGCACCACGCCGGCCTTGACGCCGCGCTGCTGCAGATGGGTGAGCGTGCGGTGCAGGTGCGTGGAGGCCTCGTAGTGCACGGTGATCATGTCGGCACAGGCGTCGGCGTACCAATCGACCGTTTCGTCGGGGTTCGACACCATGAGGTGTGCGTCGACCGGTACATCGGTGGAGCGCTTGACGGCCTTAAGGATGTCAACGCCAAAGGTGAGGTTGCCGGTAAAGTGACCGTCCATAACGTCGAAGTGCACGTAGTCGGCGCCGGCGATTTTGTCGAGCTCACCCTTGAGGTTGGCCATGTCGGCCGAAAGGACGGACGGAGCGATTTTAATGGAACCCATGGTAGAAGCCTTTCTGCGTTAGTCGGTGAGTCCGTAGAACTCTTGAGAAGGGACGCGATCGGTAAGAATCTCGAGTGCCCTATCCAAAGTAACACCGTTGTAGAGCGTTTGCTCCACGGCAAAGGTGAGCGGAATGTCTACGCCCAGTGAACGGGCAAGCTCGCTCACGCTGCGGGCCGCGACGGCGCCCTCAACAACCATATGCGTGCGCGTCTGATACTCGTCGAGCGACACGCCGTGGGCAAACTCGTAGCCAAAGGTGCGGTTGCGCGAATGCTCCGAGGTGCAGGTGGCAATGAGGTCGCCCATGCCGGCAAGTCCCATGCAGGTCATAGCTTGACCGCCGCGGGCGTGCACCAGACGGCTGATCTCTGCCAGGCCGCGCGTCATGATGAGGGCGAGCGTGTTGTCGCCCGCACCGGTGCCGGCGGAGATTCCGCATACGATCGCGATGACATTTTTCATGGCGCCGCAAACCTCGACGCCGGTCATGTCCTGCGACAGGTAGATGCGGAAGGCCGTGGATAGGAGCAGGTTCTTAAAGGTCTCCCCTACCTGCGCGTCTTTGCTGGCGATGACGGCGGCAGAAAGTCCGCCGCGGCAGATCTCCTCGGCATGGTTGGGGCCCGAGAGCGCCGCCACGCGCGTCTCGTTGCCAATCTCGCTGGCGATGACCTCGCTCATGAGCAGGCCGGACTCGGGCTCAATGCCCTTGGTGAGGCAGAGCACCGGGGTATCGGCGGCGATAAAGGGCGCGGCCTGGTGGCACACGCTGCGAAGGTGCGTCGAAGGAACGGCGAAGATGATGGCCTCGGCGCCGTCGAGTGCCTGCACCAGGTCCGTGGTGGCGACGACGTTGCCGGGCAGCTTGTAGCCCACAAGGTAGCGGGGGTTGCGGTGCTCGCCATTGATGCCGGCGGCCGTCTGCTCGCTGTGGGCCCACATGGTCACGCGCTCGGCTCGCGCGGCGGCAAGGCCGGCGACGGCGGTTCCCCAGGAGCCGGAGCCAATCAGCGCAACATTCATGACTCTCTCCTACTTATCGTCGGGCTCGGTGACGCGCTTGGTAAACGAGAGCTTGGACTCCTTACCGGTCATGAGCTTTTTGATGTTCGCACGATGGGCCCACACCACGGTGATGCCGATTATCGCCATGCAGAACTTGAGGCCCAGGCTGCTGTACGGAAAGACCGCGCAAGCAGCGATGGGAAGACCGATGGCCGCGGCAAGCGAGCCCACCGACACAAACTTGGTGATGGCGACGGCCACGATAAACATGCCCAGCAGCGACAGGCCAATTGGCCAATACCAGGCGAGGATGACGCCCAGACCAACTGCGATTCCCTTGCCGCCATGGAAATTGAGGTAGGGCGAGAAGATGTGGCCCCACACCGCTGCCAGGCAGATGACGCCGAGCATCCAGTCGCCGGCGGCGCCGGGGGCCATAATGCTCACGGGGAAGCCATAGCCCAAGTCGGCAATGAGCGGACGCGCGATAAGGACGCAGATGGCGCCCTTAAGGCAGTCGAGCAGCAGCGTGAGCGCGGCCACCTTGGGGCCGGCCACGCGCAGCGCGTTGGTGGTGCCGATGTTGCCGGAGCCCGCCTTGCGAATGTCCGTGTGGTTGAACACGCGGCCCAAGATCAGGCCAAACGGAATCGCTCCGATAAAGAACGAGACCACGGCGCAGATGGCGGTCAGAAGAATCGGATTATGCATCCTTTTGCTCCTTCTTCCTAAAGAAGAGTCGAATGGGCGTGCCGGCAAAGTCGAAGGTCGAGCGCATACGGTTCTCCACGTAGCGCTGGTAGGTGTCGTTGACCAGGTCGCTGTGGTTGACGAAGAACGTAAACGTCGGCGGATTGACGCCCGTCTGGGTCACGTAGTGCATGCGCAGGCGACGCTTGCCGTCCACCACGGTATGACCGAACTCGCGCAGGTCGGTGAGGAACGTGTTGAGGCGCGAGGTGCTGATCTTTTGCGAGCGCGTCTTTTCGGCGGCGTCTACCATTGCCCAGATCTTCTCGACGCTGCGGCCGGTCAGGGCCGAAATGCGCAGGTACTGGGCCCAGGGGGCCATGACGCCCAGACGGCGGTCGATGGTCTCCATGCAGGCCTCGCGCTTGCGATCGTCGTCGAGCAGGTCCCACTTGTTGAGCAGCACCACGATGGCGCAGCCGCGCTCGATGGCCAAGCCCATGACCTTCTGGTCTTGCTCGGTAACGCCCACGGAGGCGTCGACGACGAGCAGCGCCACGTCGGCACGGTCGATGGCGCGCAGGCCGCGGACCATGGAGTAGTACTCGATGTTCTCGTACACGGTGCTCTTCTTACGGATACCCGCAGTGTCGACCATGCGGTAGTGCTTGCCGTTGCGCTCGACGACCGTGTCGATGGCGTCGCGCGTGGTGCCGGCAATGTTGGACACGATGGAGCGGTCGGCGCCCAGGATGCGGTTGAACAGCGACGACTTGCCGGCATTGGGGCGGCCGATGATGGCGACGTTCAGCGCGTCGGGGAACTCATCGGCGACCTCGTCCTCTTCCTCGGGAAGCAGGGCCACGATATCGTCGAGCAGGTCGCCGGTGCCGTGGCCGTGCAGCGCCGAGAGCGGCGTGGGCTCGCCGATACCGAGCGAATAGAACTCCCAGATGCTGTCGTTCTCGCGATCGGGGTTATCGAGCTTGTTCACCAGCAGAAAGACCGGCTTGTCGCAGCGTTTGAGCATGCGGGCGACCGACTCGTCCTCCTCGGTGACGCCGGTGCGGCCGTCGACCACAAACAGGATGACGGCGGCTTCCTCGGCGGCGGCGAGGGCCTGGTCGCGAATGGACGTGGCAAACACGTCATCACTCTTGAGCGGCTCGATGCCGCCCGTGTCGACGATGGTGAACTCGCGGCCGTTCCAATCGGCCGTGTGATACGAGCGGTCACGTGTGACGCCGCGGGACTCGTGGACGATGGCGTCCGAGGTCTGTGCCAGGCGGTTGACGAGCGTGGACTTTCCCACGTTGGGGCGTCCGACGACGGCGACGATAGGTTTCATCTGCACTCCTTTAATGGGTAGGGTCAGTGGAAGTGTTAGAGTCGGCAGGCACAATGCCAAGGATGTGCTCCAGGGTATCGAGCAGCTCATGCGGCATGGTCGACACCACATGAACCTCGGCGCCGCGACTGGTAAGGCTTGCGAGTAAATCGTCACGATGATACTCGTCAAGCGTCATGCCGTCAGCGTTGAACATGAGCTTAGGCACAAAGAGCATAACCCCCGAGAGGTCCTGCGGCAGCTGTTCCAGAATGTCGCAGGCGACGATGAGGCCGGTCACGTCCACGTTGCCGCCAAAGTAGCGATTCTTGATGGCCGTGACGGTGCCGGCGAGCCCCTGCGGCGATTCCACGAAACGTGCCACGGTGTCGCGTGCGCTGGCGCCCGAGAGGCACAGCAGGTGCTGGCTGCGCTCGGCGATGCCAGCGCGGACGCGGCACAGGCGCTCGGCGTCGGCGGCAAGCACATCGTCCGTCTCGTCTAGGTATGAGCGGATCATGCCGATACCGTCGTAGTACTGCGGATAGCCGTCGTAAAAGTCCGCCTCGGGCGGATCGATGCCGGCGTCCAGGTAGAACTCGTCGCTCATCTGGAAGGTGTGTCGGCCAAAACGCTCGAAGGCGCGGTCCTGGTAGGGACGGATCATGGCAATGGTCTCGCGCGCCAGTTCGGGCTTATCGCTGTATGACCAGCTAAAGCGGTTCTGATGCTTGGTAAAACCGAGCGGCACAATGCCCAGGCTTGTGATTTGCTCGTGCTCCTCGCAAAAGCGCAGGGTCTTTTCCAGCTCCTCGCCGTCGTTCATGCCGGGGCACAACACGATCTGCGCGTGAATCTCGATGCCGGCGGCCATGATGGCCTCGAGTACGTCCATGCCGCGCTGGGCGTTGCGGCCCATCATACGACGGCGGACGTCGGGGCTCACGGCATGGACCGACACGTTCATAGGGCTCATGTTGCGTTGGATGACGTTTTGCACGTCCTCGTCGGAAAGGTTGGTCAGCGTGACGAAGTTGCCCTGTAAAAAGCTCAGACGATAGTCGTCGTCGCGGATGTAGAGCGTGGAGCGGCCGCCCTTGGGCAGCATGGTCATAAAGCAGAACACACAAGCGTTCACACATGTTCGCATGCCGTCAAAGATGGGGCCGTCGAACTCCAGGCCCCAGTCCTCGCCCGGGAAGCGGTCGAGCTCGACGGGGGTGACGCTGTTGTCGCGCGGGTCGAAAACCTCGAGGTCGACGGTGTCGTCGTCTGCCTCCCAGAGCCACACGATCATGTCGGTGAGCTGCTCGCCGTTGACCGTGAGCACGCGCATGCCCGGCTCGATACCCACATCCCATGCGGGCGATTCGGGACGCACGTTCTTTACGAGCGCGCCCTCACCCGGCTCGGGGTCGCGGCTGCGCCCGTAATCGGCCACCTCGGCGGCGTATGCGGGTACGGTCTGGTCCATGGTTAGCGGCAAAGCTCCTTGATGCGCGCGACGGCGCGTTCGATGTGTTCTTGTGGGGTGGAGGCTCCAGCGGTGATGCCGATGTGGCGCGCCTCGGCAAACCAAGCGGCCTGGAGCTCGGAAGCTTCCTCGATGTGATACGTGCGCTCGCAGGCGTCTGCGCAAATTTGCGCCAGGCGGCGGGTGTTGCCCGAGTTCTTGCCACCCACGACGACCATGCAGTCGCAGCGGTTGGCAAGTGTGGCTGCTGCCTGTTGACGCTCACTCGTGGCGGCGCAGATGGTGTTGATCACACGCAGCTCCTGCACGCGCGGGGTGATAGCGGCCACGACTTCGGCGAGGTTCTGCGCGGTCTGAGTGGTCTGCACAACGAGGCCCACCTTGCCCTTGAGCGACAGGGCATCGGCGTCGGCGGCACAGCTCACGACCTGCGCATCATTGCCGGCGTGGCCCAGAATGCCCTCGACCTCGGGGTGGCCTGGCTCGCCCACGACGATCACGCGGTAGCCCTCGCGCACCAGGCGCTCGGCTGCCACATGGACCTTCTTCACGTAGGGGCAGGTGGCGTCGACCACGGTAAGGTCGCGCTTGCGGGCAGCATCGATTACCTGCGGCACCACTCCGTGGGCGCGGATGATCACGGTGCCGGTTGCGGCGTCGTCCAAGGTGTCGGCCAGACCGACGCCTGCCTCAGCAAGCTCGCGCACCACGATGGGGTTATGGATGAGCGGCCCCAAGGTGTGAACTTGAGTGCACTCCTCTGCCTGCGGCGCAGCGGCCAGCGCCATATCGAGCGCACGCTGTACGCCGTAGCAAGTGCCGGCGTGGGCGGCGATCTCGATGGTAGGCGCGGTTGCCTGGCCGGACACAGTCGCGGTGGTGTTCGTCACGTTCTCGCTCATGGCTAGAACCTGCCCGGATGCTCGGCGCACAGCTCGTCTCGCATGGCGTAGACGCGGTTCATGGCCTCGGACTCAAACCATTCCAGGCGCTCCGTGCGCTTAAGCCCAGCCGGTGCGTCGGAAAGCGAGACGGCCTTGCCGGCGCGGATCCAGCACTTCTTGGGACGCATGATCTTTTTGCCCGAGGGCGTGATGTCAGACCAGCCGCAGATGGCGAGCGGGTTAACGGGCGCCTTGCCCATCTGAGCGATGAGCGCAAAACCGCCGTGGAACTCGGGCTTGATCTCGCGCGAGCGGATGCGCGTGCCCTCGGGGAAGATCAGAACGTCCTCGCCGCGCTGCAGCGCATGCTGGGCGGCGCGCAGGCACTTCATATCGGCAGTACCACGCTCCACGGGGATGCCGCCTACGCGGCTAAAGGCCCAGCGCACAATCTTGCTCTTGGCGAACTCGGACTTAAAGATGGGACGAATGCGGCGGCCCCCAAAGAACAGCGCCGTCTCCACGGCCAAGAGCTCGGCCATCGAGGTGTGGTTGCAGATGACCACGCTGCCGCGGCCTTCCTGGCGCTCAAACAGCAGATCGGCGTCCTCGACCTTCCAGCGCCACATGAGCTTGGAGAAAGCCCAAAGGATTGCCATGACCACGAAGACGGTGCCGCGGATGAGCGCGGGAAACTCGGCATACGGGGCGTTGTAATAGTCCTCGGGCGTCTGCTTAAACAGGCGCATGGGCTACCTCCTTTGGTTGATGAGGTCCTCGATTATCGAGACGACCTCATCGATGGTGTGGGCGGTGGAGTCAACGTGCACGGCGTCCTCGGCGGGCACGAGTGGGGCGACCTCGCGACTGCTGTCGAGCTTGTCGCGCTGCTTAAGGGCGTCGAGGGTCTCGTCGACCTCGGCCTCGAGCTGCTCGGACGTGAGCGGCTGCGCGTCGTTTTGGTGACGCTGCAGCACACGGCGGCGGGCGCGCTCGCGCGGGTCGGCAGTCAGGAAGATCTTGACCTGCGCGTTGGGGAACACGACGGTGCCGATGTCGCGACCCTCGGCCACGATATCGCGGTCCTCGGCGGCGCGGCGCTGGTGGATGAGCATGGCGGCGCGTACGCCCGGATAGGCCGAGACCTTGGATACGTTGGCGTCGACCTGCGGGGTGCGGATGGCGGCCGAAGCGTCCTGGCCGTCAATGGTCAGGCGAGTATCTTCGCCAGTACCGTTGGTAAAGCGGATTTCGATCTGCTCGGCGAGGGCGTCGATGGCCGTCTCGTCGTCCAGATCGATGCCGCGGTCGAGCGCGGCGAAGGTGACGGCGCGATACATGGCGCCCGTGTCGAGCTTGTTAAAGCCAAGCTGGCGGGCGATCTCCTTAGCGATGGTGGACTTGCCGGAACCGGCTGGGCCGTCGATGGCGACGATCATGCAATGCTTCCTTTCGATGGGTGACGTGCTGGTATGGTTCGCGGGCGTTGGGGCGCGGCGGGTTGCCTAGCCCGTGTAGCGCTCGCGGTAGGTGTTGCGCTTGGGCGCAGAACCGTGGCTGCCGTGGTGACGCGTGCGGCTGGCGGTGTTGGTCGCCGGCGCGGCGACGCGCTTGGAGCTGGCCTGCTTGGGCGGGATGCCGCCGCTTTTTAGGATCTGCACCTCGCGGTCGGTGAGCTCGCGCCACGAGCCCTTGGCCACGCCCTCGAGCTCCAGGCCGGCAAAGTTGCAGCGATGCAGACGGATTACCGGATGGTGAATCTTGCTCAGCATGCGCTTGACCTGGTTCTTGCGGCCCTCGCGGATGATGACCTCCACGGCGGTGGTGCCGGGCTTGACGCCCTGGGGAGCTACGGCCTCGGCCTCGCGCGCGTTAATGATTCGGCAGATCGCCGGCTGGCATAGGCCGTCGTCGAGCTCGATGCCACGGCGGAGCGGTTCCAAGTCGCGATCGGTCAAGTGGCCGTCCACGAGCGCCTGATAGGTCTTGTAGACGTGCTTACTCGGGTGCAGCAGATCCTGCGACAGGTCGCCGTCGGTGGTAAAGAGCAAAAGGCCTGTGGTGTCGCGGTCCAGGCGACCCACCGGGAAGAGCCCCGGAAAACGGTCGCGCGGGACCAGGTCGGCCACGCAAGGGCGTTCCTGCGGATCGCTCATGGTGGTGAGGTAGCCAGTTGGCTTGTAGAGCATCAGGTACACGGCGCCCTGGTTGAGCTTGACGGGCATGCCGTCGACCTCGATATGGTCGCGGTCGACGTCTACCTTGGTACCCAGCTCGGTCGCGACCTCGCCGTTGACGGTCACGCGGCCGGCGGTCATCAGATCCTCCGAGCCACGTCGGCTCGCCACGCCTGCGCGCGCCAAAAAGCGCTGCAGGCGCATGGTGTGCGGGTAGACGGGCTGGGCGCCGCCCGTGGCACTTGCGGTGCGCGTCTCCCCTGCTTCGTTAGTCCTCGTCATGCATGTCCTCCGAGGTATCGTCGACAACCAGGGTATCCTCGTCCTCGGCTGCCTCAACATCCTCAACATCGGTATCGAGCAGTTCGCGCTCTTCGTCCAGGTCCTCGGCCTGCTCCTCGAGCGTGGACTGAATACTGCGGCCGCTCAGGCGCTCGCGGATAAACTGACGCGACTGCTCATCGGGGGCAAACTGCTCCAGGTCGGGCAGGTCGCGGGTGGAGCGCAGGCCGAACTTTTCCAAGAAGGCGTTGGTCGTGCCGTAGATGATGGCCTGACCGCGCTGGGGGTCGCGACCGAGCTCGCGCACCAGGCCCTTGTCCACGAGCGACGCGATGACGCCGTCGGAATTGACGCCGCGGATGCCCTTGACCACCTCGCGCGTCACGGGCTGGTGGTAGGCGATGACTGCCAGGGTTTCGAGCGCCGCTTGCGACAGCTTTTGCGTGTCCCAGCTCAACACATAGGCCTCGACCACGTCATGGTAGGCGGGATGCGTAAACAGGCGCCAGCCGCCGGCGACCTCGCGCAGCTGAAAGCCACGGTTGGCCTCCTCGTACTCAACCTTGAGCTCGGCGAGCAGCGACGCGCACTCGCCGGGGGCGATATCCAGTGCGCCGGCCAGCGCGGGCGCACTCACCGGGTCGCTCGACACTAGCAGCAGCGCCTCGAGGGCGCCTTTGAGGCTGTTTGCCTCCAGCCCGGAAAGGGTTGACATGGTTGCGGCTCCTATTCGGTGAGCTCGGGGCCCTCGCCGGGCACGTATGCCTCGGCTCCCTCGACTCGGTTGATTTGAATGGTTCCGAAGATCTCGTCCTGGCTCAGCGTGAGCGAGCCGCGCTTGGCAAGTTCGAGCATGGCCAGGAAGGTGACGACGAGCTGCTCGGTGGTGGCATCGCCGTCCAACAGCTCGCGGAAGGTGCAGGTTTGGTGCGCCATGGTAAAGCGGTCGACCGAGGCCACCGTCAGGTCGAGCGGCACGCGATGCGGCGCCACGTGCTCGGCCTCCAGCAGGAAGGTCTGGCGCTTGCCGTCCAGGTCGGCGCAGATGACGGCGAGGCCGCGCAGGGTGATGCCGGCTAGGTAGTCGGGCATGAGGCCCAAGAACTCGGGGTCGGGTCCGGCCACACGCGGGTGCATGCGGCTTTCGGCCTGCATGCGGGCACCGAGGGCCGCAGCCGCGCCCTTAAACTGCTTGTAGGCAATCAGGCGTTGGATCAGGACCTCGCGCAAGGCGTCGCCGTCGAGCGTGCTGAGCTCCTCGAGGTCTTCGTCGAACTCGCCATCGTCGTCATCGGCTTTGCGCGGGGCCTCCTGCGGCACCAGAGAGGCAGCCTTGATGTCCAAAAGGGTTGCCGCGACCAGCAAAAAGTCGCTCGCCACGTCAAGGTCCAGCGCCTCGATGCGCTCGGCCTCGGCAAGGTACTGCTCGGCCACCTCGCTGATCGAGATGGCGCCGATATCTACTTTTTGGCGGGTTACCAGCTGCAGCAGCAGGTCGAACGGTCCGCTGTAGACCTGCGTCGACACGCGATACGACATCTTCGACCTCCTTTGACGGCGCCTTCGCGGCGCGGTTTGGGTGCATGTTACGACCGTTTTGCACGTTCGACCTGTAAGTTTACCTTAGATGCCGGCGATTGCGAAGTTGAGCAGCTGCTCAGCAAGCGGATACACGGTAACGTCGAAATAGCGGCCGATCACGTCGATGCCGGTCCACATGGGCAGCAGGTACAGCACTAGGATGAGGATGGGCATAGCGTATTGCTGCAGACGATAATAGTTGTTGAGAGCCTTGCCCTTGAGGAAGGGTACGATGATTGACGAGCCGTCGAGCGGCGGGATCGGGATGAGGTTGAAGAACGCGAGTGACAGGTTGACTACGATGAACGTGGCGCCGAAGTTCATGATTTGGGACGCCACAGCAAAGGACATGCTGGTGTAGAGGTTGCCATAGGCTAGGCGCATGAGGACCGCGGCAAGACAGGCGAGCGCGATGTTCGATGCGGGGCCGGCCACGCTCACCAGGAGCTCGTCGCGCTTGGGGTGCTTGAGGTTGTTGAGGTAGACGGGCACCGGCTTGGCGAAGGCAAATACCGGACCGCCGGCCGCGAGCATAAGCAGCGGCAGGATGATGGTGCCAAACGGGTCGATATGGTTGAGCGGGTTGAGTGACACGCGCCCGCGCGATCGGGCCGTCTTGTCGCCGAGCGCCCAGGCCGCGGCGGCGTGTGCACTCTCGTGGATCACGATGCCAATGATGACGGCGGTGGCGCTCGCGAGCAGGTTCATGAAGTAGCTGCTGGACATGGCGCTCCCCTAGCGGACGCGGCGCGAGGCGCGCGTGAGCAGGTAATCGGCCACAAACAGGATGATGGCCACGATGGCGTAATCCAGGCGGAACACACCGCCAAAGGGCGATGTGATGACGCCGTAGCCGGCGATAGCACTCGGCAACGCGCGCGAAAGCTCAACGACAAAGCCCACAATCTGCAGCTTGGCGGTGAGGCCGCTAAAGCACAGCAGCACGGTCATCGCGCTCATAAAGATGCCGCAGATGCGGCACGCGATGGCGATGATGCTCATCGCCACGGCAGCGGCCTTACGAGAGTTCACGCGCGGTCTCCTCTTCGATCTGGGTGGAAAGTTCCAGCCATTCGTCCTCGAGCTTGGGCAGTTCTTGCTTAAGGCCGTTATATTCCCCCAGCGCGGCGTTGAACTTGTCCTGATCGGCATAAAGCTCTTCGCTTGCCATCAATTCCATAAGCTCGTCATAGCGGGCACGCTTTTTGTCCAGCTCTGTCTCGATTTTCTTGAGCTGGTTGCGCACGCCCTTGAGCTTTTTGTTGAGCGCGGCGCGGGCCTGTGCCTCAGCGCGCTTTTGCTCCTTGGTCTTTTTGCCCTCGGCCGGCTTGGGTGCCGCGGCGGGGCTGCTGTCCTGGGCGGCGTTGGCTTTGGTGGACTTGGCCGCGGCAGGTGCGCTCTCCCCTGCTGCCTCGGCGGCGGCGCGGGCAGCGAGGTCCTCGCGTTTGAAGAGGTAGTAGTCGTAGTCGCCATCGTAGACCGTGACCTTGCCGTCGCGGATGTCGATGATGCGGTTGGCCACAGCGCGCACCAAGTGCTCGTCGTGGCTGATCAGCACAATGGTACCGGGGAAGTTTTGCAGTGCGTTCTCGAGCATGTCCACCGAGTCGATGTCCAAGTGGTTGGTGGGCTCGTCTAGGCACAGGAGCGCCTCGGGCGCCACGAGCATCTTGGCCAGAGCCAGACGCGCCTTTTCGCCGCCGGAGAGGACTCGAACCTGCTTCTCGATGGAATCGTTGTCGCTAAACAGGAAGGCGCCCAGCAGGCTGCGCTGCTGCGGTACGGTCCACTTGGGCGTGACAGTGTCGATCTCTTGCAGAACGGTGTTGGACTCGGTCATGCCCTCGAGCGCGTGCTGGGCATAGTAGGCCACACCCACGTTGGTGCCCAGGTCGCGCGTGCCGGTGGTGGGCGGCTCCAGGCCGGCGAGGATCTTCATGAGCGTGGACTTGCCGGCGCCGTTGGGGCCGACGAGCGCCACGTGCTCGCCGCGGTAGAGTTTGAGGTCGATATCGCTGTAGATGTGCTTGTTGCCGTAGGACTTGGAGACGCCCTCGAGCCCTACGACCATGTCGCCGGAGCGCGGCGGGTCGGGGAACTTAAAGTCGATGTGCTTGTGGCCCTCGGGCAGGATGACGAGCTCCTTTTTGATCTGCTCGATCTTGCGGATGCGCTCCTGGGCCTGGGCGGCCTTGGTGGGCTTGTAGCGGAACTTGTCGACGAAGACCTGCATGTGGGCGATGTCGCGCTCCTGGGCGGCGCGCTTGGCGCGCATCTGCTCCAGATTGTCCTCGCGCTGCTTGAGGTAACTGCTGTAGTTGCCGGTGTAGGTGGTCACGCGGCGGTTCTCGAGCGCGGCGACGTGGTCGACGCAGGCGTCCATGAAGGCGCGGTCGTGGCTGACGATGAGCACGGCGCCGTCGTAGTTGGCAATAAAGCCGCGCAGCCACTGGACGCTCTCGAGGTCTAGGTGGTTGGTGGGCTCGTCGAGCAGCAGCAGGTCGGGGTGGCGCAGGAAGAGCTTGGCGAGCGCGATACGCATCTGCCAGCCGCCGGAGAACTCGGAGCACGGGCGCTCAAAGTCGGTGACCTTAAAGCCCAGGCCGGACAGGATCTTGCGGGCGTTGCTCTCGAGCTCGTAGCCGCCCAGATGCTCAAAGCGGTCCTGGACCTGGCCGTACTCGTTAAGGAGTGCGTCGACGTCCTTGCCTTGCTCGGAAAGCTCGGTGATCTGGGCCTGCAGCTCGTTGGCGCGCTCGCCCATGCGGCGGATTTCCTTGGCGGCGGCCATGACCTCGGCGAGGATGGTGGTGTCCTTGTGCTCCAGGTTGGTTTCCTGCTCTAGGTAGCCTACCTGGCAGTCTTTGGCGTATTGGACCTGACCGGCGTCGGGGCTGTCGATGCCCATGATGATTTTGAGCATGGTGGTTTTGCCGGCGCCGTTGGGACCCACGAGCGCGAAGCGCTCGCCGGGGTTGATCTGGAAGGACGCGCCGCTAAAGAGGACGCGTGCGCCGAAGCTTTTTTCGATCTTGTCGACCAGGAGGATCATGGTGCCGCCTTTGACCTTGTGTGCCAATATGAAAAAAGGCCCCAACTTGCGTTGGAGCCTCATTCAATGCTCGGGTGGAGACGAGGGGGATCGAACCCCTGACCTCTTGACTGCCAGTCAAGCGCTCTC
>CABURU010000015.1 GCA_902494085.1 uncultured Collinsella sp.
CGCGGCTGCGCCTATGGCACTTCAACATCATTGTCGCAGCCCCGACCCGCGGTCACGAGCGGGGGCTCCTATCTTTTTAGTGCCCTCGGATTGGGTCATAGTGTCTGTCGTTGCCAAAACATCGGCGCCATCTTTGTAATGTGAAAAGGGGCTGAACCTTTGTCACATTCGGTCTGCGGCGTTATTTTGTTTGGAGCGAGGGAGGGGTCCTACGACAGTTCGTCGGCTATTTGGTGCTCGTAGAAGGCTTCTACTACGGCGTTGAATTCGCGGGCGAAGTCTTCCATGGTTCCGCGCCAGGTGGCTCGGCTGGGCTTGCCTTGGCCCACAAAGGCGGTTTGGATGCCGCAATCGGGGGACGGGAAGTCGCGTTTGGGATCGTTGCCTACCATAAGGACCTCGTGTGGCTCGAGCCCCATCACCTGAAGCTGCTCTAGATAGTAGGTAGCATCGGGCTTGCAGCGGGTGGTGTTTCCCATGTGCGTCACGAGTTCAAAGGGGGCGTCGGCCAGGTCGCCCCAGCCCATGCGGCACTCGATGGCCCCCTGGGGAAAGCTGGGGTTGGTAAAGAGCGCGCAACGCAGTCCAGCGTCCTGTACGGCCTGGAGCGCGGCGTGCGCGCCCGGCATAGCGTGGGCGTTAATGACATCGTCGTTCTTGTACGGAAGAACTTCGCGGTCATAGTAGGTAAACGCCTCGTAGATGAGGGGATCGGAGAGGCAGATCCCGCATCGGCGCTCGACCTCTTCTTGGTAAAACTCAAGATTGGTGCGGTTGTCCGTGCCGCTGCGGCGATTGGCGTTGAGGTCGACCAGGATGGTGCCGAGGCGTGCCATCGTGCCACCGCGGCTGCGGCGCCCGATATCCGCGAGCATCGAAGAGACATCCTTAAAATAGCGAAGGATGAACGCGTTGAGGTTGATGCTAAGAAGCGTTTCGTCCATATCGAAAACGACTGCTTTGAGCACGCGGGCACCTTTCTCGAAAAATCGATCTAGAATCGTTGGCTCCGGATACTTTACCCCAAAGCCGAATGCCTGGCTGGTTATCGTCAAGTTGCGGAGACGTGTGTTCATAAGATTACGAAAAAGTCTCCACACGAGTAAAAAATCGCAGTTCACGCTTGAAATCGAACTCATTTCCCCGTAACCTATACGAACGTGATTGCATAAGCGTCACATTAGTATCTGTCGGCTCCCGAGTGTTCCTAAACGTTGTGTGCTTGTCGCACCCTTCTGTAGGTCCTAGCAATCGGGGCCCCGTAGTTCGAAAGGGGTCCACCTTTGAGTGAGATTCAGAACTCGTCCATTTTCTCTCTTGACGATGTCAATGAGGAGGAGATGAACAACCTCATCGACGGTACGATTACCGACTTTGATGAGGGCGATCTCGTTAACGGCACTGTCGTTAAGATCGAGCATGACGAGGTGCTCGTTGACATCGGATTCAAGTCCGAGGGCGTTATCCCGGTCCGCGAGCTGTCCATCCGCAAGGACGCTAACCCTGCAGACATCGTTGCACTCGGTGATCCCATCGAGGCTCTGGTTCTCCAGAAGGAGGACAAGGACGGTCGTCTGGTCCTGTCCAAGAAGCGTGCCGAGTACGAGCGTGCTTGGAACCGCATCGAGGAGAAGTTCAACTCCGGCGAGAACGTCGAGGGCGAGGTTATCGAGGTTGTCAAGGGCGGCCTGATCCTCGACATCGGCCTGCGTGGCTTCCTGCCCGCTTCCCTCGTCGACCTCCGTCGTGTCAAGGACCTCACCTCCTACATGGGCACCCGCATCGAGGCTCGCGTCATCGAGATGGACCGCAACCGCAACAACGTCGTCCTCTCCCGTCGCGTCGTGCTCGAGGAGTCCCGTAAGGCCGAGCGCTCCGAGATCCTGTCCAAGCTCAAGTCTGGCATGCGTCTCCAGGGCACCGTTTCCTCCATCGTCGACTTCGGCGCCTTCGTCGACCTCGGCGGTATCGACGGCCTCATCCACATCTCCGAGCTCTCCTGGAACCACGTCAACCATCCTTCCGAGGTTGTCAAGGTCGGCCAGGAGGTCGAGGTCGAGGTTCTCGACGTCGATCTCAACCGCGAGCGCATCTCCCTGGGTCTCAAGCAGACCACCGAGGATCCGTGGCGCGCACTGGTCAAGAAGTACCCCGTCGGCGCTATCGTCGAGGGCACTGTGACCAAGCTTGTCCCGTTCGGCGCTTTCGTCGACCTGGGCGAGGGCATCGAGGGCTTGGTGCACATCTCCGAGATGGCCAACAAGCACGTCGATCAGCCTTCTCAGGTCACCCACGTGGGCGACAAGGTTCAGGTCAAGGTCATGGAGATCGACCTCGACCGTCGTCGTATCTCCCTGTCCATGAAGTCCGCTGCTGAGACTCTGGGCGTCGAGATCGAGGTTACCCCGCTTCCTTCCGAGAAGAAGGACGAGGAGACCGACGCCGAGTAAATCGGTTTGACGATCACTTGTTTTAAGGGATCCGTCCGTAATGGACGGGTCCCTTTTTGCATTTGGTGCCGAGATGCACGATGCTGCCCATGCTGTCCACAGGCTATTTGGTTGTCGCTGCATGAAAAAACGCCGACATCCCGCCTCGGGGAGGAGGCGGGAACGCACCGAGTAGACGGAGGGGTGCGGAGCGCGGTCGCGTCTCGACTGACGACGTTGCCCATCGACAGGACCATTGTAGCGCATGGCGGTTCTTGGTTTATCGTGTCGAGCGTTTGCGTTGTGCCATTGCCTGCGGCAACGGTGTGTTACACTCTTGCACTGCTGAGTGGGCCAGACGGTCGCGCGATGTGCTGCTTGCAGTACGCGTGAGGAAAGTCCGGGCTCCAGAGGGCGGGATGCCGGCTAACGGCCGGGCGGAGTGATCCGACGGAAAGCGCCGCAGAAAAGAAGACTCCCACCTGCGCCGCAAGGCGTAAAGGGAAAAGCTGAAACGGTGGTGTAAGAGACCACCAGCGTCGTGGCAACACGGCGGCTTGGCAAGCCCCATCCGGAGCAAGCGCGAATAGGAACGCTATGGGCCGGCCCGGTCCGCGTTCGGGTAGCGTGCGTGGAACTGCACGGTAACGTGCAGACAAGATAAATGACCGTTCACGACAGAACCCGGCTTATAGGCCCACTCAGCAACTATGTTGACGCTGCGAACCCGTCAGCGCGGCAATCTGCCTTTCAAGCCTTCGGGCATGACCATAAGGTCAATGCCCTTGTCTTTCAAGGCACCTTGCTCGCGCTGACGGGTTCTCGCTGTTGGTGACGGTATCATTGGCGTTTCCGTTCTTGTTGACGAGGGCAACGGTGCTGTCTTTGCCGTATTATTGAGGCTGTTTGTTGCTTTGCTTGTTGTTGAGGGGCTTTGTTGGACAGCTATTTTACTCTGCAATCGAATATTGAGGCTTCGGGCGAGTTTATGGACCGCAAGAGCCGGTTTATTGCCCAGCTGATCCATATTGAGTCTGAGGATGAGGCGAATGCCTTTATCGAGATGGTTCGCAAGCGTCATTACGACGCTCGACACAATGTTCCCGCATGGATTTTGGTCGATGGACGCGAGCGCCAGAGCGACGACGGTGAGCCGAGCCGCACGAGCGGCATGCCGACGCTCGAGGTGCTGCGCGGTGCGGGGCTCAAAAATGTTTGCTGCGTAGTGACGCGCTATTTTGGTGGCACGCTGTTGGGGCCCGGTGGCTTGGTACGCGCCTATACCGTGGCGACGCAGACTGCGGTGGCTGCGGCTCAGGAGGCCGGGCAGATCGTCGAGATGACGAGTGTCGCGCCGGTTGACGTGCACGTGGCCTATCCGCAGTATGAGCAGGTGCTTCGTTTGGCGCAGGATTCGGGTGCCAAGGTTTCAGATACCGATTACGCGGATGCCGTGACACTTCATTTGGTGTTTAAAGCGGGGGAGCAGGAGTCGTTTTGCGCTAAGATGCGCGAGCTTATGGCGGGGCGCGAGGAGATTGAGGTCGGCGCTCCCGAGTTTGCCGAGTTCTAACGGCGACGGCCGGCGTGCTTTTGGATGGATCCCAAGCGCGCCGGCCGTCGTTTTATGCTGTTGCCGTTTACTCGGCGAGCTGCTTGAGCACGTCGCAGGCGATCTCGACGGCATCGTCGATGCAGCCGGGGCAGCTGCGGAGCGGACCCTTATCCGATCCGACGCCCTTGAGCGTACCGCAGACGGTCGTCGTGTTCTTCGTTTTAAAACGCTTGGCGACTTCGCGCGACAGCTTGTAGGTCTGGCCTTTGGTCTTGGGGTTTTCCATGCCGTCGCTCATTACAAAGCCCATGATGGCCACGGCGCCCGAGATGGCGCCGCAGGTTTCGGTCATGCCGCCCATGCCGGCGCCAAAGCCCTCGGTGAGGGTAAAGGCGGTCTGGGGGTCGAGCCCGACGGCGGGTGCGAGCGTGCAGGCGACGGCCTGTGCGCAGTTAAAGCCGCGGGCGTGGTATTCGGCAGCCTGAGCCTGACAGGCGGTGATGTCGAGCTGGGCCGTATCGATTTGCTTCATCGTTGTCTCCTTGGTCACGGTGTACCCGCCTATGGTACCCGTGCCGGCGCATGTAATCATCGAGAGCTTCATGTATGCCTCATTTTTATCTATCGAGCAAATGCCCAACGCTTGAGATAAATACCCCTGATTAATTGGTCACATAACCTACCTTGAGGATGGGTTGAGAGGGGTGCGGGGTAGCGGTATCGTGAACCGAATAAAACGTAACCCAGGCAAGGGAGCTAGATATGAGCGAGCAGACTATCGGTACCACATGTGTTCAGGGCGGCTATCGCCCGGGCGACGCGGAGCCGCGCCAGGTGCCCATCTACCAGTCCACCACGTGGAAGTACGACACGTCCGAGCACATGGGCAAGCTGTTCGACTTGGAGGAGTCGGGCTACTTCTATAGCCGTCTGCAGAACCCCACGTGCGACCTGGTTGCCGCCAAGATTTGCGAGATGGAGGGCGGCACCGCTGCGATGCTCACGAGCTCGGGTATGGCTGCGAACTTCCTCGCGATCTTTAACGTGGCCGGCGCTGGCGATCACGTGGTCGCGAGCTCTGCCATCTACGGCGGTACCTACAACCTGCTCGCACATACCATGGAGCGCATGGGTTTGACCTGCACGTTCGTTGCCCCCGACTGCACCGACGAGGAGCTCGAGGCAGCCTTTGAGCCCAATACCAAGCTCGTCTTTGGCGAGACGATCGCCAACCCCGCCCTTGCCGTGCTCGATATTGAGCGCTTTGCCAAGGCCGCACATGACCACGGCGTGCCGCTGATGGTCGACAATACCTTCCCGACGCCCGTGATGTGCCGTCCCTTTGAGTGGGGCGCAGACATCGTTACGCACTCCACCACCAAGTACATGGATGGCCATGCTGCCTACCTCGGCGGCGTGATCGTCGACCACGGTCAGTTTGACTGGATGGCTCATGCGGACAAGTTCCCGGGTCTCACCACGCCCGACGAGAGCTACCACGGCGTGACGTATGCCGAGAAGTTCGGTCGCGAGGGCGCCTTCATCACCAAGGCCACCGCGCAGCTCATGCGCGATCTTGGCCCCATGCAGAACCCGCAGGCGGCGTTCTTCTTGAACAGCTCGCTCGAGAGCCTGCATGTGCGCATGCCGCGTCATTGCGAGAACGGCCTGGCCGTTGCCAAGTTCCTGCAAAGTCATCCCAAGGTGCGCTTCGTGAGCTATCCGGGCCTGGAGGGCGACAAGTACTATGACCTGGCTCAGAAGTACATGCCCAACGGTACCTGCGGTGTTGTGAGCTTTGGCTTTAACGGTGGTCGCGCGGCGGCCGAGACCTTTATGAAGAGCCTCAAGCTCGCCCAGATCGCCACGCACGTGGCCGACGCCCGCACTTGCTGCTTGCATCCTGCTAACGCCACGCATCGCCAGATGAACGATGAGGAGCTCATCGCCTGTGGCATCTCTGCCGACATGGTGCGCCTGTCGTGCGGCCTCGAGGACACGGCCGATCTGATTGCCGACCTTGAGCAGGCGCTCGAGCAGTGCTAGGCTAGCGTTCGCACAAGGCGCCGATGCTGGCGAAAGCTTCGGTGACCTTTCGTTCCGATTCCGTAGGCGGGACCCCAATCGCGGCTGTTTGCAGGCGA
>CABURU010000016.1 GCA_902494085.1 uncultured Collinsella sp.
GCGGAGCCCACTTCTCAAAACAAGGCAGGCACCCCGGCCCTCGTCCGTGAACTCTTCCGCTGGGCGAGCCATAGACGCCACGCACCGATGCGATAAAGCAGTGGCTTGAAATTGGTGCTATATTCAGCATGAGTTGTTTAATGCTAGTACGGGAGGCTGATATGGGGCTGTTCAAGAAGAAAAACCCGCAGGATGCCTTTGATTCCGATGTGTTTACCATCACGGATACGATTTTGGACCCGCCGCGGTTTACGTTTTTGCCGGCTATCTACCAGGATGCCACGCGTCGCAAGTGGGCCGTGCATCAGCGCGGCGGCGAGCCGAAGATTTTTGACTATGCGGACGTGTTGCAGTGCGAAGTGGCCGAGGCGGGCGATCCGGAGGCCGAGGAAGTGGTCTCAAAAAAGGAATTTGCCCAGCGTATCCTGGCAAATCCTGCCAAGGCGGCGAAAATAAACGCTGCCAAGCGTAATATGTGTCTTGGTATGGGCGTTGTTGTGGCGGTTCAGACGGGAAAAGACGAGGTTTCCAAATTAGAGATTCCCGTTATGACCGACGAAGTCAAACGCGATTCAAGTCTATATAAGTCGTATCGGAATGTTGCCGAGAAGATCAAGGCCGAATTTGATGCCATGGGAGGGCTGGTCTAATTTTGGCGGCATACGTTTCTGAATGAGGAGTCTGTGCAATGGCAGGCGAATCTTATGCAATTCCCCCCAAAGATCGTGCTGTTGAGGGAATTCTTTGGTATATCCAGCACCACCAGCTTGCCGGCGGCGATCGCCTGCCGGCTGAGCGCGTGCTGTGCGAAGAGATTGGCGTTTCGCGTACGGCGTTGCGCGCCGGTATCACGCGGCTCATCTCGTGTGGAACGCTCGAGAGCCGTCGCGGATCGGGTACGTATGTGTGTCCTCCCAAGCCGCTGAACATCTTCCAGGAAACGTATAACTTCTCCGATGCTGTGCGGACTGCCGGCCTGCACCCCTCTTCTCGTCTGGTTTCCACCGGGACCATCGAGGCGGATGAGGCGCTTGCCGACAAGCTTGGGGTGTCTGTAGGCGCTCCTTTGCTTCGCATGCAGCGCGTTCGACTTATTGAGGGCGAGCCGGCGTCAATCGAGACGGCTCACGTTAACCTGTCCCTGTGCCCATCGCTTATCGAGCACGATTTTGAGTGCGAGAGCCTTTACGATGTCTTGCTCAAAGAAGGTGGCGTGCGTGTTGAGCATGGACGTGAGCATATCTCCATCTCGCGTTTGAACGCCGAAGAGGCCGAGCTGCTCCAGCAAGAAGAGGGAACGCCGGTGTTCTATGAGAGCACGATCGAATTGGATAAGGACATGCGTTTTGTGGAGCATTGCAAGTCGGTGATTTTGCCCACAAAGTTCCGCTTTGCCGATAACGGCGAAGAGAACGACATGAGGAGCGTGGCAGGTGAACAATGGCTGAAACAGTAGATGCCACCCCGGTCTATATGCGCATTCGACGCCGCATCGAGGAGCGTATCGAGCGCGGTATATATCCCACGGGTTCCATGATTCCGTCCGAAAAAGACCTCGCCGAGGAATTTGGTACGACACGCTTGACCATCCGAAGCGCTGTCGATGAGCTGGTTCGGCGCGGGCAGATTCGCCGTGTTCGGGGAAAAGGTGCCTTTGTGGCACAGAAAGTACCTGCTTTTTTTGAACGCACGGGCGGTTTCCGTGAATCGGTCCGTGCTTCGGGCGGCGAGCCGTCCGTCCGTATTCTCGCGCGTTCCAAGCGTTATGCGGGGCCATACTACGCCGACCTGTTTGGCATCGCCGAGGACGACCTGCTCTATTCCATTCGACGCCTGAACTGCATAAACGGTAGCCCCGTATCGATTGAGACGGCGCTGATTCCCTGCCTTCTGTTTCCCACAATCGAAGATATTGACGTGTCGGTCTTCAGCTTGTACGAGACCTATGAGATGCTGGGCCGAAAGCCAGTTATGGCACAGGAAAAGCTCGATATCGAAGCGCTGGGCGCACGAGATGCCGGCCTGCTTGGACTGGAGCAGGGCGATCTTGCCTTGACGCTGGAGTGCGTAAGCTTCGATGCGAGCGGCCAAGCGATCGAGTACGTCAAGTCGTTTAACCGCGGTGATGCGGGTGGATATACCTATACGTACTAGCTGGTGTTTTGTGAATAACGCCTGGGAAACTAACTAGTTTTGATCGTTGGGTCAGCTGTATATACAACCTTACAGGGTCCAAAATCGACCGTTCGCCGAAGGGGATAAATTAATCGACAAAGAGGTATCAAAAAGCCGTAACCTGTAACTGTGATTGGTATCAAATACTAATGATTTGTAACGAGGTGAGACGATGAAGATGCTCGATTACGTTCAGCTTGCCCATGTGCGTATGGGGGAGAACCTCGAGCGTTCGTCTGAGCTGGTAGCGCAGCTCGTTGATATTTTCCAGTCCGGTTCTTTTAACGCACTGCGCATCGTTGCTTCGGGTTCGTCGCGCCATGCCGCCGATTGCGCCCGCGATTACCTGCAAGATGCGCTGCAGATGCAGGTGTCCGTTGTGACGCCTGAGGCCTTCGTCGATTTTGAACACACCTATCCGCGGCATGCGCTCAACATCGCCGTCTCGCAGAGTGGTTATTCGACCAATACGATTGCGGCGCTCGATTACATGCGCGCACACGATATGGCTGCAGTTGCGCTCACGGCGAACGTCGAGGCGCCCATCAAGGAGCACACTGACATCGTTCTTGACTACGGTGTGGGCGTCGAGTCGGTGGACTTTGTGACTCTGGGCGTCGAGGTTCTCGTTGAGTACCTGGTGCTCTTTGGTATTTACGGCGGTCAGGCGCGCGGAACGATTGACGCCAAGGGCGTTGCCTCGCGTCTTGACGACCTGCGCGAGGCTATCCAGGCCAATGCCGTGATGTGCAAGACCGCCGAGGCATATGTCCAAGACCACATGCTCGAGCTTTCTGAGCACACGCCCGCCATGGTCGTCGGCAACGGCCCAAACTACGGTGTTGCCGAGGAGGCGGCCCTCAAGCTGAGCGAGACCATCAAGATTCCCGCCATGCATCACGAGGGCGAGGAGTTCGTCCACGGTCCCGAGATGCAGATCGTTCCGGGCTATCTGGTGTTTATCGTCGACGATCCGCAGGGGTCGGAGCGTCTTGCGAATATCGCTGATGCGCTATCGAACGTTACGACAAAAACGGTGCTGCTCACGGCCCATCCCAAGGGTAGGGCTCACGAGGTTGTGGTGCCTCAGGTGGCTCCGCTGCTCAGCGCAATCCCCAACCTTGTGTTCTTCCAGACGATTGCGGCCATGATCGCCGAGCGTCTGAAGTCATGGGACGTGCACCCGTATCTCGACGCCGTCTCCAAACAGATGGAGGTCAAGGCAGAGGGCTACGAAGAGTCAGTCAATGCACTTAAGGCCAAAGCGGCTGAGTGTTACGGAATGTAAGCGGGTTTTGATGCCCGTTGGCATGGGGGATGTGGAAACAACCCCAGAAAGGAGAGACAAATGAAGGAAACCGAGAAGATCGAGATCATGCATTTCGACCAGGAGGGCTATCTCGAGGACGGCAAGGCGCTCTACGAGACCGGCAAGAAGATGACCGCGCTCGCCGACAAGGTCGCCGACGAGGGCTACGACGCCGTGTTCCTGATGGGCGTCGGCGGCACCTGGGACGAGCTCATGCAGCTCGAGTAC
>CABURU010000017.1 GCA_902494085.1 uncultured Collinsella sp.
AGTTTGCTGCTCTACAGTCCTGCGCAAGACGGAAAGCACATTAAGTGCTTTCCTTTGCGTGCGGAACTCGCGACAAACTTCATGCCCTCCGGTCCGCCCCGGGAGCCAGGTTAACTAATTCGGGCCCGGCATTCAGAAAAGTCAGTGCAGCAAAATGGCGATGCAGATGTTGCGAACAAGAAAGGGGCACGTTGCTGAAACGTGCCCCCTATGAGTGGGGTATGAGGCTAGCGCTCGTAGATTACGTTACCTGCCAGGTAGGTGGCCTGAACCTTGGTGGCTTGCAGTTCTTGGGGGTCGATGGTGAGTGGGTTTTGATCCAGGACTACCAGGTCGGCGTATTTGCCGGGTTCCAGGCTGCCGAGGTTTTGCTCGTCGCCTACCGCATAGGCGCTGCCCAGGGTGTAGTTGCGCAGGGCCGTTGCCGCGTCGATACGCTCGCTCGGCAACCAGCCGCCCTCGGGCCAGTGGCTTTTGGGGTCCTGGCGCGTGATAGCCGTGTAGAGCACGTTCATGCTTGTAACAGCTGTGATGGGGCTATCGGTACCGAAGGCTTGTCGAATGCCGCGCTGCTTATAGGTTGCGAACGGCCACATGATGCGGCTGCGCTCCAAGCCCAGGTCGCGCTCCGGACCACCCGGGTCGAGCGTGATATGGCAGGGCTGGCTCGAAGCAACCACGTTGAGCTTGCGCAGGCGGTCGATGTCCTCGGGCAGAAGGTTCTCCAGGTGCTCGAGCGTGTTATGGCCGTGCTGGGGCAGGCCGTACAGGTCGGCTGCTTCCTCGAAGATATCCAGCGCGGCATGAATCGCACCGTCACCAATAACGTGGATGCGCACGGTGTGACCGCGCTCCGCAGCCGCCAGAACCAATTTTCGCATGCGCTCAGCCGGGACTGTCAGACGGCCCTGGTCGCCCGGGAAGCGCGGATTGGTATAGGGCTCGGTGAGATATGCCGTGTGTTCACTCGACACGCCATCGAAGAACTGCTTAAAACCCGGCGCCGAAAGCAGCGCGTTGTTCGCATAACGTACCTGGAGCTCTTCTAGACGCGACTGGTCATCCAACAGCGTGGGGAACAGATGGGCACGAATGCCCAGCTTGCCGGCTGTCTGCAGTTTGTCGTAGACGTCGTCGCGGATAAAATCGCAGCCTGGCATGGGCATGAGCGACATATCGCAGATCGAGGTGATGCCCTGCTCGGCCATGCGCCTCATTTGATCGGCGTAAGCGCTTGCGATGCGATCTTCGCCCAGCCACTCAAGGCAGCGCGGCAACAACTGCATGGCAGCCGCTTCGTGAGCAATGCCCGTAAGCTCGCCGCTTGCGTCCTTGTCGTAGCTGCCGCCCGCTGGCGGCTCGCTGTCGCGCGTGACGCCGAGCGCCTCGAGTGCGCGGCTGTTGAGCCAAAGCGTGTGCCCGTCGCCCGAATACATAACGCAGGGACGATCGGGGAATGCCGCATCGAGCGACGCCTTGGTAGGATGCTCGGGCGGGTCCCAACGGTAGTCGCGCCAGCCCTGCGTCACAACCCAGGCGTCATCGGGCAGGTCCTGGGAAAACTCGAGCGCATGTTGTACCAGTGCCGCCTCGGACGTGCCCATATCCATGAGCATGTACGGCGAGGAGCCGACCGAGGTATGGAAGAAGTGCAGATGCGCATCATGGAAACCGGGGCAGACAAACTGCTCGCCGTAATCGACCACCGGCGTGGCGGCAGGTGCGGCGGCAATTACGTCATCGGGCGCACCGACTGCGACGATGCGGTCGCCCGCGATGGCAATCGCCAGCTCGCGGGCGGAATCGATGCCGTCTTGCGCGGTAAAGACGTTCTTGGAGCGAATAATCCGATCGATATGTTGCATGGGCATCCCCATCTCTGGCAGGAAATTCAACACCCCCGAGTGTACTCCCCCGCCTCGGTTACAAAATGCCAAGCGGCAAACGGCAGCTTTACCAGCCCTAGCGGCAGGTGGCATACTGGAGAGAGCCTGTACGATTTTGCGATCGAGCCAACAAGGAGCAAATCGACCATGACGAAGACCAAGGCACAGCAGATTATGGCGGCAACCGAGGTTCGCGCGGCAGACGACGTCACCGCGGCCATCCAGGATATCGCCGCCGAGTTTGAACCCTACATCATCAAGCAGCGCCGGCACTTCCATAAGCACCCGGAGCTGAGCCTTGCCGAGGAGCGCACGACTTCCGACATCGCCAACCAGCTCGACGCCATGAATATCCCCTACGAGCGTCCGCTCAAGACGGGCCTGGTGGCGACGCTTCGCGGCACCGCGCCGGATGCCTACCGCGAGGACGGCACGCCGCGCCGCCGCATCCTGCTGCGCGCCGATATCGACGCCCTGCCCGTCACTGAGCAGACCGGCGAGGAGTTCGCCAGCGTCAATGAGGGCTGCATGCACGCCTGCGGTCACGACTGCCATATCGCCATGATGCTCGGCACGTTGCAGATTCTGCGCCACATGACCGATGACATCCACGGCGAGATTCGCATCGTATTCCAGCCCAGCGAGGAAAACGGCCAGGGCGCCAAACTCATGATTGGCACGGGTGTGCTCGACGGCGTCGATGGCGCCTACGCCGCGCACATCTGGAGCGAGGTCGACGCCGGTACCGTAAGCTGCGAGCCCGGCCCACGCATGGCAAATACCGACTGGTTCCGCATCGACGTCCGCGGCACCTCGTGCCATGGCGCCATGCCCCAGCGCGGCCACGACGCCGTTATGGTTGCGGCAGAGATCGTCAACGCCCTGCAGACCATCGTCTCGCGCGAGATTAGCCCCTACGAGCCGGCTGTCATCACCGTCGGCGAGCTGCACGGCGGCACCGCGCGCAACGTTATCGCCGGCACGGCCTACCTCGCCGGCACAGTGCGCACCTACGGCGATTCGACCCACGAGGAAATGCCGGAGCTCATGCGCCGCATCGTGGAGCATACCGCGGCAGCTCTGGGCGCCGAGGCTGAGCTCACCGACTACACCATCGCCAACTACAAGGTCGAAAACGAGGTCGCCTCGAGCGAGCGCTGCCGTCAGGCTGTAATCAAGTGCCTGGGCCCCACCGGTCAAGGCCATTACCGTGGCACGCTTTCGGGCGAGGATTTTTCGGAGTACCTGCGCCGCGTGCCGGGCGTGCTCGCCTTTGTAGGTACGCGCAACCCCAAGATTGGTGCCACGTACGCCCAACATTCCTGCTTCTACAAGATCGACGAGACCGTGCTGGCAAAGGGCTCCATGGTGGCCGCCCAGTATGCTATCGACTTTTTGGCCGAGCCCACGCAAGAGGAGCTCGACGGCCCCACGATCGCCGCGGTTGCCGAGACCAACCCCGACTTGGCCGCCAAGCTGCGCTCTGCCAAGGCAACAGCCGCTGAGGCGCGCGACGCCATGCACGATGCTCGCACCGCTCGCCATGCTGCAATCAAGGGCATCCACGATGCGCGGGCTGCCGCTCGCCACGAGGAGAAGCGCGACGAGTAGCCATCACGCCCACCCATAACAACCTGGCTAGAGCAAAGCGGGGGCGAACGTTATCTCAACGTTCGCCCCC